>NZ_JBBOUU010000001.1:2926000-3595000 GCF_038006205.1 Solibacillus sp. FSL R7-0668 | reverse complement strand
GCACTGTTTGGACTAGGGGGGCATCTCGCTTTACCGAATTCAGACAAACTCCGAATGCCGGATATTTATACACGGGAGTCAGACTGCGAGTGATAAGATCCGTAGTCAAGAGGGAAACAGCCCAGACCACCAGCTAAGGTCCCAAAGTAATCGTTAAGTGGAAAAGGATGTGGCGTTGCTTAGACAACCAGGATGTTGGCTTAGAAGCAGCCATCATTTAAAGAGTGCGTAATAGCTCACTGGTCGAGTGACGCTGCGCCGAAAATGTATCGGGGCTAAACGATTCACCGAAGCTGTGGATGCATACCGTTGGTATGCGTGGTAGGAGAGCGTTCTAAGGGCGTTGAAGTCAGACCGGAAGGACTGGTGGAGCGCTTAGAAGTGAGAATGCCGGTATGAGTAGCGAAACATGGGTGAGAATCCCATGCACCGTATGACTAAGGTTTCCTGAGGAAGGCTCGTCCGCTCAGGGTTAGTCGGGACCTAAGCCGAGGCCGATAGGCGTAGGCGATGGACAACAGGTTGATATTCCTGTACTACCTCCCCACCGTTTGAGAAATGGGGGGACGCAGTAGGGTAGGGTAAGCAGAGCGTTGGTTGTCTCTGTTCAAGCAGTAAGGTGTGTGCGTAGGCAAATCCGCGTACTGTAACATTGAGCTGTGATGACGACTCCGTATGGAGGAAGTTCCTGATCTCACACTGCCAAGAAAAGCCTCTATCGAGGTGGGAGGTACCCGTACCGCAAACCGACACAGGTAGTCGAGGAGAGAATCCTAAGGTGTGCGAGAGAACTCTCGTTAAGGAACTCGGCAAAATGACCCCGTAACTTCGGGAGAAGGGGTGCTCTTGAGCGTGCAAGCGCACGAGAGCCGCAGTGAATAGGCCCAGGCGACTGTTTAGCAAAAACACAGGTCTCTGCAAAACCGTAAGGTGACGTATAGGGGCTGACGCCTGCCCGGTGCTGGAAGGTTAAGAGGAGTGGTTAGCGCAAGCGAAGCTGCGAATTGAAGCCCCAGTAAACGGCGGCCGTAACTATAACGGTCCTAAGGTAGCGAAATTCCTTGTCGGGTAAGTTCCGACCCGCACGAAAGGCGTAACGATCTGGGCACTGTCTCAACGAGAGACTCGGTGAAATTATAGTACCTGTGAAGATGCAGGTTACCCGCGACAGGACGGAAAGACCCCGTGGAGCTTTACTGTAGCTTGATATTGAATTTTGGTACAACTTGTACAGGATAGGTAGGAGCCAGAGATCTCGGAGCGCCAGCTTCGAAGGAGGCGTCGGTGGGATACTACCCTGGTTGTATTGAACTTCTAACCCATGCCCCTTAGCGGGGTAGGAGACAGTGTCAGGCGGACAGTTTGACTGGGGCGGTCGCCTCCTAAAAGGTAACGGAGGCGCCCAAAGGTTCCCTCAGAATGGTTGGAAATCATTCGCAGAGTGTAAAGGCATAAGGGAGCTTGACTGCGAGACCTACAAGTCGAGCAGGGTCGAAAGACGGGCTTAGTGATCCGGTGGTTCCGCATGGAAGGGCCATCGCTCAACGGATAAAAGCTACCCCGGGGATAACAGGCTTATCTCCCCCAAGAGTCCACATCGACGGGGAGGTTTGGCACCTCGATGTCGGCTCATCGCATCCTGGGGCTGTAGTCGGTCCCAAGGGTTGGGCTGTTCGCCCATTAAAGCGGTACGCGAGCTGGGTTCAGAACGTCGTGAGACAGTTCGGTCCCTATCCGTCGTGGGCGTAGGAAATTTGAGAGGAGCTGTCCTTAGTACGAGAGGACCGGGATGGACACACCGCTGGTGTACCAGTTGTCTTGCCAAAGGCATCGCTGGGTAGCTATGTGTGGACGGGATAAGTGCTGAAAGCATCTAAGCATGAAGCCCCCCTCAAGATGAGATTTCCCATTACGCAAGTAAGTAAGACCCCTGAAAGACGATCAGGTAGATAGGTTCGAGGTGGAAGTGTGGCGACACATGTAGCTGACGAATACTAATCGGTCGAGGACTTAACCACATGTTTACGAACATCAATGAAACGTTTATCCAGTTTTGAAAGAATGATTCTTTCAACTTAATCTAGTGATGATGGCAAAGAGGTCACACCCGTTCCCATACCGAACACGGAAGTTAAGCTCTTTAGCGCCGATGGTAGTTGGGGGTTTCCCCCTGTGAGAGTAGGACATCGCTAGGTAATCGTAAAACCACTGAATATTCAGTGGTTTTTTTGTGGTTTTTGAAGAAAATTTAACATTTTTGGGAATTGAATTAGTTTATAGAATGTTTAAATGAATTACGTTAACAAATAGAAAAGTTTCTTTATTGCAAGATAAAACGAATAAGAATGATAGCATCTCGTGTTATTAGGCATGCAATATATTTTTCAAATAGCAGTTTCCATACTTGATAGAGCTTTTTACTGGAAAGGAGAAAAATATAAGCTATTTATAATTAATCGATAAACAAATCACCTTTTAAACTTATTAAGCATACGTTTTGTATATCCCCCTTGAGGGAAAAGTTTCCTATGTTATTGAGGAGGAGTGCTGATGAATAAAAAAGGTTTAATGGGGTGCCTGGCTATTTGTCTTATCTTCTTGCTAATTTTAAGTGTGACAGCTTGTAAGGATGAAATCTTAGAAATTGAAGAAGAAAATGCGTATAGCTGGCAAAAGTATATGAATGAACGGGAATATGGAGAAATTAAGAAGGGGATGTCCTATCTGGAAGTGGTACGTATTGCAGGTGGAGCAGGAAAAGAAGCGGAATCAAATATTTATGAATGGAACGATGAATTACTTTTAACGAAGGGCTATCGTTTAACATTCAAAGAGGATGCATTAACTACAAAAGAAATCATTGAGCGTCGAGGGCACTCTACACGATAAAGGGAAGTCTTATAGGCAAGTTGCGTGTAAGGCTTTTTCTTATGTGTAAAATAAGTGATACATTTTGAACAATTGCGCTACTTCAAGTAAACTAGAAGTAATGGATTTTTTTGTGGAAGGAAGCACAATATGATATTTGAAAAACAAGTAGATACATTGGAAGAAACACAAGCACTTGCTTTAAAGTTGGCTACATTCGTTGAGCCGCAATATACGATTACGTTAGAAGGAGATTTAGGGGCTGGTAAGACGACATTTACACAAAGTTTTGCAAAGGGCTTAGGTATTAAGCGAACAGTAAATAGCCCAACATTTACGATTATGAAGCAGTATGAGGGACGAATTGCTTTAAACCATTTAGATGTTTATCGCTTAGAAAATAGTGATGAGGATTTAGGGTGGGATGAAATTTTTTATGGCGATGCGGTAACAATTGTTGAATGGGCACACTTAATTGAAGATGAGTTGCCAAAAGAACGTTTAGCAATTGAAATTACACGTATTGGTGAGACAAGTCGAAAATTTTTGTTAAAACCAATGGGCGAGAAATATATTCGTCTTTGTGAGGAGTTATTAAAATGATTTGGTTAGGGATTGAAACAGCAAATGGTCCACTTTCTATCGCAGTTGTTAAAGAAGGTAAAGTGGTGGCGGAAGTGGTACAACATATTAAATTAACGCATTCAGTAGGTGCGATGCCGGCTATTGAAGAGGTGATGATGAGAGCAGGGGTAACAGCGGTAGAAATCGATGCAATTGCGGTATCAGAAGGTCCGGGTTCTTATACGGGTGTGCGCATTGGTGTGACATTAGCGAAAACCTTAGCATGGTCGTTGCAAAAGCCTTTAGTCGGTGTATCGAGTTTAAAAGCATTAGCAGCGAATGCACGTGTGTCTAACGATGTAGTATGTGCGCTGTTTGATGCACGCCGTCAAAATATCTATGCTGGTGTTTATGAAGGATTAACGCAAGTACCGATTATTGAGGACCATCATGATCATATTGATGGGCTTTTAACAAACCTAGATGCGTTAAAGCGTCCGGTATTATTTGTAGGTGCAGATGTAGATCTTTACTTTGAAAAAATTCAAGAAGTATTAGGTGAGCGTGCTATACGTGCTCCGTTTACACTAGATTTACCACGTGCGTCAGAGCTAATTGCGATCGCAGAGAAGCAAGAGTTACCTTCAGTAGAGGCAGTGCATGCGTTTGTACCACAGTATCGCCGTATTGCTGAGGCTGAAGCGAACTGGATTAAGGAACATAAGAAGGAGCAACCCTAATGGTACAGTATCGGAAAATGGTGCTTGAGGATGTTCCAAAAGTACATGCGATTGAGCTGGCGACATTTCCTACACCGTGGACATTAGATTCATTTTACTATGAACTAAATGAAAATCAGTTTTCGCATTATTTAGTAGCGGAAAATGATGTTGGTGAACTTGTTGGATTTTGTGGTATATGGCTTGTCATTGATGCGGCACAAATCACGAATGTAGCGGTTATCGAATCCGTTCGTGGACAAGGTATTGGTGAAGCGTTGATGCGTGAAGCCATGCGTGTAGCCAAAGAAGCAAATATGGACGTCATGAGTTTAGAAGTTCGCGTAACAAACACCGTTGCGCAAAATTTATATCGCAAGCTTGGCTTCCAAGATGGTGGCATTCGTAAAGGCTACTATGTGGACAATCAAGAAGATGCGTTAGTTATGTGGGTGAATTTATAATGGATAACTATATATTAGCAATTGAAACAAGCTGTGATGAAACAGCAGCGGCAGTTATTAAAAATGGCACGGAAATTATTTCAAATGTTGTATCCTCTCAAATTGAAAGTCATAAGCGCTTTGGTGGGGTTGTACCAGAAATTGCATCACGCCATCATGTGGAGCAAATAACGATTGTGTTAGAAGAAGCGTTGAAGCAAGCTGAAATGACGCCTAAGGAATTGACAGCAGTAGCAGTGACAGAAGGACCTGGGCTAGTTGGGGCTTTGTTAATCGGGATCAATGCCGCAAAAGCATTTGCCTTTGTGAATGGATTACCGTTAATCGGCACGCATCATATTGCAGGGCATATTTATGCGAATAATTTAGTACAACCAATGGCATTTCCATTGCTCGCATTAGTTGTATCTGGGGGGCATACAGAGCTGGTCTTCATGCGTGAGCACGGATCATTTGAAGTCATCGGTGAAACGCGTGACGATGCAGCAGGTGAGGCATATGACAAAGTAGCACGTGTATTAAATATGCCGTATCCAGGAGGGCCTCATATTGACCGTTTAGCGCATGAGGCAACAGAAGCGGTGAAGTTCCCAAGAGTTTGGTTAGAAGAAGGCTCGTATGATTTTAGCTTTAGTGGCTTAAAATCAGCAGTTATTAATTACAAGCATAATATGGATCAGCGTGGTGAAGAAATCATTCCAGAGCAGGTCGCAAAAGGTTTCCAGGATAGTGTTGTAGAAGTATTAACGGCAAAAACTGTACGTGCGGCACGTGAATTTGGTGTGAAGCAAGTGATTGCAGCAGGTGGAGTATCGGCGAATAAGGGGCTACGTAGCGCGCTAGAAACAGCATTTGAACAAGAAGGAATCCCATTTTACGTCCCACCATTAAAATTATGTACAGATAACGCTGCAATGATTGGTGCAGCAGCCTATCAAATGTATGAAGCAGGTGTCCGTGGAAATTTAACTATGAATGGACGTCCCGGCATGGAACTAAATAGTTGGAAGTAAACATATAGTAAGCATGATGAAATGGAAATTAAAATCCCAGTTCATCGTGCTTTTTTGTATACAGTTTGAAGTGATGAAGCGATAAAGATTTTTTAGAATAGTTTAAACTAGTCGTAACTTGTATTTTATGATGAAATAATGTTGTTTATAACAACTTTTTATTTAATGTACAACTTTTCTGAAAAATTATCCACAAAAAAATAGAGTGGAATCTAGTAAAACTTTGCGAACATGCGTACTTATGCACAAACTGTGAATAACTTGTGGAAAACTTGTGCTTTATCTATATATAGTAGCTGCTTTTTCACAAGTTTATTTGAATAAAATTAGTTTTAATTGTGGATAATGTGGAAAACACTGTTGATATGTTGATATGACTGAATTCAATTTGTGAATAAAATTGTGGGTTATTTTGTCGAAATTCAGCGTATTGACCTATATATATGTCGAATCGCCAAATGGAAGTAAAAAGAGGCGTTGATATTATACAATAATGATGAATCAGTAAAGAATTTCTTAAAAATGGGTATAGTGAAAAAAACGACTGAACGCGAGGTGCTTTCATGAATTATCTAAAAGAGCGCAATAAAATGATTGGATTGCTTGTAGTAGGGGTGTTGTTTTTAATCGGTGTGTTTTATGTATTAGCTAGGTCTGGGAATGGGTTGTTTTTAGCTTCGTTTAGTGGCATCTTTATTATTTTGGCATTGGTTTTATATCCGTTAGCACTTGTTTATGGGCGAAGTCAGATAGTCGATATTTTTCAAAGTATTCGTATTGGGGCAAGACGTCCGTTTTTAACGAAAAAGATTGATTCGCCGTGGAGGCTATTTTTTACGGTAATTAATACGGTCATTGCGTTGTTGACGGTCGTGTTCTTTGGTTGGATATACGGGGCCTATACAGCGTATCAAAAGCTTCAAATGCTAAAAAGCTATTATGTGAAATAGTAAAAAGAGAACGCGGTAGGCTTCAACCATACATGCGTTCTCCTTATTTTATCCCCGAAGTAAGGGAAGTAAGATGCCTATTTCAAATGGTAACCCACCTAGCAAAGCTTCACTTTATAGCTGTTCTAGCTCTTCATTTAGTTCAAGCCATTCCATTTCAAATGTTTCGTGCTGCTCTTTTGTTTCGGACAGCTCTGTTTGAATAGCTAATGTTTTTTCATGGTCAGAGAAAACGGCTGGATCACATAGCTGTTCTTCAAAATGGGCGATTTTTTCATCAAGAGTGGCCATGTTTTTTTCGATATCTTCAATGGTACGTCGAATTTGGCGTTCTCGTTTTTTAGCATCCTTGTCAATCATAGAGGTCGACTTGGCTTGTGTTATTGTTTCTTGTGATTTTGCCTCAGTGGCGGCGGCTTTCATCGCGGCCAATTCTTCAAGCTCCTGTTTTTTCTCAAGATAATAATCGTAATCCCCTAAATACTCAAATGAGCCTGTCCCAGATAACTCCACAACCTTTGTCGCGATGCGGTTAATGAAATAACGGTCATGCGACACGAATAATAACGTCCCTGGGTAATCAATTAAAGCATTTTCTAATATTTCCTTGCTGTCTAAGTCTAGATGGTTTGTCGGTTCATCGAGCACGAGGAAATTGGATTTTTGCATCATCAATTTTGCTAAGGCTAGGCGCGCTTTTTCGCCACCAGATAAAGAATTGACGGTTTTTGAAACGTCATCTCCACTGAAGAGGAAGTTTCCTAACACACTGCGAATGTCCTTTTCGTTCATGAGAGGCCATTCATCCCATAGCTCGTTTAAGACGGCTTTGTTTGAATGGAGTTTTGCCTGTTCCTGATCATAGTAGCCAATTTGTACATTGGTTCCGTAACGAATCTCACCTGTATATGCGGCTAAATCTTTGACCAAGGTTTTTAGTAATGTTGATTTACCAACACCGTTTGGGCCGACTAATGCAATGCGATCTTCGCGGAATACACGCATATTGATATTAGATGAGATTTCTTTGTCGGGGTAGCCAATTGTTAAATCATCAATTGATAACACGTCATTTCCGCTTTGGCGATCGATCGTGAAGCCAAAGCTAGCACTTTTTTCATCGCCATCGGGAGAATCCATCCAGTTTGTTTTTTCTAATACTTTGCGACGTGATTGCGCCATTTTAGTTGTTGAGGCGCGGGCTAAGTTCTTTTGAATAAATGTTTCGAGCTTAGCCTTTTCATCCATTTGGCGCTCGTACATTTTTAGGTCACGCTCATAATTTTTTGCCTTTTCGTCTAAATAGGCGCTGTAATTACCGGCATACTTTGTTACTTTTGTGCGTGAAACTTCGTAAACCGTCGAGACAACTTGATCGAGGAAGTAACGGTCATGGGAAACGATTAAAATTGCGCCGTCATAGCCTTTTAAATAGCCTTCTAACCAAGAAAGTGTATCGATGTCTAAATGGTTTGTCGGCTCGTCTAGGATCAATAAGTCCGGCTTTGACAGTAATAGCTTGGCAAGTGCCAGACGTGTACGCTGACCACCTGACAGTGATTGAATTGATTTGTCATAGTCGGCTGGGAAAAACTGCATGCCGTGTAAGACAGAGCGCGTATCGGCCTCGTATTGATAGCCACCCGCATCTTTAAAATCATGCTGCAATTGATCGTATTCGGCCATAATACGTCCGTAACTTTCGCTATTTTCATAAACGGCTGGATCGGCCATTTGTTGTTCGAGTTGACGGAGCTTTTGCTCTTGAATGCGTAGCGTATCAAAAATTGTCATCATTTCGTCCCAAATAGATAGGGCTGAATCGATGCCTGCATGCTGTTCTAAATAGCCAACACGAATCCCTTTTGGAATAATAATTTCACCAGAGTCATAGCTCATTTGACCGGCAATAATTTTTAGAAGCGTCGACTTACCAGCACCGTTGCGACCCACTAATGCCACGCGGTCACGATGTTGCACCTCAAGTTTGACACCACTTAAAATTTCATCGGTAATGAAGGATTTATATAGTTGATTTACTTGTAAGACAATCATGTTTACACCTCAGTTTCTTCTATTTAGTTTAATGGATGGACACATTACACGCAACGATGGATACTTTACTTGAAGCTAGTTGTTTAGTAAGATTAAAACAATTTCTAATAGCAAGTAGGAGGAGAACGTGTGAAACCAGAAACAAAAATTCCACAAGCAACAACGAAAAGACTTCCTCTGTATTATCGATTTTTAAAAAACTTCGCAAATGAAGGTAAAAAGCGTATTTCCTCACAGGAATTAAGTGATGCAATGAAAATAGATTCGGCCACAATTCGTCGTGACTTTTCTTATTTTGGGGCACTCGGTAAGAAGGGCTATGGCTATGATGTCAACTATTTACTTGAATTTTTCCGCCAAACCTTAGATCAGGATGAAGCGATGAATGTTGCTTTAATCGGGGTCGGAAACTTAGGGAATGGTTTATTAAAATACAATTTCCAAAAAAATCATAATACTCGTATTGTGGTGGCCTTTGACTCCAAAGCACCATACGAAGGGACGACGATAAGTGACATTCCGGTATTCCATCCGGACCGTTTAGAGGAAATGTACGAGGAGTTTGGGGCAGAGCTAGCTATTTTAACAGTGCCATCACGCTCAGCGCAAATGATGACGGACCGTTTAGTACGCATGAATGCAAAGGGGATATTAAATTTCACGCCTGTCCGACTTTCTGTACCCGAGACGTTAAAGGTAATGAACATTGACTTATCAGTGGAGTTGCAGGCATTAATCTATTTAGTAAGAAATGCCGATTAGTAACAAATTGTTCACATTACTATAAATAGCCAAATGTCATTAAGTACTGTAAAATGTACATAATAATAGAGGAGGTGGCTAAAGTGGAAGTCGTTATACATTTAAATGCGATTACACCTGTAAGCCTAATTATCATTGGTCTTATTGCCTTATTAATTTTTGGTCCAAAAAAATTACCATCTTTAGGTCGCGCCATGGGAACAACTTTACGTGAGTTTCGCAGTGCAACAAAAGGGTTAACAGATGATGACGATGATGATTATAAAGCAAAAAAAACAGTCATCGAACATAAAGATAACGAAAAAACAGATGTAAAGTAAACTAAGGATGTCTTGCTATGAATCCACAAGAATTTACTGTTGTTGAGCATATGGAGGAGCTAAGAAAACGCCTATTTTTTGTGGCGATTTTCTTTGTTGCGGCTCTATTCGTAGGCTTTTATACAGCAAAACCAATTATTCGATATATTCAACGAAGCGATTTAGCTGAAAGTTTTACAATGAACGCATTTAGTCCAGTCGATCCGCTAACGGTCTATTTACAAATGACGTTTATAATTGCGGCTGTTATTGTCTCGCCGATTCTGCTTTATCAGCTTTGGGCGTTTATTACTCCAGGGCTACATGATACAGAGCGTAAAGCAACATTAAAGTACATACCATATGCCTTTATTCTTGGAATTGGTGGTATGGCCTTTGCCTATTTTGTTTTATTCCCGTTTGTTATACGTTTTATGAATGACTTATCCAATGATTTGAATATTCAGCAAACTATTGGCATTAATGCATTCTTTTCATTTTTACTAAAGCTAGTCGTCCCATTTGGCATTCTATTTCAGTTGCCTGTTGTTACACTATTTGTGGCGCGATTAGGAATCATTAATCCAAAATTAATGGTTAAATTCCGCAAATATGCCTATTTTGTATTAATTGTTATTTCGGTCTTACTAGCACCGCCTGATTTGGTGTCGAATATTATTATAGCCATTCCGCTTTTTATTTTATATGAGGTAAGTATTGTCATATCTCGTATAGGCTATCGAAAATATGAGAAGGCTGAAGCAGCGCGTGTTTTGCAGGAGGAAGAGCGTGAACGAGAGTTGCAAGTAGAAGAATTGCTAGAGCAACAGCGTAAACAAATCGAACAAATGAATCAGTAGTTTTCAACGCTATCGTCAGTTGGTAGCGTTTTTTTGTTGTATAAAATAAAGCCCTAGAAATATATATAATTCCTAGGGCTTTTCATATGGCAATTGCTATACCTGAAATTTATCGGCATTCATTTGTACAAATGTCACGAAACCATTTAGTAAAATATGCGCGATAATTGGTGTAATGAGGCGCTTTGTTTTGTGATATAAAAAGGCAAAAATTAAACCGCAAATTGTATATAAGATAATATGCGTAAAGTCCATATGAATAGCAGCGAAAACAATGGCACTAATAATACCGGCAATCCAGAAATTATAGTGTTGAATGATTGACCCAAAAATGACACGACGGAAAACGAGCTCCTCTAAGACAGGACCTAAAAATACAGTAGCAATGATCATGACCGGGGCTACCTTAGTGACATCCATAATGGCTTCGGTATTTTCCGAGCCCATATCAATACCTAATGCAAGCTCGATGTAGGCGCCAATCGTTTGCCCTAAAAATACGAGGAAGAATCCGATAACGCCCCAACCAATGGCTTTTCCTAGGGGCATTTTCTCCCCACTGAACACATTCCAAAAGTTATTATTGCGTGAAATGAGTAGGAAGGAAACGATAAAGGCAATCGCAAAGGATATCGTGCTCCACCAGCCAGAAAGCTTGATTAATTGTTCATCTGGTGTACCCGTAAATAGTGCGAGTAAGGAATCTTTTAATCCAGGGATGAATATAAGTAAAAATACAGATAATTGACAAATGATATAAGTTAACAACACATAAAATGCAGTTTTTTGTGTTTTAAACTTAGGTGAGGAAACATTGGTCACAGCTTCAACCTTCTTTCTATAGAGTACAGTTCTAATACATTGTAGAGGAATTTCAGAATAAAACAAAATTTTTTAGCGTACATACTTGCAAAAAAATAGTGAATTTATTAAACTAAGAACTACGTTAGCACTCTAAGGTTAAGAGTGCTAACAAGAACAAATATTTAGGAGGTTGTTTCAATTGTTAAGACCATTAGGAGATCGCATTATTATCGAACTTGTAGAAGTAGAAGAAAAAACCGCGTTTGGTATCGTATTACCTGACTCTGCAAAAGAAAAGCCGCAAACTGGCAAAGTTGTTGCTATCGGTACAGGTCGTGTTCTTGACAACGGCACTCGTCTAGAGCTTGACGTAAAAGTTGGCGACGAAATTATCTTCTCAAAATTCTCAGGTACCGAAGTGAAGTATGACGGCGTAGAATATTTAATTTTACGCGAGAGTGATGTACTAGCTATCGTTGGTTAATTAAAAAAACTTTTAAACTTGCAGCTAGTTTTTATACATAGGTTTCTACTAGCTGCACATGAACTTAAAAATACATTGTAAAAAATAGATTGAACAATTAGGAGGATATGTATTATGGCAAAAGATATTAAATTCTCAGAAGAAGCGCGTTCATTAATGGCAGCAGGTGTTGATAAATTAGCTAACGCTGTAAAGGTAACATTAGGTCCAAAAGGGCGTAACGTTGTATTAGAAAAAAAATTCGGTTCACCACTTATTACAAATGACGGCGTATCGATCGCGAAAGAAATTGAATTAGAAAACCCATACGAAAACATGGGAGCTAAATTAGTAGCAGAAGTGGCTTCGAAAACAAACGAAATCGCGGGTGACGGTACAACAACAGCAACAGTACTAGCACAAGCAATGATTCGTGAAGGGCTTAAAAACGTAACAGCTGGTGCAAACCCTGTAGGTATCCGTAAAGGGATGGATAAAGCAGTAGCAGCAGCATTAACAGAGTTACAAGCGATTTCTCGCCCTGTAGAAAACAAGGAGTCTATCGCACAAGTAGCGGCGATTTCATCAGCTGACGAAGAAATCGGTCAATACATTGCGGATGCGATGGAAAAGGTAGGAAACGACGGCGTTATTACGATCGAAGAGTCTAAAGGCTTCACAACAGAATTAGACGTAGTAGAAGGTATGCAATTTGACCGTGGTTATTTATCACACTATATGGTAAGTGACACAGATAAAATGGAAGCCGTGCTTGATAACCCATACGTATTAATTACGGATAAAAAAATCGCAAACATTCAAGAAATTTTACCAGTATTAGAGCAAGTTGTTCAACAAGGCCGTCCGATTTTAATTATTGCGGAGGATGTGGAAGGTGAAGCATTAGCAACACTTGTAGTGAACAAGCTGCGCGGTACATTTAACGCTGTAGCAGTGAAGGCACCTGGCTTTGGTGACCGTCGTAAAGCAATGCTAGAAGATATCGCGATTCTAACAGGTGGTCAAGTCATTACACAAGACCTTGGATTAGATCTAAAATCAGCAGACCTTACTTCTTTAGGTCGCGCGGCGAAAGTAATTGTTTCTAAAGACAACACAACAATCGTGGAAGGTGCTGGTAGCGCAGATGCAGTAGCAGGACGTGTCAACCAAATCCGTGCACAGCTTGCAGAAACAACTTCTGAATTCGACAAAGAAAAATTACAAGAGCGCTTAGCGAAATTAGCTGGCGGTGTTGCAGTCATTAAAGTAGGTGCAGCAACAGAAACTGAATTAAAAGAGCGCAAATTACGTATTGAAGATGCTTTAAACTCGACACGTGCAGCAGTGGAAGAAGGCATTGTATCAGGTGGTGGTACAGCACTTCTTAACGTATACGGTGCCGTAGCGAAAGTATTAGATACAGTAGAAGGCGACGTAGCAACAGGCGTACGCATCATCTTACGTGCTTTAGAAGAGCCAGTTCGTCAAATTTCTGAAAACGCTGGTCTTGAAGGCTCTATTATTGTTGATCGTTTAAAACGTGAAGAAATCGGTATTGGTTTCAACGCGGCAACAGGCCAGTGGGTAAACATGATCGAAGAAGGTGTAGTAGACCCAGCGAAAGTAACGCGCTCAGCATTACAAAACGCTGCATCTGTAGCTTCATTATTCCTAACAACTGAAGCTGTAGTTGCAGACATCCCAGAAGCAGGCGGCGGCGCAGGTATGCCAGACATGGGCGGCATGGGTATGCCAGGAATGATGTAATCCTTCTTAACTTTTAAAATATAAGATACTTTGAAACACCTCGAATCATTTTTGGTTTCGAGGTGTTTTTGTAACCTTTTCCAAACTATTTAGTCTAATGAATAAAGAGGTGTTGGAGGGATTTACATGAAAAAAGGGATACTGTTAAGTGGAATTGTATGTTGCTGGCTTTTTCTCATGGCACAGTTGGCGTATGCTACGACATGGGCATTTCCTTTTGTTGTGTGGAGTGATTCAATTTATGTCGTTACAGATGAGGTCGTGACGAATGTAGAAAAGAAAATTGGGAACGTAACAAGCTATTCAGATATGGAGCAATTCGGAGGGAATTTCTCGAATATGTATCCAAAAGGAACAGCTTATTACGCGATTGAGGGAATAGTGGTAACCGAGGCCATTGCGGTTGAGCATGAAAAAGGATCCTATATAAAGGCTGTTTATGAATCACCCTATGAATATCGAGGTAGTGTATTGAATATAGCGAAAATAGCATTCATTGCAATTATGATTGCCATTATGAGCTTTGTTATTTATTATATTTTACCGAAATTTAGAAACAGCTAGTAGAGTTTAGTGGATGAATTTTTTAGGCCAAACCAAATTTTTGCATTCATTGATTTAAAATTCGTACCATCAACCTCCCAATCACTACAGATATCTAATTTAAATAGTAAGGCTTATTTATTAAAAGAATCGGTATGACTATCCTACTTATTAGCGTTATTATAGGGCAGTGATTTGTAGAGAATGATTTGAATATTATCATTTATAAATAAAAAAGTATTAAACCAATAATAACCAAAATTAATATTATTTTGATTTTTTATTGTTGCTTACTTTATAATATGAACAAGTCATTTTTATATGGGGGTTATGGATGAAGAAGTTTAGCATATTGGCAGCATTTATTTTAGTATTACAACTTGTATTACCTGTATCTTTATCAGCATCTGCTGAACAATCAAGCGAGGCATTCAATTATTTAGCTTTGGGGGATTCTCTTGCAGCTGGAATGAATGAAAAAGGTGAAATGGGTCTTGGTTATGCTGATTTTATCGCACAATATTTCGGTATTCAAGAAGAGCCAATCCAATATAATAAAGGTTTTGCTTATCCAGGCTATACAACGGTCAATGTATTAAATGATATTGAAAACAATGTATCAAAGCCTATTTTTAATTTAGATGGTCAATCACAACAAACAGTAACGATTCATGAGGCAATCAAAGAAGCAGATTTAATCACATTAAGTGTAGGAGCTAATGATATATTAAAAAATGTGAAGCGTACGGAAGCAGGCGACTTTTCATATGATGCTGCGGGTGTGCTCCAAGCGATCCAACAAGTTTCAGCAAACTATAAGAAAATATTTGATAGCATTTACGCATTGAATCCAGATGTAGATATTGTTGTGATGGGCTTATACAATCCATATCCATACTTACAAGATGCAACAATGCAAGAGCAATTAAAAGCGCTTGTTACAACAATCAATAATTCGATGAAAACGGTAGTAGAAGCAAACGAAGGTATTTTTTCAGATGTATCCGCATTAATTGCGGAAAATACACAAACATTTTTAACGAATCCGAACAATATCCATTTAACCGAAGCGGGCTATGATGCAGTCGGAATGATCATGATGGAGGACTATTTCGCAGCGATTTTAGCTGATTTAGAGAACGAGTTTACGGATATCGTAATTGACGAGGCACCATTTACGGACATTCAAAACCATTGGGCTAAGGAATATATTGATGTAGCCTACTATTATGGTATGATGAAGGGCAATGAAGATGGTACATTTAAGCCTGATGTGAAGGTGACACGTGCGCAAGCGATATCAGTCATTGTGAGAGCATTTGAATTAGAGGCTACGAAGGCGGCGCCATTCAAAGATATTAGCCAGTATCCACAAGATACACAAAATGAAATCGCCGCAGCTTATGAGGCTGGGTTAATTCTAGAAAATGGCGGTATCTTTAACCCGAAAGGGCAAATTACACGTGCGCAACTAGCGTTAATTTTACTGCGCTTATCAAATGGTTTTGTCGGGGAAGAGTACGTTCCAGAAACAATTGCACCATTTAAGGATATTGCCAATTTTGATCGTGAAACGCAAGTAGCGATTACATTTTTATATGATATTGGTGTAGTAGATGGGACAAGTGCAACAACGTTCTCACCAAAGGACAACTTAACACGAGCTCAATTAGCAAAAATTCTAGTATTAGCAATGTCAGAGCAATAAAAAAATGAGCGGTAAGTGGACGGGGATCCATTTACCGCTCGTTTTATATCATTGCAAAAACGGGGATTTTTGCAAGGGGACACAATGTTAGTATTACCTCAATTTTGCCACTTTAATCCTTCAAAGAAACGATAAATTTCTTCAAAAACTAACTCACGCTCTTTACCTAATGTTAAAATATGACCAGAGTTAATGAACGTTTTGACAGACTTGATGCGAGAGTTAACAGAACTGTATATTAAGTCAGCACTTTCGCAGTAATATTCATCATCCTCAAGTCCACGTAAAATGTGAACCGGTGTTTGAATGACATTTAGTTTTTCGCTCGTTTCGTTAATCATATTTTGCAAATAATTTAACGAAGGCATTTTCATAAGCTCCGCAATTTTGGTACGGCTATCAATCGCTTCGTCGTATGTACCAGATAATTTTTTATAGTTAATGGCATAATCGACGATACGATTTTGTAAGCTATCTGTTGATTTTGACATGGCAGGAGCAGACATTGTAACAATCGCTTTTGTTGGGCGTTCTTCACCAAGCTTTAGTGAGAAAATACCGCCAAGGGAAACTCCGGCTACAGCAATTTCATCATAGCCACGATTTTTTAAGTCATCGTAGCCTTCAATAACACTATTCCACCATTCAGTGGGGTTGGATTGAATTAATAAATCTGGACCAGCGCCATGACCTTTATATAAAGGCGCATGCACCGTGTAGTTACGATCAGCTAAATATTTTCCTAAACGTTTTACATCATTTGTGTTTCCAGTAAAACCGTGTAATAAAAGAACAGCCCGTTTTCCTGATTCGATTGTAAAAGGTTTGGGCGCGATGAGTTTCATTGTCTTCTCGGCTCCTTTGTGTAGTGAAATATGTCAATTTTGTAGATTTTGAAAAAAACTATTGATAAATAAAAACTTTTTTGATATGAATTCCGTTTGCTAACGCTTATTATAAAGCTAATAAACCATAAGTACAATTTATTATTCTTATTATATTGATTCGAAAAAGTTATGAATGATGTGAGGTATAAAAAATGGAGATTGAACAGCTTCAATATTTCAGAACCGTTGCTACAATGCAACATATGACGCGGGCTGCAGAGGTTTTAGCAATTTCCCAACCGGCGTTAAGTAAGTCAATTGCTAGTATCGAGCAACAGTTAGGTGTGCCACTATTTAATCGTGAAGGGCGCTCTATTTATTTAAATCGTTTTGGCGAGCTATTTTTAAAAAGTGTGGAAATTATTTTAGAGGAATACGAGCGCATTCGAGAGGAATTTGAAGATATTATTAAGCCTGGTTCAGGGGAAGTATCATTTGGCTTTATTCATACATTAGGTATGGAAGTAGTGCCAGAGCTTATTGCGGCAACGACAAAGCAATTTCCAAACATGCAATTTTCTTTAACACAGGCGACCTCACTTAATTTGATGAAACGGCTAGAGGAAGGGGCCATCGATTTATGTCTTTCACAAAAGATTGAATCAAAAGTAATTGATATTGAAACCGAGGAACTATTTATGGAAGAATTATTTGTAATTGTTCCAACGACGCATCCGTTAACCAAACAAACGGAAGTGAAGCTAGAGGATGTACAAAATGAAACATTCATCGCCATTAAAAAGGGAAATTCGTTGCGACAATTAGTTGATGAATTATTTTTAGATGCAGGAATCGAACTGAAAACTGCTTTTGCAGCAGAAGAAATGCATACGGTGGCGGGTTTTGTTGGCGCGGGTATGGGTATTTCACTGATTCCGAATATTAAAGGGCTGGATCATTACAAAGTGAAGCGGCTAAAGGTAGATCCGCCTTGTTATCGTTCGGTAGGCGTTTCATGGGCAAAAAATCGGTATTTGCCACCAGCTGCTGCAGAATTCAAGCAATATTTAGTCGATTATTTTAAGCAAAGAGAAGAGTGATAGCGTGCAAACAAAGCAACAATTTAATGCTTGGCTCAGCAAATATAATATAGATAAGGTGCAATGGCTGGAGCATTATGCATTATCTGAAAAAGGTAATGTGCAATCTATACTGGCGATTGCATTATTATATAAAGCACATCAGCATTTTGAAGAGGCGAGCTTATGGTTACAAAAGGCTGTCGCATTGGAGGATGTGGAGGCGATGTATGAGCTTGGTAATATCTATTTTGAAATAGAAGATGAAACGCATGCATATAGATTGTATGAACAGGCCGCACAGCTAGGACATCCAGATGCAATGAATAATTTAGCAGATATGTATTTGAACGGTGAGGGAACGGTGCTAAATGAACCACTAGCTTTACAGTGGTTTGTCAAGGCGGCTGAACAGGATGTTGTCGAAGCAATGTTTACGCTGGGGATGATGTATGAGCAAGGCTTAGGTGTCGTGGTAGATGAGCAACAGGCATACCATTATTACGAGCAATCTGCAAATGGTGGTGATGTAGAGGGCTTGTATCGGATGGGAATGGTGTATCTTGAAGGGGAGCTTGGGCAGCAACCAAACGTAGCGCGTGCGATTTCATTTTTTGAACAAGCAGCGGAGCAATTTCATATGGATGCGTTGTTCAATCTAGGCTATCTCTATGAGCACGAATTTGGGATGATAGCAAAAGCAATTCATTATTACAAACAAGCCAGTCTTGCTGGAGATATCGAGGCAACAAAGAAATTGATCGATGTTTACGAGCGTACAAACGACGAACAACTTTCTACATGGCAGCAAAGATTAATGCTTCTCCAACAGGCAGAGGAATGACATTATGGCTATAATGTTACGGCCTTTGCTAGACGATGTAAGAGTGAGCAGATTTTAGGTTTCATTTCGTAAAAATTTAGGAACTATAGTAGTATAAAGACTTTGTTAGGGAGGGAAATTTTCATGTTTATGACTACAATTCCGCAATTCTCTTCTCATCAGGATGAGAGCACAATTCGCAGTTTACACCAAGTGTTGGCAGAGCAACGAGAAAATTTAACAACATTATGTACGATTGTGGAATACTTAAAGGGCTTTAGTCAGACGGGACTAGATAGTAACGATGTCATTAAATACAATCAAAAAATTCAAATTATGAGTGAGAAACAAACGAAACGTTATTATACGATTGATCAACTAATTAATACAAATATTTTTCAAATGAAAAAGGGCAAAACGACAGATAATACCGCACTTGTTTATGGAAAAGAGGTCCGAAAGATTGAATCGGGCATCCGTACGTTAAAATTGTTCGTAAATGATGCGATCAATATGCTAGATCCTCAGCAACATTTAGAGAATCGGAGTGAGGAACGTATTCGCTATTTCGAAAAGCGTTCAGCTGCTATTGAGGCGGAAATGAATGCTTTATCAAAACGAATCCAATAGTTCATAGGAGAAGCTTGTCGCCAAAGAGTGTGACAGGCTTTTTTTGATACGAATACATATTCCGTATTTTTCCACCCGTCATTCTGGCTCTTTAGTTACAGATTGCTTTAACAACTTAGTGCGATTCTTTGTTCATAATACTTAGAAATAACTATGTTTTTGTTCATTATCTAGTGCGAAAGCATAAAATATTAAGGAAATGATAAGATAGTATTTCAAAAAATTAACGGTTTCATTATAATGTAATGATTAAATGGAGAAAATTTTATAGCATTCAGTGAATGATAGAGATGAATTATAGATGTAAGAGCAAAGAGGTTAGCTATTGTTTTGGGGGGGAGAAATCATCAAAACGATAGCTAACTCTTTGTTATAAAAGGAAAAGGCGAGGTCGCGGATGTTTTTTAAGAGGGAAAAATACGAAGCACAAGCAGTAGATTTGGGACAAGTACAAGTGAAGTTAGAGGTTGAAGAAAATTCAGAAATAAAAAAGCAACTGCAAATGTTAAATTTAACAGTAGAAGATTTAAAATACTTAAAGATTTTTAAACCGCATGTAGATGAAAATATCGACTCGATTGTCGATACATTTTACAAAAATTTAGGTATGGAACAGAGCTTAGTGACAATTATTAATGATCATAGCTCAGTGGAACGCTTGAAAGTAACATTAAAGCGTCATATTAGTGAAATGTTTGATGGTGTCATCGACTCGGAATATTTCGAAAAACGGAAAAAAATTGCTCGTGTGCATGTTCATATCGGGCTGAAAACGAAATGGTATATCGGTGCGTTTCAAAGTATACTCACAGATTTTATAAGCCTTGTACAACGGCATATTAAACAGGATAGCCAGCGCTACCATACGATCGCAGCGATGTCAAAAATACTAAATTTTGAGCAACAGGTTGTTCTTGAGGAATATGAGCTTGTGATTGATGTTTTGAAGGAGAAATTAGGGCAAGAAAAGCGGGAAGTGAGCAATGCGATTATCGGATCCTCAGCGAACTTAGCCGCAATTTCAGAGCAAACAAATGCGTCCTTCCATCAATTGACTAGCCAATCAGAAGTGATGGTTGCATATGTAAAAAAAGCGATAAACTATTCTGAAATGACAACTGAGCAGGCGCATCAAGGAAAGACTCAAATTCAGCAGCAAGCCGTTAGTATGAAGGCAATTCAACATTCAGTGGAAATCATTTCCGAGGAAATGGACAAGATGGCAGAAATCTCAAAAGAAATGGAATCTACCATGAGCATCGTATCAGATGTTGCCAACCAAACGAATTTATTAGCATTAAATGCGGCGATTGAAGCGGCACGTGCTGGAGAAGCTGGGAAAGGCTTTGCAGTAGTATCAGGAGAGGTACGCAAGCTTTCAGAGCAAACGAAGGAATCTGCAACGAATGTGGCAGCGTTACTGCGTAATACACATATTCGCACAACCAAGCTTCAAGAATCACTAAAAGAAATTAAAGCAGCGGTCAGTAATGGCGAAGAAAGTATGCATGATACAGAAATACAGTTTAATGCCATTGTAGAATCTGTGCAGGCAGCAAAGGCGCAAAACCATTTAGTAGAACAAGAATCGGAGCAAATTGGCGAGGTTATTTTAGAACTAGGCAGTGCGTTTGATGAAGTAACTTACGCAGCCGATGCATTAGCCAATGTTTCGCAGTCCTTAAAAGATTAATCATTAGCGCATGTTAAAGGAATCATTTAGCATGCGCTTTTGCTTTTGTTAAGGAAAATATAGATATTCGCATTGTGTATAACATTTTCGTAAGGATTTACTTTACGTCTAGGCTAAAGCGCCAACTCCTCGGTCATTTCGAACCCTCCTGCAAAAGTGGTGGAGCGTTTACTTTTGCGTCGGGCCCTACAATGCCTGAGGTTCACACGATGTGAGTCATTGGGAGCATGCCACATGGACTTGGCGTTTTGCTCACTCGGAGTTGGAAGGGCGCTTTAGCACTTTTGTTCTTTATATACAAATTTGTAATATCCGTCAGTCCAATTTTTCGTTGGAAAAGCTTATACTTAACACAAGAGGAAGAGTGCGAATGTATAGGAGCGATTAAATGATGAAAACAATAGTAGTGGTAGGCGGCGGAATTACAGGCTTAACAACGATGCATTATTTGAGTAAACTAATGGTCGAACAAAATGTTGAAGCACGATTAGTAGTAGTTGAAAGAAATAACTATTTAGGAGGAAAAATTCATTCAGAACATGAAGGTGGCTTCATTATGGAAACGGGTGCGGATTCCATCGTGGCGCGTCATCCGGGAGTGCTAGAGCTCGTAAAGGAATTAGAATTTGAACAAGAGCTTGTGTACAACGAGACGGGTATTTCATACATTCATACGAATAACGAGCTGCATGCGATTCCAGCGGGCTCGACATTTGGCATTCCGATGAGTGTGGAGTCTTTAATGGCAAGTACGTTAATTTCAGAAGAGGGCAAGCAAAGAGCGCTAGAAGATTTGCAGCTTCCGAATAAAAATTTCACAAAAGAAAGCTCCATTGGCCAATTTTTAGAGTACTTTTTAGGAGAAGAAATTGTACGCAAGCAAATTGCCCCAGTATTAGCAGGTGTCTATTCGGGCGATTTATATCAGCTTAGCTTGAATTCAACATTGCCGTATTTAGTCGATTATAAAAATGAGTATGGTTCGATTATAAAAGGCTTTGAAGCAAATCGGGAGCAATTTGATAAAGCGGCCAATAAAAAATTTATTTCCTTTAAAACCGGTTTATCTGCGTTGATTGATCGCTTAGAGCAAACGCTGACAACCGTAGAGTTCAAGAAGAATACAGCAATACAAGCCGTTCATAAGCGCGGTGAAAAATATGATGTCGTGCTGGATCATGAAACAATTGCAGCGGATGTTGTTGTTCTTGCAACACCTAACCAAACAGTTCGAGCGGTTTTACAAGATCCGGTCATCGATGAGCAACTTGAAAAATTCACCAATGCTTCTGCATTAACGATGTATGTGGGCTTTGATGTGGCAGATAGCGTCCTGCCAGCAGATGGTACCGGCTTTATCGTCTCACACCATTCCGATTTAGTGTGCAATGCTTCTACATGGACAAGCCGTAAATGGAAGCATACATCTGCAGAAGGCAATTTACTTGTCCGTCTTTTCTATAAGAACATTAACCCACGCTACGAGCAATTAGCGGCGATGACGGATGAAGAGCTGACACAAGTGGCACTGGAAGACATCAAGTTAAGTCTTGGGATTGAAGCAGAGCCGACAGTTGTGAAGGTGACTAAATGGATCGACAAAATGCCACGCTATGATTTGGCACATAATGAAGCATTAGGTGTTGTTGTAAGGGAGTTAGCACAGCGCTATCCGAATGTGTTACTAGCTGGCTGTTCATATTTTGGTGTAGGTATTGGGGCATGTATCCAAAATGGTAAAAAAACAGCCGATCAAATCTTATCGAAAATCATCTAATAATTAGAACAACAGCCAATTCGTCAAGATGAAGCGCTTCCAATGTTTGAAGTTTCACTTTATTTGCATAAAGGGTTGACGAGCGTGTGCGATAACGGTATGATTCACTTAATTATTTGAAAAATTCATAAAATTTCTTATCAAGAGAAGTAGAGGGAACTGGCCCGATGAAGCTTCAGCAACCAACAATATGTCAGGTGCTAAATCCAGTTGGCGCATGCCAGAAGATGAGAAGGAAACTAAATTCTTTAAGATAGAAGCCTTCTTTTTATATGAAAAGAAGGCTTTTTCGTATAGCTAATAAACTGAAAATACTGTGAATGATGGAGTGATGGCGATGGGTTTATTACAAGATTTAAAGACGAAGGTATTAACGGCGGATGGGGCAATTGGGACATTATTATATTCATATGGACTGGATTATTGTCATGAGGAAATGAATATTGCCCGTCCTGAAATTATTGAAAAAATTCATGGGGAATACATTGCCGCTGGTGCAGACATTATTCAGACGAATACATATGGTGCCAATGCCATTAAACTAGCTCGCTATGGCTATGAGGGACGTGTGCAGGAATTTAACGAAGCGGCATTAGCGATTGCCAAGCGCGCGGCAGCACCAGGTGGACAATATGTGCTTGCGACAATTGGCGGGATTCGTGGCATTCGCAAAAGCGACGCAACATTAGAAGAAATTTTAGCCGCTTTTCAAGAACAGGTTGAAGTGTTATTAGCGGGTGAACCAGACGGCTTTTTATTAGAAACCTACTATGATTTTGAAGAGTTATCACATAGTGTTCATTTGCTACGTTCTTTAACGGATTTACCGATTATTGCCCAGGTAACGATGCAAGAGGCGGGGATCTTGAAAAATGGTATGTCGTTAAATGAAGCATTGCATGACCTTGAAAGATTGGGTGCAGACATCGTTGGTAGTAACTGTCGCCTTGGCCCTTTCCATACGATTCAAGCATTTGAACGTGTAAATTTACCGGAAAAGGCTTATCTTTCGGCTTATCCCAATGCCTCACTATTAGATGTGGAGGACGGGCGCATTGTCTATGAATCCGAAACCGATTATTTTGCGCGTGCCGCAGTAGAGTTAGTCAATCAAGGGGTACGTTTAATCGGAGGCTGCTGTGGGACAACACCAAAGCATATTGCGGCTGCTAAAAAGCGCTTAGCACAGCTGGCGCCATTAGAGGAAAAGAAGAAAATGCCAGGATGGACAGAATTTGTACGTGTTGCAGAACCGCGAAAATTCGAGCCGCTGCACGAAAAAGTAAAGCGTGAGCGTTCCGTAATTGTGGAGCTAGACACACCACGTCATTTAGAAATTGATGGCTTTGTCGAAGGCGCAAAACAATTAGCAGATGCGGGTGCAGATGTTGTCATGATGGCTGATAATTCCTTGGCTTCTCCACGCATTAGTAATATTGCAATGGCGGCTATCTTAAAGGAACAGGGCATTCGTTCATTACCGCATTTAACTTGTCGTGACCGTAATTTAATTGGTCTACAGTCGCACTTAATGGGGCTGGACGCACTTGAACTGCACGATATTCTCGTTGTAACAGGTGACCCGACAAAGGTAGGCGATTTCCCAGGAGCAACAAGCGTGTATGATGTGTCATCAATGGAGCTAATTTCACTTATTAAACAATTAAATAAAGGGATGTCATTTACCGGGAAAACTTTACGTAAACAGTCGAACTTCTCTGTAGCGGCAGCATTTAACCCCAATGTCCGTGTATTAGATCGAGCGGTACAGCGCTTAGAGAAGAAAATTGAGCA
The DNA here is from genome assembly GCF_038006205.1 of Solibacillus sp. FSL R7-0668. Classification (NCBI taxonomy): domain Bacteria; kingdom Bacillati; phylum Bacillota; class Bacilli; order Caryophanales; family Caryophanaceae; genus Solibacillus; species Solibacillus sp. FSL R7-0668. The sequence continues at coordinate 3,570,535 of NZ_JBBOUU010000001.1, read as the reverse complement.
CGGTGCGGATTATTTCATCTCACAGCCGGTTTACACAAAAGAAAAAATCATCGAAATCTACGAGGCAACAAAGCATTTAGAAACACCGATTTATATTGGGATTATGCCACTTACCTCGTCTCGTAGTGCCGAGTTTTTACATCATGAGGTGCCAGGAATTAAACTATCAGACGATGTACTCGCACGTATGGCAGCATGTGGCGATGATAAAGAAGCTGCAACGAAAGAGGGCTTAGCAATCGCAGAAGAGCTACTTGATACAGCCTGTCAGTATTTCAATGGAATTTATTTAATTACACCGTTTTTACGCTACGATATGACGCTGCATTTAATGGATTACGTCAAACAGTACGACGCGAAACGCAAAGGAGAAAAAACAAATGTCGAAACATCCAATTCATGAGCAATTACAAAAAAGAATATTAATCATCGATGGTGCCATGGGGACGATGCTACAGGCTGAAAATTTAACATACGAAGATTTCGGTGGCGAGGATTTAGATGGCTGTAACGAAAACCTAGTCATCACACGTCCTGATGTGTTAGGGAAAATTCATCGTGCGTATTTAGAAGCTGGTGCAGATATTATTTGTACGAATACATTTGGTGCGACACCGCTTGTATTGAATGAATATGACTTAGGGCATAAGGCTGTTGAAATTAATACACGAGCTGTAGAACTAGCAGTAGAGGCAGCACGTGAGTATTCAACACCAGAATGGCCTCGTTTTGTTGCAGGTGCGATTGGCCCAACAACAAAAACCTTATCCGTAACAGGTGGTATTACATTTGAAGAATTAGAAGAAAACTTTTATATACAGGCCAAAACATTAATTGAGGCCGGCTCGGATTTATTACTACTTGAAACATCACAAGATATGCTAAATGTAAAGGCTGGTACAATTGCCATTCATCGTGCATTTACTGAATTAGGGAAAGAGCTTCCCGTGATGATTTCCGGAACAATTGAGCCGATGGGAACAACATTAGCTGGTCAATCCATTGAAGCATTTTACATTTCAATCGAGCATATTAAGCCATTATCGGTTGGATTAAACTGTGCGACAGGCCCAGAATTTATGACGGATCATATTCGTTCATTAGCAGAGCTTTCAAATGGCTATATTAGTTGTTATCCGAATGCGGGGCTTCCTGATGAAGAAGGCTGCTATCATGAAACGCCGGATTCATTATCGAAAAAGCTACAAGGTTTTGCTGAAAAAGGCTGGTTAAATATTGTAGGGGGCTGCTGTGGGACAACACCAGCGCATATTGCTGCCATTCGAGAGGCTGTAGCAAGTTATGCACCGCGCAAGCCAAAAGAAACAACACATGGTCATGTCGTTTCAGGAATTGAGCCATTGCAATACGATGAATCGATGCGTCCATTGTTTATTGGAGAGCGTACAAACGTAATTGGTTCACGTAAATTTAAAAACTTGATTATTGATGGAAAATTTGAGGAAGCAGCCGAAATTGCCCGTGCGCAAGTGAAAAACGGTGCACATGTTATTGATATTTGCTTAGCTAATCCTGACCGCGATGAAGTTGAGGATATGAAAAACTTCATGCAGGAAGTAGTGAAGAAGGTCAAAGTGCCACTTGTCATTGACTCAACGGACGAGAAGGTAATGGAAGAGGCATTGAAGTTTTCACAAGGGAAGGCCATCATTAACTCAATCAACCTAGAAGATGGCGAAGAACGCTTTGATGCAGTGATGCCACTTGTCAAAAAATATGGTGCAGCGCTTGTTGTGGGAACAATCGATGAAGTTGGGATGGCTGTAACACGCGAGAAAAAATTGGAAGTGGCACAGCGTTCATTTAAACTATTAACGGAAAAATGGGGCATGTCACCAGAGGATATTATTTTCGACCCATTAATGTTCCCAGTTGGTACAGGGGATGAACAATATATTGGAGCGGCGGAAGAAACAATTGAGGGCATTCGCTTAATTAAAGAAAACTTACCAGGCTGCTTAACGGTGCTTGGTGTAAGTAATGTATCATTCGGCTTACCACCAGTTGGGCGTGAAGTGTTAAATGCGGTGTATTTATATCACTGTACACAAGCGGGCTTAGATTATGCGATTGTCAATACGGAAAAATTAGAGCGTTATGCATCGATTCCAGAGGAGGAAATTAAATTAGCAAATGATTTAATTTTCAATACGAATGATGAAACACTTGCCGTATTTACCGACTTTTATCGTGATAAAAAGAAAGATGCGGTTGTGAAGGAATTACCAGCAACAGTAGAGGAACGACTTGCGTACTATATTTTAGAAGGTACAAAAGAAGGGCTAATTGAAGATTTAGATGCGGCGCGTCAAATTTTTGATACGCCTTTAGATATTATTAATGGACCTTTAATGGAGGGGATGGCGGAAGTTGGTCGTTTATTTAACGCCAATCAATTAATTGTAGCCGAAGTACTTCAAAGTGCGGGTGTCATGAAAGCGGCTGTTGCGCATTTAGAGCAGTTCATGGAAAAAGGCGATACATCTGCAAGTAAAGGAACGATGGTGCTTGCAACCGTTAAGGGGGATGTACATGACATCGGTAAAAACTTAGTCGATATTATTTTAAGTAATAACGGCTACCGTGTTGTGGATTTGGGAATTAAAGTAACACCAGCACAGCTAATTGAAGCTATCCGCAAAGAAAAACCGGACTTTGTTGGGTTATCTGGTTTACTTGTAAAATCAGCTCAGCAAATGGTCATTACCGCGCAAGACTTTAAGGAAGCGGGTATTGATGTGCCGATTTTAGTGGGTGGCGCTGCATTATCACGTCGCTTTACAGAAACAAAAATTGCCGAGCAATATGATGGACCGGTTATTTATTCGAAAGATGCGATGCAAGGCTTAGAGCAGGCCAATCGTTTAATGAACGAAGACGAGCGAGAAAGTTTAATAGCGGAATTAAGTGCATCGCGTGAACAACGATTAGAAGCGGATGCAAAACGCGCGGCACGTCCCGCAGTAGTGGTTGCGGAAAAGCCTGTGCGTACAGTTGGTGATGCGAATGTATTTGTACCAAAAGATTTAGTACCACATATTAAACGTGATTATTCCGTTGCACACTTACAGCCCTATGTGAATTTGCGTACATTGATCGGTCATCACTTAGGTCTAAAAGGGAATTTAGAGCAGTTATTGGCTGATCAAGACGAACGCGCGATTTTGTTAAATGACTTAGTAAATGGTTATTTAAATAGTGGGGAATTAAGTGCTTCAGGTATGTATCAATTTTACCCAGCGCAATCAGATGGTGATGATGTTGTTGTATACAGCCCGGAAGATGCGAAGACAGAAATTCAGCGCTTCACATTCCCGCGTCAGCAAACGGCACCATTCCTATGCTTAGCCGATTATTTAAAGCCGGTTGCAAGCGGAGAAATGGATTATATCGCACTCATGGTTGTGACAGCGGGTAAAGGTGTAAGTAAAAAAGCGAATGAATTAAAAAAAGCGGGTAAGTTTTTAGAAAGCCATGCTCTACAAGCAACGGCACTGGAACTTGCAGAAGGCTTTGCGGAACGTATTCACCAAGAAATCCGCGATCAGTGGGGCTTCCCAGATGCAACGGACTTCACGATGCGCGACCGTTTTGCAGCGAAGTATCAAGGGCAGCGCTTCAGCTTCGGCTATCCTGCATGTCCGAATTTAGAAGACCAAGAAAAATTATTTGCTGTATTAAAGCCAGAGCAAATAGGTGTACAATTAACTGAAGGCTTTATGATGGAACCAGAAGCAAGTGTGTCGGCAATTGTGTTTGCCCATCCAGATGCACGATACTTTAATGTATAACTACTTTTACGTAAGTGTTCAAACACTACTGTAAATTAAGCCCGATGCAATGACGCAGGGTGCAGGTGAGTAATGAGCCGTCCTATTTTCAAATAGGGCGGTTTTCTAAATTCAAGGGGAGGGTTTACCAATGATTCGAAGCGCAACCAAAGAAGATGTACCGACAATTTTAGAGATTTTTAACGATAATATTTTACATTCAACAGCCATTTATATGTATAAGGAGCAGACATTCGAACAACGCCTCGAGTGGTTTGAGCAAAAGCAAGCGAAAGGTGAGCCATTATTTGTATTTGAGGTGGATGGTGAAGTAGCAGGCTATGCAACATATGGTAGCTTCCGCGCTTATCCTGCGTATCAATATACAGTGGAGCATTCTGTCTATGTACACAAAAATCATTACAAAAAGGGCATTGCGACAAAATTAATGCATGTACTAATTAATCATGCAACGGTGCATGAAGTGAAAACGATGGTTGCCGGGATTGATAAAGAAAATGAAGCAAGCATTGTTATTCACGAAAAACTAGGCTTTACGTATAGTGGTACAATCCGAAATGCCGGCTATAAATTTAATCGCTGGCTAGATTTAGTGTTTTATCAGCTGGATTTACAAGGTCCGGAAAATCCACGAGAAAATTAATATACTTACTGTAAGCTCTTACAGGGGCGCAAATGATTAACAATATTACCTAAATAGCCATCACCCATAAGATTCTATGGGGCGATGGCTATTTGTGTTGCCAATGGAAAAATACGCCCATATTTTCAATGTTAAATTACGAAAAATCAAAGTATAAACAAGAAAAAGTAAGTAACACTAAATAATAGAATTTCGTGATGAACGATTAATTACAGATACGGTTAATCGAAAAATATAGTGAGAAAGAAAGTGAGGAAATATGTGGTTTTTTTAAAGTAAAAATAAAAAAACAGCAAATCCTCAACCTCCTAAAACGAGTCCTAAAGAGGAGCCTAATCAAAAAGCAATCATAAAATTAAAAGCGTCTCTTCAGCAAAATATAGAAACAATTAAAAATGCCCTTGGAAATAGCTCTGATATTATTACTCGTGAAATTCGAATTGGAAAGCAAGGAAATATCAAAGTAGCTATTTTATATACAGATGGCTTAACTGATACTGCTTCCTTACAAAAATTTATTTTAGAAACGCTTATGATAGACCTGAACGAAATAGATTTACAGGAAAAAGCATCTCCTGGGCAAAGTCTTGTTAGCATATTAAAAGATGTTGCGATGACAGTAGGAGAAATAAAAGAAATCACAAATCTTGAGATTATTTTAACAAGCCTATTATCAGGAGATACCATTTTTTTGATTGACGGATATGCTCAAGTATTAGTGATTTCGAATAGACATTGGGTCGAGCGTGGGGTAAGTGAACCGACGGCCCAAACAGTAGTAAGAGGACCGCAAGAAGGGTTTAACGAAAATGTGCGTGTGAATACAGCCCTCATTCGTAGAAGAATTAAGGATTCGAATCTTAGGATAGAGTCTAAGGAAATTGGAGTGCGTACGAAAACGAATGTTGCCATTGTTTATATTTAGGACATTGCCAATGACAAAATCGTAGAAGAAGTTCATTTGCGTTTAGATCGAATAAACATTGATGGGATTCTTGATAGTGGAAATATTGAGGAATTTATTCAAGAATCTGCGTATTCTCCGTTTCCAACCGTTTTTAATACAGAGCGTCCAGATGTAGTAGCGGCTGCATTACTAGAAGGACGCATAGCGATTGTCGTAGATGGGACTCCTTTTGTGTTACTCGTACCAGCTTTATTTATTCAGTTTTTCCAATCGCCTGAGGATTACAATCAACGTTCAATTATTGGAAGTCTTATTCGTTCCCTTCGCTTTGTGGCGTTTAGCATTTCTTTGCTTGCACCAGCAGTATTTATTGCAATTACAACCTTTCATCAATCCATGCTGCCGCCCTCGCTTCTCATGAGTCTAGCGGCACAGAGGGAGGGTGTTCCATTTCCTGCATTTGTTGAAGCGCTTATCATGGAAATCACCTTTGAAATTTTGCGGGAAGCCGGTATCCGCATGCCACGTTCTATAGGTTCAGCGATGTCAATTGTTGGGGCGTTTGTTATAGGTACAGCAGCAGTGGAGGCAGGATTAATCTCAGCTATGATGGTTATTGTTGTATCGATAACAGCCATAACGAGTTTTGTTCCACCTTCTTATGAGATGGCGATTTCAGTGAGGATGATACGCTTTGTATTCATGGCTTTAGCCGCTGTATTTGGGATGTTTGGAATTGTAGTAGGTTTAATTGTCTTTATTTTGCACTTATGTAGTTTACGTTCTTTTGGTATTCCTTATATGGCTCCAATCGCTCCATTCAATGTCACTAGCCAAAAGGATACGCTTATTGTTTCACCTATATGGAAAATGACGAATCGACCTCGTCTAATTGGGCAAAAAAATCCAGTGAAGCAACAGGAGGAAGCTTTAGTTAAACCAGCACCACCAGAAAATGAAAAGGATGAGGGGAATATGAAATGAAAAGGTATGTGTTTGGTCTCCTGTTTTTCAGCTTATTTCTTTCGGGGTGTTGGGATCGGCGAGAATTAGATCAACTCGCCATAGCAGTTGCAGTGGGTATCGATAAAGCAGATGATGAATACCAAGTATCTGCTCAAGTAGTCGTACCTTCAGAAATGTCGGTAAAGGGAGGCACAGGAGGTTCGCAAGTGACCCTTTATACTGTGAAAGGTGAAACGGTTTATGAAGCATTTCGAAAAATGACTAAGGAATCGCCAAGAAAAATTTACCCTAGTCATTTACGAATGCTTATATTTGGTGAAGAAATTGCACAAGAGGGAATAAGTGAAGCTTTGGACGTATTTTCTAGGGATTATGAAATTCGACCAGATTTCTATGTCGCCATTGCGAAAGAAACTTCCGCAGCTGAAATACTAAATATAACAACAACAGTCGAAAGTATTCCAGCTAATGATATGTTTAAAAGTCTGAGTGTGTCAGAGCAAGCTTGGGCAGGTACAAAGAGTATTAATTTAGATGAGGTTATAGCAGATTTTATAAGCGATGGGAAGGAAGCTGCAATTACGGGGATTGAATTGATAGGTGAACCTAACATAGGAGCAAGTAAGCAAAATGTAGAAACGATTAAACCTGCTGCAATATTACGCTATGATAATTTGGCCGTGTTTAAAGGGGATAAATTGATAGGTTGGCTAAATGAAGGAGAAGCGGTTACGTATAATTACATTTCAAATACCGTAAAAACAACGGTAAGAACGGTACCTTGCCCTGCAGCTGATGATGGAAAAGTGACAATAGAAATAATGAAGTCCAAAGCTAAGATTAAAGGGAATGTAAGCAACGGAAAACCTAAAATTGATATCCATGTTAAATTGGATGGCAATGTAGGGTCGGTATCATGCAAAATCCAGCTAAAAGATTTGAAAACAATTGCTGAGCTTGAAAAAAGTTTTGAAGAACAAGGAGAAAAAATAGGGGAAGAGGCAATAGAATCGATTCAAAAACAATATCAAGCTGACATCTTTGGATTTGGTGAAGTCATCCACCGATCAAACCCGAAAGCATGGAAACAGTTGAAAGAAAATTGGGATGAGGAATTTTCTAACTTAACGGTGAATCTGAAAGTAGACTTGGAAATTCATCGGACAGGTACAATCAATAATACTTTCTTAGAAAAGGTGAAAGAATAAAGGTGAACTTTAAGGAAGGGATGCCTAGATATGAAATGCTGCAAAATGTAAAAATAAACTCGTATCAATTTCTAGTTTTAGTAATGTTTTTTTCTATGGGAACGAGTATTTTAATTGTCCCATCAGTATTAGCGGAGGGAGTGAAACAAGACGCTTGGATTGCTGCGATTTTAGGTATTATAATCGGAGTAATCGTAATATGGTTATTTTGCTTAATCATACAATGGTTCCCCAATCTTACTTTTGTTGAAATATGCGAAAAAATTTTAGGAAAATGGATAGGAAAAGCGGTTTCCCTTTTGTTTGTATCGATGGCTTTTATTTATGCTGCAAGTCTTCTGTATTATTCAGGGACATTCCTAAATATACATTTGATGCCCAATACCCCAATGATTGCACTTAACCTTCTTCTCGCTCTAGCAATCGTAATGGGTGTCCGTCTTGGCATCGAGACAATTGCTCGTTCTGCGGAAATATTGATCTTTTTTTTCTTTATATTTTTTCTCCTGTTAGTGCTTTTTATTTTACCTGAAATGAAGCTGGAAAACATACAACCTATTTTTGAAGCGGGACCAATACCAATCATTCAATCAACTAAATCTGTAATTGAAGTTACTTCGGTTAATGCGGTAGTTTTGTTAATGATTTTTCCCGCCTGTATTAACAATTTGAAACAAGCGAAAAAATCCTTTTATATTGGCTACTTAATCGGTGGACTTGTCATCATAATCCTAACATTTTTATGCATTGCGGTTTTAGGTTTTTATAGTACAGCGGCTGAATATCATCCGAGCTATGAATTGGCTAAAAGAATAAATATAGGTAATTTTATACAGCGCATCGAGGCTTCGATGGCAGGATTATGGATTATCGCCCTTTATATTAAGGCAACGCTATATTTTTATGTTTCCGTATTAGGGCTGGCACAAATTTTTAATAGGAAAGATTATAAGCCCTTAACAATCCCATTAGGAGTAATTGTTGTAGTCCTTTCTGTCGTAATGTATCCGAGTGTCGTGTATCAAGAACATTGGAACGCAACAATCGGTATATATTATTCTTATTCCATTGGGTTATTATTACCGCTCTTATTGCTCATCGTAAATGCCATACGAAAAACGCATTTGAAAAAAGAAAAATCAACATCATAAATAGTAATTTCTTTTTGAAGAAAGTCTATAAACTTAAGTAAAAGTGCCACTCATCGTTAATGAAATGAATTATTACCTGGTCATATGACAGATGTCATAAAAAAGTTGTGATGTTTGCGCGTGTTGTCATGTCCCGCATTTTTATAAGATGTTGTTAAGCAAATTTGAGGGAAGAGGGATTACACGATGGCTAAAACAGATGCAGAAAAAACGAAGCAGCTACGAAAAGATGTAGCGCCGTTTGCGAAATCAGAAACACGCCTTAGCATTCAACAATTATTAAATACACTTGTCCCATTATTACTTATTTGGGGTGCAGGATATTTTTTATTACAATATTCACCTTGGTATACGGCACTTTGTAGCGTCATTGCTTCGGGCTTTGTTGTACGTACATTTATTATTTTCCATGACTGTACACATGGTTCGTTTTTCAAAAGCAAAAAGGCAAATGATATTATTGGGAATATTACAGGGATTTTTACGTCTTTCCCATACGAGAAATGGAAACGTGAGCATACGATTCACCATGCAACAAGCTCGAACTTAGACAAGCGTGGCATTGGTGATATTGATATGTTAACGGTGGATGAATACCTTGAAAAATCAAAAATGGGTCGCTTAGGCTACCGTTTATATCGTAATCCACTTGTGATGTTTGGCTTAGGACCATTGTTTATGGTACTTGTTTTAAATCGTTTTAATCGTAAAGATGCAAAGCGTAAAGAGCGTTTAAATACGTATTTCACAAACATTGTATTACTAGCGATTTGTGCGGTATTAATTTTTGTAAATGGCTGGGCAACGTTTTTATTAGTGCATGGCTTAACATTATTCATTGCAGGTGCTTTAGGCATCTGGTTATTCTATATTCAACATACTTATGAAGATTCGTATTTCGAGGTAGATTCAGATTGGGATTATGTAAAGGCTGCTGTAGAGGGTAGTTCGTATTACAAATTACCGAAAGTGTTACAATGGGTAACAGGAAACATTGGCTTCCACCATGTGCATCACTTATCACCGCGTATTCCTAACTACAAATTAGAAGACGCACATGAATCGGTAAAACCACTACAACAAGCGACGACGATTACAATAAAGACAAGCTTAGAGTCACTACGTTATAAATTATACGATCCAGAAAATTATCGCTTCGTTTCATTTAAAGAAGCAGCAAAGCGTGAAACAATGCGCGGCAAACAGTTCGCTGTAAAATAGTTTTCGAAATGAAAGGCACCTCAAATCATGCTTGAGGTGCTTCTTTTGATATAATAGCAATAAAAAAGAATCGAGGCTGTTATGCAAACTTGGTATAGTATCATCCCGAAAAGTCCGATGTTGAGTATTTATATATGGATAATTTTTTGCATTATGCCATTTTTCTTTATTATCCAATCCTTTACATTGTGGCAAATCATAGTTGGGGTTGTCATTATTTTTTGTTATTTCTTATGCCACTATTTTTCATTCCGCGCAAAGCCGGGCTTGAAATATATGTGGATTAGCTTTCAAATGGTGCTGAATATTGCGATGACACTCATATTTGGCTATGTGTATTTATCGCTCTTTACGGCGTTTTTTATCGGAAATATTAAGCAGGCTGTTGGGTTTTATATTATGTACGGCTTACATATTGGCTTTACTGTGCTGTCAATTGTTGGAGGCTACTTTATTTACCTCGATTTATTCATTGCGCAAACACCGTTTATTATTATTAATGTATTGGGTGTGGTCTTGCTACCGTTTACGCTGTACTCGAAAACAAAGCGTGAAAACTTAGAGGGTGAATTGGAAACTGCAAGAGAACGTATTTCGGAATTGACGGTTTTTGAAGAGCGTCAACGTATTGCACGCGATTTACATGATACACTTGGTCAAAAGCTATCGATGATTGGGTTAAAAAGTGATTTAGCTGCACGATTAGTTGAAAAAAATCCGGAACAAGCGATTTTGGAAATTAAAGATATTCGTCAAACGGCCAGTGTTGCACTAAAGGAAGTGCGTGAGCTGGTTGCGGATATGCGTGCGGTGCGGATTGAAGAGGAGCTTTACCGCGTAGAGCAAATTCTGAAGGCAGCGCAAATTAAATTGCGTTTAAATGGGGATTTATCCGAAATCAAAATGCCGACCTTAGCGGAAAATGTCATTAGTATGTGCTTAAAGGAAGCGGTAACGAATATCGTGAAGCATAGCGAAGCAACCATTTGCCGCATTAACTTTTATCAAAGTGATGATGAATTTCAAATGACAATTCAAGATAATGGAACGGGCTTTGAACGCTCGCATGAAATTGAAGGTGGCAATGGCTTAAAGGGTATGCATGAACGAATAGAATTTTTAAATGGCTCTTTAGAAATCGATAGTAGTGATGGGACGACCGTGACATTAAAAGTACCGTTAGCCATTACGCATCAAAAAGGGAGGAATTGACGTGATTCGAATTGTGATAGCGGAAGATCAAGGGATGCTCCTTGGTGCAATGAAATCATTGTTAAGCATGGAAGATGATATGGAAGTTGTAGGGCTTGCGAAAAATGGGGAAGAGGCCATTGAACTGGTAAATGAACTGCAACCGGACATTTGTATTATGGATATTGAGATGCCTGTGAAAACGGGGCTAGATGCTGCCGAGGCGCTACGTGGTGGTGATTGCAAAATCATTATTTTAACGACATTCGCACGCCCTGGTTATTTTGAACGTGCTCGAAAAGCGGGGGTACGCGGCTATTTATTGAAGGATAGCCCGATTGAGGAGCTTGTTAATTCGATTCGTATTATTATGGACGGTCGACGCATCTATGCCCCTGAGCTTGTGGACTTTGTGTATGAGGATGATAGTGAGAATCCATTAACAGAGCGAGAAAGTCAAGTGCTAGAGCTAGTAGCAGAAGGGAAAACGACGAAGGAAATTGCGGCTGAGCTGTTTTTATCTGCAGGTACGGTGCGGAATTATATTTCAACGATTTTAGATAAATTAGGTGTCGGCAACCGTATCGAAGCCATTGCCCGCTTTAAAGAAAAGGGCTGGAATAAATAGTGAAACAGTTGTTTACTTAATTGTTAGAGCGTGTTGGAGTGGAAAGTTATTCCAACACGCTCTTTTTTGGTGCGGTTGATGCATATGGTAAATTTGTATAAAACTTAACAACTACACCCTTTTTTGAATAAATTATGCTAAATTTGAAATGATCGGAAGTGAAAAGAAGGGAGATTCTAATATGACTTTAGCTTTGGAAATTGTTCGCACTTTATTACCTCTTGTAATCGTAGGTGGAATTGCGGTATTCGTAGTGAAAACAATGGAACGCAAATATAAGAAAGGCTCCTTGGGTAAGAAAGAATCAAAAGGTGCTCAAAACTTATTAGGTAGTTTCATACCATTAGGAATGTTGAGTGGTAGTGTTGTTGGTATACTCCTTAGCCTGTTTTCCCCAATCTCTTTACTTAATGCAATTACTTTAGGAGCTGGAATTGGTTTCTTATTTGGATACTTTGTTTATGAAATTTATAGCAAAAAGGAATAAAAGTTTATAGAGTATGCAAAATAAACTTAGTAAGCGCACCTAACGACGATTTGAAAACGACATATTCTACTTTTTAGCTAAATTAATAAGGATATTCTAGAAGATAACTCTAATAGCAAAAGGTTATCTAGAATAAGACTTTTAAAATAACCCAGTAAAAAAGCAGCTTCCGTAACCGATGCGAATACAATTATAGAACGTTTATGATTTAATAGAGTACGTACAAGAAATAAAAGCGATCTTTTAAAAATAACATCTATAATAAAGTTGATGATGTCAATGACAACTATAATCATAGGGGGAATTACTAGTCATGTTCATTAAAATATAATTGTGTTAGCAAAATATATCTCGGTTTCCTGAACGTATTATTTTCGGTCCTAAACGTAAGAACTTTCACCCTAAATGAATTTCAAAAAGCTCCTAATTCACGTTGCATTTTGGAGCCTTCTAAGAGCAACTAGGGGCAATTCGGTGTCTTAGTTGATTTTGTTTACCAAAAAGCTCTTTGGTAACGTTCTCTATAAAAAATCGTAAGTTATTAATAAGTACACAGCCCCTAAGAACGAGGCTGCTGAAGAACTAAGAAAACTTGAAAATTCATTGTAATAAATTTTGATTATATTCATTTATGACAAATAAAAAGTCGATTCATACTAAAAGTTTTAGCGTGAATCGACTTTTTCAGTGCCCTGCCTAAGAACTGGACGTCTTCTTTTTATTTTCGTTTCGTTAATCGTCCGAGTACGAACGCACCAGCGGCAACAGCTAATACCGTATTGGTCTTTTTATTGAACACTTGCTTTGTCAGTATGTTTAAGTTTTGTGGGCGTTCAGCCAATCCGCGCATAAAGTCACTGTACCAATCCTCACCATAAGGGACATACACACATAATGGATAGCCTTCTTTTACAAGTGCTTGCTGTAAATCTTTGCGATAGCCATAAAGCATTTGGAATTCAAATGTATCCTTTGGAATATTGTATTCCTCTACGAAATATTTCACGTGATTGATGATGTTATGATCATGCGTCGCAATGGATGTGAAATGTCCGTGTGCTAAATGATATTCGATTAATTCGATAAAGTTAATATCAATCTCTAATTTATCCTGATAAGCAATTTCTTCAGGCTCTTTGTAAGCACCTTTTACAATGCGAAGGCGGCTATCCTTGAAACTTTCGATATCCTCCTGTGCACGATGTAAATATGCTTGAATGACCGTACCAATATTTGAAAACGATTTTTGAAGCTCTTCTACGAACTCAAATGTCAGCTGTAAATGTGAGCTATCCTCCATATCGAAGCTAATAAAAATATCATATTCATTTGCATATTCTACGATTTCACGTAGGTTGTCATAGCAAAAATCAATATCGATTGATAAGCCTAATTGAGATGGTTTTAATGAAATATGGGCATTTAAATTTTCACTATGAATCGCTTCAATTAAAGCTAAAATTTCTTCCTTTGCCTGTGTAGCAGTCGCTTCATCGGTCACAAACTTACCTAAATGGTTGATTGTGCAGGACATGCCTTGCTCGTTTAGTTTGCGTACGCTTTCAAGGACCTCTTGTAAGTTTGTACCTGCTACAATGTTTTTCGCACCTAGCTTGAAGCCGTAATTTTGCGCGGCGGTGCTGAGTGCTTCGTTTTCAGATAATGAAATAAAAATATCGCGTAATGCCATGGAAATTCACTCCTTAAAATTTTTCGGCTGAATAAGAAAATTATACCATAGTCTTTTTTATGAGAATGGCCAACACCCCACTTAAATAACCTTTTGCATGCGCTCGTTGAATAGAGTTGGGTATATTAAAAAACCTAAAATGATTGAGGAAAGTGTCGCACAAGTTAATAAGGCAAAAATGATTAATATTTGAAATTGAACGGCTTCAATGGGGTTTGCGCCGCCGATAATTTGACCGCTCATAATGCCTGGTAATTGGACGAGACCGATTGTTTTCTGCGATTCAATCGTTGGAATCATGCTCGCTTTTATGGCGTCCATCAGTTGCTTATGTACAGCTTGTTTTGGTGTACCACCGAGCGATAAAATCAGCTCAATCATTTCTTCATTTGCCTCGATTTCAGCTTTGAAGCGATTTAAGAAGAGTATGGAAAGTACCATGGAATTGCCGATCATCATGCCGCTAATGGGAATAATAAAATTCGGCGTTGCGGGCATAATTTGTAAACCGAGTAACACACTCATAATAACGATTTCTACTGAAAGCAGTGTAAGGGCAATTTTCCAAGTAATGCCCGGAATATTTTCCCCCTTTTTCCGCGCATTCATCGTAGCTGCGAAAATCATTAATGTAATCATTAACAACATATAAAGGGTGCTCTCAGAATTGAAGATAAAGTTAAGTAAATAGCCCACTGCGAGTAGCTGAATGACTGAACGAATCGTGGCGATAATGGTATCGCGCTCTAAACCGAGCTTTAGAGTCTTCGATAAGATGAGCGGAATGAACACGAATAGTAAGGTTAACGATAAAGAGCTGTACGTCATGATTCATCACCCCGAGTTAGGAATTGTTGCACGACTGCATTTGGTGATTGGAAAAGTGCCTCTGTTTCACTTGCTTCAATGAGTTCTCCGTTTTTTAATAGCCATGTATAATGCCCGAGTCTTTGTGCTTGCTCGATATTATGCGTAATCCAAATAATGGTTACGTCAAACTGTTCATTTATTTGAACGATTAATTCTTCGATTTCACGCACCGATTTCGGGTCAAGGGAAGATGTAATTTCATCGAGTAGTAAAATTTCAGACTGATTGACAAGTGTGCGTGCGATTGAAAGCCTTTGTTTTTGACCACCGGATAATGCCGTTGCGTCTTTTGTCAAAAACGCTTCCGCTAGTCCAACAGCTATTAAAAATTGCTCGGCCTCTTCTTTTGGGAGGTCTTTTTGTTGTAATCTTCGTGGGAGTGCTAGGTTTTCGTAAACGGATGCCTTTAAAATAGGTGCAGATTGTAATGCAATCCCGACGCGGCGTCGTAATAGAGTGGGCTCGAGGGTTTTGATGCTATCGCCGTTAATTGTAATTTCGCCAGTAGTTGGAGAAACTAATCCATTGCAAAGTTTTAGTAAGGTTGTTTTTCCTGCACCTGAAGGACCGATTAACGTCGTGATCTTCCCCTTATAAATTGAGGCCGTTAAATTAGCAATAATGTTCGTATCGTTTATATTGAAATAGACATGTTGAAATTGAATGGCGCTTTCGATGATAGTGGCCTCCTTTGCTGTGTTTTTCTATAGTTTAGGATACGCGTTTGGCAGGACAATTGCAAAATAAGAAAAGCATGCTCAAATTGGGGGTTTGAACATGCTTTACTTGCTTATATATTTTGAAAGAATGATTCGAGAGTGTGTAAGGGAGCACACTCCGCGCCCTTTTGCTTTAGGGAGAGCAAAAGGGAATTCGGGAACCTAAAGGAAGTTATTAAACACGCTTTTCTTGCACCTGTGTATTACTTGGCGTTTTGCCTAAGTTTGTTAAGCGCTGCGCGAAGCTATCATTGGATTTTGTGACACCTGTAAACATATCCTGCATTTCATATGCGTATGCCCCGTGTTCTGCGATATCTAAGCCTTCGATTTCTTCCTCGCTCGTTACACGTAATGGAATGAAGGCTTTAATAACCAATGTGGCAATTGCTACTGTACTCGCAGTCCAAGTGATAACTGCTGCAACACCAAGTGCTTGAACGCCTAATAATGTCGCACCGCCGCCATAGAATAACCCACCGCCGGTAACATCGAATAGACCAACTGCTAATGTACCCCAAATACCTGCGACGCCGTGTACAGCTACCGCACCTACTGGGTCATCAACGCGTAATTTATGCTCAACAAAACGAACAGCTTCTACTAAGATGATGCCGCCAATAAAGCCTGCAGAAATTGCGCCAAGGATACTTAAGTTCGCAGCACCCGCTGTAATACTAACTAAACCAGCTAATGCACCGTTTAATGTTAAAGAACCGTCGATGTAGCCGTAACGGAAGCGTGTATAGATGGCTGTTGCGATAACACCAGCTGAAGCGGATAAAAATGTATTGGCAATAACACCAGGAACAGAAGAGGGATCAGCAGCTAATGTAGATGCCCCGTTAAATCCATACCAACCTAGCCATAGGATAAATACACCTAACGCACCAAGTGGAATCGAGTGACCAGGAATAACGTTCACCACACCTTTTGCGTACTTACCGATACGCGGACCGACCATTGCAGCGACTACTAATGCACCAACTGCACCCGTTAAGTGCACGACAGTAGAGCCTGCAAAATCCACAAAACCTAAAGCGGTTAGCCAGCCGTTCCCTTGCCATACCCAGTGACCGACGATCGGATAGACAATGGCAGTCATGACAACGACTAAAGCCATATAAAAGACGATGTTTGTACGCTCTGCAACCGCGCCCGAGATAATTGTGGCGCAAGTTGCTGCAAACATAGCTTGGAATACAAAGAATGCGACATCCTCTACACCACTCAGGGCAAAACCAGTCGTTCCGATAAATCCACCAGCGCTATCACCGAACATAATAGCGAAACCTACTGCAAAATAAACGATACCGCCAATTGAAATCGTTAACACGTTTTTCATTAAAATATTTACAGCATTTTTAGAGCGGGTAAATCCAGCCTCTACCATGGCAAAACCTGCGTGCATGAAGAATACAAAAAATGCACCGAGCATCACCCAAACTAAATTAATTGACAGTTCTAACGCTTCGTTTGTCATAAAACATTCCTCCTCTTTAGAAAATCATTATTAGTCGATGGCGATTGAGCCAAGTTCTTTTGTGCGAATACGAATAGCCTGTTCTACAGGGTAGATGAAAATTTTACCATCTCCTACTTCACCTGTTGAGGCTTCGCGTAATAATACATCGATGATTGCTTGCACCTTCGCGTTGTCAACAATCATCTCAAGCTTTAATTTTTGTGAGAACTCCATAGAATACGAATTTCCACGGAATAATCCGATGCGCCCCTCTTGACGACCTGCACCTGCAATTTCAGAAATGCTCAAACCATCGATACCTTCAAGAGCCAACCCTTCACGAACTTTTGCGAACACTTCAGGACGAATGATTGCTTCGATTTTTTTCAACCTCAACAACTCCTTATGTTATGTTATCTAACATAATAAAGTGGATTTTTAAGTAAATCAATACTTTGATGTAATAAAAACTAACATGTATTTTCGATTGGTTTCATCGAATTACGAGATATAGTTGGTATGTTTGACGTTAAAGCGCTACCAAAAGGAAATGGGATGGTTGTCAATTGGGAGAAATGAACAAATTTGTAACGTATGCAATGGGGGATTGTCATCTTGTGAAGAAAAATTACATTTGAATGACGTGGATAAGGAAATCTGATTTTTTGGGGGAAATCCAGACCGTTTTGACCGATTTGATACGAAATGTATTTTTCATAAGTTGTTGAGCGGTCGAAAAATTAGGAGATGGTGTATACTATGACTAATTATGTTTTTGGAAGAAGGGAACTCATCATGGCAGAAAAGTATGTAGACGATAGCTTAGCTTTGCATACAGACTTATATCAAATCAATATGGCAGAAAGTTATTGGGCAGATGGTATTCATAATCGTAAAGCTGTATTCGAACTGTATTTTAGGAAGTTACCATTCGGCAATGGCTATGCGGTATTCGCAGGATTAGAACGTATGCTAGATTATTTGAAGAACTTTAAATTGAGCGAAACGGATATTGCGTATTTACGTGATGAGCTGCATTATGAAGCGGACTTTATTGAGTACTTAAAAACCATTCGTTTTACAGGTTCGATGTATTCAATGGTAGAAGGGGAGCTTGTTTTTGCAAACGAGCCAATTGTACGTATTGAAGCACCGCTTGTAGAAGCGCAACTTATCGAAACGGCACTGCTTAATATCGTGAACTATCAAACGTTGATTGCGACAAAAGCGAGTCGTATCAAGCAGGTTGTACATGATGAGGTGGCGATGGAATTCGGTACGCGTCGTGCGCAGGAGATGGATGCAGCGATTTGGGGAGCGCGCGCATCGATCATTGGTGGCTTTGAATCCACTTCGAATGTCCGTGCCGGTAAGCTATTTAATATTCCGGTTGCGGGAACGCATGCACATGCATTAGTACAGGCATACAAAAATGATTATGATGCTTTTCACTCCTATGCAAAACGTCATAAAGATTGTGTGTTTTTAGTGGATACGTACAATACGCTCAAATCGGGTGTACCAACAGCGATTAAAGTAGCAAAAGAGTTAGGGGATAAAATTAACTTCATCGGAATTCGTTTAGACAGTGGGGACATAGCCTTCCTATCAAAAGAGGCGCGTCGTATGCTAGATGAAGCGGGATTCCCGAATGCCAAAGTGGTCGTTTCAAATGATTTAGATGAATATACGATATTGAATTTAAAATCACAGGGCGCACGTGTGGATTCTTGGGGGATTGGCACAAAACTGATTACCGCTTATGATCAACCTGCTTTAGGTGCAGTTTATAAAATGGTATCAATTGAAAATGCAAACGGTGAAATGGAAGATACAATCAAAATTTCAGCCAATGCCGAAAAAGTAACAACGCCAGGATTGAAGAAGGTGTACCGTATTATTAATAAGAAAAACGGTAAATCTGAAGGGGATTATATTACGATGGCGGATGAAAATCCACAGAATGAAAGTCGAATTAAAATGTTCCACCCGGTGCATACATTCGTATCGAAATTTGTGACGAACTTTGAAGCAAAAGAGCTGCATCAGTTAGCGATTGATCAAGGGAAAGTGGTTTACGAAAATCCAGCATTAATGGACATTCGTCAGTATGCAAAAGATAATTTAGAGCTCTTATGGGATGAATACAAGCGTTCATTAAATCCGGAAGAATACCCGGTAGACTTAAGC
The DNA here is from genome assembly GCF_038006205.1 of Solibacillus sp. FSL R7-0668. Lineage (NCBI taxonomy): Bacteria > Bacillati > Bacillota > Bacilli > Caryophanales > Caryophanaceae > Solibacillus > Solibacillus sp. FSL R7-0668. Next base: position 3,551,387 of record NZ_JBBOUU010000001.1, on the reverse strand, counting down.
CAAAAATGCTGGGATAACAAAATGCGTAATATTAGGGAAGTACGCGATATGGTAGCAGAACTCGAACAAAATTAAGGAGTGTTGAACTGTGTCGTTACAACAACAAATTATCGAAGAATTAAAGGTATTACCACAAATTGATGTCGAGCAAGAAATTCGCCGTTCGATTGATTTTTTAAAGGATTATGCGAAAAAGCATACCTTTGTTAAAGGTTTTGTTTTAGGGATTAGCGGTGGACAGGACTCAACGCTAACAGGGAAACTAACGCAGCTAGCGGTGGATGAATTAAACGCCGAAGCTGCTGAAGCAAAGTACTCCTTTTGGGCGGTGCGTTTGCCTTATGGTGTACAAGCCGATGAGCGAGATTGTCAGGACGCGCTTGATTATATTCAGCCGACAAAAATTTATACAGTGAATATTAAAGAAGCGGTGGATGCGAGTGTTCGCGCATTAGCGGATGCGGGTATCGAATTGAGTGATTTTGCAAAGGGTAATGAAAAAGCTCGTGAACGCATGAAGGTGCAGTTTTCGATTGCTGCGATGAATGGTGCGGTTGTTTTGGGAACCGATCATGCTGCGGAAGCAATTACAGGATTCTACACGAAGTTTGGCGATGGGGGCGCGGATTTAATGCCGATTTTCCGTCTGAATAAACGCCAAGGTCGCCAAATTTTAAAGCATCTGGATTGCCCAGTTCATTTATACGATAAAGTACCAACGGCCGATTTAGAAGAAAATCGCCCGTCTTTACCGGATGAGGTAGCTTTAGGTGTAACGTATGAGCAAATTGATGATTACTTAGAGGGTAAAGAAATTCCCGAACAAGCACGCGAAACATTAGAAGGTCACTATAAACGCTCGATGCACAAGCGTCATTTACCGATTACAGTGTTTGATGATTTTTGGAAGTAAAAGATAAGCAAAAACCCGCCGTTTTGTTGGCGGGTTTTCTTGGTATGTCTGAAGTTATCTAGAATGCTCACAGGGATTATTTAAATGTAAGCTCCACAGTATAGCCAAGATTGCTAAAGAAACTTTTAAGGGCTTTCTCTGCATTTTTTTCGGCAGATGTGAGTAAACCCATTTCAATCGCTTCATCTTTAATTTTTTGCTGTGCTTCTGCTGCTAGGTTAAAACCTTCATCCCATTTCATTTCTCCACGGAATAGCCCCTCGTCTGAGAAGGTTTGGACGCGATCCATCTGAATGGCAGGCTCTTGTAGAAGCGTTGCCCGTGGTACATTGATTTCTAATAGCTTTTCCTTCTCGTCAACCTGTATATCATTGGAAGTGATTTCCTTCATATCAATACCTGCTGTAACTGTGGCTGGAACGATTAATAAGAGCTCTCTCTTTGTGCCTGGGAAATTGACCGGAATATCTTTACCGAACACCTTATTATCCTCTTCCTCAATGACGACCTTTACATGTGCCTCTGCAGTTGCTAACGTAGCTAATTCGTGAATTTGCTCTACAAAAGTTGTGCTTTCCTTTTTATATGTACTCCCGGAGAATGACCAAATGATTCCAAAGGCAATGACTATGAGGATCAATAGAATCATGAGAATCTTTACGCCCCAATATTTAAAAACTAGCTTAAATAGTGTGCCTGAAATATTGATGTTGCCTCTACTTGGTCCTACGACACTAGTAGCAGCACTTTCTTCTTCGCCTTTTTTAAGCTCTTTTAGTGCATCCTCAAATTGTGTTAATGCTTTTTCTTTTTTACTCATGGTATGACCACCACTCTTTCCTTTCTTAATTTCAAGAAGTGATTGCTATGATTATTTTAAGTAATCAAACTTGCGTGATAGGTTTCGATATCTAAAAGCTAATTATACTATAGATAATGCTATTTTTAGAGTGATATAGCTAAAAATAGAGGGGACCTCATATAAACTATTAACCCTAAAAGGAAATATTGAAGCATCTTTCGTTTCGATTTTGTTATTGTTCAAGTGAAATCTCCAAATATAGGTACCAATCCCTATATTAATTCCCCGTACCTTAGTATTATTTCGATGTATAGCGACACATTGCTTAATTATATTTAACATTCCTGTGAACTTGTCGATATAAATACCTAACAAGGCTGTGAGGGGGAATTGATGTGAGAACATCTCGAGTGGGACAAACGACAAGTTCGATTTATCGTAATTCAACACGAACGATTTTGTCGGATACGCATTTTGCAGATGCGATAAATAGCGGCATGCACGACCAATACCGTGATCCACGCGAGCAATTACAGCAACAAAAGAACAAACAGAAAAAACCACAACCGCGCGCCAAAAAGCTCGTACCAAACAAAGCCCGCTTGATTGTAAAGGGGATGCAATTTAATGCTGAATCGGCTGTGACCTTAAATCAACTGTTCCAATTTACATCGCGTGCCAATATAATCAACAAACAGAACCGTCGCATTATGACCTATAAAACTTCTATTTGAATCACTCAACTAATTGATAATTTAGTTGGGTGATTTTATTTTGCTTTTTGATTATTTCGAATTACCAAATATAGCTATCTTTATTCTTGTACTCGCATTTTGTTTTCGTTATGCTTGAACTAGATGTGTTGAATAATGGAATTTCTATTCAGGGGGGCTACTAGATGAATGAACAAATCGAAAAAATTATCAGAAATATCGAAAAAGTAATGATAGGGAAACGTGAGATTGCGGAGTTAAGTATCGTGTCTTTACTTGCGGGAGGGCATGTATTATTAGAGGATGTGCCGGGCGTAGGGAAAACGATGATGGTGCGTGCGCTTTCCAAGTCTCTAGGTGCTAGCTTTAAGCGTATTCAATTTACGCCAGACTTACTGCCTTCCGATGTTATTGGCGTCTCGGTTTACAATCCAAAAACATTACAATTTGAATTTCGCCCGGGTCCGATTGTCGGCAACATCGTATTAGCGGATGAAATTAACCGTACATCACCAAAAACGCAAGCAGCCCTATTAGAAAGTATGGAGGAATCATCCGTTACAGTGGATGGTGAGACGCTTTCATTGCCAAAGCCGTTCTTTGTCATGGCTACGCAAAACCCGATTGAATACGAGGGGACATACCCTTTACCAGAAGCGCAGTTAGACCGTTTTTTACTTAAAATTAAAATGGGTTATCCAACAAAGGATGAAGAAATTGAAGTGTTACGCCGTGCAGAAAATTCAGTGCCTATTGAAGAAATTACGGCTGTGCTATCGATTGAACAATTAATTGATTTGAAAAAACAAGTGAAGCAGGTGCATGTAGGGGACAATATTAAAGAATATATTGTATCGCTAGCACAACATACACGCTTTCATGAAAATGTGTATTTAGGTGTGAGTCCACGTGCTTCGATTGCATTAATGCGTGCGTCTCAGAGCTATGCCTTTATGAAGGGGCGCGATTATGTCGTTCCGGATGATGTGCAGTATTTAGCGAAGTTTGTTTTTGGTCACCGTTTAATTTTAAAACCAGAGGCGCGCTATGAAGGTGTGACAGAGGAACAGGTGATTGACCGTGTGCTGCGATTTGTGAATGTGCCTGTGAAAAGGTATGTTGTCGAATGAAAAAAATCCGATACTTCTTTCAGCACGGAGGTAGGCTGTTAACCGTAATTGCGCTTTTAATCATTACATATTGTTACGCAATGTTCCAAGGTGGGTTTGTGAGTTGGTTTGTATTTTTTACAATATTGCCATTTTCCATTTACTCGATTTTGCTAGCAATTGTACCGATTCGCATACAGCAAGTGTCGCGAACATTATCGAAAGAAGCGGTAGAACGTGGCGATACAATAGAAGTAACTGTACGTTTTCACAACAAAAGCTGGTTTCCGCTTGTCTTTATGACAGCACGAGAAACCGCGATGGATGCCGACTTTTATGAGGAGTTAAATGGCAATGCGACGAAGCTGTTTTTAGTTGGTTGGAAAAAGGAGTTCGAATGGACCTATGAATTGCGCGATTTAAGGCGTGGAGAGCATCATTTCAAAGGTATTGAAGTGATGTGTACCGACTTTTTCGGCTGGACGGTTCGCCAAGTCGTTATCGAGCATCCGCAGCTTTTTTTAGTGTATCCGAAAATTTATGATGTCAAAACCGAACAAATTACGATGCAGTATGACCAAGGGGCGAGCCAAACCCGCTTTTCGCTTATTAAAGATACGACAATGGCAACCGGTGTGCGTGAGTACGTGCCGGGCGATCGCTTTTCGTGGATTCATTGGAAATCATTTGCTAAAAATGGAGAGCTGCGAACAAAGGAATTCGAGGATCGCAATGCGCAAAATACCTTTGTGTTAATAGACCGCGCTGTCCAAAAGAACTTTGAGCAAGTGGTGGAATTTGCCGCATCTTATATTCAGAAAACGATGAAGGCGCGTGGAGATGTCTCGTTTTTGAGTGTGGGGACAGATCGTTATTTTGCGCCAGTTATTAAAACGGATAGTCAATTCAAAAAGATTATGCAGCATTTTGTGACCGTGCAGGCAGATGCGGAGTTTGGTGTAGAGCGTTTATTATTTGAAGAGCAAAAAGTAATGAGTCGCTCGGTTGTTATCATCATTACAGGGGAATGGCTACCAGAGCTACAAGAAGCACTCAATGCGAGCACGAAAAGCATGGGTAAAATTGTGTGCTTTGTTGTCAATAATGAAGCAGAGCCTGTGCATTTAAAAAATCAAAATGAAGTGCATATTATTAAAGAGCCAGCACAGCTGCAATCGGAGGTGGAATCGCTATGAAACGAAGCGCATCCGAAAAAATAGAACTAGCTGTTTTCTACCTGATTATTTTTCTAATTTTGCGTGAATGGCTCGTGCCAATTATGCAACTTACAAATACAGGCTATTTCATGCAATTTCTATTGTTTATGGCACTTTGCTTAACGATTGGTGTCTTTAGTTTACCGATACTCCTTTCATGGCCATTGAAAATACTTTATATTTCATGGTTCATTGTAAGTGTTTATAACAAAGGTGAATGGACGGGCATGCAGTTTTTATCAAATGAGTTGCGCTATAATGTCGATGTTTTGCTAAAAGGGGAATGGGTATTAGTGAGTGACCCATTTCGAACGAGCCTGTTCTTCATTTTAATTTGGATGCTCATTTATTTAATTCAGCATTGGGTGAGCGTGCGCCATACCGTTTACTATTTCCTTGTGCTGACGGTGTTCTTCATAGGGACGTTGGATACATTTACGGAATATGATGGCACCATGGCAATTATTAAAGTCATGCTTTTGGGGCTTGTGCTAACATCCCTTCTATTTATCAAACGGTTAATGCAATCGGCCAATATGCAAAAGGATTGGACGAGCTATCTATTATTTGCGACACCGATTATTTTATTTGTCACAATTGCAGGGGTGGTGGCAGCGGTTATCCCGAAAGCCGAGCCGCAATGGCCAGATCCGGTTCCTTATATGAAGGGGATGGTTGGGTTAGGGGATTCATCCTCTAGTGGTTCAGTCGCAACAGTGGGCTATGGGGATAATGATGAAAGTTTAGGTGGTCCATTTGTCGGTGATGATACGGTTGTCTATGAAATTGAAACACCGATTCGTCAATATTGGCGTGTAGAAACAAAGGATTATTATACGTCAAAGGGCTGGCTTCATACGAGTGAGCAAAATTTTACTGAGTACGTAAGGTTTTCAGAGCCCATCAACTTTTCGATTACGCCAGGAAATGTAGAGCCACAGCTTGTGCAAGTAAATACAGTTGGGGATTATAATTTTTTGCTACAAGCATATGGAACTACAACGTATCAAACAGATGAGGTGGCAGACTATTTTTCATTTAATTATGCAAACGAAAAAATGCATCTTACGTTAGATGATGAAATTGTAAAGCCAACGAATTATGAAATTACGTTCCAACAGCCTGAATATAGCTATACGGAATTGAAGGAAACGGTAACCTCGACTGAATCGGATCCGCGTTATTTGCAACTGCCTGAACAGCTACCGCAGCGTGTCAGTGATTTGGCGCATGAAATAACAGATGGCTATGAAAGCGTGTATGATAAGGCGCGCGCGATTGAAAATTATTTTGCTCGAAACGGTTTCCAATATGAGACAAGGAATGTAGCACAGCCAGCAGAGGATGAGGATTATGTCGATCAATTTTTATTCGAAACGAAGCTAGGCTACTGTGATAACTTCTCGACATCGATGGTTGTAATGCTACGTTCAGTGGGCATTCAAGCACGATGGGTAAAAGGCTTTGCAAGTGGTGAACGAGTAGCGTCAAGTGATGGCATGACGACATACAGCGTGACAAATAATGATGCCCACTCATGGGTAGAGGCTTATATTGATGGCATTGGTTGGATGCCATTTGAGCCGACAATTGGCTTTAGTAATCCGATGAACATTGACTATGATGTCGAAATGGCACCGGGCGAAGAGCAATTACCAGAACCAGAAACACCAGAAGTTGAGCGTCCTCAGCCAGAAAAACAAGAAGCAACGGCTGGAGGAAGCAAAAAATTAGCGATTGATTTTGCAAAATATAAATGGGTACTCTATGTAGTCGCAGCAGTGCTACTTATTGGCGCGGTGATTGTATGGCGGAAGCGCGGAAAATGGCAGCCAAAACTGGCGGTGAAAATGAACCGTTCGAAGTTAGATCATCCGGATCAATTTGAGGATGCGTACTTTGTTTTATTAAAGCAGCTTGAACGCATCTACTTGAAACGGGGGACGCATGAGACACTGCAAAACTTCGCCATTCGTGTAGACCGTGCCCTTGAAACGACAAAGATGAGTGAGCTAACGTCAGTCTATGAGCAATATATTTATGCAGGCAATACCGATAATCTTCATACCGCAGAAGTGAAAGAAAGCTGGGAATATTTAATCCATCGTACGAGTAATTGATTGGAATTATATAGGATGTAACAGGCGCAATCGGCTCATTGTTAAAAGACAAAGTGTAAAAAACATTTGGTAAAATAAAAGAAACAGGGTAGAATGAATAGCATTAAGAGGAGGTTGTATCAGGTTGAAACAGGATAATATTTTAGTATTAGATTTAGGTAGCAGTGAAAATACAACGATAGCTCGTTGGATACGTGAATTAGGTGTATATAGTGAGATTCATCCACATGATATTACCGCACAAAATATCCAAGATTTAAAAACGGTAAAAGGGATTATTTTAAATGGCGGTGTCAATAATATCGTTGATGGTGAAGCAATCGACGTATTAGATGAAATTTATAAGTTAAACATTCCTGTTATTAGCGTAGAGCACCCATCTACTCAAGCATCTCAAACATTAGATAAATGGCCAAACGAAGAAGAAACGAAAGCCTTTTTAAAGGACTTTGTTTTCAATACATGTAAGGCAGAAGCAAACTGGAATATGAAAAACTTCATTGAAGATCAAGTTGCCTTAGTTCGCCAACAAGTTGGGGATAAAAAGGTGCTTTTAGCGCTTTCAGGCGGTGTCGATTCTTCAGTTGTAGCGGCATTATTAATTAAAGCAATCGGCAAACAATTAGTGTGCGTACACGTGAATCACGGCTTAATGCGTAAAAATGAATCTGAAGGTGTAATCGAAATGTTCGAAAAAGACCTTGAAGAAAATCTTATTTACGTAGATGCAAGTGAGCGCTTCTTAGGTAAGCTAAAAGGTGTAGGCGAGCCAGAAGAAAAGCGTAAAATTATCGGGAATGAATTTATCCGTGTCTTTGAAGAAGAAGCGCGTAAGTTAGAGGGCATTGATTTCTTAGCACAAGGAACAATTTATCCGGATATCGTGGAATCCGGTACGAAAACACATAAAGTGGTAAAGTCACATCACAATGTAGGTGGCTTACCAGAGGACTTACAATTTGAATTAGTAGAACCATTATTCCAATTATTCAAAGATGAAGTACGTGCATGTGGTGTTGAGCTAGGATTACCTCATGATATGGTGTACCGCCAACCATTCCCAGGCCCAGGCTTAGGGGTACGTGTGTTAGGCGAAATCGAGCCAGACCGTCTAGAAGCAGTTCGTGAATCCGATGCGATTTTACGTGAAGAATTTGCACTTGCAGGCTTAGATCAAAAGGTATGGCAGTACTTCACAGTTGTACCAAACTTCAAATCAGTAGGTGTGCGCAACAACGAGCGTACGTATGAGTACCCAGTAATCATTCGCGCGGTCAATACAATTGACGCAATGACGGCAACAATCGAACAAATTGAATGGCCGATTTTATTAAAAATTACAGACCGTATTATTAATGAAGTCAAACACGTCAACCGCGTGTGCTACGATTTATCACCAAAACCAGGCGGGACGATTGAGTGGGAGTGAAATAATTTCGCTCTCCGTTAAGGAGCGAAATTATTTTGCGGCGAAAGCAAAGCGACAGCCGCACATCTTTTAGCGCCGAAAACGAAGTGAAAGGTGCAAGCTCGCCAAATTTCGAGGAGCGACTGCACCGGAGAAATTTTTCGCGACAGCGAAGTTGATGTTTGCGGCGAAAGCCACATCTCTTAATTTAGCGGCAGAGGCTAAATTAAAAAATCACATCACCATGTAAGGAAGCTTTTATAAAAAACGTGTCTCGAAAAAAATTTTCGGACACGTTTTTTAATCGTTGTATATTTTCGCTTAAAAAAAAGAATATTAAATCAATTATGCTAGCTGTTGATTTTGCTTTTTGTAAAGAGTAAAATTTAAAAAATAAAAAGTGTGCCTTCATATAAGTCTGGAGATAAGGTCCAGATGTTTCTACTAAGTTACCTTAAATAACTTATCTATGACGGTAGTTGCACTATTTCTTTGACGGGATAGCTGTATCTATCGGCAGAAGAGCTGAAATATGAACGCGTAGAAATTTCGTTTCTTACGCGTTTTTCTTGATTATAGGCCGCAATACATTTTGAAGAGGTGAAAAATTGTGTCAACTCCTTTATTAAAAGAGCAAGAAAAGATTGTCGTTCTTGACTTCGGAAGTCAGTTCAACCAATTAATTACGCGTCGTATCCGTGAATTTGGTGTGTTCTCTGAATTACACCCGCATACAATTACGGCTGAGGACATTAAAGGTATGAACGCTGTAGGGATCGTATTTTCAGGTGGTCCAAACTCTGTTTATGATGAATCTGCATTCAAGGTAGATCCGGCGATTTTTGAATTAGGTTTACCGATTCTAGGCATTTGCTATGGTATGCAGCTAATGGCGCATACACAAGGTGGTAAAGTAGAAGGTGCGGAAACGCGTGAATATGGTAAAGCGGAAATTGATGTAACGACGGAAAACCTATTATTCGGCGATTTACCGAAAAACCAAGTTGTTTGGATGAGCCATGGTGATCATGTAACAGCTGTTCCACAAGGCTTTGAAGTCATCGCAACGAGTCCAGCCTGCCCAATCGCTGCAATGGCAAATGTTGAGCGTAAACTGTATGCTGTACAATTCCACCCAGAAGTACGTCACTCTGTCTACGGCAATGACTTGTTGAAAAACTTTGTATTCAATGTTTGTAATGCTAAAGGCGACTGGTCAATGGCGAACTTCATCGACATCGAAATCGCAAAAATCCGCGAGCAAGTAGGCGACAAGCAAGTTCTTTGTGCATTATCAGGCGGAGTTGACTCCTCAGTCGTTGCGGTCTTAATTCATAAAGCAATCGGTGACCAATTAACATGTATGTTTGTGGATCATAACTTAAACCGTAAAGGCGAAGTAGAGCAAGTAATGAAAACATTCACGGAAGATTTCGATATGAAAGTAATCAAAATTGATGCCCGTGAACGTTTCATGAACAAGTTAAAAGGTGTTTCGGATCCAGAGCAAAAACGTAAAATCATCGGTAACGAATTCATTTACGTATTTGATGAAGAATCAGCAAAGCTTGAAAACATGGACTTCTTAGCGCAAGGCACGCTTTACACGGACATTATCGAGTCAGGTACAGCAACTGCGCAAACAATCAAATCTCACCATAATGTAGGCGGATTACCGGAGGACATGAAGTTTGAGTTAATCGAGCCATTAAATACATTATTCAAAGACGAAGTGCGTGCTTTAGGTTTAGAATTAGGTCTTCCAGAAGCGGTAGTATGGCGTCAACCATTCCCAGGACCGGGCTTAGGTATCCGCGTACTTGGCGAAGTAACAGAAGAAAAGTTAGAAATCGTGCGCGAAGCTGACTTCATCCTACGTGAAGAAATCAAATTAGCAGGACTTGAACGCGACATTTGGCAATACTTCTGTGTACTACCAGACATCCGTTCAGTAGGCGTAATGGGCGATGGCCGCACATACGACTATGCAATCGGTATTCGCGGCGTCACATCAATCGACGGCATGACATCCGACTGGGCACGTATTCCTTACGATGTTCTTGAGAAAATCTCGGTGCGTTTAGTTAACGAAGTACAAGGCGTGAACCGCGTGCTGTATGATATTACGAGTAAACCGCCTGCTACGATCGAGTGGGAATGATTAAATAGCACCCTAAAAAGCTTGGTAGAGCCTTATTTGATAAGGTTTCTGCTGAGCTTTTTTGTTTGGTGATACCGATTTTGATACCAACTCTTAGTTGTATAAAAAAGTTAATGACTATATTTCTGTTTTATTTTACAATAATAAGAGATAAATGTATTTTTTATAAATAAATTATAAAGAGTGAAAGTAATGTTGCAAAAAAAAAATGATGAAATCCCTTCTCATGTTTTCGCTAGAATAGTTAGAATCTTTAATAATAATTCGTGGGAAATTGAGCATGGAGGAAATGAATTTAGCGCATTTAATAGATTTTGTACCATGATAGCAGAATTGAATGAAGAACAGCAAGAACTGGTATTGGAGCTAACTAAGAGATATACAAGAATTGAAGTGAATGACTATATACTGTATTTAAAAAATTTATTGCGTAAATTTGCAAATGAAAATGCAACAAATTTAATTGGAATAAATAAGATTTATATAGCACCATTAATTGCACCAGAAGATATTGGGAAGAGTAAAAGTTCTACAACTGTACAATATTTACTCAGAAACATTATTTGTAATACACCAATACTTGCAGAGAAAAAAAGTATCTATGTTGATGGATTACAAATAGAATCCGATCAGATTAATGATGAAGATAGTTTATTGATTCTAGTGGATGATTTTATAGGTACAGGTGAGACAGCGGAAAGTGCTGTGAAATTTTTAATAGACAAAGGAATAAGAAAAGAGAAGATAGTAATACTTACAATAGCTGCATTGCAAATAGGGGAAGATTTTCTAAGGGAATCAAATATTTTATTGTACACTCATTTAACTTTCAATAAAGGAATAACTGATAATTATACTGAAGAAGAACTTTCAGAAAAATTAATGCTAATGAACACTATAGAAAGTAAAATAAAAGTACATAAAAATGAAAAGTTAGGTTTTAAAGGTTCTGAAGCTTTGATATCTTTAATTAGAACACCAAATAACACATTTCCTGTCTTTTGGAAGGAAAGAAAAGGAAGGAAAGCTCCGTTTCCAAGGTGAAATATGTTAAATGATGAAATAATATTATTAATGCAACTAATTAAGAAAAATGGGAATATTGATAATTTGGTTAATCAAGGTTATGAATATTCAGATGTTGCTATGATGATGGTGAAAATAATTGAGATGGGTTATGTTGAATTTATTTCAGATGATGTATTACTAACGAAAAATGGACATGAAGCATTAATGAATTATAATAAAAAACATAAAAGAAAAAACGCAGAATTATTTATTAGCCCTCAAAAAGAATACATTTTAGAAAGTAAATTAAATGTTTATGATGTTTATTTACCTGATAATTATTTTGATTTAAAATAGTCCAATTAGATTTTGGTGATATTATGTATCACACGTTTGGCGAGTCGCCATGCGAATAAGAACCGAATTTTCAAGCCTTTTGTTAAGCTTTTCTCCGTTTACCCAGGAGGGAAAACTCCTAAAAGCTTAACAACACTTCAGGCTTTGCCTTCGTGGGCATACTTCAAATTAAAGGAAAGGCATCTTTAATTTGAAGTATGGGAAGATAAAAAGAATGTTGTTGTAATTGGACAGATATGTGGTGATATAAAAATGGAATGGATAGAATATAAATTAAAATTTTATCATTTTGCGAATTTCAATAATAAGGATTCGGAATATATCGAAAATTGCTTGGAATATGCTGAAAATTTATTTAGTAAAAATTTGCCTATAATTTATGATCAGAAGCATTTATCTTTATTGGTTGGGTATCAAGATATATATTTATTAAAAGTGTCAAATTCACAAAGTTTTTTTTATAGAGAATTTAAAATTGCAAAGAAAAATAAAGTAGATTTTCGAATGATTTCAGAACCATTACCAAACCTAAAATATATTCAAAGATGGATTTTGGATGAGATTCTATCTAAATTAAAACCCAGTGACTATTCTAAAGCTTATAAGGTAGGACATTCTATAAAAGATAATGCAAAGTTTCATAGGAAACAAAAAAAGGTATTAACCTTAGATATAGAAAATTATTTTGGATCAATTAGTCAAAAAAGAGTTTTTGCTTTCTTTAGAGGACAAGGCTACAGTAAACAGGTCTCTGTAATGTTAGCTAATCTTTGTACACTAAATAATGGATTACCTCAAGGGGCGCCTACAAGTCCAATGTTATCAAATTTAATTACAATAAATATTGATAAAAGAATCGCTGCATTTGCTAGTAAAAATAAAATCAGATATACAAGATATGCAGATGATTTAACTTTTTCAGGGGATTTTAATGAAGGCGAATTAATTACATTTGTCAAAAATGTTCTTGAGTCTGAGGGATTCCGGATTAATCAATCAAAAACTAGAGTGAGAAAGCAGCATCAAAGACAAGAAGTTACAGGTATAGTTGTAAATGAAAAAATGCAAGCTTCAAAAAATTATAGAAGAAAGTTCAGACAAGAGGTTTATTATATAAAAAAGTTTGGGCTTGAATCGCATCTTCAAAAAATTGAAAGTGAAAATCAAGAAAGATATTTATATCATTTATTGGGGATGGCTAATTTTATTTTAAATATTAATCCCCAAGACAGTGAAGTAAGAGAAAGCTATGATTTTCTTAAAGAGTTATTAAATAGTAGTAGTTAATATGCCAAAACAGACTATTCTATTTTGGCATATTTTGTCTACTTAATTTTTGTTAGTATTGAACTGAGTGTAATGGTTGCCATTAAATTGTGTTTTCTTCTTTGTAGATTTATCAAATTTTATTGTTCCACTCAAACTATTTGCAATTTCAAAATTCACATTTGGATATAACTGTAGGTAAGTACTAAGGGTAGTTTTAATATCCTCATAACCAAGACGATGGAATAATTAAATAAAAACTAGCAAGAGCTTGGAATACCCTATATAAAGGGTTTATTCTGAGCTTTTTTACTATTGACTTCGAATATTATAAGAATAATACTCGCCACAAACGGAATTAAATAGTACGGGTTTAAAAAAATTGGTAAGTGGTATTATTTGCTGTCCCTTTTATCATATGAGGGAGCATTGGTATAACAGCGAATGACACACCGACATAAAAAACAATATCGAAAAATACACTTCTCAAACCCGCTATTTTTTCAATGGAAAATTTCAAAATAAACGTTATCAAACCATAGAAGAATACATATGGAACGAACATCACAACACATATTAACGGAAAAAAGATAAAATTTTCCCACATCGAAAATCGAATCGGCGCTTCATTTCCACTCACATCAAACGAAATTAATAAGTAATACATAATTGCAGTAACAAACGAAACAACTATCAGTTGCAAAAATTTGTTTAACATAGCCCTCTCTTGTATTTTCAATGATATCACTCGTTTCTTTTTTTAGATTATAACAGTGAGTCACAACTATCGCCACGTTCTTAGAAATCATCTAAATCACTTTTAACTGAATTAGGTTCGTCATTAAGAGGCTGTATTACATCCGATGAAATATCTTTGTATTACCTTTAGGGGACCAGTCGACAAAACGTGGATATTATACGCTAACGATTACCAAAAACGATCGTGTATAAAATAGTCTTGATATTTACTTAAGTAGTGATAAAAATGATTGTATTTTAAAAAATAGGCACATCTATAATTGTGGTTACTCCTATTTCTTAAAATTTAACGCACCTACTGCACAATCAATAAAACCTCCCCAAACCTTGACTTCGGTCAATTATTCTTCATGCCAACTCCTCTATACTGAACACAATAACAAACATGGAGGAAAAAGATATGCAGCGATTCATATTGGGGAAGAAAAAACACATTACGGTCATAAGTGCGATTTTAATTATTGCTGGATTTTTTGGGCGTTTTGCGTTAGATAATATTGCTTTGTTTGAATGGTCACTCCTCATTGCATCGATTCTTGGGGTGGCACCGATTGCGATTCAAGCGTATCAGGCATTAAAAGTAAAGGTTGTTAGTATTGATGTATTAGTGACGATTGCTGTTATCGGGGCTGTGCTCATTCGCAATTATGAAGAATCGGCAATTGTTACATTTCTATTTTTATTTGGCTCGTATTTAGAGCAGCGTACCTTGAATAAAACGCGGTCGGCCATTAAAGAATTAACCGAATTAGCACCGGAAAGCGCGCTGAAACAAATGGCGAACGGAGATTTTGAAGAAATCGATGTGGATGATGTTGATGAAGGGGATCTATTATTAGTGAAAACCGGCGCAAAGGTACCGGTAGATGGGACGGTGTTAGTTGGGGAAGCTCATATTAATGAAGCAAGTATTACCGGTGAATCGCTGCCAGTTCGTAAAAAGCAAGGCTCTGAAGTATTTGCTGGCACCATTTTAGAAAACGGGACGATTCAAATTCGGGCAGATCGGGTGGGTGGGGATACGACATTTGGACGTATTATCGAGCTCGTGGAAGAAGCACAGGATTCTAAATCAGAAGCAGAGCGATTTATAGATCGATTTTCGAAATACTATACACCGGGTGTTCTCGTGCTTGGTGTGATTGTCGGGCTTTTCACAAATAATGTAGAGCTTGCCATTACCGTTCTTGTGCTTGGCTGTCCAGGTGCCTTAGTAATTGGTGTTCCTGTGTCGAATGTTTCGGGCATTGGAAATGGTGCGCGTCACGGCATTCTTCTAAAGGGCAGTGAGGTGATTAATGACTTCAGTAAGATTGATACGATGATCTTTGATAAAACAGGCACATTAACAATCGGTAATCCGGAAGTGGCGGAAAAGGAATACTATGATGAAAATATAGAGGATTTTCTTGGCTATTTAGCAAGTGTCGAACGCGAATCAGACCATCCATTAGCAAAGGCCGTTTTGAAGGATATTGGTGACGTGAATTTTTCGACTGTAGAAGAAACCGTAGTAGTAAAAGGTGGGGGAATTATCGCGAAGGTAGCAGGGCATCGTATTGCCGTTGGAAATGTTGCCTTAATGGAGCAAGAAAATATAGCAATGAATGACAAGGCGCGACAAGACATTGAACGCTTCGAGCAAAATGGGAACTCCCTTGTTATTGCGGCAATGGATGGAAAACTAAAGGCTTTGCTAGGAATTCGGGATCAAATTCGCCCAGGTGTGAAGCAGGACTTGCAAAAGTTGAAGAAGCTTGGGGTGCAAAACCTCGTTGTCCTTTCTGGGGATAATCAGGGAACTGTTGATTTAGTTGCCCGCGAGCTTGGTTTAACTGAAGCACATGGGCATATGCTACCGGAGAACAAGGCAGCCTATATCGAAAAATTGCAGGCACAAGGACAAATTATTGCCTTTGTTGGTGATGGGGTAAATGATAGCCCTTCCCTTGCCTTAGCGGATATTGGTATTGCTATGGGAAGTGGCACAGACGTGGCAATCGAAACATCGGATGTTGTTTTGATGAACTCTGATTTTAGTCGCTTACCACATGCATTCGGTTTAACAAAAGCTACTTCAAGAAATATGAAACAAAATATTATCATTGCAGTAGGTGTTGTTTTCATTTTACTAAGCGCATTATTGTTTAGTAACTGGATGAGTATGACGATTGGGATGTTTGTTCATGAATTGAGTATTTTAGTCGTAATCGTTAATGGAATGCGATTGCTTCGATATAAGGTGAAGGGATAGCAACGTAACAAGAGAGGAACGAATTATTATAAAAATTGATCTTGGTCAATTATTCTACGAGTAACTTAGGGTATAGTGAATTTATTATATAAAAAGGGGCGTTTATTATGCAAAAAGCAACCATTCAATTAGAAACATTATCTTGTCCATCCTGTTTACAAAAGATTGAAAGTGCTGTAAAAAAGGTAGCTGGTGTTGAAGAAGAAAGCGTAAAAGTGCTGTTCAATGCAAGCAAAGTGAAATTGAACTTTGATTCGGCGGCTGTCGCAATTGAAAAAATTGAAAAGGCGATTGAAGCTTTAGGATACCCAATTATTGAAACAAAGGTAAAGGCTGTTTGAATAATATGAAGGCACATAAAAATTGTGTTTCGATGGTCCCGATTTTCAATCATTTAGAAGTGCAACAAATGGCTGAAATTCTTGATATTACGCACTCGGTTTCTTTTAAAAAGCGGGAGATGTTATATCAGGCAGGCGATCAATCAGACTCCCTTTATATCGTCAATAAAGGGAAAGTGAAAAATTACCGATTAACCGATTCAGGTAAGGAACAGCTCGTGCGTATTTTAAATCCAGGTGATTTTACAGGGGAGTATGCGTTATTTAATGATTCGATTCATGAATCTTATGCAGAAGCGATTTCAGATACAAGTGTTTGTATGATCAAGCGTTCGGATTTGCAAACACTTCTTACAAAGTATCCGTCCATTTCAATGAATATTTTAAAAGCGTTTTCTAATCGCTTAGAAGAGTCTGAGAAACAAACGACATTATTTGCTACGGAGAAAATCGAAACACGCATTGCAATTTTTCTGACACAATGTCTAGACGATGGTTCCAATGAAGTTTCCTTACCGATGAGCAAAAGAGATCTTGCCTCCTATTTAGGTACAACTCCTGAAACGCTTAGTAGAAGGCTCACCCAACTTGAAACGCGTGGATTAATTAAAAGAAAATCTAACAAGATAATTGAAATACTCAACTTAGAGGAGCTCTTGCTTGTCTAGAAACTAATTGAGTACCTTTGAGAAATTGGATTGAATTGCTAAAAATTCAGTCCTTTTTTTGCGTCCATTCAAAATATGAACAATGAGGCCATATTGTTTAGCTACCCGAAATTTTATACAATAAAAATTAGTGGGAATTGGAAGTAAGGGGAATGGATATGTGGCGGAATCGAAATGTATGGATTGTGTTAATTGGTGAATTTATAGTAGGGCTCGGTCTGTGGGCTGGAATCATTGGGAATTTGGCTTTTATGACGGAGTTCGTTCCTTCAGATTTTCATAAATCGATTATTTTAGCCATCGGAATGCTCGCAGGTGTACTTGTTGCACCTTTAGCAGGGCGGATTATCGATGCTTCGAGTAAGAAGAAGGTGTTGATTGGCTCCTCGATTGCGCGTGTAATTACGGTGTTTATTATGTTTGCGGCCATTGCATTCGATTCAGTGCTTTTAATGATTGTCTTTTTAGTATTCTTACAAATTGCGGCTGCATTTTTTATGCCGGCGATTCAGTCAATTGTCCCGAAAATTGTTGATAAAAAGGATTTGCTTTCATTAAATGGCTGGCATATGAATGCACGTACACTATCTCGTATTGTAGGGGCGGCAGCAGCAGGCGTATTCGTTGCTTATGTAGATTTAATTTGGCTATATGTTGTTTCGCTCGTCATGTATCTAGCGGTGTTAGCAACATTATTCTTCCTACATATCGATGAGGATGAAAAAAGTGAACCAAGCACAGCGAAAAAGAAGGAAAGTGGCAGCTTCAAAGAGGTACTACCCGTACTGAAGCAGTATCCAGTCGTTCTTGTGACGCTTGTGCTAATTGTCGTGCCCATTCTATTTTTAGGCTCGTTCAATTTAATGATTATGAAAATCGCGCAAATGCATGATTCAACAAGTATTTCGGGATTGCTCTATACAGTAGAAGGTGCCGGCTTTATGTTAGGCGCTATTGCAGTCAAATATCTAGGTGTGCGTATGAAAACCGGGACGATGATGTTTAGCCTAGCCCTATTAATTGGTGTGATGCAGGCACTGCTGTTCTTTTCAACAATTGAAATAATGAATATTGTCATTTTTGCAGTATTTGGCTTTGCAGTGGGGTGCTTCTTCCCAACAACGATGACGATCTTTCAAAAGCAAATGCCAGCAGAGTATCACGGGCGCTTTTTTGCCTTCCGAAATATGATAGATCAAACATTGTTTCAGGCGGTATTACTGTCAACGGGGGCATTACTAGATTGGTTTGGCCTACCGATTACAGGCTTAGCATTTGGGTTATTTAGTTTAATGCTAACCATTTTCTTTATGCTCTATTTAAAATCAAAAAAATATTCACTCGCATTTGAGTAAGAAGAGAAGTAGTTAGGATATTGTAATCCAACTACTTTTTTTGGCAGTTAAAAAAGCATAAGACTTTTTGATTATTTTCGGAATTCACGTGAAAAATTCAATATTTTTACATAGAATGTTCGGGATTTGAAAAAACAGAACATTTCGCAAAATAGGTATAAAATGCATTAAACTGCTAAAAACTGCGGGTAATTAGTTATCTGTAAATATTTTCACGAACTTTTATTTGATAATAATAAAAAATGTTCGGAAATGGGGTTGAAATTCAAAAAATGAAATGATATATTACTATCATAAATTAAATATGTCGTCGTATAATGTCGGGAATAGGGCCCGTGAGTTTCTACCGAATCACCGTAAATGATTCGACTACGATTTATTAATAAGTTACGATACTTCTATATAGGTATAGTACTTATTTTCCTTGAATCGTAGACATGCAGCTCATAGCTTTGCGTGTCTTTTTGTATATTTAAGGGTCGATAAGCTCAAGTTATTGTAAGACGACAATACGGAGGAAATTTTTATTATGAAAAAGTATTTCGAGTTTGATAAACTTGGAACGAATTACCGCAAGGAAACAATCGGTGGAATAACAACCTTCCTATCAATGGCATATATTTTAGCTGTTAACCCTGGAATGTTATCTGCAGCGGGAATGGATTACAATGCCGTATTCGTAGCAACAGCTCTAGCTGCGGCAGTTGGTAGTTTATTTATGGGGCTTATTGCAAGATACCCAATCGCACTAGCACCAGGTATGGGACTGAATGCATTCTTTGCTTTCTCAGTAGTATTAGGAATGGGTATGGCATGGGAAACAGCATTAACAGGTGTGTTATTCTCAGGATTAATTTTCATTGTTCTATCATTAACAGGTTTACGTGAAATTATTATTAACGCAATTCCAGCTCAATTGAAATATGCAGTAGGTGCCGGTATTGGTTTATTCATTACATTTGTAGGTTTTCAAGGATCAGGTATTATCGTAGCGGATGAGGCTACATTGGTAAAACTTGGTGATGTAACTACTGGAAATGCATTATTAGCAGTGTTTGGCGTTGTCATTACAGCAATCTTCATGGCTAAAAAGATTAACGGTGGTATTTTCTACGGGATGATTCTTACAGCAATTGCTGGTATGATTTTTGGATTAGTAAAAGTACCTGAAAAAGTATTCTCAAGTATTCCAGATGTTTCACCAACATTTGGTGCAGCATTTGATGCATTTGCCAATCCAAGTTTAATTTTAAATATGGACTTCTTAATTGTAGTTCTAACATTCTTATTCGTAGACTTCTTTGATACGGCAGGTACATTAATGGCGGTAGCAGGGCAAGCAGGTTTAGTAAAAGATAATAAATTACCTCGCGCAGGTCGTGCATTATTAGCCGATTCATTAGCAACAGTAACAGGTGCTATTTTCGGTACATCAACAACGACTTCTTATGTAGAGTCTACTGCCGGTGTAGCAGCAGGCGCACGTACAGGCTTTGCTTCTGTTGTAACAGGTATATTATTCTTATTAGCATTATTTATCTCACCATTATTATCGGTAGTGACATCAGCAGTAACTGCACCAGCATTAATTATCGTAGGTGCACTAATGGTTTCTTCATTACGTTTAATTGAATGGGATAAGATTGAAATTGCAATTCCGGCATTTTTAGTTGTTTTATGTATGCCACTTGGTTATTCAATTGCAACAGGTATCGCAATTGGTTTCTTATTCTATCCAATCACGATGTTAGTGGCGGGTCGTGGTAAAGAAATTCATCCAATTATGTACGGTATGTTCTTAATCTTCTTAGGTTACTTTATCTTCTTATAAGAAAACACAAAGCTGTGAAATCAATTACGATTTCGCAGCTTTTATTTATTTTTTAAAGAAATTTTGTTTAGTTGGATAAATCATATGATTAGTTAATCTAAGAATTTGAGAAACTTTATGCTAAAAAATAAGCGACAAGTGAATTTACTTTACTTTTATATATTTTATATATAATAGGAAGAAACTCGTATTAAATTGGCTATTAAAAATCAGAAAATTTTTTCTTTAAATAAAGGGTTGCATAAATGATTGTGAGGGGTGTATAGTTAAACACGTTGTTACGAAACAAGTGAAAACAACAAATTAAAAAATATTTACAAAGTTGTTGACAAACGGAAATAACTCCTGTAAAGTATATAACAGTCGCACAAACGACTGACACATGAACCTTGAAAACTGAACAAGCAACGTTAATGAATACAGCTTCTTAAATGAAGCAAAAATGATTTCTAACTTAATAGTTAGAATCGCTAGCAAAGCAAATGAGCTTTCAAACTACTTTTATGGAGAGTTTGATCCTGGCTCAGGACGAACGCTGGCGGCGTGCCTAATACATGCAAGTCGAGCGAATGAATAGAGAAGCTTGCTTCTCTATGATTTAGCGGCGGACGGGTGAGTAACACGTGGGTAACCTGCCCTATAGACTGGGATAACTTCGGGAAACCGGAGCTAATACCGGATAATACTTTGAACCACATGGTTTAAAGTTGAAAGATGGTTTCGGCTATCACTATAGGATGGACCCGCGGCGCATTAGCTAGTTGGTGAGGTAACGGCTCACCAAGGCAACGATGCGTAGCCGACCTGAGAGGGTGATCGGCCACACTGGGACTGAGACACGGCCCAGACTCCTACGGGAGGCAGCAGTAGGGAATCTTCCACAATGGACGAAAGTCTGATGGAGCAACGCCGCGTGAGTGAAGAAGGATTTCGGTTCGTAAAACTCTGTTGCAAGGGAAGAACAAGTAGCGTAGTAACTGGCGCTACCTTGACGGTACCTTGTTAGAAAGCCACGGCTAACTACGTGCCAGCAGCCGCGGTAATACGTAGGTGGCAAGCGTTGTCCGGAATTATTGGGCGTAAAGCGCGCGCAGGTGGTTCCTTAAGTCTGATGTGAAAGCCCCCGGCTCAACCGGGGAGGGTCATTGGAAACTGGGGAACTTGAGTGCAGAAGAGGATAGTGGAATTCCAAGTGTAGCGGTGAAATGCGTAGAGATTTGGAGGAACACCAGTGGCGAAGGCGACTGTCTGGTCTGTAACTGACACTGAGGCGCGAAAGCGTGGGGAGCAAACAGGATTAGATACCCTGGTAGTCCACGCCGTAAACGATGAGTGCTAAGTGTTGGGGGGTTTCCGCCCCTCAGTGCTGCAGCTAACGCATTAAGCACTCCGCCTGGGGAGTACGGTCGCAAGACTGAAACTCAAAGGAATTGACGGGGGCCCGCACAAGCGGTGGAGCATGTGGTTTAATTCGAAGCAACGCGAAGAACCTTACCAGGTCTTGACATCCCATTGACCACTGTAGAGATACAGTTTTCCCTTCGGGGACAACGGTGACAGGTGGTGCATGGTTGTCGTCAGCTCGTGTCGTGAGATGTTGGGTTAAGTCCCGCAACGAGCGCAACCCTTGTTCTTAGTTGCCATCATTTAGTTGGGCACTCTAAGGAGACTGCCGGTGATAAACCGGAGGAAGGTGGGGATGACGTCAAATCATCATGCCCCTTATGACCTGGGCTACACACGTGCTACAATGGACGGTACAAACGGTTGCCAACCCGCGAGGGGGAGCTAATCCGATAAAACCGTTCTCAGTTCGGATTGTAGGCTGCAACTCGCCTACATGAAGCCGGAATCGCTAGTAATCGCGGATCAGCATGCCGCGGTGAATACGTTCCCGGGCCTTGTACACACCGCCCGTCACACCACGAGAGTTTGTAACACCCGAAGTCGGTGAGGTAACCTTTTGGAGCCAGCCGCCGAAGGTGGGATAGATGATTGGGGTGAAGTCGTAACAAGGTAGCCGTATCGGAAGGTGCGGCTGGATCACCTCCTTTCTAAGGATATATTCGGAAACCTTCTCTTGGAGAAGGGGCTCATTAACGTTTGCTGTTCAGTTTTGAAGGTTCATTCTTAGTTGAATGAAATACTTCAAAACTTCGTTCTTTGAAAACTGGATAAAACGACATTGATAAGTAATAAACAAACATAGATCAAGAAATTGATCGTGCAATATCCTTAAAATCTTACTTTTTAAGTAAGTTTAACTTTTGGTTAAGTTAATAAGGGCGCACGGTGGATGCCTTGGCACTAGGAGTCGATGAAGGACGGCACTAACACCGATATGCCTCGGGGAGCTGTAAGTAAGCTTTGATCCGGGGATTTCCGAATGGGGGAACCCACTATCTTTAATCGGATAGTATCTACACGTGAATACATAGCGTGATGAGGACAGACGCAGGGAACTGAAACATCTAAGTACCTGCAGGAACAGAAAGAAAATTCGATTCCCTGAGTAGCGGCGAGCGAAACGGGAAGAGCCCAAACCAAAGAGCTTGCTCTTTGGGGTTGTAGGACACTCTATACGGAGTTACAAAAGAATGATTTAGGCGAAGCGACTTGGAAAGGTCCGCAAGAGAAGGTAACAGCCCTGTAGCCAAAAAGTCATTCCCTCCAGAGTGGATCCTGAGTACGGCGGAACACGTGAAATTCCGTCGGAATCCGGGAGGACCATCTCCCAAGGCTAAATACTACCTAGTGACCGATAGTGAACCAGTACCGTGAGGGAAAGGTGAAAAGCACCCCGGAAGGGGAGTGAAATAGAACCTGAAACCGTGTGCCTACAAGTAGTTAGAGCCCGTTAATGGGTGATAGCGTGCCTTTTGTAGAATGAACCGGCGAGTTACGATTACGTGCGAGGTTAAGTTGAGAAGACGGAGCCGCAGCGAAAGCGAGTCTGAATAGGGCGAATTAGTATGTAGTCGTAGACCCGAAACCAGGTGATCTACCCATGTCCAGGATGAAGGTGAGGTAACACTTACTGGAGGTCCGAACCCACGTACGTTGAAAAGTGCGGGGATGAGGTGTGGGTAGCGGAGAAATTCCAATCGAACTTGGAGATAGCTGGTTCTCTCCGAAATAGCTTTAGGGCTAGCCTCGTGATGAAGAATACCGGAGGTAGAGCACTGTTTGGACTAGGGGGGCATCTCGCTTTACCGAATTCAGACAAACTCCGAATGCCGGATATTTATACACGGGAGTCAGACTGCGAGTGATAAGATCCGTAGTCAAGAGGGAAACAGCCCAGACCACCAGCTAAGGTCCCAAAGTAATCGTTAAGTGGAAAAGGATGTGGCGTTGCTTAGACAACCAGGATGTTGGCTTAGAAGCAGCCATCATTTAAAGAGTGCGTAATAGCTCACTGGTCGAGTGACGCTGCGCCGAAAATGTATCGGGGCTAAACGATTCACCGAAGCTGTGGATGCATACCGTTGGTATGCGTGGTAGGAGAGCGTTCTAAGGGCGTTGAAGTCAGACCGGAAGGACTGGTGGAGCGCTTAGAAGTGAGAATGCCGGTATGAGTAGCGAAACATGGGTGAGAATCCCATGCACCGTATGACTAAGGTTTCCTGAGGAAGGCTCGTCCGCTCAGGGTTAGTCGGGACCTAAGCCGAGGCCGATAGGCGTAGGCGATGGACAACAGGTTGATATTCCTGTACTACCTCCCCACCGTTTGAGAAATGGGGGGACGCAGTAGGGTAGGGTAAGCAGAGCGTTGGTTGTCTCTGTTCAAGCAGTAAGGTGTGTGCGTAGGCAAATCCGCGTACTGTAACATTGAGCTGTGATGACGACTCCGTATGGAGGAAGTTCCTGATCTCACACTGCCAAGAAAAGCCTCTATCGAGGTGGGAGGTACCCGTACCGCAAACCGACACAGGTAGTCGAGGAGAGAATCCTAAGGTGTGCGAGAGAACTCTCGTTAAGGAACTCGGCAAAATGACCCCGTAACTTCGGGAGAAGGGGTGCTCTTGAGCGTGCAAGCGCACGAGAGCCGCAGTGAATAGGCCCAGGCGACTGTTTAGCAAAAACACAGGTCTCTGCAAAACCGTAAGGTGACGTATAGGGGCTGACGCCTGCCCGGTGCTGGAAGGTTAAGAGGAGTGGTTAGCGCAAGCGAAGCTGCGAATTGAAGCCCCAGTAAACGGCGGCCGTAACTATAACGGTCCTAAGGTAGCGAAATTCCTTGTCGGGTAAGTTCCGACCCGCACGAAAGGCGTAACGATCTGGGCACTGTCTCAACGAGAGACTCGGTGAAATTATAGTACCTGTGAAGATGCAGGTTACCCGCGACAGGACGGAAAGACCCCGTGGAGCTTTACTGTAGCTTGATATTGAATTTTGGTACAACTTGTACAGGATAGGTAGGAGCCAGAGATCTCGGAGCGCCAGCTTCGAAGGAGGCGTCGGTGGGATACTACCCTGGTTGTATTGAACTTCTAACCCATGCCCCTTAGCGGGGTAGGAGACAGTGTCAGGCGGACAGTTTGACTGGGGCGGTCGCCTCCTAAAAGGTAACGGAGGCGCCCAAAGGTTCCCTCAGAATGGTTGGAAATCATTCGCAGAGTGTAAAGGCATAAGGGAGCTTGACTGCGAGACCTACAAGTCGAGCAGGGTCGAAAGACGGGCTTAGTGATCCGGTGGTTCCGCATGGAAGGGCCATCGCTCAACGGATAAAAGCTACCCCGGGGATAACAGGCTTATCTCCCCCAAGAGTCCACATCGACGGGGAGGTTTGGCACCTCGATGTCGGCTCATCGCATCCTGGGGCTGTAGTCGGTCCCAAGGGTTGGGCTGTTCGCCCATTAAAGCGGTACGCGAGCTGGGTTCAGAACGTCGTGAGACAGTTCGGTCCCTATCCGTCGTGGGCGTAGGAAATTTGAGAGGAGCTGTCCTTAGTACGAGAGGACCGGGATGGACACACCGCTGGTGTACCAGTTGTCTTGCCAAAGGCATCGCTGGGTAGCTATGTGTGGACGGGATAAGTGCTGAAAGCATCTAAGCATGAAGCCCCCCTCAAGATGAGATTTCCCATTACGCAAGTAAGTAAGACCCCTGAAAGACGATCAGGTAGATAGGTTCGAGGTGGAAGTGTGGCGACACATGTAGCTGACGAATACTAATCGGTCGAGGACTTAACCACATGTTTACGAACATCAATGAAACGTTTATCCAGTTTTGAAAGAATGAATCTTTCAACTTAATCTAGTGATGATGGCAAAGAGGTCACACCCGTTCCCATACCGAACACGGAAGTTAAGCTCTTTAGCGCCGATGGTAGTTGGGGGTTTCCCCCTGTGAGAGTAGGACATCGCTAGGTCATTGGAAAGCCACTGAGCAATCAGTGGCTTTTTTGTGCATTGGTTTAGATTATGCTATAAAACAGGTCTTTAGAAACAGAATACCTTCGAAATAAATAGTATGTATTTCTTACTGAATAGGGTAAAATGAAGGTAAATTTAAATGAAGGTTTGAATGTGTATGGTTGGATTTTTCAAAAAGTTATTTTCATCTAAATCGTTATTACCTGAGCAGCAGTATGACGAACGTGGCTTTAATGTATATGGTATTCACAAAAATGGTACGAAATATGACGATCATGGTTATGATGTACGTGGCTTTGGCGAAAACGGCAAAACACGCAATCGGAAATATTATGACGATAATGGTTTTGATGCCAAAGGAATTCATTTAACCGGGAAAAAATATATTGCTGGCTATGATTGCTTTGGTTATGATTCGTTAGGCTTCAATAAAGAAGGATGGAATCGAGAAGGGTTTTATAAAGACGGCTTTAATAAAGACAATTATGACAAAGATGGCTTTAACCGAAAAGGAATCAATAAATATGGATTCAATAAAGAAGGGATTCATAAAAATGGTACACGCTTTGATAATCAAGGTTTTAATGTATATGGATTTAATAAAGAAGGCTTAGACCGAGATGGTTATAATCGTGGTGGCTTTAATCAGATGGGTTACAATCGAGCGGGCTTTCATGAAGATGGCTATAATCGGGCCGGTTACGACAAGGATGGGTATAGTCGAGAGGGTTTCAACAAAAAAGGCTATAATCGAGAGGGTTTTACTGCTGCAGGAATAGATATAGAAGGTTATGATCGGGCGGGTTTCAATAAAAAGGGCTATGATCGGGAAGGCTTCAATCGAGACGGCTATGATAAACAAGGTTATAACCGAAATGGTAAAACACAAGACGGCTTTAATAAACAGGGATATAATGAACTTGGTTATGACAAAGAGGGCTATAATAAACAAGGGTTTAATGAAGAAGGCTTTAATCGAGCTGGCTATGATCAAAAGGGTTTTAATCGAGAAGGTTACGATCAGGAAGGCTACAATCGATTGGGGTTTGATTCGTTCGACTTAGATCGAGAAGGTTTTGATAGTGAAGGCTATGATCGCCAAGGCTATAATCGAGCGGGAGAACGAAAATTATGAAGGGGGCGTCCGGACAATTGTATCGGGACGCCTTTTTTGTGTTGAAGATGATATGGATTTAGGATTCGGAGTACGTCAAGTTTCTACAATGGAATGAAGCAAGGCTTACGCTACAATGTCATCTTTGAAGGTTCCCAATTAACATTTGAACAGACGTCGGCAATTTAAAAATAAATGACGGAGAATGCTGAAATAGTATTCTTTTTTCAATTCTATAATAATTGTGACAATTCGTTCACAAATTTAATTTGTTCTATTAGGTAGCGTACTATTGAACATGTTATAGTAAGAGCGATATTGAAAGTCGGAAGGATGACCAGTTTGGCTAAGAATCAAGTGTGGTATGAAGTACAAGAAAATGAAACAATCGAGCAATGTCTTGAACGAATGAAGAAAGATGGTTATCAGCCATTTGGACGTAAGGAAGAGCCCGTATTTGAAGAGGTCAATGGTGAGCCCGTGTATTTACGGCAAAAAATCCAATTCAAAGGGATAATACTCGAAGAATAATGAAATATTAACCGAAAACCGAACAATACTGTTTTCTGAAAATTTATCGTTCGCATTTTTGCATTGATTTTCTGTGAAAGCCTTGTTAAAATGTGTACAGGAAAAACATTTTATCCCTCATATATGCTAGAGAATATGGCTCTAGTGTCTCTACCCGGTACCGTAAATTCCGGACTATGTGGGAAAGCAACTTTTGGTACGATTATTTATAAAGGGTGTGGATTGAGATGCTATTATCTTCATATTCTTTTTTAAAGAGTCCTCAAGTAATCTGCTTTCTCATGCGTAGAGAGTAGTTTATTTGGGGATTTTTTATTAAGTAAATTACACCTTAGCGATTATATGTACCGATTTTTATCGAGTATTCGAAAAAATCTATGACAAGGGCTGAGCAATTATCTACAAACAGTGAAATAATACTGAATGGCGATAAATAAAGCGAAACGTAAGTGGAGAAGATGTTTAAAGGAGCGAAACTCATGAATCCGAAAATTGGCGTTATTATGGGAAGTTCAAGTGACTGGGAAACAATGAAGCATGCGTGCGACATTTTAGAACAGCTTGAAGTACCTTATGAAAAGCAGGTTGTATCTGCACATCGCACACCTGACTTAATGTTTGAATATGCAGAAGGTGCACGTGACCGCGGTATCCAAGTAATTATTGCTGGAGCAGGTGGGGCAGCTCACTTACCAGGAATGGTTGCAGCAAAAACGACATTACCGGTTATTGGTGTACCTGTACAATCTCGTGCATTAAACGGCCTTGATTCCCTACTATCAATCGTACAAATGCCAGGCGGTGTACCAGTGGCAACAGTAGCAATTGGTAAAGCCGGTGCAACCAACGCAGGGTTACTTGCTGCACAAATTTTAGGAGCCTTTGATACGGAACTTGCTGCAAAGCTTGACGCACGTCGTGAAGCGACAAAAGCACAGGTTTTAGAAAGCACAGGTGACCTAACGTGACAAAAATGATTTATCCTGGACAAACGATCGGCATTATTGGAGGCGGTCAGCTTGGTCGAATGATGGCAGTCGCGGCAAAAGAAGCAGGCTATAAAATTGCTGTTTTAGAGCCGACAATGGATTCACCTTGTGGACAAGTAGCAGACATTCGCATCGTAGCAGCTTATGATGACGAGGCCGCACTTGAAGAATTAGCAGAAGTAAGTGACGTGATTACGTACGAATTCGAAAATATCGATTACGAGGGCTTAAAGCGTTTAACACAAATTGCTTATGTCCCACAAGGAGCAGAGCTTGTTCGGATTACACAAAATCGTGTAACGGAAAAAGCGATGATTGTTGAGGCTGGTTGTCCAGTAGCGCCGTATGTTGTGGCGGATACATATGAACAGCTTACAGCACAAATTCATGAAATTGGCTTCCCATGCATCGTGAAAACGGCACGTGGAGGCTATGATGGCAAAGGGCAGCAGCTGTTAAAATCAGCAGCTGATTTGCCACTTGCACAAGGTTTATTTGAACATTCACAATGCATTGCAGAAGGCTTTGTACCATTTACGAAAGAGATTTCCGTCATTGTTCAGCGCAATGGACATGGCGAAACATACTGCTTGCCAGTAGGCGAAAATATTCATGTAAATCACATTTTACATGAAACAATTGTGCCTGCGCGCATCGGAGCGAACACAGCCATGTTAGCAGAAGAAGCGGCGATGAAAATTGCAGACTACTTACAGCTAGTCGGCACATTAGCAGTAGAAATGTTCGTACTTGAAGATGGTAGCATTGTCATCAACGAATGCGCACCGCGACCACATAACTCTGGTCATTACTCAATAGAGGCGTGCAATATTTCACAATTCACACAGCATATCCGTGCTGTATGTGGATGGCCATTACGTAAACCGCAGTTATGGGCACCATCAATCATGGTGAATGTGCTAGGACAGCATGTTGTATCTTTAACAAACTCTATTTCGAAATATCCAGATTGGTCTGTACACCTTTACGGTAAATCAGAAGCAAAAGTGAATCGTAAAATGGGTCATGTAACGATCATGACAAAGGATTTAAATACGACTTTAAAACAAATCGAGGAATCTGGTATTTGGCCAGAGTAGAAGGAGCATAAAAAGATGATTGAACGCTATACACGTCCCGAAATGGGCGCAATTTGGACTGAAGAAAATAAATATCGAGCTTGGCTTGAAGTTGAAATTTTAGCTTGTGAAGCATGGGCTGAGATTGGAGAAATTCCAAAAGAAGATGTTATTAAATTACGTGCGAATGCCGACTTCGATATCAATCGCATCTACGAAATCGAAAAGGAAACGCGTCATGACGTAGTAGCGTTCACTCGCGCTGTCTCTGAAACACCTGCACTTGGGGAAGAACGTAAATGGGTACATTACGGCTTAACTTCTACAGATGTAGTGGATACAGCGTTATCTTACTTAATAAAACAAGCGAATGAGATCCTTCGCAAAGATTTGAAGAAATTTTTAGCAATCATCAAAAGTAAAGCACAAGAGCATAAAAATACCGTCTGCATGGGGCGTACTCATGGTGTCCATGCAGAACCTACAACATTTGGTTTAAAGCTTGCCCTTTGGTATGAAGAAATGAAGCGTAATATGGAGCGCTTCGAGGCGGCTGCAAAGGTCATTGAAACCGGTAAAATGAGTGGGGCGGTTGGTACATATGCCAATATCGATCCTCGTGTAGAGGCATATGTATGTGAGCATCTTGGCTTAGCGGCAGCGCCCATTTCAACACAAACGCTGCAGCGTGATCGTCATGCACAATACTTCTCGACACTCGCGTTAATTGCGACTTCCATTGAAAAGTTTGCAACAGAAGTGCGCGGCTTACAAAAGTCCGAGACACGTGAAGTAGAGGAAGGTTTTGCAAAAGGTCAAAAAGGTTCTTCGGCAATGCCGCATAAACGTAATCCAATCGGCTCTGAAAATATGACAGGTATGGCACGCTTAATGCGCGGCTATATGCTAACAGCTTTTGAAAACGTGTCATTATGGCATGAGCGTGATATTTCGCACTCATCAGCAGAGCGTGTCATTATTCCAGATGCAACAATTACATTGAACTACATGTTAAATCGTTTCGGCAGTATTATCGAAAACTTATCAGTATTCCCTGAAAATATGAAACGCAATATGGAGCGTACGTTTGGATTAATTTACTCACAGCGTATCCTACTTGCATTAATTGATAAAGGTTTAGTTCGTGAAGAGGCGTACGATACGGTTCAACCCTTAACTGCACGCGCATGGGATGAGCAAACACAGTTCCGCCCATTAGTAGAAGCTAGTGAAAAGATTACTTCTTATCTATCACCTGAAGAAATCAACGACTGCTTCGATTACAACTATCACATTCAAAATGTCGATTTCATTTTCGAACGTTTAGGACTGAACGAATAAGAGAAGTTCACTGAAATACCTTAGTGAACTTTGCTTGAAGCCTGTTAGAAGGAATCACAACATCAATTAATTTTTTGGAGGAATACGTTATGGAAAAAGGTCAACTTTTGTACGAAGGTAAAGCAAAACGATTATACGCAACACAGGATGAAGAAATTCTATTTGTTGAATATAAAGATAGTGCCACAGCATTTAACGGTGAGAAAAAAGCCGAAATTGCCGGTAAAGGAAATTTAAACAACCAAATCACTACTTTAATTTTCGAAAAATTACAAGCAAACGGAATTGCGTCACATTTCGTAAAACGTCTTTCCGATAATGAACAGCTTGTACGTAAAGTCGAAATTATTCCAATTGAAGTCGTAACACGTAATATCGCTGCCGGAAGCTTAGCAAAACGTCTAGGCTTTGAAGAAGGGACAAGCTTAAAGCGTCCAATCGTTGAGTTTTACTATAAAGACGATGCTTTAGGGGACCCATTCATCACAACGGAGCATATCGACGTGCTCGCTATTGCTACACCAAAGGAAGTACAAGATTTATATGACAAAGCACTGCAAGTAAATGAAGTGCTGCGTCCAATCTTTTCTGCAGTTGGTGTGACATTAGTCGACTTTAAATTAGAATTCGGTCGTGACAAGGAAGGCAATGTACTACTTGCCGATGAAATTTCACCTGACACTTGTCGTTTATGGGACACCAACACAAATCAAAAGCTTGATAAAGACGTATTCCGCCGTGATCTAGGCAGTATAACTGAAGTATACGAAATTATTTTACAAAAACTTGGAGGCAAATAAGTCATGAAGAAAGTTAAAATTTACGTAACATTAAAAGAAAGTATTTTAGATCCACAAGGTTCAGCTGTTCAAGGTTCATTACAAAAAATCGGATATAGTGAAGTGACAGACATTCGTATTGGTAAATATTTAGAAGTGGAAATCGCTGATACTGACCGCGATGTAGATACAATCGTTAAGGAAATGTGTGAAAAAGTATTAACAAATACGGTAATCGAGAAATACCGTTACGAAATCGAGGAGGCATAATACTATGAAATTTGCAGTACTCGTTTTCCCGGGGTCTAACTGTGACATCGACATGTATCATGCGATCAAAGACGAATTAGGTGAAGAAGTAGAATACGTTTGGCATACAGAAGGCTCTTTAGATGGTTTTGACGGTGCATTAGTTCCAGGTGGTTTCTCATATGGTGACTACTTACGTTGTGGCGCAATGGCGAACCAATCAAACGTAATGAAGGCTTTAAAAGAATTTGCAGCAGCAGGCAAACCGGTTCTAGGCGTATGTAATGGGTTCCAAATTTTAACGGAAGCTGGCTTATTACCTGGCGCGCTAATCCGCAACAAAAACTTAAAATTCATGTGTCGTACAGTACAATTAAAAGTTGAAAACAATGACACATTATTCACAAACCAGTATGAAGCAGGCGAAGTGATTAATATTCCAATCGCACACGGTGAAGGAAACTACTACTGTGACGAGGAAACATTAGCTGAATTAAAAGCGAATAACCAAATCGCATTCACATATGAAGGTGAAAATCCAAACGGTTCTTTAGCGGATATTGCTGGAATCATCAACAAAGAAGGTAACGTACTTGGTATGATGCCTCACCCAGAGCGTGCAGCGAACGAAATCGTTGGCGGTGCAGACGGTCTTAAATTATTTAAATCAATTGTTAAGCAGTGGAGGGAACAACATGTCAACAACTAATTTTGAGCCATCACCAGAGCAAATTAAATCGAAGCGTTTATATGCCGACATGGGTATGACAGATGCAGAATTTGATTTAGCGATTGAAAAATTAGGTCGTATTCCAAACTGGACAGAAACAGGTCTATTTTCAGTAATGTGGTCGGAGCACTGCTCTTACAAAAAATCGAAGCCCGTATTACGCAAATTCCCTACAAAAGGTCCTCAAGTATTACAAGGACCAGGTGAAGGCGCGGGTATCGTGGATATCGGTGATAAGCAAGCAGTGGTATTCAAAATGGAATCACATAACCACCCTTCAGCAATTGAGCCTTACCAAGGTGCCGCAACAGGCGTTGGCGGTATTTTACGTGATGTATTCTCAATGGGAGCACGCCCAATTGCGATGCTAAACTCTTTACGTTTTGGTGAGTTAAAATCAGCGCGCGGTAAATACTTATTTGAGGAAGTCGTAGCAGGTATCGCAGGTTATGGGAACTGTATCGGCGTTCCAACAGTAGGGGGCGAAGTACAATTCGACCCTTGCTATGAGGGCAACCCACTTGTAAATGCGATGTGCGTAGGTTTAATCGACCATAAAGACATTCAAAAGGGTGTTGCAGCAGGTGTTGGGAACACAGTAATGTATGTTGGGGCAAAAACAGGTCGTGACGGTATTCACGGTGCTACTTTCTCTTCTGAGGAATTAACGGAAGATACAGAAGAGTCACGCTCAGCTGTACAAGTTGGTGACCCATTCATGGAAAAATTATTACTTGAAGCTTGTCTTGAAGTAGTAAAATCAGACGCACTTGTTGGGATTCAGGACATGGGTGCGGCAGGCTTAACTTCATCTTCAGCAGAGATGGCTTCAAAGGCTGGTACAGGTGTAGAAATGAATTTAGATCTAGTACCACAACGTGAAACAGGTATGTCAGCTTACGAAATGATGTTATCTGAATCACAAGAGCGTATGTTACTTGTTGTAAAAGCGGGCCGTGAGGAAGAAATAAAAGCGATTTTCGAAAAATATGACTTAGATGCAGTAGCTGTAGGTAAAGTAACAGAAGATAAAATGCTTCGCTTATTACATGGCGGTGAAGTGGTAGCAGAAGTACCAGCAGATGCACTTGCTGAAGACGCGCCAGTGTACATTATGCCAGAAGCAGAGCCAGCGTATTTTGCTGAGTTCCAAGCAATGGAAAATGTTGAGCCACAAGTAACAGATTATAAAGCAACGTTAACATCACTATTAAAAGCGCCAACTGTTGCGTCTAAAGAGTGGGTTTACGATCAATATGACTATCAAGTACGTACAAATACAGTAGTAGCACCAGGCTCTGATGCGGCTGTTTTACGTGTACGTGGCACAAATAAAGGATTAGCGATGACAACAGACTGTAACTCTCGCTACATCTACTTAGATCCAACAACAGGTGGTAAAATCGCAGTTGCGGAAGCGGCACGTAATATCGTATGTTCAGGTGGACAACCACTTGCGATAACAGACTGCTTAAACTTCGGTAACCCAGAAAAACCAGAAATCTTCTGGCAAATTCAAAAATCAGCTGACGGTATTACGGAAGCGTGTTTAGCACTAGATGCACCAGTAATCGGTGGTAACGTATCGATGTATAACGAACGTTCAGGTGAAGCGGTTTACCCAACACCAACAATTGGTATGGTCGGTTTAGTAACGGATTTAAAACATGTAACAACACAAGAAGTAAAAGCTGCTGGTGATGTGGTGTATGTAATTGGTGAAACAGCGACTGAATTCGGTGGTTCGGAATTACAAAAATTAATCGACGGCAAAATTTCTGGTAAAGCACCAGCAATCGATTTAACAGTGGAAGCAGCTCGTCAACAAGCAATTTTAGCAGCGATTCGTGCAGGACTTGTACAATCTGCGCATGACGTTTCTGAAGGCGGTGTTGCTGTAGCACTTGCAGAAAAAACATTTGCTGCAAACGGCTTAGGGATTGAAGCTACTTTAACAGGTTCAGCAACAACAGCTTTATTTGCTGAATCACAATCACGCTTTGTGTTAACAGTAAAAGCTGAAAATGTAGAAGCATTTGAAGCAATCGTAAGTGATGCACAAAAAATCGGTACAGTAACAGAAGACGCAAAATTAACAATTAACGGTGAAACTGGCGTACTTGTTGAAGGTACTGTGGAGGAATTCCGTTCTGCTTGGAAAGGAGCAATCCCATGCTTGCTGAAATCAGAGGCTTAAATGAAGAATGTGGCGTGTTTGGCATTTGGGGAAACCAAGATGCAGCCCACTTAAGTTATTACGGCTTACATGCATTGCAACATCGTGGACAGGAGGGAGCTGGTATCGTCACAACTGACGGTAATCAGCTTCAGGCTGTACGTGGTGAAGGACTTGTAAATGACATATTTAACGAAGAAAAATTGCGAAAAGTAAATGGTCATGCAGCGATCGCTCATGCACGCTATGCTACGGCAGGTGGCAAAGGAATTGAGAATGTTCAGCCACTGTTATTCCGTTCCTCTACAGGTTCGTTAGCAATTGCGCATAACGGAAACTTAGTAAATGCCAATCATTTAAAGCAGGTTTTAGAGCGCTCTGGTAGTTTATTTAATTCGACTTCTGATACAGAGGTTGTTGTACATTTAATTAAAAAATCAAATCAATCACCATTTCGTTCGAAAGTGAAAGAAGCACTTTCATTACTAAAAGGCGCTTTCTCTATTGTTATTTTAACGAATAACCAAATGATTGTTGCACGTGACCGCAATGGTTTACGCCCACTTTCATTAGGGAAATTAGGGGATGCATATGTAGTTGCTTCTGAAACATGTGCTTTCGATTTAATCGGAGCCGAATATATGCGAGATGTAGAACCAGGTGAATTATTAGTTATTTCAGATAATGGCATGGAAATCGATAGCTTTGTAGAAAAAGACAAACGTACGATGTGTGCAATGGAATATGTGTATTTAGCACGCCCAGATTCAAATATCGACAATGTCAATGTGCATATGGCACGTAAACGTATGGGGAAAGAGCTTGCACGTGAATGCGCACATATCGAAGCGGATGTAGTGACAGGTGTACCGGATTCTTCGATTTCTGCAGCGATTGGTTTCTCTGAAGAAAGTGGAATTCCTTACGAGCTTGGGTTAATTAAAAACCGTTATGTCGGTCGTACATTTATCCAGCCAACACAAGAGCTTCGTGAGCGCGGCGTAAAAATGAAGCTTTCACCAGTTGTTCAAGTCGTAAAAGGCAAACGTGTGATTATGGTAGACGACTCAATCGTGCGCGGTACAACGTCAAAACGTATTGTTCGTATGTTAAAAGAAGCAGGTGCAGCAGAGGTCCATGTTGTGATTTCTTCTCCGCCAATGACAGATCCATGTTTTTATGGAATCGATACATCCACACATGAAGAATTAATTGCCTCAAGCCATAGCGTTGAGGAAATTCGTGAAGCAATTGGAGCAGACACAATTACATTCTTATCAGTAGAAGGCATGGTACGAGCGACAAATCGTCCGTTTGAAGATGAGAATGGTGGGCTTTGCTTAGCTTGCTTTACAGGGAAATATCCGACAGAAATTTTCCCAGACACAGTATTACCACATGAAAAAGACTGTTAAACGGTTGATGAGAGGAAGGCATTCGTCATTTTAACGAATGCACCCTCTCGTAATTTAGTGGATCGGTTAGAAAAATTTTCTGAGGAAAACCACATAAGAAAAGACATCATTTCCCGCTACTTGGCGTAAAATGTGTTTTTCTATAGGAGGAGCAAGTACATTATGTCAAAAGCATATGAACAAGCAGGCGTAAATATTGAAGCAGGTTATGAAGCAGTAAAACGTATGAAATCACACGTTGAGCGCACAAATCGTTTAGGTGTCATGGGTACATTCGGCGGCTTTGGCGGTATGTTTGATTTATCTGCACTGAACTTAAAAGAACCAGTTCTTATTTCTGGTACAGACGGTGTTGGGACAAAGTTAAAGCTCGCATTCATGGTTGATAAGCACGATACAATCGGTGTTGACTGTGTCGCAATGTGTGTCAACGATATTGTAGCACAGGGCGCGGAGCCATTATATTTCCTTGATTATGTAGCGGTTGGTAAAGCAGAGCCTGCCAAAATCGAGCAAATTGTTAAAGGTGTAGCAGATGGCTGTGTGCAATCTGGTGCAGCGTTAATTGGTGGTGAAACAGCGGAAATGCCAGGTCTTTACGAGGAAGATGAGTATGACTTAGCTGGTTTTGCAGTAGGTGCATGTGAGAAAGCAGACATCATTACAGGTGAAAAAATCGCAGAAGGTGACGTGCTTGTTGGTCTTGCATCAAGTGGTGTCCACTCAAACGGCTATTCATTAGTACGTAAAATTGTATTCGCTGACAATGATTATGCGGTAGATGCCGTTGTTGAAGGCTATGAGGATTTAGGTCCAATTGGTGAAGCATTATTAGTACCGACAAAGCTATATGCAAAGCCTGTATTAGCAGCGCTTAAAGCAGCAGATGTTCACGGCTGTGCCCACGTAACAGGTGGTGGCTTTTATGAAAACTTACCACGCATGATGCCAGAAGGGTTAGCAACTGAAATTGATTTAGGTGCTTGGCCTGTATTACGCGTGTTTGAATTCTTAAAAGATAAAGGTCAATTAGCAGATAAAGACTTATATAACGTCTTTAATATGGGGATTGGCTTTGTAATGGCTGTGCCAGCAGGTGAAGTAGAGAAAGTAATCGCAGCAGCAGAAGCAAATGGTGAAAAAGCCTATACAATTGGTCGCGTTGTTAAAGGTGAAGGTGTCATTTTCAAAGGCGAGCATGACGGGAGCCTAGTGTAATGACAACGAAAATTGCAGTGTTTGCTTCGGGAAGTGGGTCAAACTTCCAAGCAATACAAGAAGCAATCGAGCATGGTGAATTAAATGCCTCTGTTGCGCTTGTTATAACAGACAAGCCAGGAGCATTTGTTGTCACACGCGCAAATAATTTTGGCATTCCGGTAGTGGAGCTATCGCCGAAAGCATTTGAAAACAAGGCAGCCTATGAAGCAAAAATCATAGAGCACCTAAAAGCAAACGATGTGGAATGGATTATTTTAGCTGGCTATATGCGCTTAGTTGGTGAGACGTTACTAACAGCGTACGAAAACCGCATCATCAATATTCACCCATCCTTACTGCCATCCTTCCCAGGCAAAGATGCAATCGGTCAAGCAATGGCACATGGCGTGAAGGTAACCGGTGTAACGGTGCACTATGTCGATGCCGGGATGGATACAGGAACGATTATTGCACAAGGCGCAGTTGACGTAGTCGATGGTGACCGTGAAGCAACAGAAGCACGTGTTCATGCATTAGAGCATGCACTTTATACGAATACATTAAAGCAGTTATTTGAACAATAATTTCCGCTTAAGTCGCTCCATGAGAGGGCATGCGCTTACCGGAAATGAAAACAATAAAATTGGGGGACCTAGTCGTGACGAAACGTGCACTTATTAGTGTTTCAGATAAAAATGGAATTTTAGAATTTGCAAAAGAATTAGTAGCACTTGGCTATGAAGTACTTTCTACAGGTGGAACAAAAAAATTATTACAAGACAACAATGTAGCCGTAACAGCGGTTGACGAAGTAACAAAATTCCCGGAAATTTTAGATGGCCGTGTAAAAACATTAAACCCAATGATCCATGGCGGTCTTTTAGGGAAATTCGATGAGCCTTCACATGTAGCACAAATGGAGGAGCATGGCATTGAGCCAATCGAAATCGTATGTGTAAACCTTTACCCATTCGTAGAAACTATTTCAAAACCAAACGTATCTTGGGATGATGCAATCGAAAACATCGATATCGGTGGTCCAACAATGTTACGTTCAGCGGCTAAAAACCATGATTATGTAACAGTAATCGTGGATAGCACAGACTATGCTACGGTTTTAGAAGAACTAAAAGCAGATGGTAAAACGACATTAGAAACACGCCGTCGTTTAGCAGCGAAAGTATTCCGTCATACAGCGGCTTATGATTCGTATATTTCAAATCACTTAACAACGGCTATTGGCGAAGAGTTCCCAGAGAATTTAACGTTAACTTATGAGTTAAAGCAAACATTACGCTATGGTGAAAACCCTCACCAAAAAGCAGCATTCTATGCCAAACGTTTAGGCTCGGACTTCTCAATTGCCTATGCAACACAATTACATGGGAAAGAATTATCGTACAACAATATTCAAGATGCCAATGCTGCACTTCAAATCGTAAAAGAATTCGAAATGCCAGCAGCCGTAGCCGTGAAGCATATGAACCCTTGTGGTGTTGGTACAGGTGTCACAATTGAAGAAGCATTCGAGAAAGCCTATGAAGCGGATTCAACTTCGATTTTCGGCGGCATTATCGCCCTAAATATGGAAGTAGATCAAGCGACTGCTGAAAAATTATCAGGCATTTTCTTAGAAATTATCATCGCGCCAAGCTTTACAGCAGAAGCGTTAGAAATTTTACAAGCGAAGAAAAATATTCGCCTATTAACAATTGATTTTGCACAAGCAAAACAAGACGAATTCAACGTTGTATCGGTTGAAGGTGGTTTACTTGTTCAGGAGCCAGACCGTTTTGGCTTTGCTAACGCGGACATTAAAGTGGCAACGGACCGTGAACCAACAGAAGAAGAGTGGGAAGCATTAAAGCTTGGTTGGGCAGTAGTAAAACATGTGAAGTCAAATGCCATCGTTGTAACAGACAAGCAAATGACATTAGGTGTTGGTGCTGGTCAGATGAACCGTGTGGGCGCGGCAAAAATTGCGTTCGAGCAAGCGGGCGAAAAGGCAAAAGGTGCAGCATTAGCATCGGACGCATTCTTCCCAATGGCGGATACAGTTGAAGCAGCCATTGCAGCAGGCATTACAGCAATCATCCAACCAGGTGGCTCGATTAAGGACCAGGATTCAATTGATGCAGCAAACAAAGCAGGCATTACAATGGTGTTCACAGGTGTTCGTCACTTTAAGCACTAATTTGTAGAGTTTGCACAAAATGTGATAAATGAAGTCATTATAGTAGAGAAATGGTAGCTAAAGCTTTATAATAGAATAATGTTTCGCTAATGTTCTGGCCGGACGTTAGCAGAAGCGTTTGCAAATGCATTATTTGTTCTTCTTTCTGGCCGGAAGAGGAAGAAATAAGACGATGTCGCGATTCTTGGCCGGGTCCGCATCGGAAAAAAATAATTGTTAATGGATGCATCCACTTTGGCCGGGGGATGCGCCATTAATAACAAATGATCATTGATTGTAAGACGCACAGTGCTACTTTTGGTCGGGTAGCTCAGTGTCAACGACCATTAATGAAAAACGCTCGCCTAATTTTTGGCGGGCGTTTTTTTATTACCTATTTTTCATTTGAAGGAGAGCATATATATGAACATTCTTGTAATCGGTAGTGGCGGTCGCGAGCATGCAATCGCAAAGCAATTCAATCATGCACCATCTGTTCAAAAGGTTTTCGTAGCACCAGGAAATGACGGTATGAAAAATGATGCAGAAATCGTAGCAATTGACGCATTAAACTTTGAAAAATTAGCGGAATTCGCAAAGGCAAATGATGTGGCCTTAACATTCGTTGGTCCAGAGCAACCATTAGCAGAAGGGATTGTCGATTACTTCAACGAGCAAGGCTTAGTAATCTTTGGTCCAACAAAAGCTGCAGCACAAATTGAAGGTTCGAAATCTTATGCCAAGGAAATTATGAATAAATACGGCATTCCAACAGCTGCGCATGAAACATTTACGGAAAGCGCAAAAGCAGTTGCCTATATTAAAGAGCAAGGTGCACCAATCGTTATTAAAGCGGACGGACTTGCTGCTGGTAAAGGTGTAATCGTGGCGATGACGGAACAAGAAGCAATTGAAGCGGTGGAAGATATGATCGGCAATCAGCGCTTTGGTGATTCTTCTTCTCGTGTTGTCGTTGAGGAATTCCTAGATGGCGAAGAGTTCAGCTTTATGTCATTTGTGCATAGAGGTCAAATTTATCCGATGGTGATTGCACAGGATCATAAGCGTGCGTACGATGGAGATAAAGGTCCAAATACGGGGGGAATGGGTGCTTATTCACCAGTTCCACAAATTGCTGATGACATTGTCAAGATTGCGTACGACACAATTGTTGAACCAACTGTAAAGGCAATGGATGCAGAAGGTGTTTCGTTTACAGGGATTTTATATGCTGGCTTAATTTTGACGGCAAAAGGTCCAAAGGTAATTGAGTTCAATGCCCGTTTTGGTGATCCGGAGACACAAGTTGTTTTACCACGTATGGCCTCCGATTTCGGAGAGTTTATGATGAGTTTAATGAACGAAAAGCCGTTTGATTTGAAATGGAAAGACGAAGCAATGCTAGGGGTTGTTGTAGCAGCAGAAGGCTATCCGGGTGATGTGATGAAGGGAAATGCCTTACCAGAGTTGGCTGATTTAGAATTACCGGTCTATCATGCGGGTACAAAGCTAGTCGATGGTCATTATGTGGGCAATGGCGGGCGCGTGCTATTAGTGGCAGCAGAAGCCGCGGATTTAAAAGCAGCGCAAGAAAAGGTATATGCAGAGCTTGCGAAAAAAGAATGGACGAATTTCTTCTTCCGTAGCGATATTGGCTGGAGAACGTTTAAATAATATCAACGGGGCGATACGTAAAAAGTATCGCCCTTTAATTATTGGTCCACTTTATGCTTGTTAGCCTTTTTGGCAAGTTGATTTAATTCGTCTTCTAAATCATCGAGTATCCGTAATTTTTCATCTAGTTGCTCCTCGAAATTTGTTGCTAAAGGTAATCCATCTTGCGCATGCTCCTCGAAATGCGAGAGGGTGTGGGTAGGCTTGTTTTCTATGGAAGCTAGCTGCTGTTTGTGCTGTTGTTCTTTGAGCTCCTCAATTTCAAGCAGTAGCATGTCTATTTTCGTGCTTTTATGTTTGATTTCTTTTAATAAATATAAATTAATATCAATTACTTCACTTCGGTTCTTTGATAATTCGTCATTAATTAAGGCGAGCTGCTGAGCGTTTTTTTCGATAAAATCCTGTAAGCTGTTGTCGATCTTTTCAATCGTTTTTGCGGTTTGATTTGGCGAGTGAAGGGTGGACGACGCTCCGTTTTCTTTCTGTATTTCTTTCATGGATGTTTTTAAGTTTTTATTTTCCGCGAGCAATTCATTTTTCTTCTGTACTAATGCCTTGATCGAAGAGATTAATTTTAATCTTTGGGTTTCGCGCGTTTGAATATCCTCATGAAGCTTCGTCATTTCCTTTTCGAAAGCGCGCTTGATTACGAGGAGTTCCCGCGAAAGTTGTTTTTTCTGATGGGCTAGTCGATTATTTTCCTGTTCAAGGCTAATGGCTAAGGCATAATAATCATTATTTTGCCATTTTGCCATTTCGTTTTGAGCCTTCACCAGCTCAGACTTCAAAAAGATGATCATTTGTTGTAATTGATGCATGTCTTTATTGTGCAGGCTTTCATTTGCTATCGCGTATCCCTCCCATCACGTCATTTCCTTTAATAAACGAATGATGTCTTGAAATTCCTTTTCGTTGTCATGAATAAATTGCTCCAATTGTTCTACAGCCTTTACTGCCCATGCCTCCTCTTTACTCGCTAGCTCATCTGTGATGTTGGGAGCTGTAGGCGACGTTGGTGGCTTCGACAATAGATAGGCTAACAATAAATTCAAGGAGCTTTTTTCTAAAAACAGAAAGCTATTATTAGGGTCTTGATGCTTTAAATCGGAAAAATTCTCTTTTGTAAATTGCTTGAAAAGCTCATCGATGGAGATGGATCCAGCATGTTCTTCGTCAAAGTGATTCAAGACATTTCCTCCTGTCCAAGACTGATGACACTCAGATGAATCGGGTTGACCACGGCGATGCCATCCTGTAATTGATCGCAATAGGTAAAGCCGGTAATGCTACCTGAGTAGGATTCATTCGGTGACCACTTTATTTGAAAATTGGAAAACGACAGAATTTCATTTGGTTTTAGCTCTGTTTTACTAAGTGGTTTTAGTAAAAATTCCTTTTTATTTGTGCTATTGGGTAGGCGAATCCATTCATTAGGGCCCTTAAAACTTTGGCTGAATTCTTCCCTAACGTATCTACCGCTAAAGGAAAACGGAGAGTCTTCAGGGAGTATAATCGAGATAGAGGGGTTGTGTAATGACTCATTCCCGATATTGTGAATATGATAGGAGCAGAGGCATAAGCTTTCTTGTTCGGGACTATGCGAAATATTGAAGGAAGTCGTGAAATAACTGATGACATGAATCTTTTTGGATTTGGGAAGCTGGTCTATTTGTTCTTTGATTTCGCGAAGATAAGCTTTCGTTTGCATTTGAAGTATATGAATCTTTTCTTCTAGTTGACGGTGAAGCGTTGTCAATTTGATTCCTCCTTTTGGGAAAACACAGATTATGTAAGCACAAATAAAGAAAGGGCTGCCCCTTTCTTTATTTTATGACCGTTTAGTTAAAATTAGCACAGCTCATCAATTCTATGGGAAGACTACCGAACAGTTATGTGGTCGAGTGCCTGGTGAGCAAGTTGTTGGTAAATCTGCTCGTGGTTCACAGTAGTTTGCTAAAAACTCAACTGTAACAGGGTAAGTGGATTGGATGCTTTGGCAAACTGTAACGGAAAGCGATAAGTTTGAAAACGTGATTGTGCCGTTACCATTATTCTGATAAGAACCTGTAGAGCATACGAAGCAATCAAGGTCTGTGTAAGTAACGTCTACATTCGTTCCTTTCGGTGCACACATTACTACATGCTCACAGCGTGAAATAGGGAAGCTGTTACTTGTATACATTGTTCCGTTCGCTAACGTAATACAGATTGTTACTTCAAAGTTCTTTTGAATTGTCAGTTGTTGCAAGCAAACAGATGACCCGTCAATCTTAAACGTACGATTTTCACGATTCATAATAACAACAGGATTATTCGGTGATGGTTCTACATGACATTTAACGGTTGCACCTGCAGTTGTAGCAGTAGCTGGTAAACCAGGGAAAGAAATAGGACTCGCTGGAGAAAATTCAAATGACAGATCTTTCACAACCCAATCATAAACTTTTTCGACATTGATGCAAATTAATTCCTTTGCATGAGATGACATTTGTTCCTGCATTTTATTAACACCTCCAAAAAATTTTATCTTTCGTTTGTATATTATGTCGCCCTTCATCTACTTGCATAGGCAAAGAAATAGATTGATGAAGGGATTAAAATTATTATGGCAATAGTAAAAAATAATGAGGATGGACGCGGTGCTTTTCGCGGTCTTATGAATAAGAAGGATGCTTATTGCTTACGGTGTAACATACAGCCACGCTCTTCAATAACATACAAATAGATGTGTACTAAAAAGGAGTGAATGATAGTGGAAGAATCTTCTTCAA
Source organism: Solibacillus sp. FSL R7-0668 (assembly GCF_038006205.1). Taxonomy (NCBI): domain Bacteria; kingdom Bacillati; phylum Bacillota; class Bacilli; order Caryophanales; family Caryophanaceae; genus Solibacillus; species Solibacillus sp. FSL R7-0668. Next base: position 3,507,503 of record NZ_JBBOUU010000001.1, on the reverse strand, counting down.
ATACGACGCTTCGTGAAATTGAGAGGCTCAAGCAAAAAATTTCAGGCTATCGGGGTGCTTTATTGACCTTAAAAATGGGGGATTCCTTTGATGATTATTTAATTATTAAGAGGGAATTGGACTCATTAAAAATGCAAATCTCTACTATTGAAGACTTCACCAAAACATTTGACTTAAAACATTATGCACAAAGTGAGCAATATGAAGAGCAGGTGAAGCATTTTGCTCTTCAGCTGTCCGCACTGAATCAAACCGTCAAAGTGATGAGTGAAGAGATTTTCAATATTTCCGACAAAATCAAGCCAAGTAATAGGGAAGCACCATTAGGAAATGATTTGAAGGCACATAAAAAAGAAGTACAAGAAAAAAAGTCGGACAGTAAATTGAAAACTAAAGAAGACAAAACATCTCCAAATAATCAAACAGCTAACGCCCCCTATCAGCCATCCTATATGCAGTTGCGAAAATTCCCCGAACAGAAGCTTGAGCTACAAAAAAATGAAGAAGAACGTGTACCGGTCGAGCATAATGAAATTATTGTGAATTCCATCGATCAGCGTTTTTTTAATCAAAGCTACTTTCAATCCAATCTTGCACAGCCCAATTCTGCGTATACGGGATTAAATAAGAACAAGTCAGGTGAGGCTACACTTCAATTTAAACATTTTGGAGAAAATCAGCATCACCTGAATCATCAGCAAAGTTTTAGTAACACGAATGAGCCAGAGCTACCGAATGAAGTGCCTTCCATTTATGAAGAGAACTTACTCGAAATTGTTGCGGATGAACCGACGAGCGAATCAAACAATGATGCATTCGAACTCGAGCAACAAAACCAACCCCAATCTGAGCCAGAAATCCCACCTGAAGAAATAAGTAATTCACAAGAGTCCTCATATGTGGAGAGTAAAAAACAGAAGAACTCCTTATTTTTTAATCTATTCCGCAAATGACCAGCGTTTTAAAGATATTCATAATGAGCGTTGTAATCTAATAAACGCGCCTATTGCTAACTTAAAAAGAAGTGCAACGATCAAAACTTTCTCCTCCCACTTACTAGTTGATTGCCCTTCAACTCTATTTTCCGGTGAATAAAATACGGAAGAAGGGAGGTGAGAAATATGTGTAATAATTGTATGCATGGTGGATGTAGTGGGTGCTCTGGTCACGCAGGAGGACATTGCGGTAATCAATGTTTTTCAGTAGGACCTTTTAGAGCGACTAGTTCGGTATGTCCGCCTGTTAATAAAGGTTCGATTATCCCGTTCTCTTCAGGCTTAATTCCAGCTGTATTAGTAACACTTGTGAATGGTTTAGCAGGGACAGTGAGTGCAGTGGGATTTGGTTCTACTATTACAGGAGTTACTTTAGTTAATAACACGATTACTTTACCAATCTTACCAGCAGGTTCTACAGAAGCGTTCACAGTACCTCGAGCAGGTACGATTTCATCACTTGCAGCTACATTTACTGAAACATTGGGTATTACTGTTTTAGGAAGCGCGACGGTTAGAGCTGAAATTTATCGTGCTCCTGCAGGAAGTAATACATTTGCTGCAACTGGTGTAGGAGTGAATTTATCACCACAGCTTTCAGGTGTAATTTCTGTAGGAACTATATTACAAGGTGCAACTGATGCGAATTTCCCAGTAGTGACAGGCGATCGTTTAGTAATGGTATTCTCTGTTTCTGGAACAGGAATAACAGCGGTCACAACAGTTACAGGTTCAGCGAATGCAGGAATTACGATTTCTTAAATATAATAATAGTGGAGATGGTAACGGATATATTCCGTTACCATTTTTTTGAGGCGTATACTAAATTATCTAAAAATTTACATTGCAAATACTTTGCTTTAGGAAAGTGCTATGATACGATTAACCATAAAAAAGGAATATTGTAGAAGAAGTCGTCCTAAAGCAAAATAAGAGGACTAAAGTTTATATTTTTTCACTAAAAAGATAGGGATGATTGGAGAGGAGCGTTTGCCAATGCCGGAAATTAACTGGAAAATAAATAAAATTAGAAAGCAAATTAGTATTATTGATGGGGTAGCTGCGCCAGAAATAGTGTTACAAAATGCAAATTATTTACATAGCATGCTCAAAACATGGGTAACGGGCAATATTTGGATTTCTGAAGAGCGCATTGTTTATGTAGGAAAAGAAATGCCTAGTAATACAGAGGGGACAGAAATCATCGATGTTTCTGGAAAAAAAATTGTGCCCGGCTATATCGAGCCACATGTTCACCCGTTTCAACTGTATAATCCGCACAGCTTTGCGGAATTTAGTGCACAAAGTGGGACAACCACCTTTATTTCAGACAATATGACCTTTATTTCATCAATCGGAAATAAGAAAGCGTTTTCTTTTATCGATGAACTAGCGAAATTACCGTTTTCGTTTTATTGGTGGAGTCGCTTTGATTCACAAACGGAGCTTGAAAATGAGGGCGAGCTTTATTCGAATGCATCGGTTATGGAGTGGCTGGAGCGTCAAGATGTCATTATGGGAGGCGAGCTTACGGGTTGGCCGCGATTAATGCGTGGGGATGATCAAATGCTGTATTGGATTCAAGCCGCAAAGCATAAAGGGAAAAAAGTTGAAGGTCATTTGCCGGGAGCCTCTGAAAAAACGCTCGCAAAAATGCGCTTATTTGGCGTAGATGGCGACCATGAATCGATGACGATTGAGGATATCGAGCTTCGTTTGCAGCACGGGTATGAGCTGACATTACGTTATTCATCGATTCGTCCAGACTTACCACAGCTTTTAAAAGCGGTAGTCGAGAAAGGCTATGCTATTTTTGATCATTTAATGATGACGACAGATGGCTCTACGCCAAGTTTCCATGAAGATGGCGTGATGGATAAATGTATTCGTGCGGCACTAGAAGCAGGTGTGCGTCCGGTTGATGCGTATAATATGGCGGCATATAATGTTGCGCGCTATTATAATATGACGAATTTACATGGCTCCATTGCAACAGGGCGCTATGCCAATATTAATATTTTAGCAGATGAATTTTCACCAACGCCAGAAGCGGTTTTATCTAAAGGGGTGTGGTTGAAAAAGGATGGGCAAAATACACAGGCATTCCCGAAAACGGATTTATCGGTATTTGGTCAATTACAACTAGACTTTGAGTTAACAGAAGCGGATTTCCAGTTTTCGATGCCAATCGGAATTGAAATGTTGAACGATGTGATTACAAAACCGTACAGTATTAATAATGTAGGGCAAAACAATAGGTTATCAACAGATCATGATGAGAGCTATTTAATGCTCGTTGACCGTAATGGCAAATGGCGTATTAACACGATGCTGAAAGGCTTTGCGTCACAGGTGAAAGGATTTGCTTCCTCGTATTCCAATACGGGTGATATTATTTTAATCGGCAAAAGTATGGACGAGATGCTTCATGCCTTTGATGAATTGAAAAAGATGAATGGCGGTATCGTGCTTGTTGAAAATGGACAAGTCGTGGCTAAAATCCCATTAGCACTAGGGGGCAGTATTTATGATGGCGATGTGCGTGAATTAATTCCATTAGAAGTGGAATTAAAGCAAGCATTAAAGCAACGTGGCTATCATCATACAGATGCCATTTATACATTATTATTTTTACAATCTACGCATTTACCATATATTCGAATTACGACGCGCGGTATTTTTGATGTGATGAAAAATACGGTGATGTTGCCAGCTGTAATGCGTTAACTTGCTTTAGCGGGGGCTGAAGTAAGTTAAGGACCTGGCGTAATGGATTGGAGTTATTATTTGAAGGAGAGTGTCGGTGTGAGAAAGAGTCGCTTATTCATTTTAAGCTTATTAAGTGCAGCCATTATTTCAGGCTGCTCCGATAAAGAGCAAGTACAGGAACCAGAAAAAGAAGTTGAGCAAGTGAACGCTGAAACAGAGGTGGACGTCGAGGTTTCTGAAGAGTTACCCTATGTAACGCCATTTACAGGAGTGCGTGTTGCAGAGGAAGTATCGACAAGACCCATCCTAGCAACGATCAATAATCATCCACAAGCGCGTCCACAATCAGGGCTTGCTGCTGCTGATGTTGTTTATGAGATGCTGGCAGAAGGGGATGTAACGCGATTTTTAGCATTGTACCAATCGGAAGTGCCTGATTCAATTGGACCGATTCGAAGTGCACGCTCGTATTTTATTGATATTGCGGCGGGCTTAGATGCCTTTTATATTGCACATGGGTATAGCCCAGAGGCAAAATCCATGCTAGATCGAAGAGTAGTGGATCAGATTAATGGGATGCAATATGATGGTACGTTTTTCACACGTTCATCGAAGAGAAAGGCACCTCATAATTCCTATATTACTGGTGAGAATGTAATGGCGGGGGCAGAAAAGGTAGGAGCTTCATTACTTTATCAGAAAAAAGTATCTTATCCATTTTATGAAGCCGAAGATAGTGTTAAAATAGGAGCAGCGGCCAATGAGGTAACGATGATGTATAATAGTGGCGGTTCATTCAATAGTCACTATGTTTATGATGCCGAAACAAATCATTATAAACGTTATTCAGCAAATGTAGAAACGATTGATGCGGAAACGAATGAATCGATTGAATTGGCCAATGTCTTATTTTTTGAAATGCCCCACCGTATTATCGATAGTGAAGGTCGACGTGATATTACGATTACAGATGGCGGCAATGCGTACGTAGCACAGGCTGGTACCGTGCGCGAGGTGAAATGGAAAAATGCAGACGGTTTGTTAGTCGCTGTAGAAGAGGATGGGACAGAAGTGAAGCTCGTACCAGGAAATACGTGGATTCATTTTGTACCAACGACACCAGGCTTAGCAACAGCTGTTACATATTCAGAGTAGAGAGGAAATGGTGGGCTACATGCAAGTTGAAAAAATTCGTGGTCATCAAACAGAGCAGTTATTTAAAGCAGTCCTAGAATTAAAAGATATTGAGGAATGCTATAAGTTTTTTGATGATTTATGCACGATTAGTGAAATTCAATCATTAGCACAGCGTTTTGAAGTAGCGCATTTATTACGTTTAAAGAAAACGTATGAGACAATAAAAAAAGAAACAGGTGCATCAACAGCAACAATTTCACGCGTACGTCGTTGCTATGATTATGGTAATGATATGTATGATGAAATGCTTGGTCGTCTTTATCCAGACGAAAAGCCATTTACTTCAAAGTAACAATCGCTCACTCATATAAATAAGAGGGGCGTTTTCAAAAGACTGAGCCAATTTACGCGCTCAGTCTTTTAATATTTTTCGTACATTCGTTATACTTATAACTAGTCGCAACGAGCAAGAACTGACTCAAAAATGTTTAGATAAAACTTAAGAATAGGTGGAATGGTGAATGGATTATTTAACTTGGCGTCATGTGTTTAAGCTAGACCCGGCGAAGGAAATTTCAGATGAGGCGTTAGAGCAAATTTGTGAATCAGGTACGGATGTGATTTTAGTTGGTGGTACGGATAATGTGACGCTTGATGGCGTGCTTGATTTATTAGTACGTGTACGCCGCTATTCGGTACCGATTGCCCTTGAAATTTCGGATGTCGAAAGTATCTCGGCTGGCTATGATTATTACTTTATTCCTTCTGTATTAAATAGTACCGATACGAAATGGGTGAAGGATTTACATCATGAGGCGATTAAAGAATTCGGCGATGTGTTAATTTGGGAGGAGCTTGTTGCAGAAGGCTACTGTGTGCTAAATCCTGATTGCAAGGTGGCACAAGTAACGAGTGCCAAAACCGATTTAACAGAAGAGGATGTAGTGGCGTATGCCCGCATGGCCGAAAATTACTTCAAGCTCCCTATTTTCTATTTAGAATATAGTGGTGCTTATGGCGATGTCGAGATGGTGAAGGCTACTGCCGAGGTACTAGAAAAGACAAAGTTGTTTTACGGTGGGGGCATCACATCGGTCCAACAGGCGAAAGAGATGGCGGCCTATGCAGATACAGTCGTCGTCGGCAATATTATTTATGACGATTTAAAAGCGGCGTTAAAAACCGTAAAAGCTGTGAAAAATACAGTGAAATAGTTTCTTTGGAACAGAAATATTTTTTTGCTAATTGGATTAAATTTAGCAGCAACTTTACCAAGATGAAATGAATTATGATAAAATAGGAACAAATGTTCTTTTTGCAGGAGGGAAGCAGCATGGAGCACATAGCAAAAAATTTACTGGCAGGCATGAATCCACAGCAAGCAGAAGCAGTAAAAACAACAGAAGGCCCGCTACTCATTATGGCTGGTGCTGGCTCAGGGAAAACACGTGTATTAACGCATCGGATTGCATATTTAGTCGTAGAACGTGAAGTATATCCTTCTAAGATTTTAGCGATTACATTTACGAACAAGGCAGCGCGCGAGATGCGTGAACGTATTGATGGCATTTTAGGAAATGGTACGACAGAAAGCATGTGGGTATCAACATTTCACTCGATGTGTGTGCGAATTTTACGTCGCCATATCGACCGTATCGGCTATTCCAAGAGCTTCTCGATTTTAGACAGCTCAGATCAGTTAACCGTTATTAAAAATATTTTAAAGCAGGATAATATCGATCCGAAAAAGTACGATCCACGCGCCATATTAAATACAATTAGCTCCGCGAAGAATGAATGCATCACCGCAACTGGGTTCGAAGCGAATATGAACCCACATAACCCATTCGAAAAAATCGTAGCGCAAGTGTATAAAGGCTATCAAAAGCGTCTAAAACAAAATCAAAGTGCTGATTTTGATGATTTAATTATGTTAACGATTCGCTTATTTAAAGAAGCACCTGATGTACTCGAATTTTATCAAAATAAGTTCCAGTATATACACGTGGATGAGTATCAGGATAGTGCGACACGTTGCTAATTGAAAAGATTAGCCACTAGCTCATTTGCTAGGAGAACTAAGAAATCAGATGAGTCGAATGATGAGGTAACGCTCTGAAAGGCTCGGCCTAATCCTCCGAATAGCACAATTAGATTGCAACATTGAACGTGTTATAAGCTCGGTGAAGTCAGTTGAATATCACCCTAATGTATAGGAAAGCGGAGTGGAGGCACTTCGTGTGGTAGATAGACTGGGGTTCTATAAAAATGCCCATGGTTAGAATGTAGGGAACAAAACTTCCTACTGACGAAATTCCGAATGTACGGCTCTAGAGGTATAGGTATTCGAAAGGGTACACTAACGTATTGTTGGGCTAGTGAGGTGGAGTAAAATTTGTCTTTATGAAACACCTTATAGTGTTACAGGCACTATCAAGCTAGCAGGGTTAGAGGAATGACCTAAAGGTATTATATGTAAAGATATGATTTCTTGGAACGTGGTAAGCGAGGCTACTTGGAGAGGTTGCACTCGATGAAAAGGTATAGGGAAAACTCATTTGTATAACCTATTTTAAGCCCGTGAAAGTGGTGGCACAGTACCATTGAAGCCGTGATAATAAGCGGTGGAGGGATAGCCACTAGTCAGTTTATGAATAACTAAAACAATATTTTAGAGGTTCAGGTTCTCGTATGACTAAAAGAAATGCAGTCACCAAACCAAAATGGTGGTGAAAGTGTTGACTGACACAGCAAACGAAAAAGTTTTGAAACGACAGTCTTTACGAAACAATGAGTATTACGGTATGCAACAAACCTTCGACAAGCTATATAAAGATAGTCAAATCAACAAGAAATTCAAAAATCTCTACGAACTGATAGTAAATAGAGAAAACATCTTACTAGCATACAGAAACATCAAGAAAAATAAAGGTTCATTTACGAAGGGTGTTAATGAGTCAACTATTATCACGATAGGTGAAGAAGAACCTGAAAAACTTGTGCGGTATGTTAGAACAAGAATGGAAAACTTTATTCCACACAAAATTAGAAGAAAAGAAATACCAAAAGCTAATGGAGGAGTTAGACCGTTGGGAATCCCAACAATCGAAGACCGAATTATACAACAATGTATTAAACAAGTTCTTGAACCGATATGTGAAGCGAAATTTCATCATCACAGTTATGGCTTTCGACCAAATAGAGGTACATTACACGCATATTCAAGGGCAGTTACATTAGCGAATATTAATAAGCTGCATTACGTGGTTGATATAGACATTAAAGGATTCTTTGATAACGTCAATCATGGAAAGCTATTAAAACAAATGTGGAGTATGGGGATTCAAGATAAGAAAGTAATCTCTATCATAAGCAAACTTTTGAAAGCGGAAATAGTGGGGATAGGAAAGCCAGAAAGAGGTACTCCACAAGGTGGTATTTTATCACCATTACTATCCAATATCGTTCTGAATGAGCTAGATTGGTGGATAAGTGACCAATGGGAAACTTTTGAAACGGATAAAGATTATGAAAGAGAACGAATCATAGGCGGAAAAAAGCGATTAGACAGAACTGCAAAGTACCGTGCTTTAAAAAGTACAAACTTAAAAGAAATGTTTATCGTACGCTATGCAGATGATTTCAAAATCTTTTGTCGTGACCATAAAAGTGCTTTCAAAATATTTGAAGGTGTAAAAAAGTGGTTAAAGGAACGATTGCATCTAGACATTAGCAAAGAAAAATCGAAGGTAATTAATTTAAGAAAAAACTTTTCAGAATTCCTTGGATTTAAAATGAAAGTAACAAGGAATAAAGAAAAACATACTGTAAAATCATTTATGACTGAAAAGGCAAAAGAAAATGCAAAACAAAAAATCAAGGGACATCTTAAAAAAGTTAAGAAAAATACCACTGCCTCTGAAGTTTCTAAGCTCAATGCGACGATATTAGGACTTCAAAATTATTATCAACAAGCGACAATGGTATCAAAGGATTTTAGTGAAATTGCATTCTCTGTCAAACGAACCTTATATAACAGCTTAAAATTTGTGTCATCCGAAAACGGGGAACTAAGTAAATATTACAAAACGCATTATAAAGACTATTTAGGTAAGAAGAAAGTTTTCGTAGCCCGAGTAGCCATTTTCCCGATTGATGGTGTCAAACACAAAAACCCGAAGAACTTTACGCAAGAAATAAATAACTACACGATTGAAGGTAGAAGTCTCGTACACAAAACACAAAAGTCAGTCTCAGAAGGAATTATTAGGCACTTAGTAAAAAATCCTGTAATCAATCAGAGCATTGAGTATAATGACAATCGCATCTCAAAATATATCGCTCAAAAGGGGATATGTTTCGTTACAGGTGAGCCACTTCTTCTAAATAATATGGAATTACATCATAAGAAGCCAAGAGCATTAGGTGGAAAAGATGATTATAACAATTTGGTTTTTATAACAAAAATGGTCCATAAACTGATTCACGCAACAAAAGAAGAGACGATTGAAAAATATCTTCAATTAGAAAGACTGACACAAGAATGTAGAGACAAAGTAAATAAACTTCGAGTTATGGCTGGAAATGAAATATTAGTTTAAAGATTCATAATTGATGGAACGCCGTATGAGGGGAAACTCTCACGTCCGGTGTGAATGGGGGGAAAAGCTGGAGATGATTTCAAAGGCTTACCTATCCATATCAAACAAAACCCAATATTTACTAGTTCAAATGCTAGCAAAAAAATTCCGCAATATCTGTGTCGTGGGGGACTCGGATCAGTCAATTTATCGTTGGCGTGGCGCGGATATTACGAATATTTTATCGTTTGAGAAAGACTATAAAGATGCTAAGGTCATTATGCTAGAGCAAAATTACCGTTCAACGTCGCGTATTTTACAGGCGGCGAATAGTGTCATCAAAAATAATAAAAATCGCTACAAAAAGGTGTTACGTACAGAGAACCCAGAAGGCGAAAAAATCCAGCTTTACAAGGCTGGTAATGAACAGGACGAAGCGCAATATGTTGTGCGCACCATCCAAAAGCTGATGAAGGAAGACAACTACAAGCTGGATGATTTTGCGATTTTGTATCGTACAAACGCCCAGTCGCGTGTAATGGAAGATATTCTTGTGAAGTCTAACATGAACTACCAAATCGTAGGTGGTACCAAGTTCTATGACCGCAAAGAAATTAAAGACTTACTGGCCTATTTGCGCTTAATTGCCAACAATGACGATGACCTCTCGTTAGCCCGCATCATTAATGAGCCAAAGCGTTCGATTGGTGCGACCTCATTTGATAAGATGCTTGGCTATGCACTAGAGCAGGACCGTTCGATTTTTGATGCAATGAGCGAGCTTGTGTTTATGGGCTTAACGGGTAAGGCTTCAGCATCAGCAGAAGCGTTTTACAATATGATTCGTTCATTAAGCGAGCGTCAGCATGAGCTATCTGTAACCGAAATTGTCGAAGAGGTGCTCGAAAAATCAGGCTACCGTCAAATGCTAAAAGGTGAAAAATCGATAGAAGCAGAAAGTCGTCTTGAAAATATTGAAGAGTTTTTAACAGTTACACAAGCATTTGAAGCGCGCAGTGAAGATCAATCATTAGTGGCATTTTTAACGGATTTAGCCCTTGTTGCGGATATCGATACATTAGATGAAGAGGAGCAGAAGAAAGGCTCCATTATTTTAATGACGATGCACGCTGCGAAAGGGCTCGAATTCCCGATTGTATTCATTATTGGGATGGAGGAAAATATTTTCCCGCATTCCCGCTCGCTTGAAAATGAAGAAGAAATGGCGGAGGAACGTCGGTTAATGTACGTAGGCGCAACGCGTGCAGAACAGCGTCTGTACTTAACTTGTGCGGGCTCGCGGACGATTTTTGGTCGAACGGGCTATAACGCACCCTCTCGTTTTTTACGTGAAATTGACGAAGACGTGTTAGAGCAAGTGACGCGCAGTAATGCAACTAGCTATCGAGATAGCGCATTACCATTTTCATCAAATCGCTATGACCGTGCGTCTAACAAGCGATCACTTGGAGAGATGCAAAAGCCGTCCTCACAAATTTCTCGCTTAAATGCTACTGGTGGCAATCAGTTCGACTGGAAGGTGGGCGACAAGGCGTCACATGGTAAGTGGGGCATCGGTATGGTTGTTAGCGTAAAGGGAGAAGGCGACGGAATGGAACTCGATATCGCATTCCCAGCACCAACAGGGATTAAACGATTGCTTGCGAAATTCGCACCGATTACAAAAGCTTAGGAGGAAACTTAATGAGTGAAATTGAACAACGAATTGCGGAGTTAAATCAGCTACTTCATGAATATGGCTATGCGTATTATGTAGAGGATAAGCCACTTGTAGAAGATAGTGTGTACGATCAGCTACTACACGAATTAATAGCACTAGAAGAGGCAAACCCACAATTTATTTATGCAGATTCTCCTACGCAGCGTGTTGGTGGCGCGGTACTTGAGGGCTTCCAAAAAGTCACGCATCAAACAGCCATGCTCAGCTTATCCAATGCCTTCAATGAAGCAGGATTACGTGATTTTGACCGGAAAATTGAGCAAGCGATTGGCTCAAATTATTCCTATGTATGCGAATTGAAAATTGATGGGTTAGCCATTTCCCTACGCTATGAAAATGGTGTGTTTGTACAAGGGGCAACGCGTGGTGACGGCTCGGTTGGGGAGGATATTACAGCCAACTTAAAAACGATTAAGGCGATTCCGCTACGTTTAAAAGAGCCTGTAACTATCGAAGTACGTGGCGAAGCATATATGCCGAAAAAATCATTTGAACAATTAAATGCGCGTCGTACGGAAAATGGCGAAGAATTATTTGCCAACCCGCGTAATGCAGCAGCAGGTTCACTACGCCAGCTCGACCCAAAAATCGCCGCCAGCCGTAATTTATCAACCTTTATTTATGCGATTGGTGGCGACGGGGAGAGCTATGGCATTAGTGGGCATTGGGAAATGTTGAAGTACTTAGAGCACTTAGGCTTCCCGTCTAATAAGGAACGTGAATATTGTGAAACAATTGATGATGTTTTATCGTTTATAGAAAAGTGGACAGAGGCACGCCCAAATTTAGCTTATGAAATTGATGGAATCGTCATTAAGGTAAATGCTTATGCACAGCAGGACGAATTAGGCTTTACCGCGAAATCTCCGCGCTGGGCCATTGCTTATAAGTTTCCGGCAGAAGAGGTTGTGACGACACTTTTAGATATTGAACTAACAGTAGGTCGCACAGGGGTAATTACGCCAACAGCAATTTTAACGCCTGTACTAGTTGCAGGCACAACAGTGAGTCGCGCTTCACTGCACAACGAAGACTTAATTCGTGATAAGGATATTCGTCTAGGGGATACAGTCATTGTACGCAAGGCGGGTGATATCATTCCACAAATTGTTGGGGTCATTGTAGAGCAGCGCCCAGAAGATGCTGTACCGTATCAAATGCCCACACATTGCCCAGCCTGTGATGAAGAAGTCGTACGTATCGAGACAGACGTAGCCCTACGCTGTGTGAACCCGCTTTGCCCAGCGCAAATTGCAGAGGGCATAAAGCATTTCGTATCACGTAATGCGATGAACATCGACGGGCTAGGTGAAAAGGTAGTGGAGCAGCTACTGCGTGAAAATTATATTCACGATGTGTCGGGTCTTTATGAGTTAACAATTGAGCAGCTTGTCAACTTAGAGCGAATGGGACAAAAATCTGCCACAAACTTAGTGGATGCGATTGCGAAATCAAAGGAAAATTCACTCGAACGTTTATTATTTGGCTTAGGGATTCGACATGTAGGAGAGAAGGCTGCGAAAATTTTAGCGCAAGCATTCGAAACGATGGACGCATTAATGCTAGCGACAATCGAGCAGCTGACGGCTATTCATGAAATTGGCGATAAAATGGCAGAGTCCGTTGTCGCGTATTTTGCAAACGAGCAAATCCAACAATTAATTAACCGTCTAAAAGAACACGGCATCAATATGACATACAAAGGCAAAAAAGTCATGGTGGAAGCGGGCGCGAATCTATTTGCCGGAAAAACCATTGTGCTTACCGGAAAACTACAACAATTGACACGTAACGAAGCAAAGGCGAAAATAGAACAGTTAGGTGGAATTGTAGCAGGAAGTGTTAGTAAAAAAACAGATCTTGTTATCGTAGGTGAAGATGCCGGCTCCAAACTTGAAAAGGCGCAAAGTCTCGGCATTGAAATTTGGGATGAACTACGCCTAATTGACCAATTACTATAGCAAAGGGGACTTGTTCTCATGAAACGTTACCGCTGGATACCGGCGATGCTTGCAGCTGTGATGTTATCAGCGTGTACACCAAGTATTACACCTGAAACAGAGCTCGCACAGGAATCAGATTCAACACAACAGGTGGAAACTACGATTATCCCAAATATGCAAATTAGTGACAAGTTTTATCGTACGCTAATTCCATACAAAGAAAGTGCCAGTCGTGGATTAGTCGTTTCGAATATTCATACGAAATACGATATGAAGGAAGCAGAAACCGGCTTAATGCGTATTTCTCAAAATTACTTTGACACGGAAAAGTATTATTTCCAAGAAGGTCAATACTTAGATGAGGAAATGCTAAAATATTGGTTAGCTCGTCCGAATCAAACAAAGGATAAAGGCCCCGAATATCAAGGCTTAAACCCATCAAGTATCGATGAAAAAACAGGGCAAGAAATGGACCCGACGGTTAGAGCAACAGAAGCACCCGTTTATTTAGCCCATATCGTAGAGCAAAATTATTTAACAAAAACAGATGATAATAAAGTAAAGCTTGCAGGCATGTCAATTGGCCTTGCCTTAAACTCTGTATACTATTTTCAAAAAGAGCAGTACGGTGAATTTTATGAGCAAAAAATACCAGAGGCTGAGCTCATTAAAGAAGGGAAGAAAATTGCACAAGAGGTTGTCAATCGTCTCCGTGCCCGTACAGAATTAAAGGATATTCCAATTACTATCGCACTCTTTAAGCAGGAAGAGCGTAATTCAATCGTTCCAGGCTCCTACTTGACGTATAATTATGCGGATGGTGGCAAAACCGAATTAGGAGAATGGCAAGATATTAATGAAAAATATGTGACTTTCCCAATGAACTCGCCTGAGGACGTATATCGAGACATGAACACGAAATTTATGAATTTTAAGCAAAATGTGGACAAATACTTCTCGAACTTTACGAGTGTGTTCGCAACGGGATTCTATCAAAACCAAAAAATACAAAAGCTTGAAATTGAAATTCCGATTCAATTTTATGGCACGGCAGAAATTACAGGCTTTACACAATATCTTACGGGCTTAATGCTCAATCATTTACCACTCGACTTGCACATTACAGTCAGCATCACATCGGTAAATGGACCTGAAGTTTTAATTATTAAAGAACCAAACAAAGATGAGCCATTCGTGCATATTTATGAGTAAAATTAATGTAAAAATACCATACTTAAAATAGTGTGGTATTTTTGCTTTGTGAAGAGAAAATACACTTCATCACTCTAACGCGTTAATTTCACAAAAAAACATCTAGCTGATGCGTCTCTTTCGTTAATTTTTTGGGGAAGCGCAGATTTTTAAAGGGAAAAATGATATGATATTAAGCATGGTCTAAACGAATTTTGGAGGTGTAATAAATGGCAAAATTGTCAAAAGAAGAAGTAAAACACGTAGCGAATTTAGCTCGTCTTGCCATCACAGAAGAAGAGGCAGAGAAATTTGCTGAACAATTAGGTAAAATTACTGACTTCGCAGAGCAGTTAAATGAATTAGATACAACGAATGTAGAGCCAACTTCTCATGTGCTACCATTAGTAAACGTACTTCGTGAAGACGTAGCAAAAGAGGGCTTACCACGCGAAAAAGTAATGCTTAACGTAAAAGAACAAGAAGCTGGTCAAATTAAAGTACCATCAATTATGGACTAATAGGAGGACACTTACGCATGACAGTATTTGAGCGCACTTCAGCACAATTACAAGAAGCTATTAAAGCAGGCGAACTAACAATTGCGGATTTAACAAACGAAGCATTTGATCGCGTTGAAAAGTTAGACGGCGACGTACAAGCTTTCTTAGCATTAAACAAAGAACAAGCAACTGCAAAAGCTGCAGAATTAGATAAAGTTCCTTTTGAGGAGCGCGGCCCATTATTTGGTATGCCAATCGGGGTTAAAGATAATATCGTAACAGAAGGCTTAGAAACAACTTGTGCCTCTAAAATCTTAGAAGGCTTTATGCCAATTTACGATGCCACAATTGTGAAAAAATTACGCGATGCCGGCATGATCACAATTGGTAAATTAAACATGGACGAATTCGCAATGGGTTCTTCAAACGAAAACTCAGCATTCAAAACAACGAAAAATCCATGGAACTTAAACCATGTACCAGGTGGTTCTTCAGGTGCATCTGCAGCAGCAGTAGCAGCAGGTGAAGTACCGTTCTCATTAGGATCTGATACAGGTGGTTCAATCCGTCAACCAGCAGCTTACTGTGGTGTGGTAGGGATGAAGCCTACATATGGTCGTGTATCTCGTTTTGGTTTAGTAGCATTCGCTTCTTCTTTAGACCAAATCGGACCAATTACACGCAATGTTACAGATAATGCATTACTTTTAGAAGCTATCGCAGGCGTAGACGAAATGGACTCAACATCAGCTGACGTACCAGTGCCTAACTATGCAGCCGCTTTAGATGGTAACATCAAAGGCTTAAAAATTGCTGTGCCAAAGGAATTCCTTGGTGAAGGCGTTGGCGAAGCAGCAAAACAATCCGTTCTGGATGCATTAGAAGTATTAAAAGCTCAAGGCGCTACTGTAGAAGAGGTATCATTACCACATTCTAAATATGCGTTAGCCGCTTATTATATTCTTTCATCTTCAGAGGCTTCTTCTAACCTTTCTCGTTTTGACGGCATCCGCTATGGTTACCGTACAGACAACGCGAAAAATTTATTAGAGCTTTACAAAAACACACGTGCGGAAGGCTTCGGTGACGAGGTTAAACGTCGTATCATGCTTGGTACGTATTCATTATCTGCTGGTACGTATGATGCTTACTACAAAAAAGCACAGCAAGTTCGTACATTAATCAAACAAGATTATGATAAAGTATTCGAAAACTATGACGTAATTATTGGGCCAACTGCGCCAACACCAGCATTCGCAATTGGTGCAAACGTAGATGATCCACTAACAATGTACGCGAACGATATTTTAACAATTCCGATTAACTTAGCAGGTGTACCAGCTATTTCAATTCCATGTGGTTTTGAAAATGACTTACCACTAGGCTTACAAATTATCGGGAAGCACTTCGATGAAGAAACACTTTACCGTGTCGCATATGCTTACGAACAAAACACAGATTTCACAAAACAAACTCCAGCGCTATGGGAGGTAAAATAATATGAACTTTGAAACAGTCATCGGCTTAGAAATTCACGTTGAATTAAAAACGAAGTCGAAAATTTTCTCTGCTTCACCAAACCACTTTGGTGCCGAGCCAAACACCAATACGAGTGTAATCGACCTTGGTTATCCAGGGGTTTTACCAGTATTAAATAAAGAAGTAGTCGATTATGCAATGCGCGCTGCATTAGCATTAAATATGGAAATCGAACAAGAGACAAAGTTCGATCGTAAAAACTACTTCTATCCGGATAATCCGAAAGCTTACCAAATTTCACAATTTGATAAGCCAATCGGTAAAAATGGTTGGGTGGAAATTGAAATTCCAGCTAAAGGTGAAACACCAGGCTATAAAAAGAAAATCGGTATTACACGTCTTCACATGGAAGAAGATGCGGGTAAATTAACGCACGCAGATGGCTACTCTTTAGTCGACTTAAACCGTCAAGGCACGCCACTTGTTGAAATTGTTTCTGAGCCAGACATTCGCACACCAGACGAAGCGTATGCATACCTTGAAAAAGTAAAATCCATTATCCAATATTCTGGCGTATCGGATGTACGTATGGAAGAAGGGTCATTACGCTGTGATGCTAACGTTTCTTTACGTCCTTATGGTCAAGAGGAATTTGGTACAAAGGCTGAGCTTAAAAACTTAAACTCATTCAACTTCGTACGTAAAGGCCTTGAGCATGAAGAAATTCGTCAAGCTGAAGTATTAATGTCAGGTGGCGTAATTGAGCAAGAAACTCGTCGCTATGACGAAAAAACAGGGAAAACGATTTTAATGCGTGTAAAAGAAGGTACGGACGATTACCGTTACTTCCCAGAGCCAGACTTAGTGCGTCTTTCCATTTCGGACGAGTGGGTGGAGCGCGTACGTCAGTCAATCCCTGAATTACCAGATGCACGTAAAGCACGTTATATTTCTGAGCTTGGTTTAACAGAGTATGATGCCAATGTCCTTGTGATCAACAAAGATATTTCTGATTTCTTTGATGCAACAGTAGCGGCTGGTGCAGACGCTAAATTAGCAGCAAACTGGTTAATGGGTGATATTTCTGCTTACTTAAATGCTGAGCAAAAAGAATTAAAAGATACAGCCTTAACACCAGAAAACTTAGCCGGTATGATCAAGCTAATTTCTGACGGCACAATTTCTTCTAAAATCGCGAAAAAAGTATTCACTGAGCTTGTTACAAAGGGTGGCGACGCAGCGAAAATCGTGAAGGAAAAAGGCTTAGTACAAATTTCTGATCCAGAAGTAATCCGTGGCTTTGTAACAACAGTGCTTGATAATGATGCAAAATCAGTAGCAGATTATTTAGGTGGTAACGAGCGTGCCATCAAAGCGCTACTTGGTCAAATTATGAAAGCTTCAAAAGGTCAAGCAAACCCACAATTAACAAACCAAATCCTAACAGAAGAATTAAGCAAACGATAACTTGATTCAGCGGGGGTGAACCCCGCTGAATCAAGTTAAGCCTCCCGCGGATGTCACAGATTTTTAAAGGAGTTTTTCGAGTGAGCTCGAAAAAAATCTGGACGCAATTACGCCGAGGCGTAATTGATTTTTCCCTATATGCAACGGCAGCCTGAGTTTAGGCTGTCGTTTTTTGGTAGGAAACACTTGATAGATAGGATTGAATACGTTAATAATTGGAAATGAGTGCTCAGCGCAAAGCTTAGGACAAACATTACAGGAGAAAGATTCATTGTAAAGGGGGAGGTTAGATGAACTTCATAAAAGGGGAGGCTATCCGCAGTAATTCGCAATTAAAACAAAGCTTTCTACAGCTTGCACAGGAAACGTTTGGACTGGAATTTGAACAATGGGATGAACTCGGCTATTGGGATAATACGTATTGTCCGTATGCCTTTGAGGTGGACGGTGAAATTGTTGCCAATGTATCTGTGAATGTTGGGACAATGCTAGTAGAGGGGACAACCTATCAAGCTATTCAAATTGGTACAGTGATGACGCATCCGGCTTTTCGGGGGCAGGGCTTATCTCGTAAATTAATGGAGAAAGTTTTGGAAGATACAGCAAGTGCGGCGATTCTTTACTTATTTGCCAACGAATCCGTGCTGAATTTTTATCCGAAATTTGGCTTTTCAACACGTAGACAAGCGACCTTTTCACTAGCAACGAAGGATTTAAATTTACAGCCAACGGAAATTAAAAAAGTAGATATTTCGGATGAAGCGGCACGTAAATTATTTTACGAAACAATCAAGCATCGCATGCCCGTCAGCTTGAAAATGAGCATGCTACAAAACGAAAGTATTGTAATGTTCCATGCATTAACTCAGTATAAGGATGCTCTTTATTATGTCCCTAAATTTAGTGCCTTTGTCATCGCAACGGAGCAGGGGGGGCGCTTTCAGCTAATTGATGTTATTGCCAAACAGTATGTGGATTTACAAGCGCTTATTGAAAGCTTACCAATTAATGCAAGCCTTGTGGAGCTTGGCTTTACACCCGATCATTTAACGGTGCCTGTACAGCAAGGGGTTCTACATGATGATGGCGCGATGTTTGTGAGGGAACAAAGTGATTTGCATTATCCGAATGATGTACTATACCCGTATAGTGGATTGGCCTAAATAACTTGGATTTTTGGGTATTCGCAAATATATGTTGAATATCGCAAATAAACTAGGAAAATCGCAAATATCCCCGCGATTTCGCAAATAAAACTTAAAAGTCGCAAATATATCCCCACACAGGAATCAGAAAATCGCCCATGCTTCGTTGCTGATTCTCTTTATTGCTTTTTATGGAAAATTAGGGTATTCTGTTTGGAAAAATGACAGTATTATGACGAAGCAGGTGGATGAATATGTGGATATTGAGCGCTGACGTTGGCGGCACAAAATTAGCCTTAGCGATTTCAAAGCAGGAACAACCCGAAACGCTAATTCATGAGCTAGAAATTCCAAGCCCGCAACAATCAGAGGCTTTATTTGAGGCAATGATTAACGGCTTTACTAAACTCATGCAAGGACATGCTGGAGAAGTTGTCAAAGTGGCAGTGGGGCTTCCAGGCATTTTAAATTTACAGCAAGGAACCGTTGTCTATCAGCAAAACTTACCTTGGAGGGACTTCCCATTAGTGGCGCGCCTACAAGAGGTGTATCCAAATGCAGTAATCAAGATGGAAACGGATATGATGACAGCTGCAAATGGCGAATATAAAATTCGCAAATTTGAGCAGGAAACATTGATTTATTTAACGATAAGTACAGGAATCGCTTGCTGCTCCATACATGAGGGGCAATTTTTAAGAGGCGCTGGTATTCCGGGAGAGGTGGGCTTTTCGTTAACGTCGACGGGTGCGTTTTTTGAAGATGTATGTGCTGGCCCGGGGTTAACAAAATGGCTACAGGAAAAAACAAATCGTCCCGATACATTAAAGCAATTTTTCACGGCTTATTATGAGCAGGATGAAGTGCTTGTCCCACTTATTAAGCAGTGGCAAAAGGAAGTAGCGTACAAGATTCATAGCTTTATTTTGTTGCTTGATCCACATGTCGTTGTTTTAGGTGGCGGTGTGATGAATCATCATCCACAAATGGTGAGTGAAATTGCCCAGAAAGTAGACGATTGTTTTACGCTTCCATTTTTTGAGCATAAAAAAGGACGCGTTCAAGCGAGTATGAATAAAGGGCATGCTGGATTAATTGGCGCGGCGTTACTGTAAAATGAGCAAATTAAAAATCACCATTCCAAATTTGTGCGAATGGTGATTTTTCAATGGAATCATGCTTAGCGAATTGTTACCGCAGTGCCTGTTGCCACGCACATCATCATGCCTTCACGTAATGTTTCGAAGTCTAAATCCACTCCAATGATAGCATTCGCTCCAAGGCTAAGTGCGCGGTCCTCCATTTCTTTAATTGCAATTTTGCGACCCTCTGCTAACTTGTCTTCATAAGAAGCACTACGCCCACCAACGATATCTGTCACCGATGCGAAAATATCACGCACAATGTTTGCGCCCATAATCGCTTCGCCAGATACGATGCCATAATACGTTTCGATTGTTTTACCCTCGATTGAATTGGTTGTTACAACTAGCATAAAATTCACTCCTTCACATGTCATACTATTTATTACGGATTGGTGAGAAGAAGGTTTCATTTATTTGAAAAAATAGGTAATGTTAATTTAGAGCCAATTGGGTTTGGATAATAATTATTGTCGATTTTAACAGGTGCTTCATATGGTGCTGTTTCGTAGGTGTATGTTGCGTATAATTCATAATTAATGTCGCGCCATGTTTGCCCATTGTTGTGTATTTCATTGCCATTTTGATCGTAAGCTGTCAATAATAGCGTGCGTCCTTCGCCTTCGTAATGGTCGGCTTCTACTATGACGGTTTTTCCTTCTACGGTGAACTGCCAATCGACTGTATCTCGCTGTAAAAGCAATTGCTCCATCATTTCTCCCTCCTTTGCACATTAGACGCAGCATATTTAAAAATCGTTCATTTTTTTTTACTGATAATAAAATGTGGACTGCAATAGGTGCAGTAAATTATTGCTGCTGCAACCGTTCCTCGTGAAGCTACGGTGAAATCGTTTCCTCCAAGTCGAGTAGTCAGTGATTTTCGTTCGTTAATCAGCTCATTGTGTCTCCTCCTCAAAAATGTCTTCACCCTTTATATGTCATGCAAAGGACAAAAAGGGGACAGGTTGTGCAAATTTTTTTATATATTTTAAGATTTTACGGTCGTATCGATTTTGATACGACAATATATCTCTTTTAAATCTTTAATACTCTAATCTTTTAGAGTGGTAATAAAATGGATTCTCAGAGGGGACGCAGATGAACGCTCTGAAGGTACGTGGGTGGACATTGGAGGGAACAATATGAGGTAACAAAAGATTGGGATGGTATATTAATATAACTTTAGGTGGGAGTTTAAATTATTTTAAAATAGCATGTTTGTAATAATCATAAAAGTGTAAATGCTCGAACTGTAATTTTTCATGTATGCGATAGAGAATCTAAATTTAACAGCAACCTATAAAAAGTCGGAAGCAAGATTGTCTCGTGCTTCTGACTTTGTTTGAGTTAAAGATGCATATTTATGAATTGTGGTGAATTGCTTGTTCGCTCAGGGACGTTAATAGTCCATTGGAATTTAAAGTAAAAATGGTATGATAGAAGAAAAAAGAGGTTTAAAATGACTAAGAATAAAATCAATATTTGGTTTTTAAGCGCATATGCTCTAACACTGATTTTATTATTATACTTCGGTTTAAACAGTTTGGTTATAAGTGCAATAGGAAATACGTTTCCAAATGCAAAATTTTTGACTGTGCTAGCCTTAATAATTGTTGTTGCTTGGTCAATGGGATTGGGAGTTCGTCATTACTTAAATAGTTTCACTCAAGAGTTAAGAGATAAATTTAAAAACGCTTTTATAGCTACTACTTTAATGAGCTGGGGAATTGTATTAATTCTTTTTACTATTACTTGATTAACTATAGTTTTACATGCATTTCCATTCAAAAAACGTCCTCAAACATTTGGGCACGTTTATTAGGTTTTATTGGTTTGCTTTATAAAACCTTGTTGCACTAGGTCCTCAATTATTTAAAGAAGAAAAGTTAAGCTAATTCATCAAAAATGCTTGATTGCAGAATACTCTAAACCAGTTTGTTTTTCTTTTTTCTTACAAAAAATGCCACGATGAATAAAATAATTGCATTAGCAATCAAAAGTCCACCAAAAGTAAGCCCCGCCACAGCACCTGCAATTCCATCTCCAACATTACGACTAACGTTATTCATTGTCAGAACTAGAACTATTGGAGAAGAAATAATAAAAATAACACCCGTCATTATCCATACCAATCTATTCAATCTTGATAAAAAGATTACAAATACATTAAGGGTAAAGAGAACTAAAAGGAATATAACCAAAGAATTCATAAATTCCCTCCTTAGTAATGCCACATGATGGCCCATTTGTGAAATAACTTATTACATTGTAATTTTACTTTCTTATTACGAAACATTCTTAAGTATAACATTAGTTCCCAAAGCAGTATGGGAACTGTATGAATTTCAAAATATTTATGCACCCGATGCGACATGTCTATAAATCCATGTTGAATACATCCACAGGGAATTTAACCGGCAATACCCTTAGCTAGTACTAGTGAAAATACAAAAACTAAGACTCCGACATTTAATAACACACCCAATATTACGGATAACCACTTCTTTGACAATACCGCAAATACAATGCCTAATAGCGAAAGTATCCCTAGAATGATAATAACCATCATCAAATTCGCATTAGGTCCTCTTATAATTAAAAAGGCAATGATACTGGCAATAACCATTAGAAAAGAAAGAATTCCTAGCTTAGTCATCTAATCACCTAATTTTTAGTAAATATTAGGTGACCAGAGTAATTGATCCTCTATATATTGGATAATTATAACAGAATAAGAACGAGAAATTTGTGAATTTTTAATTATTTGTGTACCCGGTAAAGTTTGCTAAACCGTTTCTCCCACAAATGACGCTTTAAGTGCATTAAAATCAATTAAGGAATAACGCCGAGAAAAGAAGAGCATCTTTCTTAAATGAAATATTTTTTTAAAATTGAACCTATTATGAATGGGTAATCGTCTAATAGCAGAATTGGAAGTAAGTTGAAAGGGAGGGGATTAAATTGGACAAGGAAGAAAAAGATTACATATTAGAAAAAATGATGATTGACTATGGTAATGAGTTGGTACGATTGGCCTTTTCTTATGTGAAAGATGTAGAAATTGCAAAAGATATGGTACAAAATTCGTTTATCAAATGCTACAAAAATATGGAGTCGTTTCAATATGATGCACATATCAAAACATGGCTCTATCGTATAACAATTAACGAATGTAAGGATTATTTGAAAAGTTGGAATTACAAAATGGTACAGGTTAAGAGTTTTATTCATGAAACAGCCAAGTCAATCATCCCATCAACAGAAAAAACAGTTATTGATAAATACAATAATGAAAAAATCAAAGATACTATTTTTTCTCTTCCAAAGATATATCGGGAAGTCGTTTATCTATACTACTATAATTCATTAACGACAGAGGAAATTGCCAAAGTTTTAGGCATATCAGTAAATACAGTGAAAACGCGATTAAGAAGAGCAAAACAACGGTTACATTTGGTGATAAAGGAGGCGGAATTGAATGGAAGATAAACGGTTAAAAGAGGCATTTTCTAACACGTCGGATCGAGAACTACAATTTACGAAAGAAGATCGTCATAAAGTATTTGAACGAATTCGCAAAATAAACGAGGAACCTCACACACAAAGAAAATCACGTATCTCTATAAAAAAACTCTTACCCGTCACAGTATCTTTATTGGCGATAGGCTTGTGTCTATTTTTGTTTTTTCCATCAATCCTGTCAGGGAATTTTAATGAAGAATCTAACAGCAGCGATTTCAATGAAGTTTCTAGGACATCTGTTGCAAGCGACGCAGTAGGTGAGGAGGAAAAAATTTCTACCACTTTAATTACGGTGAAGTCGAATGAGATGGATAATCAAATATACCTTAATCTGTTGCTTACTTATAATAAAGATAAAAAGTCGATGAAAGTGGTATCGCCAAGTCATTTAACATATGCACCAGTAGCAGAGAATGATGATGGGACTATATTGTACGATAAATTGATGTTCGCTTATAACTTTGGTGGCGCTGAGAATGTAAGAACAACGGTTTCAAAACTATTTGATTTACCAATTGATTATTATGCTGTTATCGATTTAGAAACCTTTTCAACGCTAATTGACTCTGCGAATGGTATCGCTTATGAAATGCAAGAAGATATTCAAGTAAGAGCTATAACTCAGGTGGCTTTTGACTTTAAAAAAGGATCGTATCATTTGAATGGAGAAGAAGTTGTGGCATTAATGATGGCTACTTCAGAGTTTGAGCCATTAGGAGAAGAACATCTAGAAAACCTAATGAATGCTGTTATGACTAAAATAGAAAATGAAATTCCTTCCGCACAATTAAAAGAATTGTTTACTCAAATAGAAGCGAATGTCACACTGGATTCATTTTTAGAAAAGCAAATCGAAATTAATTCTATAGAACCGATATCATTAAAAGATGGAATGATAACAGATTCTATACCATTAACTAATACAACAGGTAAATTCTTTTACCGATTTGAGAAAGAGTTTTTAAATGATATTTCAAAAGAATTAACTACATTTAACTAAGTATCATATACAAACATTGATGTTGCTGCATAATCTCAACATACAATGAATGGAGTTAGTAAGATTTCCACCCGGGAATCGCACATGGCACGGCGCCTGGTTTGATCACCAGGCTTTTTTATTTTTACAGCATCGCATGTATAAGACAATCCAAAGTATAATTGATTGTGCATTCGGTGTAGTTTGCGCCATTATTATATATGAAAAATAATTATTCCCCCAACACAAGCGTAGAAAAGGCAAAAGAATGGTTATCAATTTCACATCTAATCAAGATTGCATGAATTAAATTCCCCTCGATTGTAGAAACCGGAGACATTTCTAAATTCAGACTCTCATCCAATGTAAATTCAGCTAAACCATTATTAACTGTATGGATAGATACAGGATTTATAGTATATTCAGAAATAATATTGGCCTTCTCATCCAACACAAAATCATAAATTTCGATTGCAGCTGTTTCAAAATTTAACGCCTCTAGTTGAATTGGGTCACCATAAGCAACGGTTGGTAAATTGCTAAATCTTTTACCTATCATGAAATCCTTTAATCTCTTTTCAATATCTTCTTGGTCTTCGTTGTCTAAATCTCCATAATAGATAGGTTCTAATTCCTCAGAGCCATAGTGGATTTTGATTGCAGGTTCTTCCGTCGCGCCTCCACAAGCAGCTAGTATGGTAATAACGAATAAAGGAATTAATAAAAATAATAACCAATTTGCTTTTTTCAGCATAAACACTCCTTAAAATTGAATGATTGCTAAATTATAGTATAATCTTCTAGATAAAAAATTACGATAGGAACAAAAGTCCACAAAAAAACTAGCCCCCAAAAGAGACTAGTTCCCGTAATTACTGTCGTTCTTCCTTCAAAATACGCACGGTTTCATCGAATTCTTTATCGATTTCAGCATTGGGTCTGTACGTAATCCAGCTGACGATTACCGCGATGACAAAACAAGTGATAAAGCCTGGTACAATTTCATACAGCATATCCTTTAGGCTTTCGGTGCGTCCCCAGAAAAATGCAACGACTGCACCGAACACCATACCAGCCAGTGCACCGTAGTTTGTCAGCTTACGCCAAAATAGCGAAAGAATAATAATCGGGCCAAATGCCGAGCCAAAGCCTGCCCAAGCAAAGGCAACAAGCCCTAAAATGGTACTTTCAGGATTCCATGCAACAACTATCGCAAAAATGGATACGAACAGTACAGCTAGGCGTCCTAAAAATACATAATGCTTATCCTCTGCGTTTTTGTTGAACAGTGCCTTATACATATCTTCAATAAGGGCCGAGCTTGTGACGATTAATTGAGAGGAAATCGTGCTCATAATCGCCGCTAAAATGGCTGCTAATATAATTCCTGCAATAAGCGGATGGAATAAAATTTGCCCTAATACGATAAACACCGTTTCAGAGTCCTTTAATGCCGCGCCTTGCTGCTGGAAATAGGCAACACCCACAAAAGCGGTTGCCAGTGCACCAAGCAAGCTGAATATCATCCAGCCAATTCCGATGCGACGAGCAGCCTTCGTTTCTTTTACAGAGCTAATCGCCATAAAGCGTACAATAATATGGGGCTGCCCGAAATAGCCAAGTCCCCAAGCTAATGATGAAATAATCATTGCTGCAGTTGCCGTTGGAGGAATTAGGCTAAGCATATCAGGATTCACAGCTTGAATCGAATCCACTGTTTCCCCAATGCCCCCTGTTAAAAATACCCCGACAACAGGCACCGCGATCAGCGTAACGACCATAATCAGCCCTTGAATCACGTCTGTATAGCTCACCGCTAGGAAGCCACCGAATAGCGTATAAGCAACGACTACAGCCGCTACAAATAACAGCCCTGTATGGTAATCCATGCCGAATGAGCTTTCAAAGAATTTCCCACCAGATACCATCCCAGATGATACATAGAACGTAAAGAATACGAGAATAATAATTCCTGAAGCAATACGTAATAATTTTGTGCGATCCCGTAAACGGTTATCTAAATAACTCGGAATCGTAATCGAATTGTTTGAAACCTGTGTATACACACGTAAGCGCGGTGCAACGAGCAACCAGTTTAAATAAGCACCAATTGTTAAACCAATGGCAATCCATGCCTCCACAAGACCTGATACGTAAATGGCACCAGGTAACCCCATTAAGAGCCAGCCTGACATATCCGCAGCGCCAGCACTTAAGGCTGTTACCGTAGCGCCAAGTCCACGTCCACCTAACATATAATCCGTTAAGTTGCTTGTTTTTCGGAACGCATACCAGCCTATACCAAGCATCGCAATCATATAAATAATAATGGCCAATAATTGATAACTGTAGTCCGACATCAAAACAGCTCCTTTATTGATAATTTTTTGCTTAGTGTAGCATGAACCAATAGTCCCCCGTCAACGCAATCTGGCATAGCACCGAACAGGTTTATTTACGCTTTTTTGTGATGCGACCTAATAGAAATGCCCCAGCCGCTACAGCTAAAACGGTGTTCGTCTTTTTGTTAAACACTTGTTTAGTAACGAGATTGATATTTTGCGGACGTTCTGCTAAACGACGCATAAAGTAGCCATACCAATCCTGTCCGAATGGCACATATGTGCAGAAATTATAGCCTTCTTTAGCAAGGCTTAGCTGCATATCTGTACGGAAGCCGTAAAGCATTTGAAATTCAAACTTATCATTCGGGATGTTGTGTGCTTTGACGAATTGTTTGACGTGATTAATAATATTATGATCATGCGTCGCAATGGATGTAAATTTACCATGTAATAAATGATATTCAATTTGCTCAATGAATTTACGGTCAATGTCTATTTTGTCTTGGAACGCGACAGATGGATCTTCTTTATAAGCGCCCTTCACTAAGCGCAAACGGTAGTCCTTAAAGCGTTCGATGTTGTCATCCGACTCAAAGAAATAAGCCTGAATGACTGTCCCGACATTGTCATATTGTGCATGTAATGCTTCTAATAACTCAAAGGATGGATGCAAACGCGCATAGTTTTCCATATCGAAATTAACGAAAATTTGGTAATCATTGGCTAATGCCACGATGTCCTTTAAGTTTTCATAGCAGAAATCATAATCAATATCTAAGCCGAGCTGTGATGGCTTTAGTGAAATATGAGCGTTTAAATTTTCTGAATGAATGCGTTCAATTACCGCTAAAATTTGGGCCTTTGCAGCAAGCGCAGCCTCTCTTTCAAAGACAAATTCCCCTAAATTATCAACAGTACATGCAATTCCCTGCGCATTTAATGCCTTTATGCTTTCTACAACCTCATCAATATTTGTACCTGCAACGACAGTTTGCGCCCCGAGCTGATAACCGTATTTTTGAGCTGCAAAATTTAATGTTTGATTTTCAGAAAGTGCGATAAAAAAGTCCTTTAATGACATATTTCATTCTCCCCTTAGCGAAAAAATTGTTTTTGTTAACGTTGAGGAGAGTATAAAACAAAAAATGTAAAAATGGAAATAGAAAATGAGTGTCATAGGGTTTGTGAAAGGCAGAAATCAAGTAGTAGCAATGATTTGTAGGTTAAAAAATTTTGTTGGAATATCTTTTTCATGCAGTAATTTTCTTGAAAAAGCAGAAATATCAAACGGTGCAATTATATAATGCATAAATAAAAAAGGACCCCCTGTTTAATAGGGAATCCATGATTATTAGAAGTTTTAGGAAATAATAGGAATGTTAAAGGGGGATTTTGGGGATTCGCAAATATATTTAGAAAATCGCAAATATCCGCGCAAAATCGCAAATAAAATTCAAAATTCGCAAATAAAATCAAAATTTCGCAAATATCCCCCGTCCGCGCAGCACCGTAGCCCCGCAGCCCGAACAAACAATTCAAACCCAAAACAATCTCTAAAAGCCTATTTCCGCTTCAATCGGTATTGTAAGCCCTGACGATGAATGCCTAACGCTTTCGCGGTTTGCGAGATGTTGCCATCATTCAGCTGAAGGGCATGGCTGATGTACTGATCTTCCACCTTGCGCATATACTCATCTAGTGGCTGTAGCTCTTGCTGCGAAAAATCAAACAGCTGCTCCACCTCTGTATGGGCAGGCTCGATTTGCTTGAGCTTCCACTTAAAGTACGCCGGAATATGCGTCATTTCCACGTATTCCTCGTTTGTTAATAATGCGCTAATATCATCCAGCAACACTTCAAGCTCCTTTAAATTGCCTGGCCAGTCATAGCTTAAGAAAATGTCCTCAACATCTGGCGCAAGACCGATGACAGACATGCCGTAATCATTGCGACGGCGTGAAAAATAGTCGTCGATAAAGGGCTTAATGTCCTCGCGACGTTCACGCAGTGCTGGCACTTGAATCGTTAAATTTGAAAATAAATAATATAAGTTTTTCGAAAGACGCCCTTGCTGAATTAAATCAATCGGATCCTCGCCAATACTAGCAATAAACACATGATTGCGCACATTATGTGTTTCTAAAAGCTCGATGATGCGCTCCTGTGCGGGACTTGATAAAAATTCGATGCGTTCAGCAAAAAAGGTGTAGTTTTTTTCCTCGGCAATATATTTTTCGATTTGTGCAAGTAGTGCGTCTTCATTACGCCGGCAAATCAGGGTGATGAAGCGTTCGTTTTTATCCTGCAGCTCATGGTGAATGCCTTCTGCAATCATATCTTTTCCCGTTCCAGATTCACCCACTAGCATGACAGGAATTCGTCCGAGTGCTGCAATTTTTGCCTGTTGAATAACCTGCTTCATCGATTTGGAAACGGCGGTAATAATATCAAAGGTTAATGGGGCCCCGTAACGGCTGAGTGGGCGGTCCATTAAAAATTCCTGCTGTGTCACATCACGTGCTAATTGAATGGCGATTTTTGTGCCGTCATTTAGGGTATAGGCATAGTAGTCGTTGATCATCGTGACTTCTTCGCCACGCGCATTCCAAAACGTTTGCTTCACATGTCGATAGCTTTGACCAGAGGCTAACACCTTTTGAAGCATATTTTGCTCTAAGTTAAAGTCGAGGGATTGTGATAAAAAACGCTGCGTAATTTGCTCTAATGATTCACCCGTTAGTTCGCGCATCTTTTTGTTGTACACAATGACACGTCCGTTTTCATCTATGGCACAAAGCCCAGTTTCAATTTTTTCAATCATAAATTCAAAGACACTAGAAGTATCTAGCTGTTTCATGCGATGTAGCCCCCTTAGCATTATTTTATCATGAATAAGAGATTTTTTGTTTTTAAGAAAAAATTATTGCATTAAGCATTAGAATATTGCATAATTCGAGGTAAGGAAGATTATGTAATGCAAAATATTATTGCACTTTATATCGGAGGTAATGGATAAATGATTAACTATAAGCACGAACCATTCACAGATTTTTCGGTAGAAGCAAATAAGCAAGCATACTTAGAAGCATTAAAAAAAGTAGAGTCACAGCTCGGCGCGGAGTATCCACTCATTATTGGTGGCGAGCGTATTACAACAGAAGAAAAAATCACATCCTATAATCCAGCGAAGAAAACAGAAGTCATTGGTGTTGTTTCAAAAGCTTCACAAGAGCTAGCTGAAAAGGCGATGCAAGAAGCAGAGCAAGCCTTCCAAACATGGAAAAAGGTAAAGCCTGAAATTCGCGCGGATGTATTATTCAAAGCGGCAACAATTATTCGCCGTCGCAAGCATGAATTTTCGGCTTGGTTAACAAAAGAAGCAGGGAAGCCATGGAATGAGGCGGATGCAGATACAGCAGAAGCGATTGATTTCTTAGAATACTACGGTCGTCAAATGCTAGAAATGAAGGACGGGCGCAAAGTAGAAAGTCGTCCAAATGAATACAACCGCTATGACTATATTCCTTTAGGGATTGGGATTGTCATTTCGCCATGGAACTTCCCATTCGCGATTATGGCAGGTACTACAGTAGCAGCGGTCGTTACAGGAAATACCGTATTGCTAAAACCAGCTTCAACGACTCCAGTTGTGGCGTATAAATTTATGGAAGTGCTAGAAGAAGCCGGTTTACCAAAGGGCGTTGTTAACTATGTACCAGGCAGCGGTGCAGAAGTAGGGGACTATTTAGTAGATCACCCAAAAACACGCTTCATTTCATTCACAGGCTCTCGTGATGTTGGCTTACGCATTAACGAACGTGCATCTAAATTAAACAACGGCCAAATTTGGATTAAACGTGTCATCGCGGAGATGGGCGGTAAGGATACAATCGTTGTCGATAAAGAAGCGGATTTAGAATTAGCGGCACAATCGATTGTCAAATCAGCATTCGGCTTTTCTGGTCAGAAATGCTCGGCATGCTCACGCGTAGTCATCGTTAAAGACGTGTACGATCAAGTCGTGAACCGAGTAGAAGAACTGACAAAATCATTAACAATTGGGGACCCAGCAGATCCAAATAACTTCATGGCAACCGTTATTGACGCGGCTGCATTTAAAAAAATCACGGAATACATCGAAATCGGTAAAGCGGAGGGACGCTTAGTTGTCGGTGGTACAGCAGACGATTCAGTAGGCTACTTTGTGAACCCAACTGTATTTGCGGATGTCGATCCTGAAGCCCGTATTATGAAAGAGGAAATCTTCGGTCCAGTTGTTGCGATGGCAAAAGCGGAAAACTTTGAGCAAGCGATTGATATTGCGAACAACACGGAATACGGCTTAACAGGTGCGGTCATTACATCCAACCGTATGAACCAAGAATACGCGCGCGAAGAATTCCATGTAGGAAATCTATACTTCAACCGTGGCTGCACAGGCGCAATCGTTGGCTATCAACCATTTGGTGGCTTCAACATGTCAGGCACAGACTCAAAAGCAGGTGGCCCAGACTATTTAACACTCCACATGCAAGCAAAAACAACGTCAGAAGCATTTTAACTTATAAAACTACGATTTTGGAAATTGCCCTATAGATACAAAAAACTCCTTCACAATTGCCTCGTGAAGGAGTTTTACTTTTGTCTAAATTATTTTACCCATTCCTTCACTTGTGCTTCTGTACCGAAGACGAAGTGACCTGGACGCGCTTCAATTACTTGCGCTGCTGGATCGTGATCGACATGCTTGTATGGAATACGCACACGGCTGCGCTCATACTCAGGGTTTGGCTGAGGGACAGCAGATAATAACGATTTTGTGTACGGGTGGATTGGATTATTGTAAATCTCATCCGCCGAACCAAGCTCTAAAATCTTCCCGCGGTACATCACGGCAATACGATCTGAAATGTATTTAACCATCGATAAATCATGGGCGATGAATAAATATGTTAAGCCACGTTCTTTTTGTAGCTGCTTTAATAAGTTAACGACTTGCGCTTGGATCGAAACGTCAAGT
This sequence comes from Solibacillus sp. FSL R7-0668, assembly GCF_038006205.1. Taxonomy (NCBI): domain Bacteria; kingdom Bacillati; phylum Bacillota; class Bacilli; order Caryophanales; family Caryophanaceae; genus Solibacillus; species Solibacillus sp. FSL R7-0668. The sequence continues at coordinate 3,475,603 of NZ_JBBOUU010000001.1, read as the reverse complement.
GCTGAAATTGGCTCATCGGCAATGATAAAGCTTGGATTTAGGCTAAGTGCGCGTGCAATACCGATACGTTGACGTTGACCACCAGAGAATTCGTGGGCATAGCGGTTGGCGTGCTCGCGTGTTAAACCAACTGCTTCAAGCAATTCACCAACGCGTTCTTGACGTTCTTTTTTGTTTTTATAAAGCCCATGAATTTCAAAGCCTTCTGCGATTAATTCGCCAGCCGTCATACGCGGATTTAATGAAGCGTATGGGTCTTGGAATATCATTTGCATTTCACGGTTGAATTGTAATAATTCTTTGCGAGATTTTAGCTCTGAGATGTCGCGACCTTTAAAGTTAATTTGGCCCTCTGTAATGTCATAAAGGCGGATAATTGAGCGGCCTGTTGTGGATTTACCACAGCCAGACTCCCCAACTAAACCTAATGTTTCGCCTTCATAAACATCAAATGAAATCCCGTCAATTGCTTTAATCGGGGCTTTCGCAGATCCAAAATATTGTTTTAAGCCTTTTACTTCTAAAATTTTGTTTGCCATCTTATTTGCCCTCCAAGTTGTAGCCTTGAATACGGCGTGCTACCGCATCAGGAAGTGGAGTTGGTGGTGCATCTGGATGCAGTAACCATGTTTTTGCAAAATGTGTATCCGATACTTTAAACATTGGTGGCTCCATTTCAAAGTCGATTTTCATTGCAAATTCGTTACGAGCTGCAAATGCATCGCCTTTTGGTGGGTCAATTAAGTTTGGCGGTGAGCCAGGAATCGCCATTAATTGCTCATCCGTTGAATTGTTTAAGTCTGGCATCGAGCCAAGTAAGCCCCAAGTATATGGATGCTGTGGATTGTAGAAAATATCCTCTACTGTACCGTACTCCACAATTTGGCCTGCGTACATAACGGCTACGCGGTCTGCTACGTTTGCCACAACACCTAAATCATGCGTGATGAAAATAATCGACGTATTTGATTTCTTTTGAAGCTCTTTCATTAGCTCTAAAATTTGCGCTTGGATTGTTACGTCCAGTGCCGTTGTCGGCTCATCGGCGATTAATAGCTTTGGATCGGCTGCAAGGGCAATGGCGATTACCACACGCTGACGCATACCACCAGATAATTCATGTGGGTATGCTTTGTAGCGGCGCTCTGGGAAAGGAATCCCTACTTGATCAAGTAGCTCAATGGCGCGTTTTTTTGCTTCATCTTTTGAAGTGACTTTTTTATGCTTTAAAATCACTTCCGTAATTTGCTTACCGATGCGCATTGTTGGGTTAAGCGCCGTCATTGGGTCTTGGAAAATCATGGCGATATCATTCCCACGTACTTGCATCATTTCTTTTTCTGTTAGAGGAATGATATCGCGACCGTTGAATTTAATCTCACCACCGGCATAAATACCAGGTGGTTGAGGGATTAATTTCATTAAGGCGTTACTCGTTACGGATTTACCAGAGCCTGATTCACCAACGATTGCGAGTGTTTCCCCTTCAAATAATTCAAAGCTAACGCCACGTACGGCTTGTACAACACCAGCGTACGTTTTGAAATTGATGCGTAAGTCATTTACTTCTAATACTTTTTTCTTCATATTCATAGTGTACGCTCTCCTTATTTACGTAATTTCGGATCAAGTGCGTCACGTAAGCCGTCTCCAACTGCGTTAAATGCGAAAATTGTAATCGAGATTAAGAAAGCAGGGAACAATAATCGCCATGGAGCAGATTGAAGTGCTTTGAAACCTTCAGAGGCCATCGTACCCCAGCTGGCAAGAGGTGCTTGAACCCCTAAACCTAAATAGCTTAAGAAACTTTCTGTGAAGATTGCACTTGGAATTGTCATAGTCATTGTTACTAAAATGGCACCCATAGCATTTGGGATTAAGTGACGCTTAATAATATGCCATTGATTTGCACCTAAAGTACGCGCAGCAAGCACATACTCTTGGTTTTTGATTTTTAATACTTCACTTCGAACGATACGTGCCATATTTACCCAGCCGGTAATCGAAAGGGCAATAATCATTGGCACTAAACCAGGCTCCATAATTACAAGTAAAATAATTACGACTAATAAGTATGGAATCGCTGTTAAGACGTCGGCAATACGCATCATAATATTATCTACGCGCCCGCCTGCAAGACCTGCGATACTACCCCACAAAACACCAATGATTAGGTCAATCACGGCAGCAGTAATACCGATGAATAAAGAAATTCGAGCACCTTCCCAGGCACGTACATAAATATCACGTGCAAGGTCATCTGTACCAAACCAGTTCGTTGCAGATGGCGCGGAGTTGTATAAGCCTACATTTTGTTCATACGTAAACGATGATAACATCGGTGCGAAAATCGCAAAGCCTGCAATAATCGCTAATAAGAACAAGCCTACTACGGCTAATTTGTTATGAGAGAAGCGATAAAATACTTCCTTCCAATAAGACACTTGTTTTTTCGATAATGCGTCCGTATTTTCAGAACGGCCAACCACTTCGAACATATCAGGTGATACTTTTGGAATTTGCTGTTCGTTTTGAGCCATTATTTTTTCGCTCCTTTCAATTTAATTCGAGGGTCAATGACGCTGTATAAAATATCTACAACTAAAACCGCTAATAATAAAATTAATGAATAGAATACAGTCGTACCCATAATAACTGTGTAGTCACGGTTCGTAATCGATGTTACGAAGTGGCGACCAAGACCTGGTACGGCAAAGATTTGTTCGACGATGAAACTACCTGTAATAACCCCAGCAAATAATGGGCCGAGATACGTCACAACGGGTAGTAAAGCATTACGTAAAGAGTGCTTGAAGACGATTGTCCATTTACCAAGACCTTTGGCGCGTGCTAATTTTACGTATTCTGAGTTATTTTGCTCTAACATACTCGAACGCGTTAGCTTGGCGATGAAACCAGCATGTGTTAATGCGATGGCAAAGGCAGGCAAGATTGTATAGCTAAAGCCCTTCCAACCACTTACCGGGAACCAACCTGCTTTGAAAGCTAAGTAGTATTGTAGTAAACCAGCTAAAATGAACGACGGCACCGAAATCCCTAAGATTGCTACAATTGTTGATAGGTAATCTGGGAGTTTATTGTGGTAGAGCGCGGAAATTACTCCTAGTAAAACCCCAATCCCAATGGCTAATATCATTGCCTGTATACCTAAAGCAAGTGAAACTGGGAAACTCTCGGCGATAATATCGTTTGTTGAGCGCCCCTTATACTTCATGGATTCACCAAAATCAAAGGTAATTGTATTGACCAAGTAGTCTTTATATTGGATATACCACGGGTTATCGAGCCCATATTTTGCGTTTAATTGTTCTTCGATGGCAGGTGGTAATTCGCGCTCACTGGCAAACGGGCTACCAGGTGCTAGCTGCATTAAGAAGAACGTCGCTGTAATAATTAAGTACATTGCAAGTACGATATAAAGTAATCGTTTAAAAATGAATTTAAGCAATGTCCTAACCTCCTTTTTATATTATTTTGAAAATTCTTATATAGTAGTAAAGGAGGTGTCTCATTTATTGAGACACCTCCTCCTATGAAAAATACGCTTGTATTAGAAATACAAATTGCATTTACAAAGAAAAACTAAATTTATTTAACGTCAACGAATTTTAAGTTGATGTTACCTAATGCATCCGGTGCCATGTTTTCTACATCATCCGATTTGATGAATAAGTTTGTTTGGTAGTAAACCGGTGCTACTGGCATGTCATCCATGATGATTTCTTCAGCTTGTAATAATAGTTCAGTACGTTTTGCAGCGTCTGTTTCAGTAGTAGAAGCTTCTAAAATTTTCGTGTACTCTTCGTTAGACCATCCAGTTTGGTTATTACCATTTGTTGGTAAGTTGTACATTTCTAAGAATGAGTAAGCATCGTTGTAGTCAGCTGCCCAACCAAGACGACCAACTTGGAAGTCACCAGCTTGGATCTTGTCTAAATAAACTTGCCATTCAGCATTGTCAAGCTTAACTGAAATACCTAAGTTAGATGTCCAGCCTTGTTGGATGAATTGAGCGATTGCAGAGTGAGCTTCAGAAGTGTTATATGAAACTTTTACTTCTAAATCAGCAGCACTTGCTAAGCCTAATTCTTTTAAGCCAGCATCTAAATATTTTTTCGCTTCTTCGATGTCAGCATCTTTGAAGTAACCTTCGTCATCGCCAAAGCCTTCTACTGAGTTTGGAACAATACCTAATGCAGGTTGTTGTTCACCTTTAACGATATTTGAAATTAATGCTTCACGATCGATTGATAATGCTAACGCTTTACGGATGTTTTCGTTTTGCATTACAGGATCTTTTGTATTGAATTTGTACCAATAAATACCTGAAAGGTCTGATACTTGTAATTTATCTTCTGATTTTAAACGCTCGATTGCATCAAGTGCGATTGTACCGTATGGCGCACCTAAGAAATCAATTTCGCCAGCGTCAAACATTGTCATTTGAGTTGTTTCAGACTCAACCATTGCTACGTTTACTGTTTCAAGGGCTACATTTTCAGCATCCCAGTAAGTTTCGCTTTTTTCTAATACGATGTCACCAGAGTGGTTCCATGTAGCAAGTGTGAATGCACCGTTCCCTACATATGAATCTGCTTCAGTGTACCATTTTGGATTTGCTTCCGCTGTTGCTTTATGAATAGGGAAGAATGTTTTGAATGCTGTTAACTCTAAGAAATATGGAGTTGGCGCATTTAATGTTACTTCTAATGTTTTTTCATCGATTGCTTTAACGCCTACTTCTTCAGCAGTACCTTTAGCGTTGTTGTATGCTTCAGCGCCTTTAATTGGGTAAAGGATTGTAGAATACTCCGATGCGTTTTCTGGATTTAAAGCCCATTTCCAAGCGTATTCAAAATCTTGAGCAGTTACTTTTTCACCGTTTGACCATTGCGCGTCACGTAAAGTGAATGTGTATGTTAATAAATCTTCAGAAACAACATAGTCATCAGCAGCCGCTAATACAGGCTCGCCGTCTTTCATTGTTGTTAAGCCTTCAAATGTGTTTTCTAAAATAGCACCAGAAGTTGTATCTGTAGCTAATTGTGGGTGTAGTGATGGTGGCTCAGATGTGATTAATAGGTCTAGTACCTTTTCTGCATCATCAGTTGACGACGATGTTGCTGATTTTTCTTCTTCTCCGCCACATGCTGCTAAAATAGCTGATAATGAAAGTGCTGTTGCAGTAAGTGCGACTTTTTTATTTTTTTTCATTCTAAAATCCTCCTAGAAAATGATGTAAACACAATTTTCTGATAATATTTTGATGCGTTACTACAATATATCAGAAAAGTTTTATGAAGAACAGTTAATAGGCTTGATTTATTATTATTATTGATAAGTTAAATAATTATTAAAATTCTTAATTGTTTGTAATTAATAAATAATTTATACAAGAATAATAAAAAGTTAAAAATTTTGTCGAAATATAGCTGAAATTCTATTTAAAACTCTATGTACTGAAAATTCAGAATTATATATTTCGTTAACATTTTAGACATATTTAACTTTCTTTTTTTCTAAAAAAAGTGCAAAATTAGGAGGTAGAACTATAAAGGTGGTTATTTTATGAAAACGGAACAGCAGTATTTTGAAGAGAGTAAGACAATACAGGATTATATGAAGGGAATGTCGCAATTAAAGGAGCAAAGTGAGGCTATTTATGAACGCTTTACCTTACCTCAGGAGGACGCATTTATCGAGCAATTACAACAGGCAAATGTGCATATTCTAGCGATTACAGAGGATTGGTGTGGCGATGCGATGATTAATAACCCGATCATCCGTAAAATTGCAGAGGCTGCTCAGGTTGAAGTGCGTACAGCGCTACGTGATGCAGACACAGACTTAATCGATCGCTATTTAACAAACGGTGGTCGTGCCATTCCAATCTACTTAATTTTAAATGAAGCAGGTGAAGTGATGACTACTTGGGGCCCACGCGCACCACAATTACAGCAACTTGTTATGGACTATCGTGCAACCTTGCCCGAAAAAGAGGATCCAGCCTTTGATGAGGCACAAAAGGCAATTTATGATAAAATGCGCACGCAATATGTAGAAGATGAAAAGCTATGGCTTTATGTATACGAATCCTTCAAACAAAAAGTAACGCAAATTCTATAAATTTAAGTCGAAACATCCTATTTTTTACATTAAGTTCTTACTATATAATATAGTAGGAACTTTTTTGGTTTTGAGACGTGTATAGGTAAAGAAGATTTAATTGCTTTTCAAAATCAATCAACAGTATACTTTGAACAGAATGACAAATATTATGGATCAGGATGAGAAAACTTATGAAAAGAGCGAGAATAATCTATAATCCAACTTCTGGTCGCGAAGCATTTAAAAAGCATTTACCAGAAGTATTAGAAAAACTTGAAATTGCAGGTTACGAAACGTCTTGCCATGCTACAACTGGTGCTGGAGATGCAACAAAAGCAGCGATTGAAGCGGTCAAGCGTGAATTTGATGTCGTTATTGCTGTCGGTGGAGATGGCACACTAAATGAAGTGGTAGCGGGTGTGAGTCAATGTGAAAATCGCCCAAAGCTTGGCTTAATTCCGATGGGCACAACGAATGATTTTGCTCGTGCCGTGCATATTCCGCGCAATATTGAGGAAGCAGTAGAAATCATCATAGGTGGTCAAACCATTCCGGTAGATGTAGGGCTGTTAAATGACGAACGTTATTTTATTAACATCGCTGCAGGAGGACGTATTACAGAATTGACGTATGAGGTGCCAAGTAAGATGAAAACCATACTTGGACAAATGGCCTATTATTTAAAAGCGATTGAGATGATTCCTTCCATTAAATCCACTCATATGAAGATTAAAATGGACGGGGAAGAATTTGATGGCAACGCGATGATGTTTTTATGTGGTTTAACAAACTCAGTGGGAGGGTTTGAAAAAATTGCACCCGATGCATCGATTAATGATGGGCTATTTACGGTCATGATTTTAAAGGAATGTAATATTGCGGATTTCGTACGTATTGCCTCTTTAGCATTGCGCGGGGAGCATCTATCAGATGAGCGTGTCATTTATCGTAAAGCGAGTCGTGTTGAGGTTACTTCAGAAGAAGATGTACACTTAAACTTAGATGGCGAATATGGTGGCGATGTTCCAGCGACATTCCAAAACTTAAAACGCCATATTGAAGTATTTGTACCGTTAAATGAAATTGGTGAAATTAATGTTTTAGAAGAATAGTTATAAAAATGAGCCTACAGGGAAGATTATACCTTGTAGGTTTTTTTGTTTGATTGAGAATGTGGTTGGACGTTCAAAAGAATAGTTGTTGGGTATAGTAACGGTAATGACATGTTTGGTGAGGAGGTATTTTTTTATGAATGAGTCTGCGGTATATTGGAGTCGTATTTTAACGGAGGTCACCCTTTCTTTCCATATTGTTTATGCAACGCTTGGCGTAGGCGTACCGATTATGATTATGATTGCCCAATGGGTCGGCATTAAAAATAAGGATGAGCACTATATTTTAATGGCACGGCGTTGGGCAAGGGGCTTTGTGATAACGGTAGCTGTTGGCGTTGTAACAGGAACGGTTATTGGCTTGCAGCTATCGTTACTTTGGCCGAATTTTATGCAGGTAGCAGGAAAGGTAATTGCGTTACCTCTCTTTATGGAAACATTTGCGTTTTTCTTTGAAGCCATCTTTTTAGGGATCTATTTATACACATGGGATCGTTTCGAAAATCAGAAAAAGCATTTATTATTACTGATTCCAGTGGCGATAGGGGCTTCCATGTCTGCGGTGTTTATTACGATCGTGAATTCGTTTATGAATGCGCCACAAGGTTTTGATATGGTAGATGGTCAGCTAGTAAATATTCAACCACTTGTGGCGATGTTCAATCCGGCAGTGCCAACAAAGGTAGCGCATGTGCTCGTGACAGCGTATATGACGTGTGCGTTTTTATTAGCGTCGATTGCTGCTTATAAATTAATGCGCGGTTCCAATCATATTTACCATAAAAAAGCACTGTATTTAATGATGAAATTAGGCTTCATTTTTTCTGTAGCAACCGCCATGATTGGTGATTATTCTGGTAAGTATTTAGCCGAGTATCAGCCAGAAAAGCTTGCAGCGGCAGAATGGCATTTTGAAACGAGCGAAAATGCACCGTTAGTTTTATTTGGCATACTAGATGATGGTGAAATTAAGTATGCACTAGAAATTCCATACGCGCTTAGTTTTTTAGCACATAATAGTTTTACAAAAGAGGTTATTGGATTGGACCAATTTCCAGTTGAAGAACATCCACCTTATAGTATTCATTATCACTTTAATATCATGGTGTTTATAGGGATGTTTATGCTGTTTGTTGCGGCTGTCTATTTAGTAGGCATTTGGCGTAAATGGTCATTTATCGCTTCAAAATGGTTTCGCTTTATCGTTGTTTTAGGAGGACCATTATCTATTATTGCGATAGAAGCAGGCTGGTGGCTAGCGGAGGTTGGAAGGCAGCCCTGGATATTACGTGGGTATATGACAACAGCTGAAGGGGCAACGACAAGCGGGCAAGTGGATTTTATGCTCATCTTGTTTTCGATTTTGTATTTCATATTAGGGGTTGGCAGTATTGTGACGTTGCACCGCATGTTTAAAAATAATCCAATCACCAAAGAAATAGCAGCGCGTTCTTCGAAAGGAGAGGTGTAAGATGTCATTAGAATTGATTGGAATTTGTGTGTTATGGGCATTTTTATTTGGCTATGTCATTATTGCATCCATCGATTTTGGGGCAGGCTTTTATAATGCGTATAGCGTGCTGACGAATCGCTCGGATATTTTGAGCGGTGTCATTAAGCGCTATTTGTCGCCCGTGTGGGAAGTAACGAATGTATTTTTAGTGTTTTTCTTTGTTGGGATTGTCGGCTTCTTCCCGCAAACTGCCTATTATTATGGAACGGTGCTATTAGTGCCCGTTAGTGTTTCGCTTATTTTACTATCGATTCGTGGTGCGTATTATGCATTTGAATCTTATGGCATGGCGGGGCATAAAGGCTATGCAACGGCTTATGGGATTGCTGGGCTACTTATTCCTGCGTCGCTGTCAGTCGTGTTAACGATTTCAGAGGGTGGCTATGTGGAGTTGGTTGGAGATGTGCCACAGCTGGATTATAACGCATTATTTACAAGCCCATTGACGTGGAGCATCGTTGTTCTAAGCATTGTAGCTGTTCTTTACATTTCAGCAGTATTTTTGACATGGTATGCGCATAAAGCAGGAGATAAAAATGCAGCTAACCTCATGCGTAAATATGCCCTGATTTGGTCGGCACCACTTGCGATTGCGGCTGTGGGCATCCTCATTGAATTTAAAGGGCATAATCCATTTCGATTTGAACGAATCGTGGATGTATGGTGGTTGTTTGCAATCTCGGCTGTGCTATTTTTAGTGACGACGTATTTATTGTGGATGAAGCGCAATTACGGATTAGCGATTATTTTGTTATTTACCCAATTTGCCTGTGCTTTTTTTGCGTATGGTATTTCGCATTATCCGTATTTACTGTATCCGTACCTAACAATTCATGATAGCGTGACAAATTACCAAATGGGGATTGCGCTTATCATTGCCTTTATTTTAGGAGCAGCGTTACTCATTCCATCGCTCTACTTGCTGTTTAAGCTATTTGTATTTGATAAAGAATATGTAAAAGGGGCGCATGATGAGCATGCATAGGGGGAATATAAAATGAATGAATTTATCATATTTGTTGCACCGTTTTTAGTGGTCATTGCCTCATTACTTGCCGCGTTTTATGTAGCGCCTAAGGATAAAAGAAGCGAGCGTGAATAAAATTAAGCCTTCTTTCAGTGGTGAAAACTACTGAAGGAAGGCTTGTTTTTTTATAAGTTAAATTTATGGAGGCTATTTTGTAATTCGTTTGCTTGAGCGGCAAGGCGAGCGGATAATGCGTCAACTTGTTGAATGACGGTAGCTTGCTCATCTGTTGCCTCGGCGATTTGCTCGACGTTACTTGCTGTTTGCTCTGTCCCATGCGAAATTTCCATAACGGTCGCGGCAGCTTCCTCGGCGCTGGCAGAAATCTCTTCGGACGTTGCAGATATTTGCTCCACCTGCTGTGACATTTCTTTAATATACGTCGAAATTTCATGGAAAGCCTGACCTGCGCGGTTAATCACCGTAACACTTTGGTCTGCACAAAGTAAGCTGCTTTCGACTGCATCGTTCACGTTTTGTGAGTTAGCTTGAATGGTGCTTGTAAGGCCCACAATTTGTGCCGCGGATTGTTTTGATTGTTCGGCTAGTAAACGTACTTCGTCAGCTACAACAGCAAAGCCTTTGCCATGCTCACCGGCACGCGCTGCTTCAATCGAGGCATTTAGTGCTAGTAAATTCGTTTGATCGGCAATACCGGTAATGGCATTTGTGATGGCACTTATTTGCTCGGATTGCTCGATTAGAATATGGGTTAATGTTGCAATATGCTGTGTTGATTTGTGCATAGTAGCCATCTGATTTTGCGCATCCTCAACAATCGTTACTCCTGTTGTTGCAGCTTCAGTTAAGGTCATGGCACCGTTATGCAGCTCCTGTGTCGCGCGCGCAATTTCATTAATGCCTTGGGATGTTTCATCTACTGCATCCGCACCTTCACTTGCGCCAATTGCCATTGTTTCAGATGTTTTGGCAGTGTGCGTGATCAGCTGTTGAATTTGAACCGTTTCATTTGAAATAACTTGGCTATTATGTGTTAGCTGCTCTGAGGATTTTGCGAGTTCATCAGAGTTGTGCTGGATTTTTGATAGTAGTTCCTCAAAGTTTTGCTGCAAAGTAATAAAAGCACGCGAAAGCTTCCCCATTTCATCATTTGATTGGAGGGGCTTATGGTCGATTTTGATATTTCCGTTGGCCATTTGCTCTAAATCCTTTGACATGATTTGAAGTGGCTTTGTGATACCGCGTCTTGTGTAAATCATCGAACTTGTTGCGATAATAATTGTAAGGAAAATAAAGACAACCGAGACGATGGTTGAACGATTAATTTCCGTTTTCGTATTGTTTACCATTGTATCGAGCTGAGTATTTTCAAGTGCCACAATTTTTTCCGTTAATTCATGGGCAAAGGAGCTTGTGTAATTGTAGTCACCATTAACGATGGAAAGTGCTGTTGCTACGTCACGGTTTTGAATGGCCGCGGTCATTTTTGAAATTTGCTCGTTAATGAGTGCGAGCTGATCCTGTAAATTCAAAATGAGCGTATTGGCATCCTTTAAGGTGTTTTGTTTTTCTACCTCAGCAATGAGCTCATTCAGATTACTCGAATGCGCCGTAATGGCATCTAGATTTTTTTGAGATGGATCGACTGTATATGCGCGGGTAGAAATATTTTGCGATAATAGATTTTGCTGGATATCATCAATACGCTGAATTTGCGCCATTTGCACATCTACTGCGTCGGATACATCGTTGCCAATGCGGAAAAATTGAACAGCTGCAAAAATAACGGTAACGAGCATGAGCATTTCAATTGTAAGAAAACCTAAATTTAATTTCTTTCGAACAGACATAGTTTAAGCCTCCTTTTGATCATTTTTTCTTAATTTTGTAATAATAAATTATAGTAGTATTAGGAAAAGAATACCATAGAAAATAAAATACACAGAATTATTCGAATCAAAAGGCGACATTTCAGGAAGTACATTTTTAAAGCGACATGGTACAATGAAGAGATTGAAATGAGAGGAAGATTCTACAAATGACAGCACCAATTAAAAAGAATGAGCGTACAACAGTTTATATAGAAGATTTCACACATGATGGCAATGGCGTTGCGAAAATCGATGGCTATCCATTATTTATTCAAGGGGCACTGCCTGGTGAAACAGTGGAAGTGCATGTATTGAAAACGTTAAAAAACTACGGCTTTGCGAAAATCGTAGAAATTTTAACGAAATCACCCGACCGTGTAGATGCACCATGCGACTATTTCGAACAATGCGGTGGTTGCCAATTACAGCATCTTTCCTATGAGGGACAACTCAAATGGAAGCAATCAATGGTCGAAAATGCCATGAAGCGCTTAGGCAAAATCGATGCGCCTGTTCATCCAGTAAAGGGAATGGACGAGCCATGGCATTACCGCAATAAATCTCAAATCCCATTTGCACAATCCGAAACAGGCGAGATTGTAGCAGGCTTTTACAAAACAAAATCGCATAACATTGTCAACATGGAGCGCTGCTTAATTCAAACAGGTGAAGCCGACACGATGATGGCCGATTTAAAGCATGAGCTTATGGTATTAGGCGTTCGTCCATATGACGAAGCCTCTCACCAAGGAATGCTGCGCCATGTTGTTGTGCGTAAAGGTCGTGCAACAGGCGAAGTGATGGTCGTACTTGTCACGAAAGCAAAAAAATTCCCACAAAAAGAGGAAGTCATCGCAAAAATCCGAGCACTTGTACCAAATGTGACGTCCATTGTCCAAAACGTAAACAGCGACAAAACGAATGTTATTTTCGGTAACGATACGTTCACACTATGGGGCAAAGATACGATTGAAGACACAATCGGCAACGTACGCTTCGAAATTTCGGCACGTTCGTTCTATCAAGTAAACCCGCTTCAAACCGAAGTGCTCTACAAGCAAGCACTGGACTATGCACAGCTTGAAGGCAATGAATGTGTCATTGATGCCTACTGCGGTATCGGCTCCATCTCGCTATTTTTAGCACAAAAAGCCGGTCATGTCATGGGTGTTGAAATTGTCGAGCAAGCAATTGAAGACGCCAAACGCAATGCCGAGCTAAACGGCTTCACAAACACCTATTTCGAAGCCGGTCCAGCCGAGGAAGTCATCCCACGCTGGTACGCTGAGGGCAAAGTTGCAGACGTCTTAGTAGTAGACCCACCACGTAAAGGCTGTGATGAGGCGTTATTAAATACGATCATCGAGCAAAAGCCGAAACGTGTTGTTTATGTATCATGTAACCCTGCCACTTTAGCCCGTGATTTGCGTATTTTAGAGGACGGCGGGTATAAAACACAGGAAGTTCAGCCAGTGGATATGTTCCCACATACGACGCATTGTGAATGCTGTGCGTGGCTTGAACTAGCTGACTAATCCTTATTTAAGCGTGTTTTTCAACGTACGCTTTATTTGGATGCGTCTTTGGTATAGTTAATTTAATATTGTCAGAAACATAAAAAGCAGACGGTTTAGAAGTGCGATAATGCACCTCTAATTGGCCGTCTGCTTTTACTTTGATAACCTTTACAAATCGTGCTAGAATTTCTGGTGTTAATTCTGTTAACGGTTGTTCAGGATTTAGTTTTTGCCGAATATATTGCTTTAGTTCATCAACATTGATGGTTGTTTCATTTTCTTCTTCAACCTCTAACAAATTAATCTTTTCGACCAATTCGTCAATTTGGGGATTTAATGTCAATGCAAGGTTGTTGAATGAATCTTGATCAATTTTATCATCTAGGAACAGTTCTAAAGCCTTTTGTTTTTTCTTTCGTAGACTAGTTAATTTTAAGTTGAAGTTTTCTAAATCGTTATTTACTTTAGTCTGTGAATTTTCGATTTGTTTGTCTAAAAGCTTCTCAATAGAATTTTGAGATACTTTTGAAAAATAAAGTGAATTTAAATCATCTAAAATTGCTTGGATTAATTTTGTTTCGATGGGACGGAAATTTTCTGAACAGGCTTTTTTCCCATATTTATTTTGATATCCACAAACATAACGATCACGTTTAAAGTGCATACCTGCACCACAATTAGCACAAATGAGTAGTCCTGTAAATAGGTGTATAGTTTGTTGGGAACGAATACGTTTTCTAGCTTTAATAAGCTGCTGTACTAATTCGAAATCTTCCTTAGAGATAATTGCCTCATGTGTGTTTTCTCGAACAATCCAATCCTCTTCATCGTTAACAATTCGCTTTGTTGTTGTAGGAGAAATTGTTGAAGTTTTCTTTGCAACAAGTTTACCAGTGTAAATTTCACGTTCTAGAATTTGTCGAACAGAAGAGCCGTGCCAAACTTCGCCGGCATTTTGATGACCTTTTCGTTTTGCTGGGGTAGGAACATCCTCTTTATATAAGGCACGTGCTATTCCATCGAAGCTCTTACCTGCAATATAATCTGCAAAAATTTGTTTCACAACTTCTGCACTACCATCGCTAGAAACATATAATCGTCCATCCTTTAAATCGTAGCCAAATGGCGCTTCATCAAAGCGACCTAATTTTACACGTGTATCATACGCTGCTTTAATTCGTCTACTAGTTCTTACAGATTCATTTTCAGACAGCCACACATATAACCCCAAGTTCATAGAATTATCTTCTAGTGTATTAACAGATCCATCGAGTGCTACTAAATCAATTTGATTGTGAATTAGGACATCATAAAACTCGTATGAAAATGCACTATTTCTCGATACTCGAGAGAACTCTTTGGTCACAACTACATCAAATTTTTTGTTTTTGGCATCTGTCATCAATTTTTGAATACCTTCACGATTTGACTTTGCTCCGGATTCGATATCAATATAAATTTCTACAAGTTCCCAACCCATTTCATCTGCGAAATTTTTAATCATTGCGATTTGAGCAGAAATGGATGTTTGCTGACTTTCGTATTTCGTCGATACACGAACATAAGCTACAACCCGTAACTTCTTTTTTCCTTTTTTTCGCTTAAACATGTCGGCCATCCTCCATAATTGGAAGATTACTTGAATGTTCGAACATATCATTTAAAAATTGAATTTTTTGAGCATCAAAAGATAGCAACTCAATTTCATTAGTATTCAATAAGTTGATAAATTGTTTAGTTGTTGCTGCATTACGTGAAACGCGTGATAGCCCTTGTACAAGTACCACATCAAATTTTTTATCATGGGCATCAGACATTAGTTTTTGGAGACCTTCTCGATTTAATTCGGAACCTGAACCTTCATCGATGTAGATACTATCAATTTCTAATTTAAGAACATCAGCAAGTTTATTCAACTGGTTAATTTGATTTGAAATCAAATGTTCACTTGAATCCTTGGGTGTACGGACATAGATAGCACAACGCTTTGAATTTAGGTGTATATAATCCATTACGCTCGTATTACTAGTATCGTTAATAAAACCTGCTAGTGTCGGGTAATTATCAGTATTTAACTCTGATAAAGTAATTAACTTAATTTGATTAGTATTTAAAACGTCAGTTACTAATTGAGTTAAATGACCTAATCGCGAGATGCGAGTTAAATCTTGTACGATAACGCCTTCAAATTTTTTCTTCTTGGCATCTGTCATCAATTGTTGAATGCCTTCACGCTCTAAAGTTGAACCACCTGCGATATCGGAATAAATTTTATAAAGCTCTATGCCGTTTTTCTTCATGAAGTTTTCAAAGAGCGTAACTTGATTCGTGATAGACACATTTTCATTGTCTGTTGCTGTATTGATTCGAATATAGATTGCATATTTCATTTTATGCATCCTCCTTCACAAAAGAAGATGCAGTAGAAATCACCTTATCTTCAGAATAATACTGAGCGATAAATGTGTCAAATAACACTTCAAGAGTGACACGAATAGCAGTTACGGGTGCGACATTATCAAATTTACGATCAATTTTCATAGAATGTTTTCCTCCTGTAAAGTTTAGTGGTAAAAAATACTTTTAGCTAAAAGTGAAAACATTCTACTCAATGATTTAATAGATTTTAATAGCAAAAATCAACTTTTTATAAAAAAAATTAATTTTTTTTGGATGAACAAACATCTGAGGCTAGATGAGGTTTGGTGTGGTTGAAAAAAGGTGGTAAGTTTCGCCGCCAAACTATCTAGGTATTTAAGGTGTAAACTTACCAGTTGAAAAAGTGCTGGAACCCAAGTGGCTCTAACGTTTGTTGTTGATGGTAAAATAAGGTGGTAAGTTTCGCCGCCAAACTATCTAGGTATTTTAGAAGCAAACTTACCAGTTGAAAAAGTGCTGGAACCCAAGTGGTTCTAACGTTTGTTGTTGATGGTAAAATAAGGTGGTAAGTTTCACCGCCAAACCATCTAGGTATTTTCATGGCAAATTTACCACTCTTCAATTTGGGGGATTGCATCAAAAATGTTCTTCGTAATATTGCTTTATAAATGCTTCTTCTAAACGAATGTCGTAATTTAAATCCATTTCAACTTCGAAGGCCCAGGCTTTTGATCGAGGTAGATAATCAATTTTTTTGAATACATACGGATATAGATTGGGTAAACTTTCAGTCTTTAAATAACTTAAAATTTCTTCTATTGGCAGATCAGCAGGTAACGAAATGGTGTAAGTTTTGTAATGCATACCTGATACTGCATTATAGCCTTCTCGAATTTCTTCCTTGAATATACCTTTGCCTTCAGCTTTTCTCCGCCAGGCTCCGATGATTTCTCGTAGTCGTTTTTGTTCGCTAATCAGTTTCTTTTCAGATAGAGCTAATTCGGCCTTTAACTCTTCGATTTGTTTTAATGCTTGGTCCAAATTCATTTTGACCTTCACCTCCATTCTCAAAACAGTATAACTTCGATTTTCTATATTCCTAGTTAAATCCATAATGATTGAAAATTAAAATTACCTCTTATAATAGAAAAATCTGTGAGTATAATAGTTTGAAATTGTTCAGAAATGTAGTTATCGATTTCAAACTCTCATTTCCTAAAAAACAGGTTTTCTTTTAAAGTTATCGTAGTAAGCAAATTAAAATTCGATAAAAAAATGTTAACAGGAAAGGTGATAGAATGGCGGATAAAACAAATGGCTTTAATGCAGGAGAAGAATTTTATGAAAAAGGTAAGTTAGTAATCGAGGAAAGCGGGTTGTTGAATAAAGAATTATTTGCGCGTACTTTTGCATTCGATCAAACGGATGCAATTAAAGAGTGGGGGAGCGAATACAAGCAAGATTCGACTGTACTAGAGCAACCTATAGCAAGTATGTATGAATGGATTGTAAGTATGATTCTGCAATCAGTTTCTTTGGAAGAATACGCTGTTAAAGAAGTATCTAATCAACTTCAAAATAAAGGGGATTTAATTATAAACTTACAGCAAAAGCTTCAAACTACTAAGGATTCACTGAAAGCGATTGTATTGTTAGTTCAAGAACATTCGAATACAGTTGTTGAATTAGAAAACCAATTAGCAAAAAATCAAATCATACTAAATAACAATCAGGCACTTATTGAAGAGTATAAAGAAAAAAATGATACTTTGAATGGTTTAGTTGTGAAATATAAAGAATATGCTGACGAAAACGAACGAATTAAATTAGAATTTACTCGGAAGTCGAAATTGTATGAGGAACAATTTAATAATGAAAAGAGTGTGTTACTACAACAAGTAAAAACTATAGAAGAACAAATCACTTCAATTACAAGTGAATTGACTTCTACACAGGTTGAACTAAGGCAAACAAAACTGAACCATCAGCAAGAAATGGAGTTTGTAGTAGAGCAAAAGAAACTAGAGAAAGCACAAGCGCTAGTTGAGGGAAAAGCCAATCATAATGAAGAAGTACGTAAATTATATGATGAAATTGAAAGTTTGCGTAAATCACAACAGACAATGAATGAACAGTTACAAAATGAAATTATGCAACTACGTGAAAATAAAAAGTAGAATTAAAATAAGTCGGAACCTAAGTAAAAGGTTCCGGCTTATTTTAGTTAGTCTGCTAAATATATATCAGTTACATCTGCTCGATGGTGACCAATCAACCTCGATACTTTTCTTTTCGCATCTTCTGGCTCATGTCCTTCCTCTAAAAAGTATTCGAACTGTTCTTTTGCATAATTATGTCTGAAACTATGCATAGTTATTTCAACACCCTCAGCTCGGTCATTAAATGGATCACGTACTTTATCGCGGTTATTACGTACGAAATCCTGTATTTGTTGAATCACTTGATGTGTTTTCAAATGCACTGGAACGAATAGTTTATGACCACGTTCAATGCCGCTCATAGCCGATTTCAAGATAGTTGATGCAGTACTATTGATTGGAACATTACGGATTAACCCGCCTTTTCCTTTCACAGTTAATAGACCTGTTCTTAAAGCTTTCTTAGCATTAGCGCGGTCGACTTTTACCGCTTCGTGAACACGTAGTCCAAGCTCTCGTGCTAATTGAATAATGTACGATAATTTAGGATTCTTCGAATTTGCAGCAAGTGCTACTAATGCTTGATATTCATACTCTGTTGCGCGGCGATTAACACCACCGAACTTTCTTCGCTCTAAATCAAATTCAGGGTACTTTTCTTTCAATTTTTGATTGTCACTAATTCGATATCGAGTGTTTGGAATTTGGTCATGAAAATAGCGAATCGCTGCTAAATCATTTTTAATAGTTGAAGCGGATTTTCCTTCATCTTGTCTTTCGATGACGTAAGCGACGATATGTTTATCATGAATATTTGCTAATGTTTTTAAACTGAAATAATCTGCTAAAAATAAGCAGAAAAGGTGAACGTGATGATAGTATTGCTGCATCGACTTATGAACACTAATGCCTTTACTATGACGAGCCAGTTTATTTAGCTGTGTCATTAAATTAATGTATGCCCCTTTGTTGTGCAAATCGTCATCTTTATTTGCATAATCCCGAATTTCATCATCGGTTTTAATCCATCCACGTTTATGTTGCATAAAATCATTCCTTTCAAAAAAATAAAAAAAGACAGACTTCGCCTGCTGCTAAAAAGTCTGATCTTTATAGAATTTATATAAAGTTCATTACACCAGTTAAAGAAAATAAAGGCTTTTCCTAAATATTTTCTTTCTGTCTATATGGTGTAAAAGAAAGACTTTAGTATTTCGGTGAGTTTTCGTTGCACACTACAAGTACACGACTTGTTGTCATTTTAGACAGGTGCGGCTCACTTATATCTGTATTCCACAGATTTCATCCCTCAACTAGATGAAAAGTGAGAATGTTGTCCTAAGACAAATTCCAATGGCAAAAGTTATAAAAACCTACGATGACGTAGTCGCATACGCACTTGACGATAGATCAGACCGTCCAACTGATTTAGCTTCTTACATTTTTAGATGTGTTATCATCATTTTTTCTCCTAGCTAAAGGGGAGAAGGTATTTCTAACTAATGCAGAGCAACAGCTAGCGCATTAGACCAACGTAAAGTTTGGCAACGGCACGATTTACAATTGGATTTTCATTATATATAAATCGCCAATTAATTGGCAGAACAAGTAGTGACGAGCTATTTTGTTCTGTAATGCTGAATTATTATATAGAAACCATCAAAATGGGAATATTAGTTTACGAATAATGAATTATTAATTGAAGCGAATGGATTGAATTTGTTGGTGAAATCGCATGATAGATGCCTTGATTTCATTTCGAAGAAGGATTTTTAGAAGAGTGTTTAGAAAAACATCTCGCAATTGTTGGATAAAAAAACAATAAAAAATAAGTGAATTTACTAACATAAACAATATAACAGCATGTCCATGGAATTTTAAGGGGCATAATGAACTTTTTTGAAATAAATAATTAAAGCCAGCCTTCATTATATTGGCTGGCTCTATTTATTACACCTGAAGAAGTATTTTTAAATGAAATAAATTTTGATTTCTTATTAAAAGGGGAGTAAGACTGCTACAAAATAAAATAATTATTATGTCTAGGACCAAACTTCCTAAAGATGAATATTAAAATTAGCGTTGTTTTAATAAAATATATAAAGCTTTTTGTTGAACAACTGAAAGTTTTTCAATTTCTTTTGTTAATTCCAATAATATGTCGATTTCTTCTAAATCGTTTGCTTCTGCTTCAATATTAATACTATGCTCCAATTCCCTGAAAAACTGACTTAGTGATAAATCGAACTGATTACAAATTTTTCTCAACATCGTATAAGTTATGTCTTGTGTGCCATTCTCGATTTTCGATAATGACGAGAAAGAAATATCCAATTTCTCAGCTAAATCAATTAGTTTCCAGTCGTTTTCTTGTCGTATTTTTCGGATTAGCATGCCTATCCCCTTGTTATCCAAGACGAACTCACCTCACTATTTATAAAGCTAGTTATAAATAGAAATATAAATAGCCGTTATAAATAGACTATCGTTTTCTTATTTTACAAGCAATATTTTTAATGATAATATTGAATTGTAGTTAAAAGAAAATTTTCGTTTAAAGAAAAAGAGGTGGTGTTGTGGTAGATAACACATCAGTTATACTTGCTATTCTTATAGCTGAACGATTAGATGCACAATATGAAACAGATGAATGTAAAGCTATTTTTAAATCAATTGAAGAGTTACTTCAAAATCAAACGAATGATAATGAGCAAAGTATTGAATCAGTCAGAGCAATCCAAAATTATATACATCAATTAAATGAAATGACGTATTTAAACGCATTCAAAGATGCTTATCAATTATTTTCACAGCTAGGAAGAACTAATTAACACGGATAAACAGTATTTAGTTAAAAATACGATTCGGAAAAGGAGTTTGATTTGAAATGGAAAATAAGCTATATGGTGGAGAAGTCACATTACAAGTATTTACTACAGTTGAAGCTAATGATGACTTAGTTCAAGAACGTAATGAGGCTCATAAGAATTTAGACTTTGATTTATTCGCAGAACTTCGAAAGTTAGTGGAGGAAAAAGGCTATCATGTTTCGATTGTTGCAGCGGATTTACACTATGTTGAAGATGCTGATAAATCGGATGTTGATTTTATAAGCAATGAAAAAATTGAATCGAAAAATCGTAGTAAGAAACGTTCTTTTCGTATTCAACTATAAATGTTTGCTTTTAGATAGAGCCGGAATTTTTAGCTCTATCTTTTTATATGAATAATTTAGGTCTTTATAATCATTTGAAGCTAATAATGATTTTTTTTAGTTTTGCCCTTAAAAAATGAAAAATCCGAGTGTAAGATGATTTGAAATTTTTGAGGGGGCTAAAAAATGAAATCAGAACGCGATATTTTACTACGAAGTGTAATTAAGGAAGAACTTGTGATTTTAACAATGCATCGTGATGAAGCTGCAATTTTGAATCAGTTTTTATACTGGACACCAAGAACTAAAACATATGATCAGTTTTTAAGTGAAGAATCAGCTAGGATGCAGCAAGAAGTGAATGAATTTGAGGGGGGCTGGATTTATAAGGCAGCGGAAGAATTAAAGAATGAGTTATTAATGATTGATACGAATTTGAAAACGATTCGCAAGTATTTAAAAAGTTTAGTTGATAAAGGATTTCTTTTAAGAAGAAACAATCCTATGTGGAAAGTTGATCGAACGTACCAATACCGTGTTAACTTACGAAAAATCATTGATGATCTGAATCTTATAGGACACCAGCTTGAAGGATTTGAAGAATTCAGCCTTACTGTTGCGGAGACAAAGCATTATTACCATTATGAGAAAGAAAAAGGTCACTTTGTAGGGGCCAATTTGACAATGTCCAAGAGCCAAAAAGTCCTTTTGAACGAACCTTTTTCGGACCCTAAAGTGGAAAATAAGGATGTCTCAATTGGTAATATGTCAGTAACAATACCAGAGATTACTTCAAATATTACTAATCAAAAATTACTAACAGAGAATATTCATCAATCCAATGTCGAGGATGAAAAGGAATTAATTAAATTTCATTACTTATATTTAAGTAATGCTGTGGCTGTTTCTAAAGAAGATGAACGTTTAATAGACCAGCTTCTAAATGTGGTAGGTGATCCCGGTTATATATATACCTTAATGGATGAGTGTTACAAACTCAAAATTACTAAAGAGGACGCGGCGGGCCAGCAAGCAGCTGGGATTTGGTCGTTTAAATATTTCTATAACTATATTATGAAGGAATTTAAAGCTATGTGGGATTCATCAACGACTACATTTAGTTGGGAACAGTTCTAATTATAGAATATAATCAGTTTTGTAAAGTCGAGAGCATTCGTTAATCGGTTAACCGTTAAGGAATGCTCTTAATATTAAATCACTGCAAGAGTGCTGTTAGGAGAAGTTATGGAAATTAAACAATTATTATTAAATAGGTTTAAAGAGGACCCACTATATAAGTATTTGGTTACAAAAAGAGATGAAGAAGAATTATTTCCTGTGTCAGTGATAACGTTAAATGTTGCAGGAAGATATTCAACAATAGATGTAGCTCGTATCCTTGACAGAAATGACAATGACGTAAGAAATATAATGAAGTTACTAATTAAGGACGAATATCTTGTTGATTCAAGAGTTGGTAGGAATTATAAGTTAGATATATATGATGTTTATAAAATATTTCTAGCGAATTTAATTTGCTCAAAACAAGGGTTTAATTATACTGATGTTAAATTTGCGCTAGGCCTTATACAAGATGTACATAAGGGTAAGAATACCCCTTCTGAAGTTGCAAGCGATATTGAGCATGATTTTTTACTAAATACGCAAACGATTCAAATATTGGAAGCAAAGATTGATATTTTAAATGCAAAAAATTTGGAGTTAAGTCGTAATTTATTGAAGCTTTATGAATTTGCCCAAAAAATTTCTGAAATTGAATTACAAATGTTGAAGCTAAATGATTCGCTTCTAAAGCTAGTAACTGAAGAACGGATTACATCTATAAAATATTTCGAGTTAGAAAACGAAATCACATTGTTGAATAATGAATTTAGAAATGATTTAAATCAAGTGAAGTGGAATCGATTATTAACTGAAATGCTTGGGGATAGAAAAAGTTACTTTAAAAAGCAAAATGAAATAATTAATATCACTATAAGTGAGTTAATTGATCTGGATGTAGAGGAGAGGTTAGCTAAATCAAAAGAGAAAGTTACGGAAAAATCGATTGAATTGGTCGCACTTGAAATTAAGTTAGCTGCACTAAAAAAAGATATTGAAGAAAAGCGTAACGAATTGAAAAAACAAATGGCATCAAAAGAAAGTGTATTGTTAGCGAGTAAAAAAATTGTGTTTGCAAAGTAAGTTAAAGAAAATTCTTATTGAAAAAATGAATTGAATAACTTAAATAACATTCGTATCTTATCTGTGAAAGACAAAAAATAATATACAAACCGTAAGTGGTGACTATAAATAGTTACCAATGTCAAAAAGATTGAATTACAACTGTTAATAAGTGATGACATGAAGTTAGTAAATGCTTAAAATCATTACTGCTACTGGGGGTTTGCATAGTAGTTTTTAGTCAATATTAATAGTAACTAATAAAAGGAACTTTATAGGAAATGTACTCTTAACAGTGGTTAAAATACAATTAGATACTCATATTGGTGACCATTAATAAGCTCTAATAAGTCATATCCTTTTAAACCTGGAGGGCTTATTACTTTAATTACATAAAAAATTCTTTCAATCAAAAAGACGAACTATTACTTGAATCTTTTTAAAGAGATAGTATAGTTCGTTTTATTTTCATTAAAATAAAAGAAATGAAACAATTATTAAACTACAAATAAAAGTAATTGCATTAACTTTTTTGGTAAACTAAAAACTTTTTAATAAAAACACTTTACTTTCTTTTTCAAAACTGTTATCTTTTTATTAAGGTAAAAAAATTGGTTTGAATTTCCGCCCTATTTTTTTAAAAATAAATAAAAAGTTAATTGAATTACTTTTTAGAGTAATTCATATTAGGAGGTTTTTATGGAGGATTTAAATGGTGTATGGAAAGCTTTTGATGTTTTAAGAGGCGAAGTAGATACAAGTACACAAAAGAAAATAGTAACTTCAACAATGATGGTGAAGTTTTTGGAAGGTGATGATCGTTTTAAAGTTCCAAAGCTGACTAAATGGAGTAATATTATTTTTTCCAATCAGGAATTGAAAGACAAGTTAGTAAAGGCCATATTAGATATTGAAAGTAAAAATCCAGAGTTAAAAGGTTTATTTGCTATACAAGAAATCATGGATTTAGATGATAAAACTGTCGAGAGATTAGTATCGCTTATCAATAAAATTCAAATTACACCAAAGTTATTTCAAGACACGTTATATTTTCTAGCTTCTCAAGAAGGTAAAGCGGGTGGTGAGTCTATCACACCGAATTCTATTACTACGTTACTCCCACCGCTATTAAATATTAAGTCTGGTTCTGTATATGATGGTACAGCAGGTATCGGATTACTTTTAACAGAGGCAGCTAAATATGCAAATAAGCATGGACAAAGTGTTCAACTATTTGGTCAAGAAATAAACCCATCAACCTATGCTCTAGGTAAAATGAATTTAATAATTCAAGGATTCGATTTTAAATATGTATTGGGAGATACTTTATTAGAACCTGCATTTGTTGAAGGGCAACTTAAAAAGTTTGATTATGTGCTTATGAATTTCCCATTTATGCTAAAAAACTGGGGCAGTGAAAATGCTGAATATGACCTGTACAATCGGTATAAGTACGGCATTCCGAGTAATTCTAATGCGGATATGGCATTTATACAGCACGCATTAGCATCATTAAAAGAAGATGGGAAAGCTGCACTTGTCGTTACACATGGTACTCTATTTAGAGGCGGTGCAGATAAGAAGATTAGGCAAGCACTTATAGATGAAGATTTAATTGAAGCAGTTATTGGTCTTCCGCAAAATCTATTTGCTACTACTAATATCCCTGTAGTTATTCTTATTTTAAATAAAAACAAGTCATCTGAACGTAAAGGTAAAATTCAATTTATTAATGCGCAAGACCATGTAGAAAAATCACGTGGGCAAAACATTTTAAGGTTAGAGGATCAAGAAAAAATTATAAATGCATATTATAATGCTGAAGAAATTAAACAATATAGCATGTTTGTTTCTATTGAGGATATTGAAGATGCTAACTTAAATATCGGAAATTATTTTACTGTTGACGATGTGGAAAGTATTTTTGGAGAAGTTTTAGTTAATAAAAATGCTTATGAAAATTCACCAGAACCAAAAGTTAGTATGAAGCAATTAGCAAAGATCATTAGGGGGATGAATACGCCGCCCAAAAAAGAATTAGAGCAGCAGGATGGAGAATACCAATTACTTCAATTAGCGGATGTTCAAGATGGCAAAATTCAGTTCGAGCAGTTAAATGCAATTGATTTAGATCCAGAAAAGGCAAATGCTTATGAAGTGATAGAGGGAGATATTTTATTATCTAGTCGAGGTAGTGCTATTAAGATTGCTGTTGTACCGCAGTTAGATAGAAAGCTTGTTGCATCGCATAATTTTATAATTATTCGACCTAATAACGATGTGAATTCTTATTTCATTAAATCGTTTTTAGAAAGTCCAATTGGTACGTATTATATAACTTCCAAGCAAAAGGGAACTGCTGTGACGGTATTGAGTGTGAAGGATATTGAATCAATTCTTGTTCCAAAAATAGATGCTGATATACAGCGAGCATTAGGTAAGAAATTTTTGAATGCAGATAACGAATTAGAAGATGCAATTCGATTGGCGAAGGAAAAATATAATGCCAATTACTATGATCTTTATGAGAAAATGGGGTTAACCGCAGCATTTCAAGCTGTAACTAAGTTATAAATATTTTTAAATGGTAAGAAGCCCTTTATTAAAGGGTTTCTAGTGAAATATGTATTATTAAGGAGACTGAAAATGAGTGAATTAAACAGAAATCAACAGACAACGCAAAATGTCCAAAAACAAGCCAATTTAATTTGGAACGTAGCGGATATTTTAAGAGGGTTATACAAGCCTCACGAATATGGAAAAGTGATTCTTCCTATGACCGTTATAAAGCGTTTACACGACACGCTAATGCCTTCGCGTGAAAAAGTATGGGCAGCTGTAGAACAATGCAAAAATATGAATGATGCGATGCAAAAACGTATGTTAGAAAAAGCTGCGGGTTATTCTTTTTACAACACAAGTGAATATACTTTTGATAAATTACTTGCAGATCCTGCAAATATCGAAGAAAACTTCCGAAAATACTTAAATGGTTTTTCTGATAACATGCAGGATATTTTAGCGAACTTTAAATTTGATATTGAGATAACAACGATGGCAGAGAACGATGCTTTATACCATGTCATTCAAGAGTTTAATAAAAAAGATTCGTACTTAGGACCAGATAAAGTAACGAGTACGGATATGGGGTATATTTTCGAAGAACTTGTTCGAAAATTTTCGGAAAGCTATAACGAAGAAGCTGGGGCGCACTTTACGAGCCGTGATGTCATTTATTTAATGACGGATTTATTGTTAGTTGAAGATCAAAGTACATTAACAGGTCAAGATGTTGTAAAAACAGTGTATGACCAAACGATGGGGACGTCTCAAATGCTGTCAGCTATGATGGAGCGTATTCATGATTTCAATAGTCATGCGGAAGTTGTAACTTTTGGACAAGAGTTAAATCCTGAAACGTATGCTATAGCAAAAGCCGATACAATGATTCGTGGTGGTAATCCAGACAACATGGCATTAGGTAGTACATTATCTAACGACCAATTTGAAGGCTACACGTTTGATTACTGCATTTCTAACCCACCTTTTGGTATTGATTGGAAAAAAGACAAGCAAAAGGTAGAGGAAGAACATCAAAAAGGTGAAAACGGTCGCTTTGGTGTTGGCTTGCCTAAAATTAGCGATGGTCAATTATTATTCCAATTAAATGGACTTTCTAAATTAAAAGAAACAGGACGCATGGCGATTGTACACAACGGTTCAGCATTGTTCTCAGGTAATGCAGGTGGTGGCGAGAGTGCAATTAGACAATATGTGATTGAAAATGATTGGCTAGAAGCAATCGTTCAACTCCCAACGGATTTATTCTATAACACAGGAATTTCTACGTATGTCTGGATTTTAACAAAAAATAAATCAGCACAAAGACAAGGCAAAGTTCAACTACTTGACGCATCAAAAATGTTTATAAAACGCCGTAAAAATATAGGGAATAAACGAGTTGATATTGATGGGAAATGCCGTGATGTTATTGTACAAGCGTATGGTGAGTTTGATAATAAAGAATATATCGTAGGCGATAAAGTAGTAGAATCAAAAATCTTTGATAATGCTGATTTTGGCTTTACAAAAGTGACAATCGAAAGCTCTCAACGCGATGAACAAGGCAATATCATATTAAAAAAAGGCAAACCAGTAGCAGATACAAGCTTACGTGATACAGAAGACATTCCGTTAAAAGAAGACATCCAGGATTACTTTGAACGAGAAGTATTGCCGTTTAATCCAGATGCATGGATAGATCGTAGCAAAGACAAAATGGGTTACGAAATACCATTTACACGACTATTCTACAAATACTCAGCACCAGAACCGTCAGAAGCAATTGCAGAACGAATCAAAAAACTTGAGGAATCTATCGTAGCAAACTTCGAAGCATTATCAGGCAAGGATGTGAGTAACGTTGACTAGACTAATGAAAGACTCAGGTGTCAAGTGGATTGGTGAAATACCAATTAATTGGCAAGTGAAAAAGGTTAAGCATAATTTCTTTAGAAAAAAAGGAAAACCTAACAGTGAAAATTTCGATATATTAACTTTAGCTAGAAGTGGAATTAAAATTAGGGATATTTCGACAGGGGAAGGACAAATTGCTGCTGATTATTCAAATTATAATCCAGTTGCACCAGGTGACATTTTAATTAACCCTATGGATTTAGTTAGTGGTGACAATTCTAATATATCAGAAGTTTGTGGTGTTATTAGTCCTGCATATGTAAATCTTCAAGCTAATAAAGATACAAATCCTTATTTTTATAATTATTATTTTAAATTACAATATTGGCTAGGATCTTTTTTTACACATGGTAAAGGAGTTTCTTATGAAAATAGATGGACTTTAAACGATGAAACGATAAAAAATTTTCCAATAGTTTATCCATCTAAAGAAGAACAAGAAAAAATTGTTCAGTTTTTAAATGAAAAATTGAATCGTATTTCTAAATTAATAAAAGACACCCAACAATCCATCGAAGAATTAAAAAAATACAAGGAAACGTTAATTACAGAAGTAGTAACAAAAGGGTTAGATAAAAATGGTGAGATGAAGGACAGTGGGATTGAGTGGATGGGATATATACCTGTTAAATGGAGCGTTTTGAAATTTGGTAATGTTATAAATATAAAATCCAATCTAGTGAATCCTAATGATTTTCCTAATTTTCAACAAGTTTCTCCAGATGATATAGAAAAAGATACAGCCAAATTAATAAAATTTAAAACCGTTAAAGAGTCCGGAGTTTCTAGTAGTAATTATTATTTTTATAAGGGGCAAATTTTATATTCTAAAATTCGTCCAAAACTTAATAAAGTCGTAATTGCACCTTTTGATGGTCTTTGTAGCGCTGATATGTATCCAATTGATACAACAGAAAATAGTGAATTTATTATTTACTTAATGATGTCATATTATTTTAAACATCAAGTTAGTATGATTACAGCAGATAGGGTTAAAATGCCAAAAATAAACAGAGAGGAATTGTCAAATCTAATTATTGTGTTACCAAATCGATTTGAACAAAATCAAATTGTAAGTTATTTGAATGATAAATTGAGTGGTATTAACATCATTATTAATGATAAGGAAAAAGTAATTCAAGAATTAGAGCAATATAAAAAATCTTTAATTTACGAATACGTAACAGGCAAAAAAGAAGTCTAGGGGGGATAGTTTTGGTTGAACTGAAGGAGATTCGCTTTGAACAAGATATTGAATCAGTTTTAACAGGCCAAGGTGGATGGACTAGTGAAAAGTTTCAGCACTGTGGCTATGATGCTAGTATGGGACTTGATTTAGATAAGTTAATTACCTTTATTCAAAAGACACAACCGAAGCAATGGGAACGTTATGAAAAGATTTATAAAGAAGATGTTCTTCGGAAATTTTTGAAGCGATTTAACGAAGAAATACAAATGCATGGATTACTACATGTATTACGTCATGGCATAAAAGATCGTGGCGTTTCATTAAAGATTGCGTATTTCAAACCTGTCTCTGGATTGAATTACGACGTATTAGCGAGATACGAAGCTAATCAGTTTACGTGTGTTCGCCAATTTGCATATAGCCCAAATAACCACAATACAATTGATATGGTATTGATGTTAAACGGGATTCCGATTATTGCGTTAGAATTAAAAAATCAATATACTGGTCAATCTGTTGAACATGCAAAAATTCAATTCCGAGAAAACCGTGATCCTAAAGAATTAGCTTTTCAGTTGAATACTCGTTTTTTAGTGTACTTTGCAGTGGATCATTATGAAGTATTTATGACAACGAAGTTAGCAGGTCGAAAAACATATTTTTTACCGTTTAATCAAGGTTCTAATGGTGCAGGCAATGTTGGCGGTAAAGGGAATCCAGTAAATGCAGAAGGATATCCTACAGCATATCTTTGGGAACAGGTGTTGCATCGCGATAATGTCATGGATATATTACAACGTTTCATGAATTATGATGAAGCGAAGAAAACACTTATATTCCCTCGTTATCATCAATTAGATGTTGTACGTAAGTTGATTGCAGATGTGAAGGAAAAGGGCAGTGGAGAAAACTATTTAATTCAACATAGTGCTGGGTCAGGCAAGTCCAACAGTATTGCATGGTTAGCATATCACCTTGCCTCGATTCATAATGATGAAGATACGCCAATTTTTGCCTCAACTATCATTGTGACAGACCGTACTGTATTAGATCGTCAGCTGCAAAAAACAATAATGAGTTTTGACCATACTACGGGACAAGTAGAAATTATTGACGATCGAAAGACCTCTCAAGATTTAAAAAATGCAATTAATGATGGTAAAAAAATTATTATTACGACATTGCAAAAGTTCCCGGTCATTTATGAAGAAGTAGATGCTTCTAATGGACGAAATTTTGCAGTCATTGTTGATGAAGCGCATTCGTCTCAAACGGGTAATAGCGCTCAAAAATTAAAAGCAGCCTTAGCTGATAAAGAAGTAACTCTAAAAGAATACCAAGATATTGAAGAAGAAATTGAAATGACAACGTTAGATGATCAGGATGAATTAGTGAAAACTTTATTAGCACAAGGACGTCATCAGAATTTAAGCTTCTTTGCGTTTACAGCTACACCAAAAGAAAAAACAATCGAAATGTTTGGCACGAAGAAAATGGATGGCAGTTTTGCACCTTTCCACGTTTACAGTATGCGTCAAGCAATTGAAGAAGAATTTATTTTAGATGTATTGAAAAACTATATGACGTACAAAACCTCATACCGAATTGCAAAAGAAATTGAGGATAATCCAGAACTTCCGAAAACAGAAGCTGTTCGTGCTATTGCTAGCTATCAATCATTCCATCCGTGGGTGTTACGACAAAAAACAGAAGTGATGATTGAACAGTTCCGTGCATTAACGAAGAAGGCAATTGGTGGCAAAGCAAAAGCAATGGTTGTCACACCTTCTCGTTTACATGCTGTACGATATATGCAGGAGTTTAAGGCATATATAGCAGAACAGGGATATAAAGACTTAGATGTGCTAGTAGCATTTTCTGGTACTGTACGTGATGATGGGGTAGATTATACAGAACCATCGATGAATGTGACAAAAGACGGTGAGCGAGTAAAGGAAAATCAATTAAAAGAAGTATTTAATACTGAAGATTTCAATCTTTTAATCGTTGCAGAGAAGTACCAAACAGGATTTGATGAGCCGTTATTGCATACTATGTTTGTCGATAAGAAGCTGAGTGGTGTCAAGGCAGTACAAACATTATCACGACTTAATCGTACAATGCAAGGTAAAAAGGATACGTTTATTTTAGATTTTGTAAATTCAGAAGAAGAAATTTTGGCAGCTTTCCAACCCTTTTATGAAGTAACCACTCTAGATAATGAGATTAACATTAATCTTATTTATGATACACAGAGTAAGCTACGTAAATATAATATTTACAATCAGGATGATATTGATCAAGTGATGAAGCTAGTTAAGCAAGCACAAAATAAGCAAGATGAACGTCTGTTAGGGCGCATCTCAAGCTCATTTAAGCCAATCATTCAGCGTTATAACGAACTTGCTAAGGATACGCAATATGAATTCCGAGTGACGTTACGTAATTTTGGGAAATGGTATAACTATGTTTCGCAATTAGACCGTACCTTTGATATGGAATTATTAGAGGAAAATATTTTTACGAACTATTTACTGAAATTCATTCCAAAAGAGACGCGTGAAAAAATCGATGTATCGGATAAAGTGAAATTGGAATATTACAAGCTGCAAAAGGATTTTGAAGGAGAAATCTCACTTGTAGCTGAACAGCCAGGTGTATTAAGTAATCCAAAGCAAATTAATGCTGGGATTAAGCCACCAGAAGAGCGTGATTCATTAGAAGAAATTATACATCGTGTAAACGAACGTTTCCCAAATGATTTTACAGACGCTGACCGAGTGTTACTTGAAAGGCTTTATAAATCATTTAAGCAGAACCCGGATTTAAAATTAGTTAATATGGCCAAAAATAATAGCACGGAAATGTTTGAGAATAATTTGTTTAAGGATATTTTCCAGGATGTGATACTTGACCATTATGCAGAAGACCAAGCTGCATTTAGTAAACTAGTAGGAGCAGAGGATAGTTATTATAAAACTGTGTATTCTTTAATTGCAAAAGATTTATATAAATGGTTTCGAGCGCAAATCTAATTTAAATAGTTTTTATACCTGTGTGGATATATACTTCCATACAGGTTTTTTTATCAAATAAGTAAAATCCCTTTTCGGGTGCATTTAACATTTGGGTGAATTGGTAGGGGTGTGAATAAAAAGAATATTAAGTCTTTTCCTTGCTAATTAAACTTCGTTAAAATAAAATAGAATAAACGTTCGTATTTTGGCGGTTTGTTTTTATATATTTAAAATACAAATAACGGGAGGAGAAACTACTATGCAAAAAATTATATATTTTGATGAGGGTTCCGCAACAGACATTCTACAAATCGAGTATGGTGGAGAATTAATTTCAATAGATGAAGAAAAGGGCATTGTACATTTTGGTGGAAGTGTTGAGTTAGTAGGTGAAGCAGGTGGGAAAATAAATCTATTCACGGCTATTAAGGCTGCTTTTAATACTAAGATAAATACAAATGCTTCAAAGACAAGTGACTCATTAGTTACTAAAACTATATCTAATACAATTTTATCTGATTTTTATAATTTAAGACATGCACTTATAGATTCGAAAAAAATTAATTGTTTTGAAAATTTTAAGGTGAGTCCAATTAAAAATTCATTTTCATTTATGAAAATGTACACCCCTTATATGAAAATTATTAAAGAAGATTCCCCGTTAATGGCAGATATGCGTGATTTTGATATACATAATTTCGATGAAATATTACTAAGCGCAAAAGGCTATTATGAGTTATTAGCATATAACGGAGAAATTAAAGCCATATTCAGGTTTAATATTAATGCTTTTAAAAACGCGTATAGTTTGATGGACTTACCGAGAATGGGCCTCAATTATTACGCAATCGAGGTAGGAGCAGCTTCTGAAAAAGAATTAGATATTCAAAATGAAATGGACGTTAATCGACAAAGTGTTCGGATTTCAGCAGCAGATGTACTTGAAGATGAAGAATATAGCGGTTATCAGAATGAGCCAATATTAAAAATATATGATGTGATTCTCGCAGGCGTAGAGGTGAGAGGGAATTGATATATGAAGTATTTAATGGTCCTAAAAGTGAATTTGAAAAAAGATTACCTACTGAAAAAATCTTGACATTATCTAGCCTAGTAAGAATTATTAGCCCTAAAGAAGAATTTGTTCCCGAAGTTGAAGCTAATTATGAAGCATTAGTAATATTTTCTGATGAATATTCAGGTGTTGCAGATTTTTTTATTGAAGGTTTTTTAACATATAGCTCTTTATATGCAAAAATTTTGGGTTATGAAAAAATAATCATGCAAAATCCTCCAGCGAAAGTTAAGCAACAACTAGCGAGTATTAAGGAGTCAAAATTCGTTCAAATCCATAATTATAGCTATTCTAATCTAAAAAAACGTCATTTAAAAAAGATAAAAGAAGACTTCGAAAAAATAATATTCGGACAACCTAAAGTGAAAAGGGAGCTATTGGCCTCGTTATATAGCCTTACCAATAAAGGTACTCATAAACCTACCGTAATTATGCTATATGGACCTTCTAGTGTAGGTAAAACTGAAACAGCGAAATTAATAAATTCTATTATAAATCCTACTGGGCAATTATTTCGTAAACAACTTTCAATGTTTCACAACGAAAAATTTATGAATTATATTTTTGGGGATAAAAGTAATTCATTTGCCAAAGATTTATTAGATAGGGAAACAAATATAATTTTATTAG
The DNA here is from genome assembly GCF_038006205.1 of Solibacillus sp. FSL R7-0668. Classification (NCBI taxonomy): domain Bacteria; kingdom Bacillati; phylum Bacillota; class Bacilli; order Caryophanales; family Caryophanaceae; genus Solibacillus; species Solibacillus sp. FSL R7-0668. Next base: position 3,442,210 of record NZ_JBBOUU010000001.1, on the reverse strand, counting down.
ACGAATTTGATAAAGCGCACCCCATGTTCTACAGCGCATTTTATCAATTGTTTGATGAAGGGATTTATACAGACAAATATTATGAAGTTTGTTTAGAAAATACTATAATATTCTGTACTTCAAATTATTTAGACGAGAAGGAAATTCGGAAAAGTTTAGGGGATCCTATTTATTCGAGATTTGATCATTTTATTAGTTTTAACGAACTTGAAAAAGAGGCGAAATTGTCCATAATCGAGAGTATATATGATGAAGAAATAAAGAAGTTCAGTAAGATTGATCAAGTATTAATACAAGAGAAAAACATCAAAGAAAAGTTGAAGGAAAAAGTGGATTCAATGAGAAATGCAAGGGAAATAAGAAAAGTAATGGTTCAGACTATGTCGTATGTTTTAATAGAAAATTTGTAGGTGCTTTAAAGACGTTATTTAGTCTCGGTATTATGTTACCCTTGAAAGTGTTAATTAGGCTGCTTAAAAAGCTTAAAAAGCAGCTATAATAAGAAATGGAATTTAAAAGGATTATGTTTAAGTCAATCGATTTAACATACTCCTTAAATTTTAATTTTAAGTGTTAAATATATTTAACAAAATTATGTAGTGAAAGTATGTAATATGACTTTTATTTAAGTAATTCCTCAATTTCTTTAATCATTTGATGTGGTGTTACATTCTGGATAGGCTATATTTAGCTGGACACTAAGCCTATCAACGAAGAAGAACTTTACGTGGAGCAATGGGCATGATAGCCTTGATTGGCTAAGCCAGCCTGATATTGCTGGCTTTCTGGCGCAAGGAGTCATGCCCATATAGGCTCCATGTCAAGCAACTTGTACGCCCCCTTATGCTTTAAGAGTCTTCCTATAAAAGTTGACCAAAAGTGTTGCCATACCACTTCGACGTCGACGTGGCATATTAGCACGCTCCCTTTAGTTAGTAGTCTAAGTTTACAACCCCTCATTTATTCTGTCTAACTTAGTGTAGCCTATCCACTGAAAATAAATAGGTTAATAAATGTATACAAGAAATTTATTACTAAGAAATTGACTATAGAAATGCTAGGTTTTTTAGTGTAAGATAATGTAAAATTGGTGGTTTAGAAGATGGTGATAATGTGGAATTTATTTGTATAGCTAAAACAACTAAACTAGATGTCCTAGAAGTTAATAAGAAATATAAAGATGTATTATCTATTACTCATAAAGCAAAGTTTAATAATTTATTAGTAGTTGAGGCATATTCCAAAGAAGCTTTAGAATCTACAGGATTATTTTTAGAAGTTGAAAAGTCTAAAAAGTTTAAATTGGCAAATGTTGATACCAATTTTCAAGTTAAAACCGAAATAGATAAGAGATATTTAAAAAGTACTCAAAGTCTAGGATGGCAAGTTTCTGTAGGGATAATAGATTCTGGAATAAAGAAAGGAGACTGTGCCAAACTAATTGAAACAATTGACCTTACTGAATATAAAAATTCTTTAGGAAATACACACGGTACTATAGTTGGTAAAATTATTGAAGGTTTTGCTCCAGGAGCATTATTAACAAGTATAAAGGTTGCTCACTTTGGTGAAGATATTACAAGCGGAAGAATTATAAAAAGTATAGATATAGCAGTAGATTTAGACATAAATATATTGAATATATCTCTCGAACTATTGATGGACGATGATTACGGAAATGAATGTTTGGGGAATTGTAAAGTATGTGATTATGTAAATACAGCAGTAGAAGCGACTGACATGATAATAGTTAGTTCGGCAGGTAACCAAGGAGAAGATGAAGGAATTAGTATTGGATGTCCTGGAAGAGCTGAAAAGGCTATTACAGTTGGTGCTACAAATGAAGAAAATAAATTAAGTTCAACCAGTAGTAAAGGGGATCAAACCTTTTTAAAACCCAATATATTAGCGCCAGGATTTGTGAAGGTGATTTCTGATCAGTATTACAAAATTGCTAGTGGTACATCATTTGCTGCTCCTGTAGTAACAGGTATATTAGCAGCGGTTTATCATACATTAGGAAAAGATGATGCTATAAATTATATGTATCAAACTTGTATTGATTTAGGGTATACTAAGTATGAGCAAGGTTTTGGCCTTATCGATTTAAAGAAATTTACGGAGGTGGCTTTTAATGAAGGAATATCTAGTTCAAGTGCGAGACAGAGATAATATCAATAACTTAATTGAATACGGTGTAGTTTTACATGTAGCTAAATTAAAAAATATTGTAATTATGGAAGTTGAACATCGTATGGTGGATTTATTAAAAAGTCATCCAAATGTAATTGAAGTCGAGCAGTCTAAAAAATTCCAATTAGCATAATTTTTGAACTATCTATTCTAGGATAGTTCTTTTTCTATTTATTTTTAATAATGAGATTTAGGTGATTCTACTACATCCTTATTATATTCTGTCCACGCTCAGCACTCATGGCATTGTGAGGCTGTGGCTTGGTTGGAGCTAGGTTGATTTAAATGGGATTTATCAGAGGGTATGTTGCATGAATATTAATTTAGAATCAGAAATGTATAAGCGTGTTGAGAAGAATTTGACGCTTAAAAATATAAAAATTAATAAGCAAGTGGCATTACGTGCAATTGAAACAGTCAATAGTAAAACACCGTTGACCGTTGCAATGATTAAAGAAGTGATGAAACTTGGAAAAGTATAATTTTGATGAAGATGAGCAGTACTTATTAGCACAAAATTTAGTAGGGGCTACTAATTTTGGGGAGCTAGAAGTTGCTGAACAATATGTGTTTACGGTAAGGGCACTGCAATTTGAACAAGGTGATTATCAGATAACGAGCTTTATTTCAAAGTCGTTAGGCACATTACATTTTCATTTGTTTCAGGATATTTATCGATTTGCTGGGAAGATTCGAGATATTCAGCTCGTAAAGGGACAAACACGATTTTGCCAAATGCAATTTATCCTAATTAAAGATTTTCAGAAATTTAAAAAGCAGACGGTTTAGAAGTGCGATAATGCACCTCTAATTGGCCGTCTGCTTTTGCTGTTACACTCTACTAATAAAGCAAAGTGGCTATATTGCTCAAGGGAATTTAGTGAATTATTATGAATTGTACTGAATTGTCAGAATTGTATTTGCACCCGGTGCACGGAAATTGATCGTTACTTGTAATTCTCTCAACTGTACTCATTCCTTCTCGTTAATAATTGCAGTATATAAATCTTCAAACCCTTGCTATATAAGGGCTTATCATCTAGTTATCTAAATAAAACTGTCCAAAATAAATTACTATTAATAAAGTAGGAGTAAGGCCTATACTCTCTAGCTTGATTGTTTAAGATTGGTTGGTGTTTTTTGTTGTTGCAACACTTATAATTGTAGGTAATGTAGCGTTATTTTGCGAATGACGCTATTGGGTGTGAGCGCTGATGGTAAGTGATAAAATAGAACTAGGAATGCTGTATCGAGCTATTTCATAGAATTGCTCAATTTTCCTTGATTTATCTCAAGCAGAGGGCTGTATATGAAAGAAGTATAATATTATTTAACTAAGGAGATTCAAAGATGATTAACTTCCAGGATAAAGTAAGCTTCATTTGGTCAATTGCAGAGATTTTGCGTGGACCATATAAGCCAGAAGATTACGGTAAAATTGTTTTACCATTAGCGGTATTACGTCGCTTTGACTGCGTATTAGAAAGCACAAAGGAAGAAGTGTTAGCGAAGGCGGAACAATTTAAAGCGCTTTCAGAAGAAGCACGTGAGCCAATTTTAAATCGTGAATCAAAGCAAAATTTCCATAACATAAGTAAATATGATTTCAACAAGCTGTTAACGGATTCAGATAATATTGCAGATAACTTACGTGACTACATAAACGGCTTTTCAAAAGTGGCTCGTGATATTATGGACAACTTTGAATTTGACCGCCAAATTGATAAGCTCGAACAAAACAACTTATTATACTTAACGATTAAACGCTTTAGCGAAATCGACTTACACCCTGAAACTGTATCAAACATTGAGATGGGTTATGTATTTGAGGAATTAATCCGTCGCTTTAACGAAAATGCAGAAGCAGGGGATCACTATACGCCACGTGAAGTGATTCGTTTAATGACGCATTTATTATTCCTTCATGACGATGAGAGCATTTTAACGAAGCCAGGCTTAACACAAACATTATATGACGCAGCAGCTGGTACAGGGGGTATGGGTTCGGTCGCACAAGAGTACTTAATCGACCAAAATCCAACAGCGCATTTAGAGTTTTTTGGCCAAGAAATTAACCCTGAATCGTATGCAATCTGTAAAGCAGACTTACTTATTAAAGGGGAAGATGCACGTAACATTCGTTTAGGTAATACATTATCAAATGACCAATTCCCTAATAATAAATTTGATTACTTAATTTCAAACCCGCCATACGGGGTAGACTGGAAATCGTATGAGAAGCCGATTAAAGAAGAGCATGAAAAACAAGGATTTGACGGTCGTTTCGGTCCAGGTACACCTCGTACGAGTGATGGACAACTATTATTCTTAATGCACTTACTGTCAAAAATGAAGCCAGTAACAGCAGAAAATCCACAGGGCTCTCGTTTAGCAATCATTATGAACGGTTCACCATTATTTACAGGCGATGCAGGCTCTGGTGAAAGTGAAATCCGTAAATATGTGCTGGAGAATGATTTAGTAGAAGGCATCGTAGCGCTACCAAACGATTTATTCTATAACACAGGCATTGCGACATATATTTGGATTTTAACGAACAATAAAGCACCTCTACATAAAGGGAAAGTACGATTAGTGAATGCGGTAGACTTCTCGAAAAAGATGAAAAAGTCGATGGGAAGCAAGCGTAATGAAATTACAGAAGACCAAATCAATGAAATCGTTCGTTTATATGGCGACGCGCAGCCACATGAGTACGTGAAAATCTTTGATAATGAAGACTTTGGTTATTCGAAAATTACGGTAGAACGTCCACTACGTTTAAACTTCCAAGTAAATGAAGAACGTCTTGCACGTGTTGTTGAGGAAAAAGGCTTTGCTAACTTAGCGACATCAAAGAAAAAAGGCGATGCAGGTCACTTTGAGATTGAAGAAGGTAAGAAGTTACAAACTCAAATTTTATATGTATTACGTACGTTAGCAAGCGATACAGTGTATAAAAATCGTGAGGAGTTTACGAAAGTAGTAAAAGCTGCTTTAAAAGAAGCAAACCTTACAATTGGTGCACCTGTATTAAAAGCAATTTTAGCAGGGCTGTCTGAAAAAGATGAAACAGCAGGTGTATGCATGAAAAATAAAACTGACATCGAGCCAGATACAGACTTACGTGATACGGAGAACGTGCCGTTAAATGAAAACATCGAAGATTACTTCGCACGTGAAGTATTACCACATGTACCTGATGCATGGATTGATGAGTCAAAAACGAAGATTGGTTACGAAATTCCTTTTACTCGCCAGTTCTACAAATACACAGCACTACGCAGCTCAGTAGAAATCATGGACGAGATTCGTGCATTGGAAGTGGAGATTGCAGAGCAGTTGAAGAAGGTGATGGGATGAGTTTCAAAGAATTGGATGTTCAATGGTTGGGTGTTGTACCAGAAGATTGGAGAATATTAAAACTGAAATATTTATGTGACATTAATACAGGGAGTAAAGATACTCAAGATAAACTCCCTGAAGGAGAATTCCCGTTTTTTGTAAGGTCCCCTAATGTTGAAAGACTAAATGAGTTTACACATGATGAAGAAGCGGTAATGACAGCGGGAGATGGTGTGGGTGTTGGTAAAGTATTTCATTATTATGAAGGTAAATTTGCTGCGCATCAAAGGGTATATGTATTTACAAAATTTAAAAATGTAATGGGTAAATATCTCTATTATTATTTATTGTCTAATTTAAAATTTGAAGTTTTAATGGGCGGAGCTAAATCAACAGTTGATTCTCTTAGAAGACCTATGCTTTCAGAGTTTCCAGTAGTATTCCCGAATATAAGTACTCAAGAAAAACTAGTGAAATTTTTAGACCAAAAGGTAACTCAAATAAGTTATCTAATCGAGTCTAAAGAAAAGTATATTACTGTATTAGAACAACAACGCCAATCCATCATCACAGAAGCTGTTACAAAAGGTTTAAATCCGAATGTGAAAATGAAAGATTCAGGTGTTGAGTGGATTGGTGAGATTCCTGAACATTGGGAAAAAACACGAATCGATTTTGTTTCACGAGTTAAAGCTCGATTAGGGTGGAAAGGATTGAAAGCTGAAGAATACGTGGATGAAGGTTATGCATTTCTATCAACGCCTAACCTAAAATATCGAGATATCGACTTTAACAACGTTAACTATATTACAGAAGAAAGATATTTAGAATCTCCGGAAATTATGTTAGAACTCGGTGATGTATTATTAGCGAAAGATGGAAGTACATTAGGTATTGTTAATGTGGTGAGAGGATTACCTATTCCCACTACTGTGAATAGCTCTATTGCTGTTCTGCGTCCTACACAAAAAATTGATAGCGTTTATTTCTACTACTATTTGAAATCAACCTATATACAAGATACTATTAACCAAATTAAAGATGGAATGGGTGTGCCACACTTGTTCCAAGCAGACATAAAGAAATTTAAGGTTTTACTTCCTCCATTAAAAGAGCAACAGGAGATAGCTAAATATTTAGATGATGAGACGTTAAAAATTGAAAGTTTGATTGTTAATGTGAAATCACAAATCGAAAAACTAAAAGAATACCGCCAATCCCTAATCTACGAAGCAGTAACAGGCAAAATCGATGTACGTGAGTTGGAACTTGATTAAGTGAGGTGAGTTGTGATGGCATTGGATACTTCGGAAAAAGGGTTTGAAACGAATATTGAAGCAGATTTAATTGTGCGTGGCTATAAAAAGCGTGTGCTTGAAGGTGATGCGAGTAGCGTTTTTAAACAGCATGCCATTGACGTAGAGGAACTATTTACGTTTTTAGAAGATACGCAGGAAAAACGCATGCGTACGCTTGAGAAGTCGTATGGTCCTTCTTATAAAGAAGAAGTGTTAAAGCGTATTAAAGACCAGCTACATAAGCAAGGATTGGTAGAGTGCTTACGTAAAGGTATTAAAGATCGTGGTGTGACGTTACAGCTTGCATATAATAAGCCACCTACGGATATGAACAAGACATTAAATGAGCACTATGCAAAGAACCGTTTTAACGTGGCTCGCCAAGTGTATTACAGTGATAAGCATAACAATAGCTTGGATATGGTGCTTTTTTTAAACGGCTTGCCGCTCGTGGTGATGGAGCTGAAAAATCCATTAACGAATCAAACGGTCGAGCATGCGATGAAGCAGCTAAAGTTTGATCGTGATCCACGTGAGCAGCTGTTTAAATTTAATGAGCGTGTTGCGGTTTATTTTGCGGTGGATACAGATGAAGTGTTTATGACGACAAAGCTGGCTAAAGGAAAAACCTATTTCCTGCCTTTTAATAAAGGTAACAATGGCGGCAAGGGTAATCCTTTAGCCTATGGTGATAATTACCGTACACATTATTTATGGGAAGAAATATTAGCGCCAGATAGCTTACTCGACATTTTATACCGCTTTATCTTTATTAAGAAAGATGATATTAAAGATTCTAATGGTGAAACGATTGGTGAACGTCAAATGCTCATCTTCCCTCGTTTCCATCAGTTAGATGTTGTACGTAAGCTAGAAGCAGATGTAGAGCAAAAGCAAGTTGGCTATAACTATTTAATTCAACATAGTGCAGGTTCAGGTAAAACAAATTCGATTTCATGGCTTGCACACCGTTTAGCAAAGCTACATAACGAGGCCAACGAATCTATTTTTAGTAGTGTTATTGTTATTACGGACCGCCGAGTGTTAGATAAGCAGTTACAAGATGCGGTGTATCAGCTGGAACATAAAGCAGGAATGGTAGAGCCAGTTGATAAAGATTCGGAGCAACTAGCACGTGCCATTAATAGTGAAACACGCATTATTATTACGACGCTTCAAAAGTTTCCGTTCATTTTAGAAAAGGTCGCTGGCTTAGAGCGTAAAAAATATGCGGTTATTATTGATGAGGCGCATTCATCGCAAGGTGGTAAAGCATCTACTGCATTAACGAATGTATTATCAGACAAAACGTTAGAAGCAGCCTATGAGGAAGACCGTATTGCAGAAGAAAATTTAGATGATGTAGATGAGAAAATCGTGGAAGCCATCATGAAAAGTGGGAAGCAAGATAACGTTTCGTTCTTTGCATTTACCGCAACACCAAAGCCGAAGACGTTAGAGAAGTTTGGTACAATCGGCATCGATGGTAAGCCAGCTGCATTCCATCAATACACGATGCGCCAAGCGATTGAAGAAGGCTTTATTTTAGATGTGTTAGAAAATTACACAACATATAATACATTTTGGAAGATTGCCAAAACAGTAGATGATGACCCAGAAGTATCACAAAAGCAAGCAACGAAAAAGCTAGCACAATATGTGTCACTGCATCCGCATAGCATTGCACAAAAAACAGAAATCATTATCGAGCATTATCGCAATTTCGTACAGCGTAAAATTGGCGGCCGCGCAAAGGCGATGGTTGTTACAGCAAGCCGATTACATGCAGTACGCTACAAAATTGCTTTTGATAAGTACATTAATGAAATGGGCTATGACGATTTAAAAACAGTTGTTGCTTTCTCAGGAATTGTAAAAGACTGCGAACTGCCATATACCGAGCCAGACATGAACGGCTTCTCTGAAAAAGAACTGCCTGAAAAATTTAATTCAGATGAATATAAGGTGCTACTCGTAGCAGAAAAATATCAAACAGGTTTTGATGAACCACTGCTGCACACAATGTATGTCGATAAGCCTTTAAGCGGTATTAAAGCTGTCCAAACTTTATCACGTTTAAATCGTACTTGTCCTGGAAAAGAAGATACCTTCGTACTTGATTTCGTTAATGACCCAGAGGATATGAAAGAATCCTTCCAGCCGTATTACGAGTCAACAAGCTTATCTGAAATTACCGACCCGAATATTTTATATGATATGCAAGCTGAAATTGAGCCGTATCAATTGTTCACAGAAGATGAGGTACAACGAGTAAATGAGCTTGAAGTAACCGGTGGTGCAAAGAAATCAACGAAAGCACAGACAGAATTAAATGCTCTTCTTGATAAAGGCGTGGAGCGCTACAAGAGGCTATCGGAGGAGGAACAGCTTGCCTTTAAACAGGCAGCGACAAAATTCACTCGTACATATGGCTTCGTACTACAAGTCGTGACGTTCATTGATTTAGACTTGCACAAGCTCTACATTTATTTAACGTACTTACTGCGCAAGCTACCACGTGGTAAAGAGGATAAGGACGTATATCTAGCAGATGATGTCGCCCTTGAATACTATCGCAATCAAAAAGTTTTTGAAGGTAGCATCGAGCTGGAGAAAACAGGTGGCGTGGAGCTTGACCCACAAAAGCACGGTGCTGGTGGTGCGGTGGAAGATGAAAAGGTGCGTTTATCAACGATTTTAGAGAAGTTGAATGACCGTTTTGGCACACAATTCACAGAAACTGATTTCTTATCACGTGAGCAAGTGAAAGAGGATATGCTGAATGACGAAGACCTTCGCCAGAAAGCAGCAAACAATACAAAAGAAAACTTTAAATTCGCTTTCGAAAAAACATTCATGGATTTCGTCATCGACCGTATGAGCAGCAACCAAGACTTCTTTATGAAAATACTGGAGAATGATGAGTTTAAAACGTACATCATGGAAGATATGATGCATGAGGTTTATGGGGAAGTGAATCAATAAAATAAAAGAGAACCAGACGCATCTGGTTCCCTTAAGTGCAAGCCGAAGCAGTGCACCGCTATTAGTTAATTATATTTTAGCATACATCGATGTAGTACTACAAGGTAGAAATGTTAGATATAACTTTTTGTTTTTGTTAGCTTTTTCCTAAAATCAGAACCCATTATTGATGAATGTACTGATACAGGGATTTGAGATCTTAAATGCTCAGAATGATTCTCTAAATCACGAAGAAGTTTTTGCAGTTCTCGTTTAGGCGTTTCTAATTTTTTTAAGATTATTATCATTAAAATAAAGTAATCTATGATGGTGTTAAATGTAATGTTAGCTATTTTAGTCTCACTTTCGATATAGGCAGTTAAGCGACCAGGGGGGGTTGTTTTTTTGAAGCGGCAATCAAACACGACACCATTATGTGCAACGGCATTTCGTAGTTCCTTTAAAAGAAAAATGATATCTTCAGGAATTCTGCCATTCTGATTATGTGAGGTTGTATGAACACCGAGTACTTCTGAGATTTCAATACGATATTTTATTCTGTAGTGTGTAATTTCAAGATTTCTAACAGTCGTTTATAACTTGCAAAAATAGCCTTTTTTGGCTCATCACCATAAGTCGGGGATGACAAAATCAATGCCCTGTTTCCAATCGTAATCGAAGGAACAGATGGGCATCATTTCGATAACCAAATCCACGTCTTTTGATGAGTTTAATTTTATTATTTGTGCCTTCCATAATGCCATTCGAGAAGGGTGAATAAATGGTATGAATCATCGCTTCTTCTCGTACAATCACGGTCTTAGCGATTTTTGCAACGACACCACAAGGATGAAATTGATAACGTTTTAAGAATGGTATTATATCGATATTCTCAAACATAAATTTCGGAGGTTATTATGAGCTCGTGTTCATTCATCGCAACAAATTTTGAAATGCCTAAAATAGAGTCCAAGGAAAAGCATATTACAGTGAAAGAAGCTATTGAATTAAAAATAAAACCTCATGAGTTGATGCCCTGGGAGAAGATGGACCCGAATGCTCAAGTACTAATTGCTGAAAATGAAGAGGATCTAAATGAGTTAACGATTACAAAGGACTGTTACTATAATGTAAGCGAATATACAAACTATCCATTCATCTATCAAGTAGATTTTAGCTATTCAGAATCAAGAGCAAAGCAATTATTAGATTACTTAACGAGCAATATAAAAGTAGATCAAATAATCGAGCTGTGGCGAGTATGGATTGGTGATGATGCGCAAAATATCCCATATAGTAGGCTCACTTATAACGAGTTAACGCTAGGTTATCTGTTACAACTGTACAATTGGAACGATGAAAACTATAAACAACAGTATTGCTTAGTAATAGAAAAATAAAAGATAAAGCACCGAAATGAACGTTTGGACACGTATCAAAAATCGCATAGCCTTTTACTATAATCATATCTACCCCAAATGCAAATTCTCCCCTGCACACAGCCAGGTCCTGTATAATAAATAGAAAAGTGAAGATAGGATTTGGGAAAATGTCAAAGCAACAAAAATTAGAAAGAAAGATATTATGGATATCCCTGAGTACAGGTTTGTTTTTTGTGATTTTTGAATTTATGATTGCGATTTATACGAAATCACAGTCTGTGCTGATGGATGCTGCCTATGATGCATCCGAATTATTAATGATTGGTTTGACTTTATTTTTAATCCCTTTGTTTCATCGACCTGTTTCTGAAAAGCATCCTTTTGGTTATGGGCAAATCGAATCGTTTTTAGTCATTATTAAGGGCTTTATGCTTCTCGCGGTAACATTGGGGCTGTCTGCGAATAGTGTAGAAATTGCATTATCTGGAGGAAATATTGTTGATGGTAAGCTGGTGTCAATTTTCCAATTTATAATTGCAATTGCCAGTTTAGCGGTACTTTATTTTATGATGCGCATTAATCGCTCATTGTCTTCACCAATTATTAATTTAGAGATTTATGGTTGGAAAATTGATGTCGTATACAGTATTGGGATGGGTGTTGCCTTCTTTGCCTCTACGTTCTTAGAAGGGACAAAGCTAGCCTTTATTTCACCTTATTTTGACCAAATTATTGCGGTATTCATTATTTTATTTATGCTGCCGGAAGCTTTAAAAATGCTAGTACGTGCAATTAAAGACGTATTTTTATTCTCGCCTGAAAAAGAAGTGATGGAGAAAGTAAAAGAGATTAGTGAAAATGTATTACAAGACACCGATTTACATGCCGTCTTTTATGATGTGACTCGTACGGGAAGAAGAATGTGGATATCGATTTACTTTGCGGTGAAAAAAGACTATTTACATGTTGAAACATTGGGAAATATAACGAATCAAATCAATGCTGAACTAGCAGAGCAGTTTGATAATTGTATATGTGAATTAGTTTTGGCGAAAAAAGAGTAATCGAAAAGTGACGAATCCACCATTGACATCCAAAGTAGCAGTTGATAGTATGGGATAAAATTGAATAGCATTATTGCGGGGGGACTCTTTGGAGTTGAGAAGGTTAAAACCTGACTCTTTGAACCTGTCAGTTAACACTGGTGTAGGGAAGCGATTCATTATATTTTTAAGCAATAGCTGAATTGTGCTTTCCTATTTATTTTTATTGAATAGGAGAGCACTTTTTTTTGTTCTAATGAACTCAAATATAAAACCCCAGTCTTAATATCTATTCATTTGAAGGAAGAATTCAAATAGAAGGGTGAAGGTAAAATGGTGAGTAAGCAAGCGATTCAAAGTGAAATGATACAGGCAGTTGAAACGGTAAAACGAACAAATCCAATGGCAGGTTCAATTACGAATACGGTGACCATTAATTTTGTGGCAAATGCGCAGCTTGCTGTTGGGGGATCTGCCGCGATGGTGTACTTACCAGATGAAGCCGAGTTTTTAGCGGGTGCAGGTGGAGCAACTTATATCAATGTCGGCACATTATTTCCGATTTATGAGGAAACGTTACCCTGTGCCGCAAAGGTATTGCACGAAACGGGTAAGCCATGGGTGTTAGACCCTGTTGCGGTGGGGATTGGCTCTCTTCGGACGCAGCTATTACAACAATTTAAGGACTATAAACCAACCATTATCCGAGGAAATGCTTCTGAAATCATTGCACTAGCAGGCTTATGGGAGCTAGACGGGGGAACAGCTGAATCCAATGTGCGAGGTGTAGATTCTACGGATTCGGTCAATGCCGCGAAAACAGCCGCGATTGCACTTGCGAAGTGGACAGGTGGCGCTGTTGCAGTGTCTGGTGAAACGGATTTGATAACAGATGGTAAGTTGATGGCAATTTCCTATGGAGGTTCGCATTTTATGGAGAAAATTACAGGTGCAGGCTGCTCGCTAGGTGGCGTTGTCGCGGTGTACGCAACAGCATCATCCCCATTTATTGCGGCACTTACGGCGACTGCGGTATACAATGTAGCCGCAAAACGCGCGGAGCTGAAGGTGGATGGCCCTGGTAGCTTCCAAGTACAGTTTTTAGATGAATTATATAAAGCAACACCTGAAGAAATCGCAAACAATCCATTTGAAATTGAGGAGATTTAATCGATGAATACATTAATAGCAGTTGCGATTGCGCCTTTTGGTGTAGGCAATGAGCTTGCACAGGAAGTAGCCGAGGTCGTAAAAATTATTCGAGAATCAGGATTACCAAATCGAACGACCGCGATGTTTACAGAAATAGAAGGTGAATGGGATGAAGTAATGGCCGTGGTTAAGCAAGCAACCTTTGTCCTCGCTGAAAAGGGCATTCGAACAGAGGTTGTTTTAAAGGCAGATATTCGCCCAGGCCATGTCAATACAATCAATTCAAAAATCGATAAAGTAAACGATATTTTAGGAGGATAATATGAATACTGTTCAAAAAGTAGATATCTCAGCCTATTTAGTAATAGGACCCGAAAATACAAAAGGTCGCTCGGTTGCGGCAATCATTCAAGATGCAATTGAGTCGGGCTTTACATGCATTCAAATTCGCTCAAAGGTTGCGGCTGCGCGAGAATTAATCGAGCTCACACGTCAAGCAGCAGATGTGATTGAAAAGGCTGGCAAATCTCAGCACGTTACATTAGTTGTTAATGACCGATTAGATGTCGTTTTAGCCGCAAGAAAGCAAGGGATTAAAGTGGACGGCATTCATGTCGGGCAATCAGATATTCCGGTAGCTGTTTGTCGCGAATATTTAGGGGAGGATGCCATTGTCGGCTTATCTGCTCGCACAGATGAATTGTTAGAATATATAAAAACAGAGGATGTTTCTCAAATTGATTATTTTGGTGTGGGACCACTTCATGAAACGCAAACAAAGCCAGATTGCGGAATGGGTAAAGATGGCAAGGTCATCACAAGAAATATTGAGGAAATTACAAAAGTCGCTGAAGCAAGTTCGATTCCAGTAGTTGTTGGCGGTGGCGTAAAGTTAGCAGATCTCCCAGCTCTTACACAAACAGGCGTTGATGGATTTTTCGTTGTTTCCGCAGTAACGGAGGCCGAAAATCCAAAGCTAGAGGCAGCGAATTTGGTGAATGCTTGGAATCGTAATATAGCTAGATAAAACAATCTGTTTAACTTAATAAAAATTTGGACGCAATTCATGCCTCGGCATCATTGCATCCAATTTGTTTTAAAGCATTTCTTTGCGTGAGAAATGCTTTTTGTTTTTATATCTATGGAACAAGACCTACTCCTTTATATCACCAAATAACTAACCTCTTTCAGAAAAATGATTAAAATGTCTAATTTTATAAAATTATAGTAATGCCTATAATTTAATTGAATGTCATATTATAGGAGAGAACGTTTGAAAAAAATAATTTTTCCACTTGTCTTTGGTGCTGCACTTTTAGTCACGGGTTGTAATGAAAAAAAGGTTGTAGAAAATAATTCATCAAATGTCACAGTGCAATCAGAAGAGTTAACAATTGTGAAGACATACGACACGGAACTTGGAAACTTGGAAGCCTATTATTTAAATGATGAAATAGAAGAGACACATGAAGAGAATGGTATTGGGTTAACGATTACTTCAGTTGAATATGGTAAGGTGCTTGTTAACGAGAGTAATCGTAGCACATATGAAGAATTAGCAGATGCAGATGGAAAAAATACGTACATTAAAGTTGGTGTTGAATTAAATGCCGAAAAAGATGCATATGAAAAAGACGAAATAACATTCTATATTGATCATGCTACAGTCGATGTACAAGGTAAAGAAGTGGCGGCAGATACCACATATAGTGATAAGGTATCTATAAGTGGCGGAAAAGTAAAGGATATGGATAAAGGCTACTTGTATTTTCTCGTGGATGCTTCTATGCCGTTCACTTCACTACTATTGAACGTTCCCGCACCATTTAAAGATGGTTTATCCATATCAGAAAACTATCGATATAAAATTGAATTGCAATAAGGCTCATGGGAAACTGGAACTCACACAATTAACAGCCATTCATCAAACGAAAGTAAAATGGGTAGTATTCTAATAAAATAAAATTACTAAGGTGTCAAAATGTTATTAAATCAACGTTTTGGCATTTTTTTGTACAGTCAAATCGATGTAAAGGGAATGAATCTATAGAGACCTATTTATGTGTATGACAGTAATTTTGTAACCAAGTAGAATGATTGCCACTTTAAGCGCATTTCTTCATGTAAGAAATGCTTTTTACTTTGCCTAAAATTAAACAATGCAATAAATATTTTATTTAATTTGATATATATTTATTGTAAATCGATAAATTATATATTAAAATCAAAATCACAATAAATAGGTGAGGTGTTTTTTATGGATAGAATTACAACGATGTTTTTAAAAATCGCTGTCATACTTCTAGCAATTCCCGTTCTAGCTTTGTGCATCTTTTTAGTGCCTGAGATGGCCAATTTTGCAGCGGAGTTAGTCCCGAACTTTAGTTATATCAGTTATTTCGTTTATTTTGCACTTGATGCTTCGGCAATTCCTTTTTACTTTGCTTTGTATCAGGCGTTCAAGCTTTTACGCTATATTGACAAAAACCAAGCTTTCTCAAGTTTATCTGTGAGTGCGTTAAAGAAAATCAAATACTGTGCTGTCACAATTAGCATTTTGCATCTGCTCGTCTTGCCACTTTTCTACATCTTTGCAGAGTTGGACGACGCACCAGGGGTAATTATTGTCGGCTTAGTTGTACCTTTTGCTTCATTAGTCATTGCTGTATTTGCAGCGGTTCTCCAAAAGCTTTTAAAAGAAGCAATTGATATCAAAGTAGAAAATGATTTAACGGTCTGAGGTGAGAAAAAATGGCGATTATTATTAATATTGATGTCATGCTAGCAAAAAGGAAGATGAGCGTAACCGAGCTTACTGAAAAGGTGGGCATCACAATGGCAAACCTTTCAATATTGAAAAACGGCAAGGCCAAGGCAATTCGATTCACCACTTTAGAGGCAATTTGTAAAGCTTTAGACTGTCAGCCGGGAGATATTTTAGAATACAAAAGTGATGAGGAATAGGGATGGGCATGGCCAAGTTGATCATTGAACATAGGAATAACCCGCATGAGCTGGAAAACTTGTATAGAAATGATTCGAAAGCTTTTAAAAAGGCTTCTTATTCATGGGGCTTTTATTCATTAATTTTTTGACGGCACCTTTTTTAGGCATTTAACATAAAAATAAGAATACTAAGGTGATGGAAGGATGGCGTTTTGAGTAGTACAATTACCCATTTTTACGGGCAGGCAATGAATGGGCAGGGGATGAAAAATGTTTATCGGGAAATAATGAATGAAGTAAAAACGGTGTATCTTTTGAAAGGTGCACATGGGTTTAAAATATCGGAGCTACTTCAAAAACTCGGCATTTACTATCATGAACAAGGCGCGGAGATTGAATATTTTCATGACCCTTTGTTTGAAGAAGTCATTGAAGCGACCTTGGTAAAAGCACCTTTTGAAATATTATTTCTTGCTGCATCCAATCCAGCAATTGAGCCAATAAGGATTGGTGAGCGAGACATTGTCATTTCGCTCTATGAGTGTTTGGATGAGCAAAAGGTATCTTCCAAACTGTCGATGCCCGCGATAACCGAATTAAAGCAAGCCTATTATGAAAAATGCTTTGCCGCCCTTTCAAAAGCTATCCACATTCATGATGCTTGGGAAGTTGAAACGAGAAAAAGTATGAATTGGCATGGGTTAAATCAACAATATGCGGATTTAAAAAAGCAGCTTTTTGGAGAGCATCAATTAGAGAAGCCCGGCAAATTAACACATCGCTTGCTGGGAACATTAACAGCAGCAGGGGCGCGTGATACCGTGCCAAGCATTACGCAAAATCTTGAAAAACGACTGTTCATCAAAGGCTATCCAGGTACAGGAAAGTCTTCGATGATGAAAAAGCTAGCGAACGAAGCCTTACAGCGCGGATACGATGTCCAGCTTGTGTGGTGTGGGCTAGACGCCAGTTCCATTGATATGGTGATTTTACCTGAATTAAAGTTTTGTATCTTTGATAGCACAGAGCCCCATGTGTATTTTCCAGACGAAAATCGTGCCGGCGATGAGATTTTCGATATCGCCAAGCATTGCCACCCAACAGAGGCAGAAGAAGCGACTATTAAAGAGGTTGCGGCTAAGTATAAGGCCTCCATCGCTGAGGCTACACGTTTTGCCAAGTTATTCGTCGAGGAAGAAAGAAAAGTGCGGGAAGCAATTGATGCCGCACTAAATGTAGAGGAATTTGATAAACGAACAGCGAAGTTATTCCAAAACCTATTAGAACTAAAAATAGAGAACAACTAAGTTAGCGTAATGAAAGAAGAACAGATTTCTCGTAGCAGAATTTGTTCTTCTTTTCGTATTGTCTTTATTTTAATATAAAATAAACCACAAAATATTGAATAATCCTTCATTAATTACCAAATATTTGATAAATGTGGTATATTAATTACAGAATATTTCGATTAGGAGTGATGACTTTGAAGAAAAAGACATTCAATACGTTTATGGCAACTGCTCTGACGGCATCTCTTGTGTTACCCGTTGCAACGGCTAATGCTTCGGCTCCATCAGAACAACCAATCGTGGTGGCCGAGCAAGGAAAAGCAATACCTTCAGGGAAAGTGTCACTTACCATTACAAGCTTTTCTAATGATTTGATCTATACTTCTAGTGGCCAGCTGAAAATTAGCGAGGCATTAAAGCCTATTTTTAAATCCGATAACCATGCCGCACTTACGAATGCACAAGCAACCGTATCTGTGGAAAATGGAAAAATTACAAGCATTACAGCGCTAACATTATCCAAAAAGGGTACGTCTAAAAAACCAATAGTTTTCGATGGAGGACAGGCTACGATTTCTGGTAATTTAACGGTAGCTGCCGACTATACAAAGGTTCAAAATGTAAAGGTGACAAAGGAGCTAATTGTCTCTAACCGTGTTAAGAAAGGGCTTACACTGAATAATGTTTCAGTTGGAAGTACGATTAAATTTCAGCCATTACGCATGAAAAAAATTAGCTGGTTAAATGTGTCACTTACGAATATGCCAAACGTAAAAATTACGACACAGCGAAACAAGCTATCCCTTATTTCGGACAAATCGCTTGCAAGTATTCATGTAACCGATGATGTACCACAATTAAAAGTGGAATCAGATATTGAAAAACTAGTGATTGATGTGAAGAAGGATTTCAGTCTTCTTGGAGATGGGATCGTTCAACAGGTAACGGTGAAAAAAGGTAAAAAGGTTGATTTAGAATCTTACCACCAATTTAAAAATGTACAAATTGATGATAAAAATGCAAATGTACTTGTGACAATCGTTGATAAAACTGCGCTGAATACATTAGTTGCAGCATCTACTTATGTTGCAGTATCTGTTACAGGTCATGACGTTGTTTCTACTGAAAGATGGACAACACAGGCAGAAAAAACGGCTTTTGAAGCCATCTTAAACAGTGCTCAAACTGTGGCAAATAATCCGAAATCTACACAAGAGCAAGTGAATGCTGCACATACGCAGTTAACGAGCGCATTAGCAACGTACAAGGCTGCTCAAAAGAATGGTAAAAAGCATACAACGGGCGATAAAGCGACAATCACAGCGTTGATTAATAGTATTCAATATGTAACAGTTTCTTGGAATAATGGCAGTGGCTTATCTTCAAGCACAGCATGGACAACACAAGCCGAAAAGGATGCATTAGTCTATGCAGTTTCAACTGCGCAATCGGTTGTCAATAATTACTATGCCACACAGGATCAGATTGTGAATGCACTGAATAATTTAGAAAGTGCCATTACAACATATAAAAACGCGCAAAAATATGGGCTGTCTAGCTATAATGGTGACAAAGCGACCCTAACATCACTTATTAATTCGGTTCAATATGTAACGGTTTCTTGGAATGGCTATGATGTACCATATAATATGCCTTGGACAACACAGGCAGATAAGGATACATTGGATTATGCAATTTCAAATGCTCAAGCGGTATTGTATAATTACGCCGCTTCACAATATGAAATTACCAATGCGATCAATAATTTAAACTATGCTATTACGAATTATAAGAATGCCTATAAATATGGTTCAAATGGAAATGGGTATTATGGGGATAAATCTTCCCTAACATCACTCATTAATTCAGTTGAATATATATATGTAACAGTTTCTTGGTATGGAAATAATTTACCACCTAATACACCTTGGACAACGCAAGTCGAAAAGGACGCATTGGTGTATGAAGTTTCAGTCGCTCAAGCGGTTTTGTATAATAACTACGCTACGCAATATGAAATTACAGATGCTATCAATCGTTTAAACAATGCAATTACGGATTATAATAGTGCGATAAAAAATGGGTATTATTACTAAGATATAGTTGAAAAATAATTTCTACGAGCTCATAGCTACAATTTTATGACCATCTAACGAAATCGTAAAATACTCAGTTTATTTTACTAGACTTAGCCTGAGTTGAACACTCGGTGAATAGAATTGCATATGTAGCATTCATCCCCCCACTTATAGTAAGTAGGGGGATTTTTGTACCTGTCGCTTTGCTTTCGGTACAAAAAGAATCTACTGAAATAAGTGAAAGGGAGACAGCTGCCTCCCTTTTCAACAAAAAACGCACAGATAATAATTTCTAACAGCACCATTACGTTTCTAATCACAACGGTGTACATGTAGTTTACTAAAACTTCTGCCGCCATCATTCTCCCAACGATCAATATCCCAGTTGTCAGTTATTTCTCCGGGATTAGGTAGGAGACCAGTTGTTTCCATTAAAAGCCTCCATGTTAACACTGTCATTTTATACATCACCCTTTTTTAATCTTTCATATCTATTTTATGCAATGTATACGATTTAGTTAATTTCTCACTAGAAAAGAGATGTATGTTACAGCAGATGTAATATAGCGCATCAAATGGGGAAATTTTCGTGAATATTCTAATGGATAATCTTCCTCTTTACTGCATATAAAGTAAATTAATCAATATGCAGGAATGACTAGAATAGTTGGAAGGGATGTACAATGAGACGTATTATTTTATCGACAGAGAGTGTAGCGGATTTACCGAAAGAACTGATTGAAAAATACCCCATACAAATAATACCGATTCACGTCATTATGGATGGGAAGGATTATTTAGAGAGTGAGCTATCTGTAGCGGGCATTTTTGATTATTATGATCGCACTAAAAAAATACCAACTACAACCGCAATGAATGTACAGGAATACCATGATTTATTTTCGAAAATTAGAATAGAATTTCCTGATAGCATCATTATTCACATTGGTTATACGTCAAAAGCATCTGCGTCCTTTCAAAGTGCGTTAATTGCAGCGGAAGATTTCGATGATCTTTTTCCAATTGATACGCTAAACGTGACAGGTGGATTGGCTGCCATTGTAATGTACGCGATTGCTTTGCTTGAAGAAGAGCCTGCGATTGACCCTATTCATCTAATAGAAAAAATAGAATCTGTTGTTTCTAAAACAAGGCTAGCTTTTATTCCTAATACTTTAGAATTTCTAAGAGCGGGTGGACGGGTAAGCAATATTGCTTTTATTGGAGGGGCATGGTTAAAAATAAAGCCCTGCATCGAAATAAAAGAAGGGAAGCTTGTTCCAACTAAAAAATACCGAGGGAAAATGAGTAATGTTGCGGAAAAACTAATGCAAGATTATTTAAACCAATACGACATTGATCGAAAACAGCTATTTTTAATTTATTCTATTGGGCTTGATGAAAGTATTAAGAGGAGAATGGAGAATAGTGCCAGGGAGACAGGCTTTGAAAATGTAACATGGATACAAGCGGGTGCAGCGATTTCCACCCACGCCGGACCAGGATGTTTTGGAATTGCAGGAATAGAAAATTAGAATTCCAAAAGAGGCCATGGATAAAGAGGTAGATTATTAGTAATGCTGTTTAGCAATAAGATAAAAAACCTGCTTGACTCTAGGCAATGGGAGAAAAGCGGATAAAAAAATATTTTTCACTCACACTAATAGTGGAGGTGAGTGAAAATGGGTAGTAATAAACATAAAAACAATAAAACGCAGGATAACAAAAAACAGCAAAACCAAAATCAAAATGCCAACAGAGAGCGTAAAAACAGGGAAGAGTTCGCTGAGGAAATAAACTTCAATCGAAATGAAATTCAAAATCAAATTCAAAAAAATCTTTAACATTTTTATATAAGACCAACCCCGATACACGCTCTAGATAGGAGATGTATGGGGTTTTTCTTATGTTATCGACCATTAAAGCTAAAACAATTTGTAGAGCAAAAATAAAAAGGAGCTACGCCAAAAGTAAATACTTTTAGCGCAGTGCTTCGTTCGTGTATTAATTATCCGCTGCAGGCTGCTTTTCGCGGTGGTCGAAATAGGTACGAATGCTAAAATCGTCACGACGCGAGTCAACGCATTCATGACCAGCATCGTGCTGGCCTCCATCCTCGGCGCAAGGGGGTGTCCCAGAATCACTTCTCGGACACCCCCCTTGATGACACTTACATTTTCTTCATGACACACTGTCATACTTTAAGCATTGATTCTTAAGAATAACCTAAGACAACCGTGCTTGAGCATTCAGTTGATGGTTATTCAGATTAAGCGATCATTCGCACTCATCGGGTTAACCCTCCTAGTCACTTAGTTTGAAAGTGAAATCTTTAATAGTATAGGTCGATTTTTATGTTTAATACACTCAAAATCGTTTTTTTATTGCTTATTGATGTTGATTTGAACTAATGGAACGATTAAAGAGTGAAAAAAAGAAACGGAATATATTGGTTATTTAGATGAGCTCACCTTCATTTACATGTATTAATAAATTTTTAACCATACTAATGTAAATAAATTGATTTGAAGGTGAGTCGATGAAAAGAAAAATGGTACCGGCGATTATAATATTTCTTGTTATCTGTACTGGACTTGTGCTAGTAATTTCTATAACGCTAACAAAAGAAATTACCATCCTTTACGCTTGCCTATTTACCGGATGCAGATGCTTCTATACACAAACATGGTCCTGAAGATTTGAAGGGGATTGAAAAAGCAGATCAGGCACTACAAGACCTATTCAATAGCTTTGCATCGTGGGAAGAAGCAATTCAAGAGGTAACGTGGATTGTACTCGGAGATAGCGGTCAATCATTCGTAAATAAAGATAAAAAAACTTCTTTAATTGATTTAAATCATTCATTGAAGAAATATACGTTTTGGGAAGGCAATAAAAGGGATGCCCAACTTGCCATCGCGATTAATGAGCGCATGGCATACATTTACGTCAACGATCAACAAGTTGAAATCTCAGAAATCGTGAACATTTTAAAAGAGGACGAGCGAATTGGCTTTATTGCCTGGAAAGATGACCAAACAAACTATGTTGTAAATTCACTAAGTGATGGGGAATTTACATTTTCACCAATGGGTACGTATGTTGATGACTATGAACAATCATGGGAAATTTCCGGGAATACTTCCATTTTAGATTTGAAAGTTACGAATGAAGGACATATTGAGTATCAAGACTATCCAGATGCTCTAGCAAGGCTACATGGAGCGCTTCATTCACAGGAAGGCCGTGTTATTATTGTAGATGCAAAACCTTCATATGAGTTTATTGAAGAACATAGTCACAATCATGCAGGAGGTGGCGCACATGGTAGCCTTCATAAAGTAGATTCCCTTGTGCCAATGATTGTTACAGGAACAAATGAATTCCCTCCATTTAATCGGTTTGTTGATGTGAAGAAGTGGATTCTTCAATTATTAAGTGACTCATAACGATGAAGTCACTCAATTTTTTGTTGAATCAGAAGAAAATCTATGACAGATAGCGGAGGGCATTCATTTTAAGGAATAAGAAAACCATAATGTAGTTAGCTCAAAACCAAATGTATTTTAAAAATAATTAGATTTGTAAATTATTCAATAATAACGTTCACTAAAAATATACATTTAATTAAATAACCCCGAGTATTTTTCAAAAGTTGATAGAATAGGATATTTTGAAGGGTGATTTTCGCCATTCAAGCAATTTTTAACATTGGAAAAGGGGTTGGAAACATGTCAGACATTCTAAAGCAATTTGTCATGCCATCATCAAACTTATTTGGGCCAGGAGCAATTCAAGAGGTTGGTAAAAAACTAAAAGAGTTAGAAGTGAAGAAGACATTGATCGTAACAGATGAGGGCTTACACAAATTAGGGCTCTCAGCACAAATTGCTAACATCATTACAGCTGCAGGTGTTGAAGTGGCAATTTTCCCGAAAGCAGAACCAAATCCAACAGATAAAAATATTGAAGATGGTATCGCGGCTTATATTGCCGAGAACTGTGATTCCATTGTATCGCTTGGAGGCGGTAGTGCACACGATGCAGCAAAAGGAATCGGTATTATTGCTTCGAATGGTGGACGTATTCATGATTATGAAGGCGTAGATCAAACACAAAATCCACTAGTTCCATTAATTGCGATCAATACAACGGCTGGCACAGCAAGCGAAATGACACGCTTTACAATTATTACGGATACAGCGCGTAAAGTAAAAATGGCGATTGTTGACAAACATGTTACCCCTCTTGTATCAATTAATGACCCTGAGTTAATGATTGGTTTACCACCAGCACTAACGGCAGCAACTGGCTTAGATGCATTAACACATGCAATCGAAGCATTTGTTTCAACAAATGCAACGCCAATTACAGATGCTTGTGGCGAAAAAGTACTGCAATTAATTCCTGAGTATTTACCGCGTGCTTATGCAAACGGTGCAGATTTAGAAGCACGCGAGCAAATGGTGTACGCTCAATTTTTAGCAGGAATGGCGTTCAACAACGCATCATTAGGTTATGTACATGCCATTGCCCATCAATTAGGTGGCTTCTATAACCTACCACATGGTGTATGTAACGCGATTTTATTACCACATGTTTGCCGTTTCAACTTAACAGCGCGCCAAGAACGCTTTGCAAAAATCGCTGAGTTATTAGGGGCAAACATTGAAGGGCTAAGCAAGCGCGATGCAGCTGAAAAAGCAATTTCAGTGATTGAAGCGTTAGCAAAAGACTTAAATATTCCAAGTGGCTTCCGTGAGCTTGGTGCGAAAGACGAAGATATTGAAATCTTAGCTAAAAACGCGATGTTAGATGTTTGCGCAGCGACAAACCCACGAAAAGCAACTCTTGAAGATATTAAACAAATTATCACAAATGCAATGGGACCAGCTTTGGTGCCTGCTAACCAAAATGAATCTGTAACCGTTTCTTAAATACTAAAACTCGTATTCAAATCATCCGCTTGAGGCGGTGCTGCAGTGGTGATCGGAGCTTCATGCTAGCATCCTTCCCCGGCGCAAAGAGCGTGTCCCAGAATTTTTCTCGGACACGCTCTTTTTTTGCACTATTTAAACAGTCTTTTTTTCATCTAGTAAGTCCGCAATTTTCTTCACAATTCCACTTCAATTCAGCACGTGCAAATTTTTGTAGCTTGTCACACGTATCGGCCAGTACATCTAGTTGTGCGGCCGCCTTTTTTAATTCTAACACAATATGTTCCCAATCATATGTTGGATGAATTTTGCCGAAGCGTTGATTTTGTATGATGTCCGAAGCACCATCCACATGGGTGCTAATGATATATCCCCCATTTTTTGCTGCTCGGCAAACATGTGGGCATAGCATTCTACTGTAGAGGTAAGGCAAAATATTTTCGCTTGTCGATAATCTTGCTCTAACAAATATTTATTAGAGATTGGCCCTAAAAGGATGATCTGGTCAGCGAACGGGCTATCTAAATTCTTCTGACATAGGCCTCACTAAACGAAATTCTCAATCGGAAAGCGCTGCTGCTAGAAAGGCTTTCACTGCAAGCTTCACTTGTTTTTCAGGTGCATCTAGCCGACCGACTGTTTCTTTTTTAGAAAGTGATTATTAGTATTGAATTTCTAATATGAGGGCACTCTATAATTATTGGGAAAAAACAAGTAATTCTATACTAGGAGGATTTGACGATTGAATTTAATTAATAAGAAGGTTACGCACAAATTTTTCGGCATGGGGAGCATAGTGAAACAAACTGAATCGAGCGTAGAAATCAATTTTGCCACGGAAAATAAATTATTTGTTTTTCCGGATGTCTTCGGTAAGCACTTAGAGTTGCATGATCAAGGTGCCGCTATATTCATGAAAGAAATTATTCAAAAAAAAGAAGCTGAGCAAGAAAAGAAAGAAAAGCAAAAAGAAGAAGAAAGACAATTGCAACGAATGAAACAAGAGCTTCGTTTGGAGCATGAAAGACTAATGAATCAATTTAAACTCCATCCTGAATCACAACTGGTTTTTTGGTGTGACGCTGAAGAAAAGACGAGTTCCTTTTCAGAATGGCGAGTTTTTTCAGGTGTGGTAAAGAGCGGAAATGACAAAGGAAAACCGAACAAGCCCATTCGCTTACACCAAAATAGCGCTGTTTTATTAACAGAAAAAAATTCGAATATGCCTGGAGCAGAAAGGCGGATTTTAGGCGTTTATATGGTGAAGGAGGAGTTTATCGGGAAGCTTTGTGAGGATGGGTATATTCCTGCTCACTCAAAATATCAACTTCAACTCACCGAACAAGAATCCTACGCACTGCCTTCATGGGATACGTATCTAAATAAAAATGCCTCTAAAAAAACCTCTTGGAATACTGGAAAATACCGCTATTTTCATAATTCATGGATGGCTCAAATTTTGCTTGATATAGCTTTGCTTAAAAGTAACCCAAAGGAACGCGAGCAAGCAAATCAATTTTTAAAACATTTTTGTAAAATGAATCGAATAATCGTGCAAGAGTTGCCGAATTATCAAGGACTGTCTAGAGCTGAAAACTAGCATAAGGATGGATTCTGGGAATGAGATTTGTTCTTTTTCGTGTCTAAAGGCAGTAGCTTGATAGTGGGAAATGAAGATCACCGTTTAGACGTGTCTAATCTGTGATTTTTTTTGTGTTTAAATAATTGGAAATTGATTTCCTATCAATAATACTGTATGATGCATAGTATAAAATAAATACTGTACGACATACAATATTGAGGTTGGGGGTGTATCAATGAACAATTTATTAAATTCGTTAACGACAGAACTGAGAAGAGGAACATTGACGTTAGCGGTTTTAAGTCAATTAAGGACACCTCAGTATGGCTATTCGCTCGTACAGTTATTGGAGCAATCAGGAATTTCCATTGATCAAAGTACGCTCTATCCATTGCTCCGTCGATTAGAAAAGCAAGAGTTGGTTTCAAGCAGCTGGGATACTTCAGAGAGTAGACCCCGTAAGTACTATGTATTGAGTGAATATGGTTTAGAAATTTTCCTACAGTTAAAAACAGAATGGTTTAACAATTCGAATGAACTTTATGCTCTATTAAGAGGAGATGAAGAAGATGAAGTTAATTGAAATATATATTCAAGAGGTCACGCGCAGGCTACCTGAAAAACTTCGAGCGGATATTGCGCTCGAGTTACGTTCAACAATTGAAGATATGTTGCCCGATCATTATAATGAACAGGATGTTAAAGAGGTACTCAATCAATTAGGAAGTCCAGTAGTATTGGCAAACGGCTACAAGGACCAGCCAATGCACCTCATAGGTCCCCGTTATTTTGATGTATATATGTCGCTATTGAAAATGATTGTACCGATAGCCACTGTGATTGCATGTATCACAATAATTACCCAATATTTTATCGACTACAACGGGGAAGAGGCCATTTTAACGGTTGTGCTTTCAATGCTTGGTAATGGAATTGCGACGATAATCGAGGTAGGGATCCAGGTGTTTTTCTGGCTCACATTAACTTTTGCGCTAATTGAAAGATTTGATAAGGACAAGGAGCAACAGCCTTTAACTTCAAGCTTGGAAAAATGGACTGCTGATGATTTGAAAAAGGTTGCTTATATACCTAAGAAAAAGGCCATTTCAAAGTTCGAGGTTTTTGGGAGCTTAATGTGGACGGCGATTTGGGCAACGCTTTATTTTTATGCCAACCAGCTAGTAGGAGTATATGAAGGAAGCGGAGGCCGATTAGAATTTGTCATACCCGCTTTAAATCAGGAGGTGCTTTTAAAATATTGGCCGCTTGTAGTTGTTTTAGTTGGATTTGAAGTAATACTGGCGTTATATAAGCTAATCAAAGCACAATGGACAAAAAGAATGGCCATTGGTAATGCGGTACTTCAAGTAATTTCAACCATTGTCTTTATCATTATTTTAGTGAATCCAAATTTAATGAACCCAGATTTTATTATCTATTTGACGGAAATATTTAATATAACAAAGGGTCAATTGAACATGTGGGTAATTGGTGGGGCGATTATGATCTTTATATTTAGTGCTGCGATTTCTGTATATGACGGATTTAAAAAAGCGACTATTCGGTAGTTGGAATTCGTTCTTGTTAAATTAGAGGTAGAACTATTCGGAATAGTATTACACATAGAAATAAAAACCCAATCCAGGGGTAAAGTGTACCCTTTGTAAAGGACATTTTGAAAAGCCTAGGCAACTTGTTGAAGCTGCTGTCTGTATTTTACAGGCGGCAGCTTTTTTAAATTCCACTGGCCACGATAATGATTGTAATACGTCATATAACTCTTAACTTCTCGTTTTACTTCTTCTAGCGTTTCACATTCTTTTAGATTCGTTTCATCTTTAAAATGCCCAAAGAATGATTCTTGGGGCGCATTATCCCAACAGTTTCCCCGACGTGACATCGATTGACCTAACCCCATTTTCTTTACGAGCTTTTGAAATTGCGGACTCGTATAATGGAAACCTTGATCCGAATGAATAAAGGCGCCTTCTGTTAAATGGCGGTGTTTCTTCAGTTTGTGAAGCGTATTGAGCGCAATCTCTAGATGTAATGAAGGGGATACTTCATACGCTAAAATCTCATTCGTTTCGGCGTCTTTAATCGTTGATAAATAAGCGCGTTTTCCACCTTTATACGTTAAATAAGTGATATCTGTTAACAGAACTTTACCTGCTTCACCTTGTTTAAATTGACGTTGTAGTTTGTTCTGACATGTGCGATGTTCTTTCGTTGCTTTCGCCATGCGACGATATGGATTTGCTTTACGAATTGGACATATAATCGAAAATTTTTTCATTATGCGGCGAATACGCTTTAAGTTATATGTAATTTGGTATTGATTTTCTAAGGTCATTTTAATTTGGCGTGCTCCTTTTTTGCGTCCTCGGAAATGATACGCCTTTAAAATGATATCCTTTACTTCTTCATCTATTTCCGCTTTAATTGCGCGCTTTTGTGCTGATTTTTCCGTGAAGTAATTGTAGTAACCTGAACGAGATACGCCCATTATGTTACATAAATAGCTCACCATGCGCTTTAATTTGTATTTTTTTATCGTATGCTGGATGAGTTCGAACTTTAATTCTGGTGTAATTTTTACTTCTTCTTTAACATCTGCCTTTCGAGTAAATCGAGCTTTTTTAGTAATTCGTTCTCCGCTGCTAATATACGATTTTTCACTTCTAGCCGAGTGATTTTTTCTTCTAATGTTAATTCACGTTCTGAAGGTCTACCAGAATTGGTTTTTCGAGTATCTTGTAGACCTGCCACACCTGATTTACGATAGGCTGCACGCCAACGTTTTCGAGCTGAATTAATACGCTCTAAACCGATTAATTCAACATTTAAACCAACATCTTCAAAAATCTCTCTAGGAAGCTTCCCTTTCTCATACTCCGCAATAAAATGACGTTTAAATTCATCTGTATATGTAATTGATCTCTCACTAACAGCTTGCACATTAGGATTGCATTTTAGTTGTTCTTGTTCTTTTTTTGTAAATAATTCTTTCGTCATTTGATTCCACTCCGACATCTTTTTTCTCACTATAAATAAAAATACCCTATAGGATAGACTTTTTCAAAGTGTCTATCTTATAGGGTACATTTTAGGGGATGGATTGGGTTTTTAGATTATGTTGGCATTAACCTACTAAGTTATGTTTTACAATTTCGTAAGCTTGGCAAATATGTTCGAAAGCGGCTTGGTCCTGTGCAATCATATCCGTTGCGATTTCATAAATATCTGAAGTGTCTGTTGTTACTAAATTATTTAATACTGCGGCTTCCATTTTTTCTACGTAATTTAGAATTTCTGTGCCCATCTATGTCATCTCCTAAAATGTTATTTTCTATAGCTACTATACAATGAATAGACGTCAGACCTCAAAGGAAATGCTGCGAAAAAAACATGAAAACGTTCACAATATGTCAGCAAAATGAACTTGCCTATTTTCTGCTCATTGAAAGCGTTTTTCTAGAAATTAACAGAACTTTCTTAAATGAAAGTTTGTTCGCTTAAGGCTAACATCTATCATGAGTTTTCTTATAAGATGGAGATATCAAACAGAAGTGAAGGAGTTATACAAATGAATATCGGACTAATCGGTGCAGGAGCCATTGCCCATTTTTTGTTACATGAGTTAGAGGGAAATAAACAAGGTCCGCTACAAATAAAAAGCGTCTATGTTCGCAACAAAGAAAAATACAAGATGCTTGAACAACAATTTGGCATCATATTATACACGGATTTGGATGCATTTCTCGCGTCAAACATTGATATTGTTGTGGAAGCGGCAACAATAGAAGTAGTACAAGCATTCGTTCCAACGATTCTCAAGCAAAAGCCCGTTGTACTCATAAGCATTGGTGCACTTGCAGATGAGCAGTTATTGCAGCACTTATATGACATAGCAATCGAATATAATCAAAAACTGTATTTACCATCAGGCGCGATTGGTGGCTTGGATTTACTACAAAACGCCCATGCACTTGGCACAGTTACATCAGTTTCGCTCCTAACACGCAAGCCAGCACGGTCATTAATTGAAGAAAAAATTGATACGGCAATCACGGTTTTTGAAGGAACAGCACGCGACGCCATTCATAAATTCCCTAAAAATATGAATGTTTCGATTGTCTTGGCTTTAGCGAGCATCGGCTTTGATGCAACAACAGTAAAATTAGTGGCGGATCCGCATATTGATCAAAATATTCATCTGGTCGATATTAAAGGCAATTTTGGCGAAGTAATGTTGACAATTAAAAATAATCCGTTATCACAAAATCCAAAAACAAGTTATTTAGCCGCGATGAGTATTTTAGGGACATTAAAACGTATGAACCAAAAGCTAATCATTGGAGGATAGCTGTAAACCTGTCCTCTTTTTCATACCAAAATTTCATACAAGAAAAAATGTGAAAGCTAGGTTATACTATTACAATGATTGCATTTTTGCTTACAATAAATAATTTCAGCATAGATAACTGATGAATTTTAGGATGAAATACGTCCTGTTATGAGAGGATCGAGAATAAAAATGAAAGAAAATTTTTGGACAGAGCTACCGAAGCCGTTTTTCGTATTAGCACCGATGGAAGATGTAACGGATTGCGTGTTCCGACATGTTGTAGCGGAGGCTGGGGCACCCGACGTTTATTTTACAGAGTTCACAAATTCAGAGAGCTATTGCCATCCTAATGGTATTGAAAGTGTGCGCGGCCGTTTAATGTTCACAGAAGATGAGCAACCGATTGTGGCGCATATTTGGGGAGACAATCCAGATAACTTCCGCAAGATGAGTATCGATTTAGCAGAAATGGGCTTTAAAGGAATTGATTTAAATATGGGCTGTCCCGTACCAAACGTTGCAGGCCGTGGGAAGGGTTCAGGCTTAATTTTGCGACCAGATGTGGCAGCAGAGCTCATTGAAGCGGCAAAAGCGGGTGGAATTCCGGTAAGTGTGAAAACACGACTTGGCTTCAAGGAAATAGAGGAGTGGAAGGAATGGCTCACGCATATTTTAAAGCAGGATATTGCCAATCTTTCCATTCACTTACGCACGCGCAAAGAGATGAGTGCGGTGGATGCACACTGGGAGCTCATTCCTGAAATCAAAGCACTACGCGACGAAATTGCCCCGAACACATTATTAACAATCAACGGTGATATTTTGGACCGTCAAATGGGCTTAGAGCTTGTAGAAAAATATGGTGTGGACGGTGTCATGATCGGACGCGGTATTTTCAAAAACCCATTCGCTTTCGAAAAAGAGCCAAGAGAGCATACGAGTGAAGAGCTACTAGAATTATTACGATTCCAGTTAGACTTACAAGACCAATACGCAGAGCAATTACCACGCTCTATGTCAGGCCTACATCGATTCTTCAAAATTTATGTAAAAGGCTTCCGCGGAGCTGGTGAATTACGTAATCAATTAATGCATACCAAATCTACAAATGAAGTGCGTGCATTATTAGATAACTTTAAAGCAACGCAAGAGATAGAATAAAAATGAAAACAGATTGTCAAAGAAATTATTCCTTTGACAATCTGTTTTTTTTTGCGTAAATACCAAAATAAACTATAGCATTTCATTAGTCTAAAGGTACTATTTTAAACACCATATACTATTGTATGATGTCTAGAGTAGTGGGTGAAAATAAGATGGGCATTTATAATCCGAATAACCGAAGTAATCAAAATAGGAAAGATCAACCTACGAATAATAAGGATAAAAAAATACTTTCTAGGAAACGTGTAATACAGCAAAAGTCCGAAATTCAGAAAGAAGCCAACAGTGCAAATATGGCGAGCATTGCAGGAAATTGGATTGAAGCGGCTGGAGCTATTATAACTGCAATAGCAAGTACGCCATCAAAAACCTTTACGGAACGAACCCTCACAGATTTAAATCTAATTGGCAACGTTTTAGAAGCGGGAGGAACGGCTATTGCAGCAAAAGGTGAGGAAGGTACATTAAATATTGTTGGCGAACAGATTCAAGCAATTGGTAATATCGCGGTAATTGCAGGGATATTAAATACGAATGAACGATCAAGTGAGCTCCTACAAAAGCAAGGAAATCTTCTTCAAATAGTAGGCATGGGGATGACCATACAAACCTCTGGACAGTTAACGTTTTTAGAAACAATTACAAATATAGGAAACATCATTCAATTAATCGGAAGTGTCATTCAAGTTTCCGCTAATATGGATACCGAAGAGGGCATAGTTATGAATGCAATTGGTGGCTGGATTCAAGCGATGGGGTCTGTTCTTACCGCTTTAGCGACTGAATAAGAGGTAGCCAATTTTTAAATTTAAAAGTATAGCACATAGGAATAATTAAACTAACCACACTAAGTTTGAATCTATAATAACTTAGGAGGAGAATATGCCGAATTCAAAGCACCTAAAGCAAGACGACAAAACGAGTAATGTAGGACGCATACGTGAAATTGTAAAAAATACGGAAAGAAATTTGATGGAAGCAGAAATTGGCAAGGAGTTTGCAGACGGCATCCAACGTGCAATGATCAATGAACAAAATGAGCGACGGAAACACTCCATTGAAGAACTAAAAGAAGAAATTAAAGAGGAAATCGGAAAAAGTAAAAAAGGAAAGGCGTAACAACGGGAAAAAATAAATAAATCAGGAGGCGTCCAGAAGGTCATTTTAGGACGCCTTCTACGCATGTTTCCTAAGTAAAACCATGACCCTCCCCTACCAAACCGGCGACCATGTTTTTAAAAATTGAATGGTACGATCTTTACCAATACACATTAATTTATTCTTTGTTTCTTCATCGATATCGAATTGGGTGGTGCTAAATTTTTCTACCGGAATAAAAATAATATTTTTTTCATGTTTTCGAGCAATGTAGCGATTATCATGCGCATTTTGCATCGTAGCAAATAATGCTTCAAATAACTGAATACCATTATCGATTTCGCGTGGCGCCATTTCTTCATTGGCACTACTTAGCTTGAGTCCAAGAATAGGTCTTATTTGATGGCCATTATCGAAAATCCATAGAGGGAAGTTACTTAAAACACCACCATCTACAATGACATTTTCATTCACGCCATTTTTTAAATAGACGGGCTCAAAGAAAAAGGGAAGGCCGCAGCTCATACGCAATGCATGAGCAATGGAGAAGGTATGCGCATTAATGCCATAGTTTTTTAAATCATCGGGCAAGACAAGGATTCGCCCGGTTGTTAAATCAGAAGCGATGAGTTTTAATGACCCTTCAGGCAAATCACCAAAAGTAAAAATTCCTTTTGTCGCTAATTTATCATAAAACCACTTTTCTAACGACTTTCCGCGGTACATGCCAAAACGTACGTATAAATTAACCCATTTTAAAAAGGGCATGCCGATGCAGATTTTCGGAGGGTCGAGTAGTACATTCAAGTTTAGATCATCAAAGATTTCCTCCAACTCCTGCGCATTAAAACCTGCTGCAATAAAAGCCGCCAAGATTGCACCAGCACTTGTACCGGCTACACGCCCAAATTGGAATCCACGCTCTTCAAGCACCTTCAATGCACCAACATAAGCAAATCCCTTAATCCCACCACCAGAGAACACACCATCTACAATCATTTGTTCTCCCCTTAAATGCTTTTTTATACTGTAAGTAAGAAATGGCCAGTTTAGAACATAATTTGCATGATTATCTTCAATTACGGAAATAGCATGATTGAAAATTAGGCGATTTCATTAGATTCTAAAAAAATATTAATTGCAAATAGGCGCTCACCATCTATCTCTGTCTCCCATATGCTAAAAAAAAGGAGAGGAAGGTAGTGTATGGGGATTGAATTGACAGCCTTGCATTGGATCTATGTTTTATTTATACTGCTCATTATTTACTTCATGGTAAGACGTCTTGATACAACATTGATTAGTATATTGGGGATTTTTGTTATTGCAATTGTAGCAACGGGTAATTTTACTTCCTCTATTAGTAGTATATTTAATAGCTTTGTTTTTGCCATCACAGAATTATTATCTACTATTTTAATCATTTCCATCATCGTTGCGATGAGCCGTGTTTTAACTAAAACGGGTATTAATGAAGTGATGATTGCTCCGTTTACGAAAATTATTAAAAATCCAACACTTGGCTTTTGGACAATTGGGCTATTAATGATGATTATTTCTTGGTTTTTCTGGCCATCTCCGGCTGTTGCCTTATTAGGAGCGGTGTTATTGCCCGTGGCGATTCGTGCTGGACTTCCCGCGCTTGGTGTCGCAATGGCTATGAACCTATTTGGCCACGGAATTGCTTTATCTAGTGATTTTGTTATTCAGGGCGCTCCTAAATTGACAGCAGATGCAGCCGGAATTCCTGTCGGTGATGTGGTTGCAGCAAGTATCCCGCTCGTCATTACGATGGGAGTTGTAACGACAATCGTTGCCTTTTATTTATTAAAAAGGGATATGAAAAAGGGCAAACTCGAATTAGTCGGGACGTATGATAATGGTGCGGAGCAAGAAACGACAGAGGATTTACTAACAATGAAGCAGAAAAAATTCTTTGCGCTACTCATTCCGATTGCCTTCATTTTAGACGTTGTAGCGATGGCATTATTTAATCTACAAGGTGGAGATGCAACGGCGTTAGTTGGGGGCACTTCGGTATTTATTTTACTTTTACTTTGTATCCTAGCGTATAAGAAGAAGGGGTTAGATCAAACAACGAGCTACTTTATCAATGGCTTTCAATTTGGCTTTAAAGTATTTGGACCGGTCATTCCGATTGCGGCCTTCTTCTACTTAGGTGATTCAGGCTTCCAGACAATCATTGGGGGATATTTACCAGAAAGCTCGCACGGTATTGTCAATGACCTCGGTGTTGCACTTGCAGCGATTGTACCATTAACAACAGAAGTCGCGGTTATCACATTAACAGGAGTTGGTGCAATTACGGGGCTTGATGGGTCAGGATTTTCAGGGATTTCTTTAGTGGGTTCTATTGGAAGCCTGTTCGGCACAGCTATTGGAGAAGGGACAGCAACATTAACAGCACTTGGTCAAATTGCGGCGATTTGGGTTGGTGGCGGTACACTCATTCCTTGGGCATTAATCCCAGCAGCCGCTATTTGTAATGTAAGTCCATTTGAGCTTGCGCGGAGAAATCTTGTACCGGTTGTCGTGGGCTTAATTGTAACGACGATTGTAGCGGTATTTCTTATCTAGTAGCGTATCAAGCATGAACACCTCTAACAGCTAATGAATAATCTAGACAAATAAAAGAAAGAAGGATGTGCTATTTTGAAGCATATAGAGCAGCCTATAAACCCAGCAAATCCGAATACCATCCCTAAATTTGTAGATGAATTAGTAAAGCCACCAATCGCTATACCAAAAGCAAATAAAAATTATCCACCGGGTTCTTATTACGAAATTAAAATGTTAAAAGCAAAGCATCGATTTCATGTAGGTTTTCCTTATTCAGAAGTTTGGGGCTACAATGGCATAATCCCAGGTCCAACAATTGAAGCAAAAAAAGACTCTACGACCTATGTGAAATATTTAAATAAACTGCCTCAAAAACATTTCTTACCAATCGATTTTAGCTTACATGGCACCAATAATTCGCCTGAGGTTCGAACGGTTGTTCATTTACATGGTGCAAACGTGGCTTCGGCAAGTGATGGACACCCAGAAGCTTGGTATACAAAGGATTATACAGCAACTGGCCCGACATTTAAGCAAGAGGTGCATGCATACACAAATCATCAGCCAGGTACGACGATGTGGTATCATGATCATTCTATGGGGTTAACACGATTAAATGTTTGTGCAGGCTTGGCGGGATTTTATTTGCTTCGTGATTCTTCTGAAGAGCGATTCCATTTGCCTAGTGGAAAATACGAAATTCCCCTAATGATTCAGGATAAATCCTTTAATGAAGATGGCTCGATATTTTACCCTACTAAATTGACACCACCATTCCCACTTCCCGTGCCGGACCAACTACCATTACCAGATCCAACGATTACATTAGGTTATGTGGGTAATACAATCGTCGTTAATGGCAAGCTATGGCCCTATTTAAATGTGGAGCCAAGAAAATATCGCTTCCGTATCGTAAATGGCTCAAATAGAAGAAGTTATGATTTGCGTCTTTCAAATAATGAACTCATCACTCAAATTGGAACAGATGGTGGATTTTTAGAGAAGCCGAATGAGATTAGCAGCATCACATTAACACCAGCAGAGCGCAGTGATATCGTTATTGATTTTAGTAAATTTGCCCATGAAGAAATCTTTTTGATGAATGACGATGAGGAGTTTCCAGATGAGCATACAAGTGTGATTATGAAATTTAACGTGTCGTTACCTTTAAAAGGGCAGGATACAAGTCAAATCCCTGCATTGTTGGAGCCCGCAATGGATTTGCACGAACATCATGCACATACAATACGCCAGCTCCCATTAACTACAACATTAGATCGTTATGGCAGGCTCATGCTTCAGTTAAATGGCCGAATGTACCATGAGCCTGCAACAGAAAAGCCTGCGCTAGATAGTATTGAAATATGGAATATCATCAATACGACTCCCGTTTTTCATCCGGTGCATATTCATTTAGTCCAGTTCAAAATTCTTGAGCGAAGACCCTTTGATGTGGATCTTTTTGTGGCGGAGGGAAAATTAGAATTTACAGGCGAACCCGAAAAACCACGCGATTATGAAAGAGGCTGGAAAGATACAGTAAAAGCGGATGTTGGCAAAGTAACAAAACTCATCATGCATTGGAAAGAGCATACTGGAAACTATATTTGGCACTGTCACTTCCTTGAACATGAAGATCATGATATGATGCGCCCTATTCGTGTGATTGAGGACGCGCATCCTGTACAGCCACCCCATATGGATGAACATTAATACACGGTTATTATAGTTAAGCCCATGCAAGAAAGTCCATTTCCTTTAGCATGGGTCTTTTTAGAGGTTAGTTATTAACAGCCATTCTACTAAGTGGGCTTTGTTCATCGATAATATCGGTTAAATCAAATACAGAAATAGGAAACATTGGCAACCCCACAACATAAGGCGTAATTTCATATAATTGAAAATAAATGACAAGCGACTTATCTGCAATATAAAAATCCTGATCCGGTCGAATGCCAGGAAAGTTTTCTAATAAAGGAATATCACGCTGAATAATTTGTAGTTCAACTAGTTCAGAAAGGCGCTGAACATAATCCGCTCCTGGTATAAATAAATCTCTCAATTGGCAAATTTGCTCTTTTTCGAAATCAAACGTAAGTGATTTAATATACGTCATCCCATGGGCAGCCTGCTTATGATACGTGTAATTAGAAAGAGAGAGACTAAGCAATTGTCGTTGATTATTTTTTATTTCATAAAACCCCAGCATTTCATCCACTGTACTGGGTAGATTTCCTACCTGTAGTGAAATTAACGCTCTAACTTGCTCGTAAATGGCATGATTTATATGCTGTTCCCATAAATAATTTTCACAGTAAGCGACTTGTGGATAATACACAATCTGTCTGGCCCCATTGTTTAAACAACATGTATTGACATGGACTGGATTTACTTGAATAGCGCTCCCCATCCTTTTCATTTTCTTGAATGAATGACATGACATAACATAACATAATGTGAAGAGTTTATGCTGTGCTATAGATATGTATATGTAGCCATATAAGGAATATGAAACGATTTAACAAGTAACGGCCATTAGTTTGAACGCTATGCGAAAAAACAACTAGGAGTAAGAAACAAGTGGAAAAACAAAAAAGCCGATACCGATGGATTGTATTTGCTTCTGTGTTGGTCACCTATTTATTAATGGCAAGTCAACGAACGGCTCCGGGGTTAATTACGAATAACTTGATGGAAGATTTTAATTTAACTGCTTCGAAAATTGGTTTATTAATGAGCATCCAATTTTTTGTCTATACAAGCTTACAAATTCCAATGGGGATTTTAGCGGATCGTTTTGGACCTAATTTTTTTCTCATTATCGGAGCGACACTGACAGGCTTCGGGACAGTCATATATAGTTTAGGTACGCATGACTGGATTTTATTTATTGCAAGAATCCTCACAGGCGTAGGGGATGCAACCATCTGGGTGAATATGATGTTAATTTTGGCTACGTGGTTTCATAGAAAGGAATTCGTTCGCTTAGTAGGCTTTGCGGGGATGACAGGGAGTTTAGGCTTTTTGCTGGCAACCGTACCGTATTCTATGTGGATTAGTTTATATGGATGGCGCGCTACATTTTTTTCAATAGGACTACTATTATGCTTTTGCGGATTGTTCCTTTATTTTGTATTGGTCAAAAATACAAAACGTCGATTTGAAGAACAACCAGTCGTAGAAAAAGTGGCGGTACAACGAGAGAAAACAATGGTGATTGTAAGAAAAGTGTTTTCAAACCGTCAATCATGGGCTTTATTCTTTTGTCATTTTGGGGTTGTTGGAGGATATGTAGGATTCATTAGCTCATGGGCAGTACCTTATATGACGAATTTATATGAAATGACCAGTTCAGAGGCTAGCCAGCTCATCATGCTTGGGTTGATTGGTGCACTGATTGGCGCGCCTTTAATGAGCTGGATTTCAAGCTCGTTAGAAACAATTAGAAAGCCGTACATTATGGTTCATACTATAGTTTTATTAAGTTGGTGTACGTTCTTATTGGTGAATGGGCATCCGTCTCTGTCGTTGCTCAGTCTCCTATTTTTTATTATTGGCTTTGGTTATGGGGCGAGTGCCTTAAGTTTTGCCGCGGTTCGTCAATCTTTTTCAATTAAAGAAAATGGAATTGTTTCAGGTTTTGTCAATACAGGTGGCTTTTTAAGCGCGGTACTCTTGCCAATCTTATTTGGCTATATTTTAGATTATTTTCATCTCACTGCCGGAAATTTAGCGGATGGTTATTATTATGGCTTCATTACACCAGTTATTTTTTCGGTGATGGGGATCATCGGAATATTTTGCTATAAAGAAAATAAAATCAAACTTAAAATGAATCGGTAGTTGCCTACACGCAGCGACCGATTTTTTACATAAATGATACACTCCCGCACATGCTAGTTGAAAGGGAGCATTCCTGTTAGAAGAATTTTCAGGGACTTGAAAAGAAAAAAGCCCTCTCGTATGATGTTTGAGTGTCAACCAGACAATTGACTCGCACATCTACAGAGAGGACTTACAACAATGAATTTTAATACGAATGAAAAAATTAATCAAGTTTCTGAAAATACGTTAGTCATTGGCATCGATATTGCCAAGCATAAGCACTTCGCTTGTGCTGTGGATGATCGCGGTCGCGTGCTCCAAAAATCATTTCCTATCGTGCAATCACGTATCGGATTTGAAGCGTTTTATGAGCGTCTGCTTACGTTAAAAACGGCACATGAAAAACAAGAAAT
Organism: Solibacillus sp. FSL R7-0668; assembly: GCF_038006205.1. Lineage (NCBI taxonomy): Bacteria > Bacillati > Bacillota > Bacilli > Caryophanales > Caryophanaceae > Solibacillus > Solibacillus sp. FSL R7-0668. The sequence continues at coordinate 3,402,573 of NZ_JBBOUU010000001.1, read as the reverse complement.
CCTCGTTGGTTTCGAGCCAACTGGTCACTACTGGATGAACTTAGCGGCGTTTTTAACACACTATGGGATTCCGTTTGTGATGGTCAATCCGATGCACGTCAATCGCTCGAAAGAACTCGACGACAACCTGCAGACGAAAAATGACCAAAAAGATGCGCTTGTCATCGCCCGTCTAATGCGAGATGGACGCTTTAGCTATCCTCGTCTTTTAGAAGGCGTGGAAGCGGAATTACGAAATGGTGCGACGTTGCGTTCAAAAATTCAAGAGGATTTAAACGCCCTTCAAAACCGCATCATTCGTTGGTTAGACCGTTTCTTCCCAGAGTTTACACAAGTCTTTAAAAATTTTGGAAAAATGGCGTATGCGGTGCTGGAAAAAACGCCGCTGCCAATGGATATTCAAGGGAAAACACCGGAAGAACTGCTCTTCCTTTATCGCCAAGTAGACGGGATGAAAAGTCCTCAACTACCGAAAGCGAAACAATTAGTCGAACTGGCACCTCATTCAATTGGACTGACGGAAGGACTGGTGATGGCCCGTTATGAAATCGCCACACTGCTTTCTCAAGTGAAACTAATGCAGGCACAGCTCGATGAATTGACTGTACAATTAACGGAATTAGCGAAACAAATGACGGATTATGACTACCTAGCATCTGTACCCGGAATCGGCGATGTCACGATTGTCGAATTACTATCAGAAGTCGGTTCGCTCACGCAATATACGCATCCACGCCAATTAATCAAACTCGCGGGACTCACATTGCGTGAAAACTCTTCAGGTAAACAAACCGGACAAAAACGGATTTCTAAACGTGGAAGACGCAAACTTCGCGCCCTCCTATTCCGTGTCATGATGCCATTGATTCAACATAATCTAGCGTTTAAAGCGTTACACGAACATTACACCACACGCACCAACAATCCACTGCGTAAAAAGCAATCGATTGTCGTCCTGTGTGGGAAGTTACTGAAGATTTTACATGCCTTGTGTAACAAGAAAATTTATTTTAATCCAGACCAAATGATGAACGATTTCACCCAGCTTCAAACGGCTGCGTAAGCGACACCATCAGAAGTCACAAACAAGAGGATGACACGGAGAAGCCGGCACTATTTCCACCATTCGACCGTGCGAATCGCAAAGAGTCCCTAAGGGAGCATCGCCAGCCTCTGCCTTATGAATAGACCGAACGAAGGAATGTACGCGCATCAGACGCCTAGAGATATGGGAGGGTCCGTCATCATAAGCAACGCAGAGATCCAAAAGTGCATCGATATAGCGCACAGGATCAGAGGGATAATTACCATTTACTGGTTTATCCTATAGCGAAGCGTACGGACTGTTTGTAAAAAAAATCAAGAATTACAAAATAACGATAGATGTACGTGTCGAAAAATATTTTTTGGACACTCGAAAACGGTGCAAACCATTGATATATCAACATTTATAGAGGGAGGTGTATGAATGGAAGGAAAGAAGTATACAAAAGCGGGAACAGATATTGAAGAAGTGAAGCGATTAAATGCCTCGTCAGGTTCTTCCTACAATGAAATGCTTGCCATACTTGGACAAGCATCAAGAAAAAAGCCAAAAGAAGAATTTGCGGCAGAACCATTGGACGTAAATGTAGTAATTGATCGAACGAAAAAAAACTAATTACTACGGTATGTAGGGACTGAAGAGAATTTCCTTGTTTTTAAGAAATCTGAAATATCCCTTCACTCCTGTAGTAGTTGAGGTGTGAAGGGAGAATTCCATTGGCAAAGGTTCTTTCAAAATATAGAGAAGGCGCTATCTACTGAGTAGTATTAATAGCCTCCACCGTACATTGTAGCACCCACGATAATTAATAAGATAAAGAGAACTACAATTAATACAAAGCCTGAACCATTACCATAACCGCTGTTACCACCCCATGAATAGCCTGCTGAACCCATTTTTTTCACTCCTTTATTTAGGATTAATTCAGAATATGTAAAGAAATAAAAAAAGTATGGATATTTGTATTAGATAGTTGTTGTTTTTTTGAAAGATTACATAAAAAAATTTTGCTCGCACAAGCTACTAAAGAGGAGGTGTGCTTGATGAAACAGCAACAAAAGGTAAAAATTATACATGAAACATTAGGTTTTTCCTATAATGATGCCGAGGCACTAATCGAAAAGGCGCGTGAAGTGCATACGGTCGATGAAATCCCACTTGGGTCTTTAAAGGCCAATGCAGAAGTAGACAGCAACAATTTCGTCATCAATCAAATTCCTGATATGATTCATTTAGACCGTGATGGACCAAGGTAACATATAGGGAAAAGAACGAATGCAGGCTATGCATTCGTTCTTTTATCCTTTTTTGAAATAAATGTTTTACAGCAAGTGTCTTTTGAATGCGCGGCAACACTTAATAGATGTGCATCAAAATCAGTCGAAAACTCTGCTTGTTGATGCTGCTTTCCATGAGTATCTGCATGGATTTCAATTTTCTCTGCACCACAAAGATTACCTATTTCATGGAAAAAGCAATTTTCGACTGTACATTTTACTTCAACAATTGGCATTTACATCCCCACCTTCGATTCATGATCCATCATAGTGTGTCCAAAAAAAACTCATTTTAATGCGAATAATTATTTTTCCAAAAATTATTAAAAGATGCCAATCAAGGTGGGAGAGGATGGCTGGATTGATGGATAGCACGTAGACCATAAAAAAATACAGTCACGTGGAAGAATCTCCACGCGGCTGTAGCTTATAACCATTTATGAAGCTGTTCTTTTGTTGCAAAGACGAAATGACCAGGGCGTGCTTCTAATACTTCTGCATTTGCTGGGGTTTCCTCATGCTTGTATGGAATACGAACACGTTTCCGCTCATACTCTGGATTTGGCTGAGGTACTGCAGATAGCAATGATTTCGTGTAAGGATGAATCGGATGATTATAAATTTCATCCGCTAGGCCAAGCTCTAAAATTTTCCCACGGTACATAACAGCAATTCGGTCAGAAATATACTTGACCATCGACAGGTCATGCGCGATGAATAAATAGGTTAACCCACGCTCTTTTTGTAGCTGTTTTAATAAGTTCACAACTTGCGCTTGAATCGATACATCCAGCGCGGAAATTGGCTCATCGGCAATAATGAAGCTAGGGTTTAAGCTGAGTGCGCGTGCAATCCCGATACGCTGACGCTGACCACCTGAAAACTCATGTGCGTAGCGATTGGCATGTTCACGGTTAAGCCCAACTGATTCAAGAAGTTCGCCGATTTTCTGTTGGCGTTCTTTTTTATTTTTATAGAGACCGTGAATCTCAAAGCTCTCTGCAATAATTTCCCCAGCCGTCATACGTGGATTTAATGACGCATATGGATCTTGGAAAATCATCTGCATTTCACGATGGAATTGCATAGATTCCTTACGAGAAGAATAGGAATTTACATTTTTCCCATTAAACAAAATTTCGCCATCCGTAATATCATAAAGTCGGATAATGGAGCGACCAGTCGTTGATTTTCCACAGCCAGACTCACCTACAAGACCCAGTGTTTCGCCTTCAAATACATCGAAGCTAATACCGTCTACTGCTTTAATCGGCTCCTTTGAAGTGCCGAAATATTGCTTTAAATTCTTAACTTCTAATAATTTTTTCCTCATTATGCTTCACCTCCCCTTGCTGCTGCAATACGACGCGCGACAACTTCAGGAATTGGGATATGTGGAGCATCTGGATGCTGTAACCATGTTTTGGCGAAATGTGTGTCAGAAACTTGGAACATCGGTGGCTCTTCTTCAAAGTCAATCGCTAAAGCAAGCTCATTTCGTGGTGCAAATGCACAGCCGATAGGAGGATTGATTAAGTTCGGTGGAGAACCAGGAATCGCACGTAAAAGCTCGTCGGATGAATTGTTTAAATCCGGCATAGAACCGAGTAATCCCCATGTATATGGGTGCTTTGGATCATAGAAAATATCTTCAACCGTACCGTATTCCACAATTTGTCCAGCATACATAACGGCTACTCGGTCTGCGACATTTGCGACAACGCCAAGGTCATGGGTAATGAAAATGATCGATGTATTCGATGATTTTTGAATTTCTTTCATTAACTCTAAAATTTGCGCTTGAATCGTTACGTCCAGTGCGGTTGTTGGCTCGTCCGCAATTAAAAGCTTCGGATCTGCAGCAAGTGCAATGGCAATCACAACACGCTGACGCATTCCACCAGATAGCTCATGCGGGTAGGATTTGTAACGTTTTTCAGGGAATGGAATCCCAACTTGGTCGAGCAATTCAATCGCACGTCTTTTGGCAGCGTCCTTTGAATCGACCTTTCGATGCTTTAAGAGCACTTCTGTAATTTGCTTGCCAATTCGCATCGTTGGATTTAATGCGGTCATCGGATCTTGGAAAATCATCGCGATCTCATTACCTCGAATCGCGAGCATCTCTTTTTCGCTAAGTGGAATTAAATCTTTCCCGTTAAAGAGAATTTCACCACCAGCGTAAATTCCAGGTGGCTGTGGGATTAGCTTCATCAGTGCGTTACTTGTAACACTTTTGCCTGAGCCAGATTCCCCAACGATGGCTAGTGTTTCACCTTCATATAATTCGAAATTTACGCCACGTACTGCTTGCACGATGCCGGCGTACGTTTTGAAATGAACATGCAAATTTTTAACATCTAAAAGTTTCTTTTTCATATCGTACACCCTTTTCTATTTTCGTAATTTAGGATCTAATGCGTCACGAAGTCCATCTCCAACCGCGTTAAATGCAAAAATGGTTAACGAAATGAAGAGGGCAGGGAATATTAAACGCCATGGCGCGGATTGGATAGCCTTATTCCCTTCTGAAGCCATCGTTCCCCAACTTGACATCGGCTGTTGAACCCCTAAGCCGATATAGCTTAAAAAGGATTCTGTAAAAATCGCACCTGGAATCGTTAAAGTCATCGTAACTAAAATCGCACCCATTGCATTCGGAATCAAATGGCGCTTAATTAAATGCCATGTATTTGCACCTAAAGTTTGAGCAGCCATTACATATTCGCGATTTTTGATTGACAGCACTTCTGCACGGACGATACGCGCCATATTGACCCAGCCCGTTATCGAAAGGGCAATAATCATAGGAATTAATCCTTTTTCCATTACGACTAATAAAATAATGACCACTAATAAATAAGGAATCGCCGTTAAAACATCGGCAATACGCATCATAATATTATCGACACGACCACCTAGTAAGCCTGAAACACTGCCCCAAAGAACGCCGATAATTAAATCAATGACAGCAGCCGCAAGTCCGATAAATAAAGAAATACGAGCGCCTTGCCAAACACGAACAAAGAGGTCACGTGCTAAGTCATCTGTTCCAAACCAATGAGTAGCAGATGGCGCGGTATTGTAGAGTCCTGTATTTTCTTCGTAAGACCATGAAGAGAACATCGGTGCGAAAATGGCCATAATGGTAACGAACGCTAAAATAATGAGTCCAATAAGCGCTAATTTATTATGAGAAAATCGATACATAACTTCTTGCCAAAAGGATACTTGCTTTTTGTTTAATGTATCTGCTTCATTTGTACGAGCCCCAACAACTTTAAAACGTTCGGGAGCGATATGGTCGAAGTTGTTATTAGTGGATGTCATGATTTTTTCGCTCCTTTTAACTTAATTCGTGGATCAATGAATTGATATAAAATATCTACTACTAATACAGCGAGCAATAAAATAATGGAATAGAAAACGGTTACACCCATGATCGTTGTATAATCTCGGTTCGTAATGGATTGAACGAAGTGGCGTCCAATACCAGGAATCGCGAAAATTTGTTCGATAATGAAACTACCCGTGACAACACCAGCAGTTAAAGGTCCTAAATATGTGACAACTGGCAACAATGCATTGCGTAGTGAGTGTTTGAAAACGACTGACCATTTGCCAATCCCTTTTGCACGTGCTAGCTTAACGTACTCACTATTATTTTGTTCTAACATGCTTGATCGTGTTAGTTTTGCAATGAAGCCGGCGTGTGTTAGGGCAATTGCTGTTGCAGGCAGTACTGTATAGATAAAGCCTTTCCATCCAGTTACCGGGAACCATCCGAGCTTCAAAGCGAAGAATAATTGCAATAGACCCGCTAAAATAAAGGATGGTACTGAAATTCCTAATACGGCGATTACAGTCGACACATAGTCAGGAAACTTATTATGGTAAAGTGCTGATATCACTCCGAGTAATATCCCAAGACCAATGGCTAAAATCATTGCCTCTAACCCTAAAACTAAAGACACTGGGAATCCTTCAGAAATCATATCGTTTACAGAACGCCCTTTATATTTCATTGATTCACCGAAATCAAATGTAAAAGACGAAACTAAATAGTCCTTATATTGAATGTACCAAGGATTGTTGAGGCCATATTTTTCATTAAGTTGCTGTTCAATTGCTGGCGGAAGTTGACGTTCACTTGCGAATGGACTACCTGGGGCCAACTTCATTAAGAAAAAGGTAGCCGAAATAATAACAAAAAGGGCAACAAAGATGTATAGAATGCGCTTTAAAATGTAGGTAAGCATTGGACAGACCTCCTTTAACTTTTTAGAATATTCTGTAATATTAGGAAAGGCTGCTCCAAATCACGAGGATTTTTGAGCAGCCTTTCGTGTACAACTACACAAAAAATACTGATGAAACGTTCAGATTATTTGTTGATATCAACATTTTTAAGTGAAATATTACCTAAAGCATCTGGAACCATATTCGTAACATAATCCTTGTTAATGTAAAGGTTTGTATAGAAGTAGATTGGCGCTACTGGCATTTCATTCATCATAATTGCTTCAGCTTCTAATAAGATTGCAGTACGTTTTGCTGGATCAGTTTCAACAACAGATTGCTTTAATAATGCTGTGTAATCAGCATTTTCCCAACCTGTATCGTTGTTACCATTTGAAGCTGTGTTATACATTTCTAGGAATGTATAGGCATCATTGTAGTCAGCAATCCAGCCTAAACGACCAACTTGGTAGTCTAAGTTTGAAAGCTTATCTAAATACACTTGCCATTCAGAATTATCAAGCTTTGCTTTGATTCCTAATTGTGAAGTCCAGCCTTGTTGGATGAACTGAGCGATTGCAGCATGTGCTTCAGATGTATTGTAAGAAACGGTAATCTCTAAATCTGCTGGACTAGCTAAACCTAATTCTTTTAAACCAGCATCTAGGAATTTCTTAGCTTCTTCATAATCAGCATCCTTGAAGTAACCAGAATCATCACCGAAACCGCCAACCGCATTTGGAACGATACCTAAAGCTGGCTCTTGCTCACCTTTTGTAATGTTCTTGATTAGACCTGCACGGTCGATTGATAAAGCTAGAGCCTTACGGATATTGACGTTGCTCATCACTTTGTCAGTTGTATTAAATTTATACCAGTAAATACCAGAGTATGGTGCTACATTTAACGAACCATCTGATTTTAGGCGGTCAATCGCATCTAAAGAAATTGAGCCGAAGTTAGTACCTAAGAAATCAATTTCTTCTGCATCATACATGGCCATTTGAGAGCTTTCAGACTCTACGATTGAAATGTTGGCAGTGTCAATTTTTACATTTGCTGCATCCCAGTAAGTGTCTGATTTTGTTAAGACGATGTTTCCGTTATGAACCCACTCAGTTAACGTATATGGACCGTTTGAAACGATTGTATCTGCTTCTGTGTACCAGTTTGCATTCGCTTCTTGAGTCGCTTTATGGAATGGATACATTGTTTTGAAAGCAGTTAACTCTAAGAAGTACGGTGTTGGCACTTCTAAAGTTACTTCGATTGTTTTTTCATCAATTACCTTAATACCTAAATCATCAGCTGAACCTGTACCAAGGTTAAATGCTTCAGCACCTTTGATTGGGTATAAAATCGAAGCGTATTCAGATGCGTTTGCTGGATCTAACACCCATTTCCAAGAAAATGCGAAATCCTCTGCAGTAACAGGGTCGCCATTTGTCCATTGAGCATCACGTAATTTGAACGTGTATGTTAACAGGTCATCAGAAATTTCATAGCTTTCAGCAGCAGCTTCTGTTGCTTCACCGTTTTCCATTGTCATTAATCCTTCAAAGATGTTTTGAATCATCGTGCTTGAAGTTGTATCTGTCGCTAAACCAGGGTGTAATGATGGTGGCTCAGATCCGAATACTAAGTTAATTTCTTTTGGTTCTGAAGCTGTCTCTGTTGTGCCTTCAGATCCTGTTTCTGTCGTGCCTTCAGATGAATTGTCAACCTCTTCCTTGCTGTCATCTGTATTACATGCAGCAAGTACAATCGATAGTACAAGTACCATCATTAGCGTTAAAAACTTGTTGAATTTCATTTGTTAACCTCCCATTTTGCGTAATTTTCTGAAAACTCTGTAACGCAATATAACTATATCAAAAACAAAGGAAATAATAAATCCTTTTTCAAGTTTTTAGAAATTTATTTTTGATAATTGTTTAATAGCGGAATAATTATACGTTTTTTACGAGATGCATTTATTAGGAGATATGTGTTTTAAATAGCATTTTTTTCTTTAAAGGAGAGTTGTAAGGTCTATGTAATATTGAATTAATATTGGCGAAATAATATAACATCATTGTGTGAGTTGGAATGTATAGAAAATAGGATATCAAAAAAATACAATATTGAAGAATAATAAATGGGGATCTAAAGATACATAGAGTAGTGAATACTTATTCAATAAATGTGAATTCCAAATGAATAATTTTTTTCCATTTCTCCTATGCTTATAGAAAGGAGTGAGGAAATGGAAGAAAATACATTAACAAATCGCCAAGGCCATCCTGTTACGAATAATCAACAAATTCGTTCTATTGGAAAACGTGGTCCAGCGACATTAGAAAACTATGATTTTATTGAAAAAATTAGTCACTTTGATCGTGAACGTGTACCAGAGCGTGTTGTGCATGCAAGGGGGGCTGGGGCTCACGGCTATTTTGAAGCATATGGTACAGTTGGCAATGAGCTGATTTCTAAGTACACAAGGGCAAAGCTGTTTCAAACAAAGGGAAAAAAAACCCCTGTATTCGTCCGTTTTTCAACCGTGATTCATGGAGGACATTCGCCTGAAACATTGCGGGATCCACGTGGCTTTGCGGTTAAATTTTATACAGAGGATGGAAACTGGGATTTAGTAGGCAATAATTTAAAAATATTCTTTATTCGTGATGCGATGAAGTTCCCCGATATGATCCATGCTTTCAAGCCAGATCCCGTAACCAATCGTCAAGATGCAGAGCGTTTTTTTGATTTTTGTGCAGCCTCACCTGAAAGTTTCCATATGGTAACGCTTATTTATTCGCCGTGGGGTATTCCAGCAAACTATCGTATGATGCAGGGCTCTGGCGTCAACACGTATAAATGGGTCAATGAACAAGGAAAAGCCATGCTTATTAAGTATCATTGGGAGCCGAAGCAAGGGATTCGCAATTTGACACAGCAGCAGGCTCAGGATATACAAGGAAAGAATTTTAACCATGCAACGCAAGATTTATTTGATGCGATTGAAAAGAAGGAATATCCTGAATGGGAGCTGCTTGTACAAATGATGGAGGACGGCGAACATCCTGAGCTTGATTTTGATCCGCTTGATGATACGAAGCTTTGGCCCGAGGAAAAATTCCCATGGCTTGCAGTTGGTAAAATGACACTGAATAAGAATCCAGATGATTATTTTACAGAAGTAGAACAAGTTGCATTTGGCACGGGTGTATTAGTAGATGGGCTTGATTTTTCTGATGATAAAATGCTACAAGGGCGTACATTTAGCTATTCCGATACACAGCGTTACCGAGTAGGAGCGAATTATTTGCAGTTGCCGATTAATGCCCCGAAAAAGCATGTCGCCACAAATCAGCGCGGTGGGCAAATGCAATATAAAGTGGATACAAATGAAAATCCACATATTAATTACGAGCCATCTTTACTAGGCGGTTTAAAAGAAGCTAAACAAACTGGAACAGAGTATACACCTTATATAGAAGGAAATTTAGTACGAGCTCCGCTAGATCGTACAAATGACACGAAGCAAGCAGGTGAAACGTATCGTAAATTTGAAAAATGGGAGCAAGATGATTTGATTCTTAACTTAACGACGGATTTAGCAAAATGTGCACCCGTTATTCAAGAAACGATGATTCGTTACGCGGAAGAGGCAGATGCGGAATACGGGCGTCGCTTGCGAGAAAATTTAAAAAATACGGATAGTACAGGTCCACTAGGGAATGCACAAAATGACGAGGCAGTAGAGCAGGCTATTAATGAAAGTAAAGAAACAGATCATCTATAATGAAAAGCATGTCCGAGCAATCGAATTAACATGGGAGCGTGAACCTCTGTTATAATAGCCTTTAGCAAAACATTGATGGAGGCTATTATGGAAAATAACGATATTTTAATCCGTGTGCGTTATGCACTTGATTTGAAAAATAGAGAAATGGTTGAAATTTTTAAGCTAGGTGGCGAAACAGTGACGCCAGAAGAAATGCCAAAAATTTTAACAAAGTCGATAGCAAAAGATGAGGAAATACCAGCTGATTACGATCAAATTAAATTAAATGATAAAAAGCTTGAAGCATTTTTCAATGGACTGATTACATTTAAACGAGGGCCAATGCCTAAAAGAGAAGGGCAAGCCGTACCAGTACAAGAAAAACCAGATCATGTTAACAATATGGTATTGAAAAAATTGAAGGTGGCCTGTCAGCTAACAACAGAGGAAATGCTGGATGTTTTAGATGATGGGGGCATCGCGGTATCAAAAGGTGAGCTAGGTGCGATTATGCGTAAGCCGGGTCACCGTAATTATAAAGAATGTGGCGATAACTTCACACGAAAGTTTTTAAAGGGTCTTTCCATTCGTTATCGCGGATAAATAGAAGGTGTACGAAAAGTTAAATTTTCGTGCATCTTTTTTTGAGGTTGTACAAGCCAGTGTTGTTGCTTCCTATTTAGAGCAGATATTTGTTACAATGAAAAGTATTGTTTATAAAAAAGGAACGGTGAACGAACGTTGAAAACATTTAAAAAGGTATATATTGAAATTACGAGCGTTTGCAATTTAGCGTGTAGCTTTTGTCCGCCAACTGAACGTGCAAAGGGCTTAATAAAAGTTGAACAATTTGCCAACATATTAGATGAAATTAGTGGGTATACCAAATATATTTATTTACATGTAAAGGGGGAGCCGCTTTTACATCCGCGCATTGGACAATTATTAGACATCGCTCATGAAAAAGGCTTCAAAGTGAATATTACAACAAATGGTACTTTAATTAAAAAGAACCGAGACAAGTTATTAGGAAAGCCTGCATTACGACAAATTAATTTTTCTTTACACAGCTTTGATGGGCATGAGGGCTCAGAAAACCGCGAAAAATATTTAGGAGATATTTTAGAATTTGTTCGTGATGTACGGGAGCATAATGTCATTATTTCGTATCGTCTGTGGAATTTACAGCGCAATAATATTTCGGAAATCGCTAATCGACGCAATCGCGAAACATTAGAGATTCTTGAAAAAGAATATGATTTGGATTATGAAATTCAAGAACGTGTAGAAATGGGGAAGGGCATCAAAATTTCGAAAAATATTTACTTAAACCAAGATCATGAATTCCGCTGGCCAAGTCTACTCGAAAAAGCAGATGAGGGGAAAGGCTTTTGCCATGCGCTTCGTACACATGCTGCAATTTTAGTAGACGGCTCTGTAGTTCCTTGCTGCTTAGATGGAGAAGGCGTTATTAACTTAGGAAATGTTCATGAACAAAAATTTGGTGAAATTATTGGGAGCGAACGTGCGCAAAATTTAGTAGATGGATTTTCGAGACGTGAGGCAGTGGAGGAATTATGTAAAAAATGCGGATTCCGACAAAAGTTTGGCATGGCTTCTGAATTACCTGATATGGAGTAATTCGGTATACTATGGTTGCGTTTTACTTTTCAGTAACCTGTAGTATGATAAAAGTAATTATTTGTAATAGTTTACCTTGTTTTTTCTATAGAAAGTCACTTGATCATCTAAATGGTAGTAGGGAGATTAAATTATGTTTGGGAAGAGTAAAGTTGATAACTACGAGTATTTCGGTGAAGCCTCATCATCGGATATTCAAACGAATGAGCGTTTTAAAGAAAAATTAGATTTTTTAGCATTAAGTAAGGTTCGTCGACATTCGGTATCCTTATTAAATCAAATTTATACCGAAAATCGTCATGAGATTTTAGATAATTTCTATACGCGTTTACTATCGATTCCGGAATTTAAAAAGATTATCGTAGAAAATTCAAGTGTAGAACGCTTAAAAGTAACATTTGATCGCCATTTTTCCAGTCTTTTTCAAGATGAATTAAATATTGAATACGTATTTAAGCGCCGCCGAATTGCCTATACACACGCGCGTATTGGTGTATTACCGAACTGGATGATTTCTGCCTATACTTTAATCAACCAATTAATTATCCCATTAATCGCAAAGCAATGTGGACGCGATTACAAAAAAAATGCTCGATACATTGCTTGCATATGATAGTTTAGTAACATTAGATTTACAAATTATCGTTGAAACCTACATTGAAATTCAGGGCGGTTCAGTAGTAAATGGGCTTGGCGAAATCATTAAATACAATACACAGCTAGATCAAATTAAAGAACTTATTCAATTCCAAGAAGTTCAGCATAATGATGTGAAATTAGCGAGTGATTTAATGCTGGAGCTTGATTCAAGTATCGAGGAAATTGCTGCATCCATCGGTGATATTTCGACGCATACACAAGGATCATTGACAGAGCTAAATAGCGACTTAACTTCTTTACAACAAGTGTCGACGATTTTACAAAATACAGACGAAGGTCAACAAGCCGTGCGCCAAAATGTAGCTAATCTAGTAGACCGAGTACATAGTGTATCGAAAGTAATGGAGTTAATTCAAGGAATCGCAGACCAAACAAACTTACTTGCATTGAATGCATCCATCGAGGCAGCGCGTGCAGGTGAGGCTGGGAAAGGCTTTGCAGTAGTTGCAGAAGAAGTGCGCAAATTAGCAGATGATACGAAACGTTCTGTTCAATCGATTGACTCAGATATTAAAGCGTTATTACAAATTACAGAAAACATTGATGACTTAACAAAGCAATCAACCGAAGAGCTACACGTAGGGGTAGCGGATGTGATTCAAATTACAAACACATTATCTGAACTGAATGATACCCTACAAACACAGGGAGCGCGCTTTGAAGAAATTGCTTCAACAACACGTCACCAGGCTGAATCGGCATCTGAAATTGCCGAGCGGAACCGCAGTATGACTGAAAGTACGATTCGCAGTCAAGAAATTGCGTTTGATACAGGCTCGGCAATCTACGCTTTAAGTAAAATGATTGATGAATACCGTTCAAAAACGATTTCGAAAAACTTCATTATTTCTCAAGAGGATATTATCGAAGTAGCTATTACTGACCATCTATTATGGCGTTGGAAAATTTACAACTTATTATTAGGCTTTGAAGAAATGTCGAGCTTAAATTTAGACGCGCCACGCGATTCGCACTTAGGTCAGTGGTATTACGGAAAAGGCCATGAGCTGCTAGGCGATGAAAAAGAATACCGTGAGCTAGAAGCGCCATTTTTAAACGTGTATGAAATTGCGAGAAAGGCAGTAAGTGCACATACTGCGGGCGACAAAATGACAGCGGAAAAGTATTTAGATGAATTAACGGAGACATCAAAAGTTGTTATTACGAAGCTTCAACGTTTACAAGAAATTTTAGTGGAATCAAAAGCACAGTATTTAAAATAACAATAAAAAGCGAGTTGCGTAGTCGAAATGGACTATGCTACTCGCTTTTGTTCATTGAGCCTGTAAGAAGGTAACCGTCATCGATTCACTGTCATATAGACACCATTCTTTATTATCCACTACTGCGCCGACATTGATTTGATAGGGTTTTTGCCCGATTGCAAGCGGAATATTATATGGGACGGGCTGACGTTGCCCATTAATATAAATCGCAGCTTCATGACTATGTCCAAAAAATAATAAAGGTGTTTGAATTGGTGGGAATGTTGGCTTATACGTTTCATCCCATTCAATTTGATGCCCATGCATTAATGTAGCATGCTCAACTTCACGTATTTGTTCGTATTGTAAAAAACGCTCATCGCCGGTTACGAGTGCGATTCGTTCTTCTTGATTTCCGATAATTGAGGGGAATGTTAAGAGATTCATAAATTTTTCTTCAATAATGGCTGCTTCCTTTAGCTTGGCATTGCGAATGGTTTTCGCCTTTTTCTTGCCAATGGTACATTCAAACAAATCCCCTAATCCAATAATTACAGCTTGCGGTGCAATTTGTTCAATATGCTTTAAAACTTTTTTTGTATTTTTATAATGCGAATGTAAGTCGCTAATGAATGCGTACTGCAATTTTTGACCACCACCAATAAAAGAATCATTTTGTATTATACCAAGTGTCATAAAACAAGAAAATAAGTATTTTTAAAATTATTTCAAGGTTTCAAAGCGTGATAAATTAGTGAGGATGGTATGCTGAAACCCCATTGAATTCAGCCTATTACCAACAGTTTATTCAATAGAGGTGATTCATAAACTACCATTGCAAAATAATATAAGAAATGCCCAAAGATGCAATCAAGTAAAGGGATAGAGAGTGAAAGTGGAAAGGTTCAAGCTCACCAAATTCATCCTGGAGCTGATTCCCCCTTGTTTTGATGTTGCATTGCTTCATGGAAAGCTCATGGAAATGTACCTTTCTGCTCTATATAATTATACTTTTTCTCGTAAAAACATTGTTTATAAAATTGCATACTGATAGAATTGAAATATAGTAATTTTCAGAAAATTACATAAGGATTACAGGAATTATGTACAGGGGATTATGAAGTAATTTATAAAATTGTAAACACAAAGGGGAACAGTGACATGAAAAATGTATATATTGTAGACGGAGCACGTACGGCATTTACAGCGTTTGGGGGCTCATTTGCGACAACAGATGCGGTGCAATTAGGAACAAAAACAGCAATGGAAGCATTGAAGCGCTCGGGTGTATCGCCAGAACAGGTGGATCATGTTGTTTATGGTGGGGTGATTCCATCAGGTGCAAACGCTGCGTATTTAGCACGCCATATAGGACTATACACAGGAGTACCTCAAGAAGTACCAGCGCTAACATTAAACCGTTTATGTGGTTCGGGTATGCAGGCTGTTATCTCGGCAGCACAAATGATTCAGCTAGGAGAGGGGGATGTCGTACTGGCTGGCGGTGCAGAAAATATGTCACAATCACCGTATGCTAACTTCGACCAACGCTTTAATGGACCGAAAATGGGGAATTTACAATTTACAGATATGCTACAAGCAACGTTAACAGATCAGTATACAGGTTCGGGCATGGGCATGACGGCTGAAAAATTAGCCGAGCAATATGACATTTCACGTGAGGAGCAAGATGCATTTGCAATTCTTTCAAATGACCGTGCAGCACAGGCGCGCGCAGAAGGAAAGTTTGCTCAGGAAATTGTACCAGTAGTGATTTCCACACGTAAAGGTGACGTGATTGTTGATACAGATGAGCATATAAAGGAAGGTACAACAGCCGAAGCGTTAGCAAAATTGCGTCCAGCATTTAAAAAGGATGGTAGCGTAACAGCGGCGAATGCTTCGGGGATTAATGACGGAGCCGCTTCCGTTGTAGTGGCGAGTGAGGATTTTGTTCAGCAGCAAAACTTAAAACCAATGGCACGTATTGTCAGTTGGGGAATTGCGGGTGTGGATCCTACGATTATGGGAATCGGTCCCGCACCAGCGATTCGTAAAGCATTGAAGCGTGCCAATTTAACAATAGCTGATATGGATTTAGTGGAAGTGAATGAGGCATTTGCGGCACAATATATAGCCGTAGAAAAAGAGCTCGGCTTAGACCGTGATAAAACAAATGTCAACGGTGGTGCAATTGCACTGGGACATCCTGTTGGTGCGAGCGGTACACGCATTATTTTATCGGCTGCCTATGAATTACAGCGTCGAAACGGGCGCTATGCTGTTGCCAGTCTTTGCATTGGTGGTGGACAAGGAATCGCATTAATCATTGAACGCGTGTAAATTGCTAAAGGGCGTGTCCGAGAAGAATTTCTAGGACACGCCCTTCTTCACGTTTTAGCATGTAAGGCTACCTGGAAATTGCACCTATATTCACGGAATATGGTACACTGAAACCAATGAATAAAAGGTGGTAAAACAATATGTCAGTTATCAATTTACTTAATGAAACACTTCAAAATAAATGGTCGTTTGAAACAACAATGAAAATTCAAGAAGAGATGATTCCGGCAATGCTAGATGGGAAAGACATTGTCGCAGAATCTCCAACAGGCTCGGGGAAAACATTAGCTTATACATTACCCATCTTAAATAAAGTAGATGGTTCAAAAAAGCAAACGCAAGCCTTAATCGTAGCACCGTCACAGGAATTAGCGATGCAAATTGTTGAAGTAATCCGTCAGTGGACAGAGGGCACAGACATTACCGTGCAACAATTAATTGGTGGGGCAAACTCGGCGCGTCAAATTGAAAAATTAAAGAAAAAGCCAACGATTGTTGTTGGTACACCGGGACGTTTAAATGAGCTAGCACGCCAAGGAAAATTAAAGCTAAAAGAAATCGAAACGGTCGTTTTAGATGAGTGCGATCAGCTATTGAGCCGCGAATACCGTGTCGTTGTAAAATCTTTTATCGAGGGTGCAGCTTTTGGTCGTCAAGTGGTGGTTGTTTCAGCAACAATTACAGAGGAAATTAAGCTTGTGGCAGAGCGTTTAATGTTTGAGCCAGTCGCTATTAAGATTAATCCAGAAGACATGGTAAAGTTCGGTAAGGTTGTGCATTCATTTGTTAAAGTTGATGAGCGCGACAAAACTGATATGCTACGCCGTTTAGCGAATATTGAAGGGGTACGCGGGTTAGCATTCGTCAATAATATCGACCAAGTTTTAATGAAGCAAAGCAAGCTTGAATATAGAGAGGCGCCGATTGTAGCACTGCACTCAGATATGAAAAAAGACGAGCGCAAAAAAGCACTGGATGCATTCCGTAATGGAGAGGCACGTATTTTAATCGCAACGGATATTGCGGCTCGAGGCTTAGATATTTCGGGATTAACACATGTTGTTCATGTCGACGTGCCTCGAACAATTGAACAATATACACATCGCTCGGGTCGTACAGGTCGTGCCGGCGCGGATGGAGAAGTATTAACATTACTATCTTATAAAGATGAAAAGACGTATAAAAAATGGTTGCGCGAACTATCATTAAAGGGCGTGCAAAAGGTATGGCATCAGGGTGAATTTATTGAAGGAAATGCAAATACCGTAACGGCTTCGAAAAAGTCAGCCACTCCAGTAAATAAAACAGCTAAAAAACCATATCAATCAAAAACAGGTAAAAAAGGTATGACATTCAGCAAAAAGAAGGGGAATTAGTAATGACATTTGAAGAAAAATTAGAGCAATTTGCCGAGTTAGCTGTAAAAATTGGCGTCAATGTTCAAAAGGGACAATATTTATTAATCAACACGTCTACGGATACATTAGATTTTACACGTATTGTGGTGAAAAAAGCATATGAGGCTGGCGCGGGTCGTGTGCATGTCAACTTAACAGATGCTAGCTTTGAGCGTGCCTATTATGAAAATGTGACTGTCGAAGAAACAGCGAATTTCCCGAAATGGACGGTTGCGCAGCGTGAAGAGTTAATTGAGCGTAAAGGTGCGCTGCTTTGGATCGACGCAGAAAATCCAGATTTACTAGCAGGAATTGACGTTGAAAAAATTGGTGCACAGCAAAAAGCAGCGGGGGCAGCATTAGTCAACTACCGCAAAGCTGTGATGAACGATGATATCGCATGGTCAATCATCGCTGTGCCATCTGCAAAATGGGCAGCTAAGGTATTCCCAAACTTGCCTGAAAACGAGCAAGTCGATGCATTATGGGATGCGATTTTCAAAACGGTTCGCATCGGTGAAGGCAATGCTGTAGAAAACTGGGAGGCACATATTGCAAACCTACATGCACGTGCAGATCAGCTCAATGCGAAGAAATATGCAAAATTACATTATATTGCACCAGGCACAGATTTAACAATCGAATTACCTGATAAGCATTTATGGAAAAGTGGCAGCAGTAAAACGCCTGCTGGTACAACATTCATTGCCAATATGCCGACAGAGGAAGTCTTCACATTACCTGCGAAATTTGGCGTAAATGGCTATGTTTCGAATACGAAGCCGCTTGTTTATAAAGGCAATATTATTGATGAATTTAAGCTGACATTTGAAAAGGGAAAAATTATTGGTGCCGAGGCAAAAGTCGGCCAAGATTTACTGCAACAATTAATCGATTCCGATGATGGCGCTCGATATTTAGGGGAGGTTGCATTAGTACCACATGAATCCCCTATTTCAGCTTCCAATATTTTATATTACAATACATTATTCGATGAAAACGCCTCGAATCATTTAGCAATTGGCGAAGCATACCCAACGTGCTATGAGGGTGGTAAAGAGCTAGAAAAAGGTCAGTTAGAAGCGTTAGGGATTAATACGTCGATTACGCACGAAGACTTTATGATCGGTAGTGCAGAAATGGATATTGACGGCATTTTAGCAGATGGCACAACAGAACCAATCTTCCGCAAAGGAAACTGGGCCTTCTAATTTCGTAAATGAGGTGAAGTGATGCGTAAGTGCTTGTTCGCGCTATTAATTTGTTTAATATTACCAACACAGGCTATGGCCAATGAACGTGAAGTCTATATCGCACTCGGCGACTCATTAGCAGCCGGGCAAACACCCCATTCACAAATTGATGCGGGCTACACGGATTTTATTGCAATGCAGCTTCAAAAGAAAGGAAAGCTCGCTCATTTTACAAAGGAGCTGACTTTCCCTGGATATCGTGTAAGCGATGTGAAAAATACCGTTCAGTCTGAGCGAGCCGAGCGATTACTTCAAGATGCCACGGTCATTACGATTTCTGCGGGGGCTAATGATTTATTGCCATTAATCGCGCATAATCCGCAGCAAGGGACAGTAAATTTTTCGCAGCTTCAAGCAAATTTTGCGTTAAATAATGTGCGTGAGGAAATGGCGCAATTGCTACAGCTTGTGCGTGAAAAAGCGCCCAAAGCAGATGTGTATGTAATGGGCTATTATTTCCCTTATGTTAGTGTGCATCCAGAGCAGCTCCAAGGGGCAACTGCAGCGCTACAATTATTGAATACGATATTGGCGCAAGTGGCAGAGCAAGCGGGCATGAACTTTGTGGATGTATATGAACGCTTCGATGAAAATCGAGCGAATTATTTACCAAATAAGGGAGATGTACATCCCAATCAGCATGGCTATTTACTAATGGCTAATGCGATGCTACAAAGCTATAGTGGGGATAATTCGCTTCAATTACAAGCAAATCATTTACCAGTCCCAAATCCAAAAAGCTTTGAACAAATGCTTGAGCAGCGTGAGTCATTTCAAAGTACTGCAAGAGCAGCCGTTCATAGTAACAAAACACCCATTGCCATACATGTTTAAAAAAACACCACAAATTACGAATATTTGTTCGTATATTGTGGTGTTTTTGTTGGCGCTCATGTACACTAAAAATAATAGCTTTTAAAAGGAGGCGTCATTCATGAAAATCTTTCACACAGCAGATTGGCATTTAGGAAAGCTTGTACAAGGGGTATCGATGACAGAGGATCAAGCGTATATCCTACAGCAGTTCATCAATGAAATTAAAATTGAAAAACCAGATGTCATCATCATTGCAGGGGATTTATACGATCGTTCTGTTCCACCAACAGAGGCCATTCAGCTTCTAAATAAAACATTAAAGCAAATTTTAATTGACGAAAAAACACCGATTGTTGCCATTGCAGGGAATCATGATAGCGCAACACGTTTAAATTTTGGTAGTGATTTAATGAAGGCAAGTGGCTTACATTTGGTTGGACATCTTGAAAATGACATAGAGCCAGTGATTCTGGAGGATGAATTTGGCGAGGTGCATTTTTATTTAGTACCATTTGCAGAGCCATCCACAGTGCGCATTCTTTTTGAGGATGACTCCATTACAACGCATGAGGCAGCGATGGCTAAAATTATTGAACATATTAAAGGCAAGCTTGATCCGACAAAGCGCAATATTATAGTAGGACATGCCTTTATTACGAAGGATGGTATGCCCGAATTGAACACGAGTGATTCGGAGCGCAAACTAACGATTGGCGGTACAGAATGCATCAATTCCGCATTGTTTGAGCCATTTTGCTATACCGCGCTTGGTCATTTACACCAGGCCCATTTTGTTGCGAATGAAACGATTCAATATTCAGGATCCCCACTGAAATATTCAGAATCAGAAGTGACACATAAAAAAGGCTTTTTAATGCTCGAGCTCGCACAGGATGGCACGGTTACGGTAGAGAAAAAGTTATTCGTCCCGAAACGTGAAATGCGTATCGTAAAGGGTGTTTTAGATGATATTTTACAACATCAAAAAAGCGATGATTATGTATTTGTGAAGCTAGAAGATGATGGCTACGTGAAAGGGGCGTCAGAGCTTGTGCGTACGGTATACCCAAATGCCTTGCACATAGAGCGTGTAGCCGTTTTTGCCCAAATGGATCAGCAGTCTGCAACGATGAACCGTGTACAAATGGACGATTCAGAGCTGTTTGAACTGTTTTATTGTGAAATGACAGGTAAAGAGCTCACAGCAGACATCAAGGAAATTTATACGAGTGTACTGCAGCAATTACTTGAAAATGAACGAGAAAAGCAGGAGGTGTAATGTAAATTGAAGCCATTAAAATTAACGATGACGGCATTTGGTCCGTATAAAGACAAAGAAATCATTGATTTTACACAGCTACATGAACACGGGATTTTTGTCGTTTCAGGGTCAACAGGTGCGGGGAAGACAACAATCTTTGATGCGATTACATTTGCGCTCTATGATGCAGGTAGCGGTGAGGATCGGGACAAGTCTTTATTTTTGCGAAGTGATTTTGCAGATAGCACAGTGGATACTGAGGTAGAGCTAGAGTTTGAGGTGCGCGGTCGTATGTACCGTATTTGGCGTAAGTTTGGCCATGATGGTGAAAGGGCAAAGCGTGAATTTTATGATATTACAGGCGGTCAAATGACACCAGCCGTAGAAAAATTCCAAGTAAAGCTTGTGCAAGCAAAGGTGGAGGAATTGATTGGTTTAACGCAATCACAGTTTAACCAAATTGTGATGCTGCCTCAAGGTGAGTTCCAAAAGCTTTTGACATCGGAGTCGAAGCATAAAGAAGAAATCTTCCGTAAAATTTTCAAAACCGAGCGTTTTACAAAAATGGTCGAGCTACTGCGTGATAAAAAGAAACAGGCAGAAAAATTGTACGAGCAAGCCCAAATGGAGCAGGAGCATACCATTCAAGAAATAAAAACACGCTTACCTGAACGTGAATCCGCGTTATTTGCCGCAATTCAACAGGATGCTATAAATATGTATCAAATAAAACAGGGGCTTTTAGAAGAACAAGGCTTTTATGAGCAACAATCAACCGAGCTTTTACAGCAATATAATCAGGCCAATAAACTTGCAACAACGCTCAATTTGCAGTTCAGTGAGCAAAAGCTTATTAACGAACGAATCGAACGCTATCGACAGCGTCAAACCGAGCTTTTACATTTACAGCAACAGAAAAATGAAATGGCAACACAGGAACAGCGATTACAGCTTGCCCAAAAAGCGAATCAAATTGAGCCGTTAGAGCGCGAATTATCCAAGCTAAAAGCACAACTTCAGGCTGAGACAGCAGCAGTAGAAAAGGCTAATTTAGAGGCCGAACAAGCCAAGCAGCAGCTCATTAAAGCAACCAATGCCTACGAAACCGTGCAAAAAGATGAGTCATTATTAGACAAGTATACGAAAAATATTACACAGCTTGAGCAGTTAATTCCGGTTTATGAAACAATTGATATACAGCGTAACCAGGTCGAGCAGCTAAAGGCACAACAGCTTAAAGCACAAACATTATATGAAAATTTACAGATTGAATTAGTCGAATTAAAGCAGCAGCAACAATTGCAACAACAGGTAGTAACCGAACTTGAGCAGGCAATCGCACAGTATGAATCAATATTTGAAGCACACGCCACAGCTGCCCGTAATGTCGAGCTCGTAAAAGAATCCGCAAAGCTGCGCATGAATGTGGAGAGGTTAAAGGCAGATACATTGTCTAAGCAGCAACAAGCAACAGATGCCGATCAAGCCTTACAAGCAGTGGAGCAACAAATTCGCAGCAATCAGGCCGCCTTTTTAGCCGCTTCATTGCAGCATGGGGATTCTTGTCCAGTATGTGGTAGCACCGAACACCCGGCAATCCATAATCGTGAGCTGCTTCATGTGGATGACAAGCAGCTGGAGCAATTGCGGCAGCAAGCGAATACCGCCCGTCAAAGCTTTTATCAAGTTCAGTCCAAGCTTGAAATCGAGCAGCAACTATTTGCTGAAAAGCACAGTCAACTACAGCAGCAACAATTGCAGCTAGAGGCATTAACACAGTATGAAGAGCAGCTACAACGATTAGCAGCGCAACTAGCCGATTTACGAGGAAGGCAACAGCGATTAACAACTGAGCGTACCCAGCAAGAACAACTCAATGAAAAGCGTGAAGTAATCCAAGGGCGTCTTGAAAAAGGCCAGACATATGTTCAAGAAGTCCAGACACAGCTCGCGCAGGAAAAGGGGAAGCTGGAGCAAAGTGAGCTATCCTTGCTACCGCAATTTACCATGGTCACTGACGTTCAAGCAGCCTTATCCAATGAGCGCCAGCAGCATCAAATATTAAAGAATGAATTAAAGCGAGCGTTCGATACATTGCAACAGGCACAATTACAGCAAAACTCCAGTGAAGTCAATCAGCTGCATGCGGTGAATCATTTATCGGTGAAGCAGCAGGAACATGAATACGCGCAACAGGTCTTTACAACAGCACTACAAAAGGAAGGCTTTTCATTAGAAAGCTATCAGCAGGCCTTGTTAACGGAACAAGTTCAGCTTCAAATTCGCCAATTGCTTGAAGCGTACAGGCAACAGCTGCATACATTAACGGTACAAATTGCTGAGGATCAGGAGCAGCTTGAAGGGAAGCAGCTCGCTGATTTAACAGAGCTACAGCAGCAAATTACAACATTGAATAACGAACAAGATGAGCGCTATGCAACGATGAAACAAGCAGAATCCTATGCAACACAATGCCAAACAACATTACAAAAGCTTGAACAATCCGCACACCATCTTGAAAGCTATCAAGTAAAATTACAGCAAATGGAGCATGTTTATGATCTAGTGCGTGGTCAAAATGAAGCAAAGATTAGCTTTGAGCGCTTTGCTCAGATTGGTTATTTAGAAAAAGTAACGCATGCAGCAAATGAACGCTTACGTATTTTATCAAATGGTCAATATTTCTTGAAATCTACTGGTCGTAAAGAGGGCAATGCGCAGAGTGGCTTAAGCATAGATGTGTATGATAGTAATACAGGACAAACACGTGATGTGAAGACATTGTCAGGCGGTGAAAAATTCAATGCTTCCCTATCCTTAGCACTTGGAATGGCGGATGTTATTCAAAGCGTACAGGGGAGTGTGCATATTGATACAATGTTTATCGATGAAGGCTTTGGTACGCTGGATGAGGAGGCATTACGCCGCGCAATTGATATATTAATCGACCTACAGCAAACGGGACGACTAATCGGCATTATTTCGCATGTTGCGGAGTTAAAAGCAGCAATGCCTGCGATTTTACATGTGAAAAAGCTAAAAGAAGGTCATAGTACAACTGAAATTATTGTGAAATAAATAAAACGAAACGCGCCAACAGGGAGAAGGCACGTTTCGTTTTTTATTGCCTAGGAGCTCGTGTTGTGGTTGTTTTTTTAGATGCTGAGCGATTATCGAGAACCTTTTTTATAATAGGATAAACGATGGGACCGTATTTAATAGCTGTTTTAATAACTTTATTTAATTTCATCAATGACACTCCTTACTTTTGCGGAAATTATAGTAAAAATATACCCAATAGGTAGGCTAACTTAAACCTTAGCGCAATACTTTAATCGCTTGTACAAGATTCCAAATCGCAATTCCAAATGAAAGAACAGCTAGTATGATAAAACCAATAAAAATCCAACCTTCAAAAAAGTAATTGGTTTCGTAAGCAATACCGTCTGTAAAGGCAAAGATTATAAAGAAAATAAAGTAAATAATGCCTAAAACAATGGGAATTAACTGTGAGATGAAGGCGCGTTTATTATGATGTTTGACAGCATCCTCTTTGGCTACAAAGAAAATGATAAGTGGTAATACGAATGGTGCGAAATAAAAGCTTAAATAGCCAAGTGCACTTAATCCTTTTGATTGATCCATGAAAATTCACTCCCTTTTATACAACATACGGATTACGAGCGTAATAGTTTCAAAGAAAGCGGTTGAAAATTGTAATAATTTTCGCTACAATGAGTGTGTTCAAACAATAGTATCGAGATGTACCACAAGGGGAGCCGATGAAGTCGGCTGAGATTGCGCACGGATATTGCGCTGACTCTTTGAACCTGTAAGTTAGTACTTACGTAGGGATGTGGATAGAAGCCGACTGTTCAAGCAATGGTTAGGAATATATCCTAATGATTGCTTTTTTGCTGTTCTATTCTATTCCTTCTTTAACTTCTGTTGCATCGGAAAAAAGAAAGGAGCTTTGTTATGGACAAGAAAAAATTATTAATGATGGTGGAAATCGCAATATTCGGCGCCATCGGGATTGTATTGGATCAATTTTCATTTACATTATGGGCACAAGGTGGTTCGATTAGCTTTGTGATGGTACCAATCATGTTAATGGCGATTCGTTGGGGATTACCTGCTGGACTGGCGACAGGCCTTATTATTGGCGTATTACAAATGATGTTTGGCGCATATATTGTGCACTGGTTACAGGCGATTTTAGATTATGGTCTAGCCTTTACAGTAGTCGGATTGGTCGCAGTAATTCGTAAACCATTACTACAGGCCGCAAAAGATTTAAATAAAACGAAAATGGGCATTTATATTGTGCTCGGCGCGTTATTAGGTGGGACATTACGCTTTATTTCGCATTTACTTGCAGGAGTAATCTTCTTTAAAGAATATGCTGGCGATGATAATGTGTGGATTTATTCGATTATTTACAATGCCTCATACATGTTACCAGCAACAATTCTGACGGCGTTAGTTGCTGTATTATTATTCACAACAGCACCAAGATTATTACAAACATTCAAATAAGTACAAAAAGGTGTAGTTCAAATTGTGAACTACACCTTTCTTTTACTTTACACTTTATTTTTATACTTTGCGCCTTATATTTTTACTATAGATGTAGAAAAATGTAACTGTAGCGATTAAACCAACTACATCATAAAGTCATATAGTATAAAGAATGCTTCCACGATTGAACCAAATGACTGTTTGATGGAAACCAGATGCTGCTGAAGATATAATTTCAGGAAGGTGCTAAAGCGTCTTTTTTGCTCTTAGGTTATCCTACGCAAACAGTCGTTGTAATCAAGCATTTATTCGTACAATGAATTTTATGTGTGTTATAGTTAAGGGTAGAGATTTAAGAGGAAGGAAGTTACACATGATTGTTACAACTCAAGAGGAAATTCAAGCGTTTAAAAAAATCGGACGTATTTGTGCTGAAATTCGTGAAGCGATGAAAGCTGCAACAGTGCCAGGAGTTACGACGAAAGAATTAGATGAAATTGCTGGCCGTATGTTTGCAGAGGCAGGCGCTATTTCAGGTCCAAAAGGTGAATATGATTTTCCTGGATATACGTGTATATCAGTCAATCACGAAGTTGCACATGGTATTCCAAGTAATAAGGTAATCCAAGAAGGGGATCTGGTCAATATCGACGTATCTGGTTCATTAAATGGCTATTTCGCAGATACAGGAATTTCCTTTGTAGTAGGTGAAGGCTTTGAAGAGAAAGAAAAGCTTTGTGCGGTAGCTAAATCTGCTTTTGACCGTGCAATGACAAAAGTAAAAGCTGGTTCAAAGTTAAATCAAATCGGTAAAGCGGTTGAGCGTGAAGCCTATGCAAATGGCTTAACAGTCATTTTGAACTTAACGGGTCATGGCTTAGGTAAATCTTTACACGACGCACCAAACCATGTGTTAAATTATTATGATCCAACTGATGGTCAACTAATGAAGGAAGGTATGGTATTGGCAGTAGAACCGTTTATTTCTGCAAAAGCCGAACATATCGTAGAATCAGGGGATGGCTGGACTTTTATCACACCAGATAAATCATTAGTAGCTCAAATTGAACATTCGATTATCGTAACAAAAGGTGAGCCCATTATTTTAACTTCTTTGGAAGACTAGTATAGAAAAAACGTGAAGTGCTTGATAAATAAGCCTTCACGTTTTTTTATCTTATTTATTATAATCAACAACGATGTACGGCTGTAACTGATATGGTTTAGGTGCAATATTGCGGTC
Source organism: Solibacillus sp. FSL R7-0668 (assembly GCF_038006205.1). Lineage (NCBI taxonomy): Bacteria > Bacillati > Bacillota > Bacilli > Caryophanales > Caryophanaceae > Solibacillus > Solibacillus sp. FSL R7-0668. The sequence goes on along the minus strand of NZ_JBBOUU010000001.1, from coordinate 3,375,903 downwards.
ATTCCACATACCAAACCAACGCTCTAACGGATAGAAATAATAGCCATCTTGTGAATGATCTGAAGTGTCATATGGATCTGCAAAAACGAGTACATCATCACCAATACCAGGTGTACCGTTGTTGTCGTAGCCGATAATAGCTTGCCAATGTCCGCCCCAATCGCCCCATTCAACCATAATAGGACGTTCATTTTCTAAATGAGTCGTTAACCATTTTACGAAATAGCTATCTTTTGCATCGCTTACCCAAGCTTCCGTTGTTTCACTATTTTCAGAAGCATATAAGCTATTCCATAAAAATGTTTCTGGTAAGTTCCCGGTATTTGCTTCGGTAGCTCCAGAATCTGCTTGAATTAAATCCGTTTCTTTAAAATCAGCACGATAGCTAGATTCTACAACTTCAAAGCCTTCTAATCCTGAAAAGAATTCATGTAATTGCGAAACGTCAGAACCATATTCATGGAAGTTGTTTGCTGAGCCAGGTAATGCTCCTTCAACATCTAAATCTGTCATTGCCTTCATTGCTGTGGCGATGTCCATTTCAGTCATTTCTTCAAAACCAAAATGATTTGCCACCATTAATGCAGTAGCTGGACCACATGACCATTCAGTTGTTTGCTGCATCGTTTGGAAGTTTTCAATAATTGTTAAATTGTCATCTGATTTTAAATGATAAAAATCAGGTGCTTTGTAATAGCGAGAGTCTGCGTTGTCGCCTGCGTTTGCGTATGCATCTGCACCGCCTGCTTCATCATAATCTTCGCCTTCAATTGTTTGTGTTTTAACTGCCACAGTAGTTTCGGCTGACGCTTTTGTATCTACTTCTGCCTCCGCGTTATTTTTTGCTTCTTCTTCAGAGCATGCTCCTAATAGAACTGCAGAAAATAAAACTGCTGTAAGGGTTTTTTTCATTTATCACTCCGCCTTTCGGGTATTATGTGTTTTTCACACAAGAAATGATTATATAGTATTTTTTTGCCGTATCTTTCATTTTTCATTTTTAAAAGATAACTTGTTGAAAATAGAAGCAAAGTAGTAAATTTACGAGAAAATATGATAATAAATTTCTCAATGAAACGAGTCAAGAAATGATTTGAAGTGGAGCGCTGTAAAGTACCTTAAATTCATCACAATATCAATTACCATTTCGATGCAATTTCAAGTAAAATGGAAGTAACGATGTTTAGGAGGCTATAATAAATGAAGAAATTAAAAGACTTAGATTTATCATTAGAACTAGACAAAAAAATGTACAAAAAGAAACTTAAAATGCTGCAATATGAGATGCTCAATGCACAGCAGTTTTTATTTAATAACAAAATTGGATTAATTATTGCATTTGAAGGAATGGATGCAGCAGGTAAAGGTGGCGCTATAAAGCGATTAACAGAACGTGTGGACCCACGTGGACTACTGGTAACACCGATTTCTGCACCACAGCCTCACGAAAAGCGCTATCATTATATGCACCGTTTTTGGAGAAAGCTTCCTCAGCATGGGCAAATCGCGATTTTTGACCGTTCGTGGTATGGACGTGTCTTGGTAGAACGAATCGAAGGTTTTGCTACAGAGGCTGAATGGAGCCGTGCTTATGATGAAATCAATGAATTCGAAAAACAATTAACGAATGGCGATTACATCATGATTAAATTTTGGATCCATATTGATGAAGACGAGCAATTAAAACGCTTTAATGAACGTGCACAAGATCCGTACAAAGCTTGGAAGCTAACAGATGAAGACTGGCGCAACCGTGAGAAATTCAGCTTATATAGTGAGGCAGCGGATGAAATGTTTGCGAAGACAGATAAAGAAAATGCACCCTGGTGTTTAATTCCGGGGAATAATAAGTTGTATGCGCGCGTACAAGTATTAAAAGAAGTAATTGCACAAATCGAAAAAGAAGCGACACGTCGGGGTTTACACATTACCAATGTATTACAACCGCATCAGCTAGAGGAAATCGAGGCAGCAAAGCTTGAAGAAGTAGCGACTACAGAAGAGGTTGTCGTAGCGGCAGCTCAAGTGAAAAAGAAAAGAAAGAAAAAATCAAAATAATTTATGGGAAAAGTTTATGCACTCTTGAAGGTGAATCATTGTGAGAAGCCTATTTAAGTTTTTAAAGAAGAAGGAGGGTCCAATGGTACAACTTACAGGTCAACACTGTTCGTTACGTACGTTTACGCCATCGGATGCAAGAGCATTAGCTCAACTGTTAGCAGACAATAAATTTTTTTGGTCTACTTATGAACCGTTGCATCGAGACGAGTTTTATACAGAAGAGGCACAATATAAAAAAATTTTAGAAAGTCTTCAGCTTCTCCAAGCAAATCGGGAATTTTCATTTGGGATTTTTGATCATGAGAGCCAACGACTAATTGGACATATTTCGTTATATTCAATCAAACGTTTACCGTACTCTAGCTGCTTTATAGGTTATTCAATGGATGAGCGTTATATCGGTCGTGGAATTGCAACTGAAGCGGTTCGTATATTGTTGGCATTTGGTTTCAAGACATTAAATCTTCATCGGATTGAAGCGTATGTAGCACCGCAAAATTTAGCATCGGTTAAGGTGTTAGAAAAAGCAGGCTTTAATCGCGAGGGATTACTTAGACAGTTACTATTCATTAATGGTGTGTGGGTTGATCATTATATGTATGCCCTTTTACAAGATGATTATAAAAAGATGAATTAAAAAAACGCGGCTGATACTTTCTTCAGCCGCGTTCCTATTTATTTAAGCCTTATCGCCATCTGTTACTAAATCTAATTTGCCTGTTGCTGGATCGATAACTAAGCCGTGTATTGGTACACCAGCTGGCATTAGTGGATGATTTCTTACTAAATCTACACTTTTTAGGACGCTAGTTTTCACATCACCAAAGCCGCGTAGCCATTCATCTAAATTCACACCAGCATAGTTTAAAACATCAATTGTTTCTTGCTTTACCCCTCGTTCTAACATATGGCCAACCATTACTTCTGGATCTACGGCACTCATTCCGCAATCATAGTGGCCGATAATATATACTTCGTCTGCTTTTAATTCGTATACCGCAACAAGTAAGCTACGCATAATCCCACCGAATGGATGATTGACAATGGCCCCAGCACTTTTGACAACCTTCACATCTCCGTTACGTAAATTCATTGCTTTTGGTAATAATTCAACTAAACGCGTATCCATACACGATAAAATAACGATTTTCTTATCAGGGTATTTTGTCGTTGCATACGCTTCATATTGTTTTTCTTCAACAAATTGTTGGTTATATTCTAGAATTGATTGTAAAGCTGACATAAGTTCTAAATCCCCTTTCGATTTCCTATTATTTTAAAATATATTTTAGATAATTCAAACAAATTGTCACAATTAATGCGAATTTTAATAAAAATAAAGCAAACTTATGTCGAAAAAAGCAAAAAAAAACAACCGTACTTATAAAATAAGAACGGTTGCGAAAAAATTTTAATGATGGTGATGTCCATCGTTTGATTTTTCATTTGAAGCGAATGAACCTGCCTTTGAATCTACTACAACGGATTCTTGAGCTTGTAATCCTATACGTAAATATTTAATGAACATAAATAGAAAAACAAGAAGAACGATAGAGAATCCAAGTACTAACGTGTAGTAATCAGATAAAAATGGATGACGGTGATCAAACATCATAAAAACTCCTCTCTGCAATATAATAAGAATCATTATCCAATTATAACCTAACAATTTGGAACATTGTAGGGGATTTTATGGTTTTAACATAGAATAAATTGTAAATATGGCGACATCTTGAAATTTTGATTTTAATTAGAATGCCCAGTTGCCATTGAGGAATACGGGCTCAGCTGTGCCTGCTTCCGTAATACCATCGATATTCATTTGGTCAGAGCCAATCATAAAGTCCACATGTGTAATACTTTGATTTAAGCCATTTGCTAATAATTCTTCGCTTGACATCGTTTTGCCGCCCTCTAAACAGAACGCATAGGCGCTACCAATCGCTAGGTGGTTAGATGCATTTTCATCGAATAGGGTATTGTAGAATAAAATATTCGATTGTGAGATTGGTGATTGGAATGGAACTAATGCCACTTCTCCTAAATAGTGTGAGCCTTCATCTGTAGCGACTAAGTTTTTTAGAACCTCTTCGCCTTGCTCTGCTTCAACATTTACGATGCGACCATTCTCAAATGTAACTTTGAAATTATCGATAATATTACCGCCGTAGCTAAGTGGCTTTGTGCTTGATACATAACCGTTTACACCGTCTTTATGAGGGACAGTGAACACTTCCTCTGTCGGCATATTGGCCATGAATTCATCGCCTTTTTCGTTGACGCTGCCGGCTCCACACCATAAATGCCCTTTAGGAAGCTCGATTGTTAGGTCAGTGCCTGGTGCAGTATAATGTAATTTTGCATATTTTTTATTGTTTAAATAATCTACTTTTTCGTGCAAGTTATCGTTATGATCTGCCCATGCTTTTACAGGGTTTTCTAAGTCGGAGCGAGTTGCTTTGAAAATGGCATCCCATAGAGCATCTACTTGTTTTTCTTTCGGTAATTCAGAAAATACCTTGCTAGCCCATTGTTCTGAAGGTGCCGCGATAACTGTCCAGCTGATTTTATCGGCTTGTACATATTGTCGATATTTATTTAATGCTACACCTGCTGCTTTTTGAGCTGTTGCGATTTTTTTAGCATCAATACCTGCAAGTAAATCAGGGCTTTGGGAAACGATGCTCATAAATGCTGCCCCTTGTTCTGCTAGCCATTCACGCTCCTGAACTTTCCAAGGGGGGAAGAAATCAAAGCTGTCTTCGTCGGCTAATTCATAGCGAGTGCGTGCAATAATATCATCTGTGTAGTCGACAAATACTTGCTTTGCGCCATTCTCGTAGGCAATTTTGGTGATTTTTTGAACAAATGGTGCCACCTCAATCGAAGCAGCGATGTATAAATATTGATTAGGTTGGATATTGACACCGATTTTTACTGCTAATTCCGCATAATTTGCTAAATTTCTTTCAAAAATTGAGTTCATTTGAATCATTCCTCCGATAATAATTTAAAATATTGGTTTGTTTTGGTACATTATAATCAAAATTACTGAAAAGAACAGAAAAATCCAATAATGCGTCGAAAAATAATTTTTTTGCCTTTATACTAGTGTATAGGAAGTTAATAAAAAATTAAATAGACCGAAATAAGAAAAGACATAGTAATTTGGAGGTAGTACATAATGGATATTTCATCAGTTGTTGGGATAATCTTAGCTTTCGTTGCACTTTTGACCGGGATGGTTTTAAAGGGTGTACCGTTGGCGGCATTAGCAAACCCTGCTGCAATTTTAATCATCATTTTTGGTACAATTGCCGCAGTAACAATTGCATTCCCAATGAAAGAATTAAAAAGAGTTCCAAAGCTTTTCAAGATTTTATTTACAGAAACAAAATTAGCGAGTGATATTGATTTAATTAAAATGTTCTCTCAATGGGCAGATTTAGCTCGTCGTGAAGGCTTACTTGCATTAGAAAGCAAGGCAGCAGAAGTTGAAGATCCATTTTTAAAGAACGGTCTGACATTAGCGATTGATGGTCAAACTGCGGATTATATTCGCGATGTATTAACAGAAGAGGTTGAAGCGATGGAAGACCGCCATACTTCAGGCGCGGGGATTTTTACCCAAGCAGGTACATATGCTCCAACACTAGGGGTGCTAGGTGCGGTAGTAGGTCTAATTGCAGCACTTGCAGATATGACGGATATTGATAAATTAGGACATGCCATTTCAGCAGCGTTCGTGGCAACATTACTAGGTATTTTCACAGGGTATGTTTTATGGCACCCATTTGCTAATAAATTGAAGCGTAAATCAGCTGTTGAGGTAAAACAAAAGAACTTGATGATTGAAGGGATTTTATCTGTTCTTGAAGGAGAAGCACCTCGTGTAATTGAACAAAAATTAGCTTCGTACTTAACAATGGAAGAACGTAAGCAAATTACGGAAAGCGGGGCGGGTGGCCTTGGCAAAGAAGAATAAAAAACATAAAAAGCATGAGGAACATGTCGACGAATCCTGGTTAGTACCCTATGCAGATATTTTAACGCTGCTATTAGCGCTTTTTATCGTACTGTTTGCATCAAGTACGGTTGACCAGACAAAATTACAGCAAATGTCTGCTGTATTTAATGAAATTTTTACAAGTGGCACAGGTGTAATGGAAAATCCAACAGTGATTCAAACACCAAATGGTTCGACGACGGATCTTCAATCAGGTGTTTCAAAGTATATGGAGGATCAGGAGCGTCTAAAAGAATCGCAAAATCGTGTGGACGAGTTTATTGCTATTAATGAATTGGAGCAGCAATTCGAAACAAAAATGACGGATGAGGGCTTACTAATTACGATTCGTGATAGTGTATTATTCGATATGGGACGTGCAGATGTAAAGGCGGAATATGCTACAATTGCCGATGAATTATCACAGCTTTTAGTATTCGACCCACCTCGTAATATCGTAATTACTGGACATACAGACAATGTACCGATCAATACAAATGAATTCGAATCGAACTGGGATTTATCTGTAATGCGCGCCGTTAACTTCATGAAAGAGGTTGTCGCTGGAAATAAAGAATTAGACTCAAAATACTTCAGTGTAAAAGGCTTTGGCGAATATAATCCAATTGCTTCAAACGACACAGAAGAAGGTCGAGCAAAGAACCGCCGAGTTGAAGTACTCGTACAACCACGTGTAACGGAATCAGGGGAAGTAATCGTTGAATAAGAAAGAAGATGACCAAAAGGTATATACTTTTTGGTCATTTTTTTGACATTCTAAAAACAAAAGTTTATAATTATAAACAAATGTTTGTTTGAGAGGTGAGGCTAATGAATGAAAAAGAAAAATTAGTATTCCAACTAATCAAAAAAAACCCGTATTTATCACAGCAGGAAATGGCAGAGCAGTTAGGGATGTCAAGGCCCGCTTTAGCAAATATGATTTCATCATTAATTAAACGGGGTGAAATAATCGGTCGTGCATATGTTTTACCCGAAAAAAATCAATTAATCACAATTGGTGGTGCAAATGTCGACCGAAAATTTACAATTGAAGGCACTACGCAGTTAGGAACATCTAATCCATCATCTGTATCAGAAAGTGTTGGCGGAGTTGCCCGTAATATTGCAGAAAATTTAGGGCGATTAGGAAACTTTGTGTCGCTCTTAACGACATTAGGGGAAGACCATGACGGATTATTAATCGAGCAATCGAGCAATGCGTATATTAATTTTGATTTAGCCCAAAAGATCAAAGAGGAATCTACAGGCTCCTATACGGCCATATTAGATCACACAGGCGAGCTAGTGATTGCAATGGCTAATATGTCGATTTATGACAAGCTAACACCAAGTGTAATTCAGCAATATGAAGCAACATTGCAAAATGCAAGCTGTATCATCATTGATTTGAACTGTCCGCTTGAAACGGTGCAATTTGTGAAGGATTTTGCCGCTCAACGTAATATCACATTGGCAATTATTCCAGTATCCTCGCCGAAAATGTCACGTATGCCGCAAGATTTGCAAGGGGTCAATTACCTCATTTGCAATCGTGATGAGGCAGCAACCTATCTCCAGCAAGAGGTAGAGACATTTGAGCACTATGAGCAGGCAGTGCAAAAATTACTCGAAAAAGGCGTAGAGTATGTGCTGCTGACCTTAGGTGATCAAGGAGTCATGGCAGGACATGCAAGCAATATTACGCATTACAAAGCGATTGTCACGAAGGAAATTGTCGATGTAACTGGTGCAGGAGATGCATTTGTAAGTGCCTTTCTACATGGCATGTTAAACAACGAAACGCTAGAAGAATCCGTTCAGCTTGGATTAATCAATGCCTCAAAAACATTGCAATCTGACAAAACAGTACGTACGGATTTAACAAAAGAAAACTTAACTAATTGGAGGAATTCAAAATGAACCAACATTTATCATATTCTCAAGAGGTATTAGAAGCAAAAGAGAAAGGCTTACCAATCGTAGCATTAGAATCAACAATTATCTCACATGGTATGCCTTACCCACAAAATGTAAAAACAGCGCGTGAAGTAGAACAAATCATCCGTGATGGCGGTGCAGTACCAGCGACAATTGCGATTATTGATGGTCAAATTAAAATCGGTTTATCTGACGAAGAATTAGAAATGTTCGGTAATGCTCAGGGTGTGGCAAAAGCATCTCGTCGTGATATCGGTTACTTACTTGCTACAAAAAAAATCGGTGCAACAACAGTAGCAGCAACCATGATTTGTGCGGAATTAGCAGGGATTGAGCTATTCGTAACAGGCGGTATTGGTGGTGTTCACCGTGGTGCAGAAACAACAATGGACATTTCTGCAGACTTAGAAGAGTTAGCAATGACGAATGTAGCAGTTGTCTGTGCTGGAGCAAAATCAATTTTAGATATTGGACTAACATTAGAATATTTAGAAACAAAGGGCGTACCGGTAATCGGCTATGGCACAGATAAATTACCAGCATTCTATACACGCGAAAGTGATTTCGATGTAAACTTCCGCGCTGATTCACCAGAAGAAACAGCGGCGATTTTACGTACAAAATGGGATTTAGGCTTACGTGGTGGCGCGTTAATCGCCAACCCAATTCCAGTGGAAGATTCAATGGAAGCAAGCTTTATTAATGGCATTATCGACAATGCTTTAGCAGAAGCTGTAGAAAAAGGGATTGCAGGAAAAAATGTAACACCGTTCCTATTAGGTAAGGTAAAAGAGTTAACAGAAGGCAAATCATTAGATGCCAATATCGCATTAGTAAAAAACAATGCACGAGTTGGCGCGAAGATTGCTGTAGAATTAAACAAATAAATGCTATTTCCTGGGGAATAATAAAAAAGCTCGTCGAATTTTCGATGAGCTTTTTTGATGATTATTTTCGTAATGAGCCTAGTTCAGCAACGATTGCATTCATTTCGCTTGGACTAAATGAATCACGTTTCATGACCATCTCGTATAAATATTGTAAATCCTCGTATTTGTTCTCGTCGAATGCTTCCGCTTGCATTGCGTCGCCATTTGCCATACGAAGCTTGTCTTTAATTTGTTCGATCATATAAGCGACATTTTCTTGTGTTGGATTAGTTAAGTCCATAATTGGTTGCCCTGCCTTTCTAAGTATACGAAACCATCATTTCATGCACGGGGCAACTTGTCAACTTGCTTCAGCAAATTTTTGTGTCGTAAGCAGAGCGGTGGGTGCGAAAAGTCCTCTATTTTTATACAAGCTCCGGCTAAGAAGAATGCCGCGTTGTAATGGATTATAGGTTCATCACTTTCAAAAATGGGAAATATTCGCTAAAATAAAGATAATTCGTTTTGTAAAGAATGTATTAGGGAATATACAAATAAATACAAAGGGGCGATTTTAAATGAAAAGTAAATTACTACCATTCATCGCGATTGGAGCAATTGTTGGAGCAGCAATTAGCATGTTAGACAAGCAAACGCGTGAGCATACTGTAGAAACAGCAAAGAAAGCAAAGGATACAGTTGCCTATTATGCCGAAAATCGAGATGAACTAACAGCATTAGTTGAGTCAAAAGTAGAGCAGGCCCAATCACTTTATGGCACAGTGAATAACAATGTACAAGCGCTAATGCAAAGCGACATTCAACATATGCCTACTACAATTCAAAGTATGGTTTCTGAGACGATTAGTGCGTTCTCGAAAAAGGATGATCAACTAAGCGAATAACCATAGGGATGGTGGCTAGATGACAAACAAAATACAACAAAACGAAAAGTTGGCACTTGTAAAATCATTTGTAGCACCTGATCCATCACAAATTGATATATTAACGACAAAGGGGTTTTTTCAAGATTTAATCTACCGTATAAAAAACGTTGATATATCAGGTATGGGTGCACAGTTAGCATACTTTTTCTTATTATCATTTTTTCCGATGCTAATTTTTATGGTGACGCTATTGCCCTATTTGAATTTAGAGAGAGGGCAAATTTTTGATTTTTTAAGTGAGATTATGCCAGATGAAGTATACAGTCTGATCGAGGGCACATTAACTGAAGTGCTAAGCAATCAAAATGGGGGTCTCCTTTCAATCGGGATTATTGGTACGATTTGGTCTGCTTCTAAAGGTGTGGATGCACTTATGAAGGCGTTGAATCGTGCCTATGATGTGGAAGGCAGGGCAGGCTTTATGAATCGGCTATGGTCCTTAATATTTACGATTTCTTTAGTAGGTGTGTTATTAATTGCTCTTGTATTACCGGTTTTTGGACAACAAATTGGCAATTTAATATTTGATTATCTTGGAGTGACCACATCCTTTACTACGATTTGGAATTCAATTCGTTGGATCATACCACCTGCTTTAATTTTAATCTTGTTAACAACCATGTATTGGATTGTGCCTAATACAGATCCTCGATTAACAATTGTAAGTGTATTTCCGGGTGCTATTTTTGCAACTTCTGGATGGCTTGTACTGACGTATGTCTTCTCGTTTTATATTAATAATTTTGGCAATTATAGCGCGACTTATGGCAGTATTGGTGGGGTTATTATTTTGATGTTGTGGCTATATTTCACGGGGATGATTTTAATTTTTGGTGGTTTGCTCAATGCAACATTTCAAAAACGCCAGCTTGCTAAAAAGAGTAAAGAAAATGCAAAGACTCCTGTATTTTAAAAGAGTGGACCTGATTGTAATTTCAATCGAGTCCACTCTTTTTTACATATTATACTTTTCTACTTAACATGCGTAATCCGTTTAAAATAACTAAAATAGTACTGCCTTCATGACCGATAACCCCGAATGGTAAGCTAATGGCTTGGAAGAAATTTGAGATAATTAGTAGAGCAATGACTGTGAGAGAGAAAATAATATTTTGCTTAACGATGCGCTGCATTTTGCGTGACAGCTTTACCGCATAAGCAATTTTTGATAGGTCATTTTTCATTAATACGACGTCTGCTGTTTCGAGGGCAACGTCTGTGCCGCCACCCATGGCAATACCTACTGAGGCTGTTGCAAGAGCTGGAGCGTCGTTTATACCGTCACCAACCATGCCGACATGCTCGTAATCCGCTTTATATTTTTTAATATGCTCTACTTTTGTTTCAGGTAGACATTCGGCTACATAGCTTGTTACACCCGCTTCTTGAGCGATTGCTTTTGCCGTTGTTTCGTTATCACCTGTCAGCATGATGACATCAATGCCAAGCTCCTTTAATGCAACCACGGCTTTTTTTGCCTCATCACGAACGATATCTTTTAGTGCAATAAGTGCTGCAATACCTTGTTCATCCTTTAAAAAGACAACCGTTTTTCCGTCTTGTGCTAATTGTTGTAATGCCCCATTGTGAAAGCGATTTGCAAGCTCTTTCCCTACAAAATCAGGCTTCCCAATTGTATATGCTTTTTCTTCAAATACAGCCTTTAATCCAAATCCAGGAATATCCTCAATTTCGATATTTTGCGGAATAATAACTTGTTGTTTTTTGGCATATTGTGTAATAGCACGTGCTAGCGGGTGATTGGATTGGGCTTCGATACCTGCTAGGACAGCTAATGTGTCGAGCTCATTTAAATCTTCACGTACGATAAAGTCTGTTACAGCAGGGGTACCTTGCGTAAGCGTACCAGTTTTATCGACTGCTAATACATGTAGCAAGCTTAAATGCTCTAAGTGCACGCCACCTTTTACTAAAATCCCGTTTTTTGCCCCGTTTGAAATAGCAGATAATGTTGCTGGCATAATCGATGCAACGAGTGCACAAGGCGAAGCTACGACTAATAGCACCATTGCACGATAGAAAGTTGTCGTCCAATCCCAATCAAGTAAATAGTGAGGGAGTACCATCATTAAAGCGACTGTTACTAATACACCTTTTACATAAATCCCTTCAAATCGCTCGATAAATTGTTGAGAGGGTGATTTTTCACTTTGCGCAGATTGCACAAGTGTGATAATTTTTTGGAATAATGTTTCTGAGCTAGGCTTTGACACACTAATTGTTAATACACCATTCAAATTGACCGTTCCAGCGAAGGCCTCATCACCAATGTTTTTTGAAACAGGCATTGATTCCCCCGTAATCGCGGCTTCGTCAACGGTAGAAACACCTTTGAAAATTGTTCCATCAGCTGGAATACGTTCACCGGGCTTTACCAAAATATGATCATTTACTTTTAATTCCTTTACTGACACTTTGATTGGTTCGAAACCACCACGTACTAACCAAGCTTCTTCTGGCTGCAATTCCATTAATGAAGAAATTTCCTTATGACTTTTGTTCATGGCATACGTTTCAAGTGCCCCACTTAATGCAAATATAAAAATTAATATTGCGCCTTCTGTCCAGTAACCAATCGTTGCAGAACCAATTGCTGCTAAAATCATCAGCATCTCAACATTCAATGATTTGTTTTCGATTGTATCTTCAATACCTTCTTTTGCTTTAGCATAGCCACCAATAACAAATGCTGTTAAATACGCAACAATGGCAGCCGTCATTTGACCAGTAGATTCCATTCGCCACGCAATTAATATGATGAGCCCGGAAACTAGCGCAGCAATCAATTCTTTGTGTTCACTTATTTTCTCATTTAATGATAACTTTTCTCGATTAGAATTCTCCATAAGTACCTCCTTGATAATGAAAATCATTGTTAAAACAACTGATAATGGATTTCATTTATTTTATAATTATTTTTTATTTATAATTATTATAATTTAGAGGAGGTGTTTTGTAAACAAAAGAAAAGAAAAATTTCAATTCATACTTGACTAATAAGAATTGTAGAGTAAGATAGTGATTACAAATTAACAAAATTAAAGGAGGCGTTTTCAATGGATGCAATGATTTTGCTTAACGTAGTCATTCTATTTATTGTTCTTGCATTTTTATATTTTTTAAAAACGAAGCATGTGAAATTTTCAAATCGTGTGTTCATAGCTTTAGGATTAGGGGTTTTATTAGGGATAGGTTTACAATTTGCCTATGGAGTTGAATCAGATACATTAGCTGAAACAGTGCCTTGGTATAATATCGTTGGTTCAGGCTATGTAAAATTACTACAAATGATTGCAATGCCATTAGTGTTCGTTTCGATATTGGCAGCATTTACGAAAGTGACAATTGGAAAAAACTTTGGAAAATCGGCAGCCATTATTTTATCTGTATTAATTGGTACAACGGCTTTGGCAGCAGGAATTGGGATTACTTCAACGGTGATCTTTGATTTAGATGCGAACCAAATTATGCAAGGGGATGCCGAAATAGCGCGTGGGGAAGCGATGGTAGAAAAATCGGCAGAAGTCGCGAGCTTACCAGATCAAATCCTGTCTATGTTCCCAGTAAACCCATTCTCTGATTTAACAGGGGCGCGTGCGACATCAACGATTGCAGTTGTAATCTTCGCCGCGTTTTTAGGATTTAGTTATTTATCGCTTCGTCGTAAAGAGGAAGAAACTGCAGACAATGTAAAAAAAGGAATCGACGCTTTATATGGCTTAATTATGGGTGTTGTACGCATTATTTTACGTTTAACGCCTTATGGGGTAGCTGCTCTTATGGCACGTACAGTTGCAACGAGTGATTTAGGTGCGATTGTTGACTTAGGTATGTTCGTAATAGCATCTTATGTCGCATTATTTGTAATGTTTATTATTCACTTAATTATCGTTGCTTTAACGGGATTAAGCCCAGTTCAATATGTAAAGAAATCAGCGGAAGTACTATTATTTGCCTTTACCTCACGTTCAAGTGCAGGTACATTACCGCTGAATATTCAAACGCAAACTAAACGTTTCGGTATACCAGATGGCATTGCAAACTTTGCCGGATCATTTGGCTTATCAATCGGACAAAACGGCTGTGCAGGGGTTTATCCCGCAATGCTAGCTGTTATGATTGCGCCAACAGTAGGCATTAATCCATTAACGCCAAGCTTTATAGCTACATTAATTGTGATTGTTGCTATTAGCTCATTTGGTGTGGCAGGTGTTGGTGGTGGGGCAACATTCGCTGCCATTATCGTATTATCAGCAATGGATTTACCGATTGCCTTAGCAGGTATTTTAATTTCAGTTGAACCATTAATCGACATGGGGCGAACAGCTCTAAATGTAAGTGGCTCAATGATTTCTGGGATTGTCGCGAGTCGTGCAACAAACGAATTAGATACAACGATTTACAACGAATCAGCAGAAAAAGCACCGTTAGTTCAATAATAAAATTTTAAAGATACGCAGAACCGAGTTAGTTCTGTGTGTCTTTTTCTTTAAATAATTTGTCGCGTTGTAAAAAAGCACCGATAGATAAGAGCCAAAAAAAGAAATCGAGATAGATGTAAATAAATTGAAAAGTAGCATGAGGAAAAACGATGACAGCATAGATGGTAAAGGATAGCGCGTTAACTAAGCTATGCTTCCAGTTGTACGTTGAGCTAAAGTGAATTTGTGCACTGATAAATAGAAGGTTAATGAGTAGTATTACTAAGAACATGTAACTCCTCCAGTACAAGTATTTTTTTCAGTATAGCAAAGTGGGAAGAACTCCATCAATAAAAAAACGACTCAATCCAGTAGATAGGATGAGTCGTTTTTGTTCTTAAAATTAGAATACGCGTTCAGCGTGCATTGCTAATTTTTCTAATGATGATTTTTCTACATCAGCGTGTAATGAGTTCCCGTGAGAGTCCATTGTTACGACAGCTGTAAAGTCTTGAACGGATAAGTGCCACATTGCTTCAGGAATACCGAATTCGATTAAGTCTACGCCATCAACTGATTTGATGCAGTCTGCGTAATACTGAGCAGCACCACCGATTGCGTTTAAGTAAACGCCGCCGTGTTCGCCAAGAGCTTTTAATGTTTTTGGACCCATGCCGCCTTTACCCATAACTGCGCGGATACCGAATTTTTTCATGATGTCGCCTTGGTATGGTTCCTCACGAATTGAAGTTGTAGGACCAGCTGCTTTCACAACCCAGTTGCCTGCTTCGTCTTTCGCCATTACTGGACCACAGTGGTAGATGATTTGTCCATCTAAGTCTACTGGAGCTTCAACGCCCTCACCGATTAAGTGGTGGTGGATTGCGTCACGACCAGTGTACATGCGACCAGAAATTTTAACTACGTCACCAACGTTTAATGAGCGAATTTGCTCTTCAGAAATTGGGGCAACAAGCTCAACTACTTTGTTGTTTGAAGAAGCTTCTGTTTTTTCTTCGTCTTTGAACGTGATTTTTTCACCTTCTTGGTAGTGCCAGTTTGTGATTTCACCAGTCGCTGGATCGATATCGATTGCCATACGACGGTAAGCCCAACAGTTATACGCTACAGATACGAAGAAGGATGCTGGTAAGCGGTCCATTACGCCGATTTTACAGCCTAGTAATGTTGCTTCACCACCGAAGCCCATAGTACCAACGCCAAATGTGTTAGCTGTTTTTACGATGTAGTCTTCTAATGTTGCTAAGTCTTCGATTGGGTTTGTATCTTCAACGTGACGGAATAATTGCTCTTTTGCAAGATCATAACCAGAAGAGCGGTCGCCACCGATACCCACACCGATGAAACCAGCTGAACAGCCTTGACCTTGTGCTTGCCATACAGAGTGTAAAATACATTTACGGATACCGTCTAAGTCACGACCAGCGCGGCCTAAACCTTCTAATTCTGTAGGTAAAGAGTATTGAATATTTTTGTTTTCACAGCCGCCACCTTTAAGGATAAGCTTTACTGTGATGTAATCATTTTCCCATTGCTCAAACTTCACAACTGGAAGACCAGCACCGATGTTTGTACCAGAGTTTTTACCAGTTAATGAGTCAACTGAGTTTGGACGTAATTTTGCGTCACCAGTAGCTGCAGCGATTGCAGTTTGGATTGCTTTTTTAATTTCGATTTGGTTTACGCCAACCGGAGTATATACTTTAAATGTTGGTAGACCTGTATCTTGACAGATTGGAGATACATTGTCTTCCGCCATTACGATGTTTGTTGTAATCGTGTCTAATGTCATTGCAGCACGAGTACCAGCGTTTTCAGATGCTTTGGCAGCTTTAATCGCGCGACGAACGTCTTTAGGTAAGTTAGTAGATGTTTCAGTTACTAAAGAATAAAGACTTTTTTCTAAAGTTTCTAAGTATGCCATCTTATTTTTCCCCCCAGAAAAATAGTATTGTTTTTAAAATCCATCTTATATTATAACCTTATTAATCTATAAAAAAAAGAGCGCTTACAAAAGAGACAAAGGAAAATTATGAAAATCGGTTATTAAGCTAGGAAAATGCAATAAAACGATGAAAAAAAGCAATGCCTATTTTAAGCATTGCTTTTCGAAATTAGTCTTCGCGTGATTGGAATTGTTCCATTTTTTGTTCTAAATCGTCCATCATTTGAATTAAGCGATCGATATCTTCTAACTCTGTTGTTTCTGGATCGATAGCATCTAACACCTCAAGGAAGATTTCTAAGCGTTCTTTTAAATATGTTACTTGCTGCTCTTTACTTGTGATTGGATTCATAGGGAAGATTCTCCTTTGTGTTTGCGTAGCATTATTATACTATGTTTGAACGCAAAAGTTAATGGACAACTTGCGACAAAGGTAATTGGATTTTATTAAGATACTTAAAAAAAATAACCAATTGTATAGCACTTATTAATTATTTTAAATTTCTATGTATTTAGAATATTGTTAAAATTAAAATGTTATGATAAAGTTAAGACATATAAAACAAGAGGGAGATGATTAGAAAAAGCATATATGAGAAATCTTATAGAAAAGGAGGACGTTTAAACGTTTTTCGGCGAATATGCCGACAAAGATTGTTTACGTAAAGCACAAATGGAATTAAGTGAAATTTGAAACCCTAGTTAACTTTTAGAGATAAAGTTGGCTAGGGTTTTTGAGTTTGCAATATTTATCCCAAACGATTAAAAGCTATGATACGATAGGTTGGTTACATATGAAAAAGGGAGATAATAGTATGAGTTACGAACAACGTAGATTTGCCATATTAGTTATTATCGTATCCATTTCAGGCTTTTCACAGGGGATGCTGTTGCCACTCATTTCAGTTATTTTTGAAGAGGATGGGGTTTCATCTACATTAAATGGATTGAATGCAACAGGTCTTTACATAGGGACATTATTAATATCGCCATTTATCGAGCAACCATTACGTAAATATGGCTATAAACCAATTATTATTTTAGGTGGGGCGCTTGTATTTGTGTCGTTGTTTTTGTTCCCATTATGGAAAAGTGTACTGTTTTGGTTTGTATTGCGAATGCTTATTGGCATTGGGGATCATGCATTACATTTTTCAACGCAAACCTGGGTTACCTCAACAACACCTACACATAAATTAGGGAAGAGCATGTCCATTTATGGCATTTCCTTTGGGCTTGGCTTTGCGATGGGACCATTATTTGTACCACTTGTAAAAATATCAGAAACGCTGCCATTTATCATTTCCTCGGCTTTATGTTTAGTAGCATGGTCGCTTATATTTTTTGTGAAAAACGAAAAGCCAGAAGCACTTAAAGGTGATGCCAATCAAACTGGCTTTATCCGCTATAAACTTGCTTTAAAATATGGATGGGTCGCATTTTTGCCTCCATTTGTTTATGGCTTTTTAGAATCTTCCTTAAATGCGCTGTTTCCGGTATATGCGCTACGCAAAGAGTTTGATTTAGAATTTGTTTCGATTATGCTTGCTGGCTTTTCAATAGGGGCTATTTTAATGCAATTCCCACTTGGAGCGCTAGGTGATCGAATCGGGCGTCGTAAAGTAATTATTTCTGGTTTGTTAGTAGGAGCAAGTATTTTCTTTGTGGGGAATCTTGTGGAATATTCACAAATGCTTGTTGCGATTAGCTTTTTTGCAGGCGGAATGTGTGTCGGGTCGATGTTTTCTTTAGGTATTACCTATATGACAGATTTAACGCCAAAAGAGCTGTTACCAACAGGCAATTTATTATGTGGTATTTTCTTTAGCTTGGGTAGCTTAAGTGGTCCGTTTATAGGGGGCATGTACTTAGAATTATTCCCGAGTAAGGGTTTCTTACTATTAGTCGCTACGATATTATTCCTAGTAGCACTGATTGTTATAAAATTTGGGAAAACAGGCAAAGTCATGATTTAACTAGATTCTTCCCCTACTTCTAGAGGTAGGGAAAGTAATAAAGCAGGCGTTCTCATTGCGAACGTCTGCTTTTTACTGTGAAAAATACGATTGCGGTAATAATACACGCTACAATTATGTACATAAAGACATTTAAGTAATTAACGCCACCAAACGTAACAGCAGCTTGTAGGGAGCTTGCAGATGTCGCAGAGTTTTCATCATTGCTTGGGAAGATAACACCGCCAAGCCATGAAACCCCAGAATAAGAAATAGCAAAAGTAATTGCTACAAAAAGAAAGTTTTTCATTGTAATTCCTCCTAGCATGTACTATTTTACATGAAATAAAAAAATAAGGGGAAATTGATCAATAATTAATAATTTTTGTAACGAATTTCATTTTCGCTAGTCTTATGTAAGAAGGAGGGAAGGGGGAGATGAATTTTGAACAAATCTATCGGCTTTATTTTCAGGATGTCTATCATTTTATGCTCACGCTCTGTCGCAATGAAGCCCTTGCCGAAGAAATTACACAGCAAACCTTTTATAAAGCATTGCAAAACATTGACCAATATAAGGTCAACTGCCAAATGAAAGTATGGCTCTGCCAAATTGCCAAAAATACTTATTTTACACATGCAAAAAAGCAAAAGCGTTTTGTTGATGAACAAACAGACCGAGAAGATGATTTGAAAATCGAACAACAGCTATTAAAAAAAGAACAAGCCTTCTACCTTCATCAATTAGTCCATCGATTGGATGAGCCTTATAAGGAAGTTTTTTCGCTCCGAGTGTTTGGAGAGCTTTCGTTTTTACAAATTAGCCAGCTCTTTGAAAAAACGGAAAGCTGGGCACGAGTTACCTTTTATCGAGCGAAAAAGAAAATACAGCAAATGGCGAAGGAGGAACAGTGATGACGAAAATTACATGTGATATTGTCCAAGACGTACTGCCACTTTACTACGATGAGGTGTGCAGTCAGGATACGAAAAATTTAGTGGAGACGCATTTACAAAGTTGTAAAGCATGCCAAATAGAATTGAAAAATCTATCTGTAAATGTTCCAGTGCAGCCATCAGAATTAAAGCAAAACGCACAGGATAAAAAAATGATGCTATCTTTGGCGAACTCGTGGAATACTTTTCGAAAAAAATCATTTTTTAAAGGGGTAGGAATTGCTTCACTTGTGGCATTACTTTTATATGGCGGCTATTTTGGATTATACGAGTGGGATATTAAGCCAGTTAAACAAGATAATATTGCTATTACAGAGATTGCACAGCTCGCAGATGGTCGGATAGCCTATCACGTCGATTACCTAGATAATCTGGATGTCTACCGTGTGAAATATGAGCTTCATGAGGATGGCAACTTTTATATGATTCCGTTACGCACAATTATCGGCAAAAGCTCGTTACCGCATTTTGTTGTAGGTGAAGGTTATCAGGATTTTAATCTGCCTAGTCGACAGATAGATCGTGATGGTAAAATTCAAGCGCTCTATTACGGCTCTCCTGAAAACGCACAGTTGATATGGAAAGAAGGCATGGAGTTGCCAAAAGCGAGTGAAGAATTGGAAAAGCAATTAAAAATAAACTGATAAAAAAAGCGCAGAATCAAATTGAGAGATTCTGCGCTTAGTACAGTATAAAATAATTATTTCGAAGCAACTAAAATTTTAATTTGATCTTTGTCGTTTACTAATGTTTCAAAGCCTTCTGTTACAACTTCATTAAGTGTGATGCGTTTAGTAACTAATTTATCCGCAGGGAAGTAGCCTTGCGTCATTAAGTGCATTACAGCAGGGAAAATATCACGGTATGCAATAATTCCTTTTACGCTACGCTCTGATAATACAATATTGTTTGGTTGAATGGATGCTTCTTTTTCCCATATTGAAACAATAATTGTTTCTCCCTCAAACGAAGTAGAATCGATTGCTTGTTTTAAGACAACTGGAACGCCTGTTACTTCATAGGCAACATCTGCACCACCATTTGTTAATTCATGAATTTTTGCTACTACATCCGCTTCTTCTGCAGGATTAATTACTGCAGTTGCGCCTAGTTCTAATGCTTTTGCACCGCGCTCTTTCGATAATTCCACGGCATAAATTTCAGCAGCACCTGCTACTTTTAATGCTTCGATCACTAATAAACCGATTGGACCTACACCGAAAACAACGGCTTTGTCACCAGCTTTTAATTTACTCATACGAACGGAGTGTAGAGCTACTGCTGCAGGTTCAACTAAAGCACCTTGCTCTAACGATAATCCTTCAGGCATTTTGTGTACCCAACGTTCATCAACAACTGTGAATTCAGAGAAACCACCGCCACCACCTGATAATCCATGGAAGCCTAAATGTTTACAAATATTATATTTCCCTTTTAAACATGCAGGACATTTACCACATGCTAAAATTGGTTCTACGACAACTTGATCGCCGACACTGACACTTGTTACACCTTCGCCAATTTCAACGACTGTACCAGAAAATTCATGACCCATTACAACTGGTGCAACTTCTTTACTTACGGCATGTGGTGCGTCAACTGGAACGAAAATGGGACCTGCTATATATTCATGAAGGTCACTACCGCAAATTCCTGTCCATGCAACTTGAATTTTTACGCGACCTGCTGTTACTTGAGGTTCTTCAATTTGTTCAACGCGAATATCTTTTGCTTTATACCAACGTGCTGCTTTCATGATAATCACTCCATTTAAAATAGTTACTACACTAGTAGTACTAGCTCTAGTATAACGAAATTTCTTGATGAATTTTATGGAGATACTGTTAAGTTTTGTGTGAATAATTTATAGATTTGATTATGGATTGCTTGAAATACAAGGCGTTTTAGGCATATTGATAGATCATAGAAATAAAAAAGCATTCGCTTCAAAAGAGCAGAAAAATGCTCAGATTGGAGGGAATGCTTAATAAGAAAATTTAAATTTATTTCTTTAACGTCAATTTCACAACACATTCCACTTGGGCGGTTTGTGGGAACATGTCTACTGGTTGAATATATTCAACGTTATATGCTTTAGATAATT
The DNA here is from genome assembly GCF_038006205.1 of Solibacillus sp. FSL R7-0668. Taxonomy (NCBI): domain Bacteria; kingdom Bacillati; phylum Bacillota; class Bacilli; order Caryophanales; family Caryophanaceae; genus Solibacillus; species Solibacillus sp. FSL R7-0668. Next base: position 3,354,655 of record NZ_JBBOUU010000001.1, on the reverse strand, counting down.
CTTTTAAATCACGTGCCAATGTGGAAGGGTTACACGATGTGTAAACAACGCGCTTTGGCTTAATTTTTAATACCGTTTTAATAAAGCCAGGCTCTAAACCTGTGCGTGGTGGGTCGACAGAAATGACGTCTGGTCGGTAACCTTCCTTTGCCCAACGGAATAACCATTTATCTGCAGTACCTGGGAAGAAGCGGACGTGCTGTAGGTTGGCATTATTACGCGCATTCATTTTTGCATCAGCAATGGCTTCGTCGACATTGTCCATCCCGCGTACTTCGCGTGCACCGTCGGCAAGCCACATACCAATTGTCCCAACCCCACAATAGGCATCGACGACATTCTCTTTTCCAGTAAGCGCGGCAGCCTTTTTAATTTCGTCATATAAATGCACCGTTTGCTCAGGGTTTAACTGGAAGAAGGCACGAGTTGATAATTCAAATGCATACTCACCTAGCTTTTCAAGAATGGCTTCGTGCCCATCTAAAACAATCGTTTCTTCACCGAAAATAAGGGATGTTTTTTCTCGATTAATATTTTGCGTAATGGACACAATGGAAGGGTCAATCTTATTAATGCGTTCGATTAATTCTTCTTTATGTGGAATTTCATGACGTGTCGTGACTAAGCAAACCTGCGTTTCACCAGATTTTAAGCCTGTACGGACAACGATGGTACGTACTAAGCCATTTAATGTTTTTCCGTCATAAATGGTAATATTTAATTTTTGTAAAATTTTACGTACAGCGACCGTAATTTTTGATGTTAACGGGTGCTGAACTAAGCAATCATTGATGTTTAGTAGTTGATGTGAGCCTTCTGCAAATAGGCCAGCATACACACGTTTGCCTTCTTTACGTACTTGGAATTGTGATTTGTTACGGTAGTTCCAAGGATTGTCCATACCAAGTGTTGGACGGATTTCGGCAGTTTCTGCGATTTCCTTTGCATACTTTTCAAATGCCTGTACGACGATATCGCGTTTATTCGCGAGCTGTGCCTCATACGTCATATGCTGTAATTGACAGCCACCACAGTCTGCATACACAGGGCAAGGTGCTTCTTGACGGAATTCGCTAGCTTTACGAATCGTTAAAATGTCTGCCTCGGCAAATTTTGGTGCTACTTTTGTTAATTTGACTGTTACTTCTTCTCCTGGAATCGCACCTTTTACGAATACGACATGACGTTTATAAAATCCAACACCCTCACCATTAATCCCAAGGCGCTTTATCGTTAACGGGAATTTTTGCCCGACTTCCATTTTTACTTCACTCAAGTTTACACGTCCTTTAAATACTTCAACTCGCACTAAAAAGTTAGCGCGAGTTGAATCGTTTTTCTTCATCCTTACATTATAACGGACAACGACTTGAAAGAAAAGGAACGTCACTTAGTTCTAGTAAGGCATTACTTGCTCATATTCAAGCACTAAATCATCCAGCGAACCAAATGTATAGCCTTGCTTTTTCGCCTCTTGAATAAATTTCGGCAACGCTTCGGCATTATCTTGCGCGACGGTATGCATTAAAATAATTGCGCCAGGGTGTAGCTGATTCATGAGGGCATTGTAGGCATATTCATAGCCACGGCGCTCGTCTTTTAGCCAATCTTTAAAGGCAATGGACCAAAAAATATGACGATAACCGACCTCATTGCCGACTTTTAATACTTCTTCATTAAATATTCCTTCAGGTGGTCGGGCATAATAGGTGCGATCAACACCCGTTAATTCATATAGTTTTTCATCAAAACCAAACCATTCTTCTTTCATTTCCTGTGCCGATAATTTCGCCATATTCGGGTGACCATCAGAGTGATTGCCGATTGTGTGACCGTCTGCAATCATTCTTTTGACTAAATCACTCGCACTCGTTAAATAATGACCTGTTAAGAAAAAGGTCGCAGGTGCTTTCTCGGTCTTTAATGTATCTAAAATACTTTCGGTAAAGCCGTTTTCATAGCCATTATCAAATGTTAAATAAATGACCTTTTTGGAAGGGTCCCCTTTATAAATTGCCCCGTAATTTTCAAGTAAGCTTTCTAAAGGTTCACCAATTTCAACGGGCTCTGCATTACGACTTGGTTTAAAGCCCCAATGAAATTCTTCGGCTTTTGCAACAGATATATAGGAAACGAGGGAGACGACGAGAACGAACGCCATTCCAATAACATGTTTTTTCACGAAAAAAAGCAACCTCCTTTGGCAGATTTGTTACAGGTAGGTTGCGTGGAAACGATAATTTTATTCATGGATATAAATCGCGAATGGCATCTTCTACAGAGGTGTAGTTAAATTTAAAATGGGCATTTAATAATTTTTCGGGTAGTACATGTTGACCTTTTACCACAAGGACACTCTTTTCGCCAAGTGCGAGCTTTAGAGCAAGGCTTGGTACAGGTAACCAATGTGGACGACGTAGTGCTTTACTAATAGCTTGTCCAAAAGATTTCATACGCTTAACATTCGGTGTCGTAAAATTAATTGGCCCACGTAATTCGTCCTGCTCGATTACAAAGAGCAGAGCACGCGCCACATCGTCAACATGAATCCAACTAAGCCATTGTTTACCTGAGCCAATTGTTCCACCAACACCTAATTGATAAGGCAGCACCATCATCGGAAGTGCACCTTCACCTTTAGCTAAAATAACACCAAAGCGCGCTAGGCAAGTACGAATGCCTAAATTTTCGGCTTGTACTGCTTTTTGCTCCCAATGATCCACAACATTACCTAAAAAATCAGTTGCTTTTTCGGTAGATTGCTCGGTATAAATCTCATTTTCTGAAACAGGATAAATGCCGACTGCGCTTGCATTAATGAATACAGATGGCTTGTGTTCAATGGCTTGCATAATTCGCAATGCTTCAGCGGTTGCATCCATACGGCTAGAATAAATTTTTTGTTTTTGCTGCTTTGTCCAGCGTCCTTCATTTAATGAAACACCAGCTAAATTGATAAACGCATCTAACTGTTCAAGCTGTAATTCTGGTTTTACATCCTGTGCGAGCCACTGTACATAGCGTATATTGTTTTCAGTACGAGAATTTCCACGTGTCAAAATGACGACCTCATGTCCTTTATCTTGAAGCAGTTCTGTTAATTTTCGACCAACCATGCCGGTACCACCAGCAATTGCAATTTTCATCATACCCCTCCTCAATTTATCTTATATCCAGTATACTGTGCCATGAAACTCCAAGCAAAAAGATGTATACTAAAAGATATGTGTATATAAAGTGAGGTGTACATTTTGCAAGTCATTACAAAAATCGGCCGTCAAAAGCGTAATCAAGAGCGTTACAATATCTATTTAAATGAAAAGTATGCATTTGCTGTTGATGAAGGTACACTCATTAAATTTGGTTTGCAAAAAGGCAAAGTACTTGAGCAAATTGAAATCGATGAAATACAATATGAAGATGAAATAGCGAAAGCATTTAATAAGGCTCTAGGTTTTTTAAGCTTTCAAATGCGTAGTGAGCATGAAGTAAAGCAAAAGCTATTGCAATTAGGACATGGAGAAGCTGTGATACAAGAAGCCATCCACAAATTAAATCGCCTCGGCTTCTTGAATGATGAAAGTTATTCGAAGGCATTGCTCGAAACAAGAAAGCGTACTGCCAAAAAAGGGCCTGTTGCCATTCGCCAAGATTTAATGAAAAAAGGCATTGCAAAAGATTTACAGCAAGAAGTATTGAAATCCTATGGCCATGATGAACAGCTACAGCTTGCAATGGAATTAGCAGAAAAGGCGATTCGATCTAACGACAACAAAACACCTACTCAAGTAAAGCAAAAAATTCAAGATGTGTTATTGCGTAAAGGCTATTCTTACAGCATCGTTACGGATGTGTTAGAGCAGATAACTTTAGAGCGCGAAGAAGACGAATGGGGCGCATTAATCCAAAATCAAGGCGAAAAGATTTGGCGGAAATATGCGAGTAAATTCGAAGGCTTTGAACTCAATCAAAAAGTGAAGCAAACATTATACCAAAAGGGCTTCCCCGTTGAAGTCATTACAGCATTTATCGAACAAAAGGAGCAAGAAAATGAATGAATTAACATATAGTCAAATGTCAGAAGCAGAACTACGTCAGGAAATTGCCAATTTACGTGAGCAAGCACGTAAAGCCGAGCAATTAGGGATTGTCAATGAATACGCCGTTTATGAGCGTAAGGCATTAATGGCAGAAGCCTATTTAGTAGATCTTTCTACGATTATTCCAGGCGAAATGTATCGTCTTACGGGGGCGCCAGGCGAGTTTTTCCAAGTAGATCGTTTGAAAGGACGCTTTGCATGGGGGCATCGTTTAGGATCAGACCGTTTTGAAGAGGCATTGCCTGTTTCACTTTTACGTCCAATGAAAGAGGGGAAGTAGGATGGAAGCGTTTTATCAAAAGTTAACGGAGCAATTATTAGCTAAAAACCCTGAATTGTCAAAGGGTCGTGCACGTACATGGGTCGAGCTATTATGCAGCGATTTCGAAGCCACATCAGCCAAAGCGGGTGTTGACTATCGCGGTATGGAATATACAGCAAAATTAGTTAGTCAATTAATCGAAAGCTACGGCGACAAATTGCATTTATTTGCTGCAAAAAATCCAAAATATGCGGATTTATTAAATGAGAGCGATGACATCGTGAACTAATTAGAAAGATTTCTACGTTTCTATTTACTATAAAAGAGGGTGTGTTAAAAGCGATGGCACTTTTAACACACCCTTATTTCTATTCGTTGCCGGCACCGATTTGTAGCTTTTTCATCAATTTTTCTTCAGTAAAAATCCAGCCCGTATAGGAGTTGACGATATTTAAATCTTCATCTAAATGGGCGACTGCTACAAAAGGATAGCGGTCATTACTTCGATAACGTAAATCGATTAATCGTAGCTCCGACAAGCCATTGTCAAGCTCTGCGATTTCCCAACGATGAATGGGAGAAAAGGATAAAAAAGCATCGATATTCGGATCCTTTAATGCAGCAGTGACAAGCGGCGTTTTAGGAATTGGCTCAATTTTAAATTTATCGTAAATATTTACGGTACGACGATAAGAGCGCCCCACATAGAAATGCGTTTTAGATTTCGCAGCAACTTTCCATTGGAAAAAGTTCAATGTAGGTGCGACAATGACAAATTCCTCGTCTTTAATTTCACGGTGGACTGCCGATTTGACCGCTTTTTGTAGTGAAAAGCGTAAAATATAGTAAAGCACGATAATAAAGTACATGATGCTAAAGGTAATGACAGGGTCTGCGCCAAATGCCCATAAAAGAATACCAATACAATGTAACCCAAAAATAAATGGATCAAACGTATTAATGACGGCAAGCGCTACCCACTTTTTGGAGAATGGACGCAAAGCTTGTGTACCATAAGCATTAAAAATGTCGACAAATACATGTAGAAACACAGCGAGTTGTGTCCAAAGCCAAACATGGAAAATGTCTGCGGAAGGTAATATGAGTGCTAATACGCCTGTAATGAGCAAAGGCCATAAAAGAACGGCAGGAATTGAGTGTGTAATGCCACGATGATGGCGAATATAAATCGCGTTATTACGTAATTTTAAAACCGTATCAATATCAGGTGCCTGTTGCCCGATGATTGTACCGGCCATAACTGCAGCAAATGTCATTGGATGGCTTGCTACAACAGGGTCAGCAAGTGCAAGACCGCCAAGAGCAATACCCATAACAAAATGTGTACCTGAATCCAAAATGTATCATCCTCTCGTAGACAAAACCGTTTTTAGACGGAAATAATTCAATTATGCGCTAGCGTAATTGCGTCCAGATTTTTTTCGAGTTTACTCGAAAAATTCCTTTAAAAAATCTGTGACATCCGTCGGGACATTAATTTGCTTCAGCCAAGTTTCCCCAGCTTTTAGAAGTATGGGACTTCTGTACATACCACTTTGCTTATGGTACAAAAGAATTCGCTGAAGCAAATTAACAGTAGTAGTTATGATTATAATATACCCTTTTTACATGAAATAAAATCGAATTTTTGGAGGACAATGTGAACTATCAATATAAGTTAGAATTTCAACAAGCATTAGTCGAATGGTTTAAGAAAGAGCATCGTGATTTGCCATGGCGCCATACGAAAGATCCCTATAAAATTTGGGTTTCTGAGGTGATGTTGCAACAAACGCGAGTAGATACTGTAATTCCTTATTACAACCGCTTTATGGACAAGTACCCAACATCTGAAAGTTTGGCCTATGCACCTGAAGAAGAGCTATTAAAAATGTGGGAAGGTCTTGGCTATTATTCCCGCGTACGCAACTTACAAGCAGGAGTAAGGGAAGTTGTTGAAACCTATGGAAGTAAGGTGCCAGATAATCGCCACGATATTTCGAAGTTAAAAGGAGTCGGTCCCTATACAGCGGGAGCAATCTTAAGTATAGCCTACGGAAAGCCTGAGCATGCAGTAGATGGCAATGTTATGCGTGTGTTAAGTCGAGTGCTAAACATAGACGCAGATATCGCACTGCCAAAAACAAAAAAGATTTTTGAAGAGGCTGTGATGGCATTAATAGACCCTGAAAATACATCGGCATTCAATCAAGGATTAATGGAGCTTGGCGCACTAATTTGTACACCGACTTCCCCGAAATGCTTGCTCTGTCCTGTGCGTGACTATTGTACAGCATTTCATGAGGGAGACCCTGCAGCGTTGCCAGTAAAATCGAAAAAAGTAAAAACGAAAACAATCGATTTTGATGTATTGGTCATTCGAGATGCAGAGGGACGTTTTTTATTAGAAAAACGCGAAGAAACAGGCTTACTAGCAAATATGTGGCAATTTGTCATGATTGAACGCGAACAGGGCAAAAATTCATACGAAAAAGCACAGCAACAGTATGATCTTCTATTAGATGATGCACTGACTGTACCGATTCTTAATTTTAAGCATGTTTTTTCTCACTTGAAATGGGTGATTGACAGCTATTTAGTCGATTGCTTGCAGGGACCAAAACAGCTACCGGCAAACATGGCGTTTTTTACAAAAGAGCAAATTGAACAATTGCCGATGCCAGTCCCGATGCTAAAAATTTGGGATAAAATCAAATAGCTTTATGCATAATCTATGTACCAACCGTCCACAATAATGGGCGTGGAGGTGACAAAAGCATGAAACGTAATGAAAATAATCGTAATCGTCAATCAAACGCAAACAAGCCATCCCAAAATAACGAACCCTCAAAACGCGAAGAATTTGGGCGTGAGGAAAACTTTGGGCAAGTAGAGCAAGAGCGCCAAAAACAAAAACGCGAACAAGAGCAGCGTAATAAGCAGTTCGCAAAAAGAAATAATAACTTCTAAGGTGAGTGGTGTACGGAAAGCTAATAACTTTCCGTACACTTTTTGTTTAAGGATTATTATGTGTAAATCTCTTCATTTAAATGTCTTTTGCTAAAAAAACTTATTATCTTGAGCTGTACAATAATGCAATCAGTAACATTTGTAGGCATGTTAAATAAGCAAAAACAAAAAGAAAGCCCAGAAATAGTTCTGGGCTGGATTACACTTACTGCTTCTAGCTGACTAAAACTGTCGGGCTTTCGCTTCGCTTCTCAAAATACGGTTATGCAGAGTAATTTCTGTTTCACCATTAACTTGAGATTTAGCGTGCTTAATCCTTGTCCAGTTTCGGTGGATTTTTCGAGATTTTGGGTCTAACTCTTCAGGCCTACTCATGTCGCATCCTCCTCATCAAATTAGATTAATAAGTGTTACCTAAAAAAAGTATGAGCGATTTAAAAGAATTTATTCGTCATTTTAAAAAATACGCAGCCTCATTATTTCTGCACGATTAGTTGCTTTTCTTGAAATACCTGCTGTGCAATTGTGAGTGCGTTTTGAACACGTGGAAAACCTATGTAGGGAACTAATTGCAATAATGCCTCTACAATTTCAGTTGGTGTGAGACCAGCATGTAGACCACGCGTAATATGTGTTTTTGTTTGTGGTTCCGCACCCTGTGTGACAACTGCTGTAATGACAACAAGTGCACGACTTTTAGCATCTAAACCTGGTCTTGAATAAATATCGCCATAAGCAAATTCAATAATCATTTTTCGTAAATCTGGGGCAATATTAGCTAAAGCGTCATGCTCCACCATACGCAAAGCCTCTTCTTCTGTCACATATTGCTTAATCGTCTCCAAACCATTTATAAAACGTTCATTCATATAAACAACCTCCTTTGATTATGTAAAATCCCATCCTCTACTAATAATTAGATGGTTGTGAGACAAATACCTTTATTTTTAGTCACGAGTTTTAGCGTGTTTACTTGCAATAAGCAAATATTTCGCAAATAATTGAAAATAATAGCATTGGAACTATAAGTTTTGTCAAAGCATTGTTATAATACAATAGAGACTGCTAGAATTTTTAGCTAAGACGAAAAGGTGGGCTTGAAAATGGCATTACCGGTTGAAGGAGAAATTATCCAAATACATAGTTATAAGCACAATGGTAATATTCACCGTGTCTGGCAAGAAACGATGGTATTAAAAGCAACGAAAAATGTAATGATTGGTGCGAACGAAAAGACACTTGTGACTGAGTCAGATGGTCGAACTTGGCTTACGCGCGAACCATCGATTTGTTATTTCCACGCAGAGCATTGGTTTAATATTATTTGTATGTTGCGAGAAGATGGTGTGTATTATTACTGCAACATTAGTTCGCCGTTTGTATTTGATAATAATTGCCTAAAGTATATTGACTATGATTTGGATGTTAAGGTTTTCCCGGATATGAGTCATGCGTTATTAGACGAAGACGAGTACGAGCAACATAAATTGGAAATGAATTACCCCGAAGTGATTGATAAAATTTTAAAACGCAATGTCAAGACGCTGATCAGCTGGATTGAGCAACGTCGCGGTCCATTTGCTCAAGACTTTATTCAATCATGGACAAGCCGTTATGAGCTACTAAGCGAAATTCAAGCGAATAAAAGTAACGAAGAGCCTGAGTAAACAACTTGTTTACTTAGGCTCTTTTCAAGTCTCCTTTACATAAAAAGAGGGGAAATTATGGTATGATGTTAGCTGCTGTAAAATGTTCTGAAGGGAGATATGTTTGCCTTGGATAGTATTAAACGTTATATGCGCTTTGTAAAGCCATATAAGCTACTGTTATTTTTAACGATTGTCATTGGGATAATTAAATTTGCCATTCCACTGTTCTTACCGTGGTTGTTGCAAATTATTTTAGATGATGTGTTATTGAATAATACGCTAACAACTGATGAAAAAGCGAAACAATTATTTACTTGGATTGGTGTGGCACTCGTGCTATTTTTTATTGTACGTCCCCCAATCGAATATTACCGCCAATACTTTGCACAAAATTTGAGTAATAATATTTTATTTGATATTCGTAAAGAGCTGTACGGTCATTTGCAAAAATTAAGCTTAAAATATTATGCAAATACACGTGCTGGAGAGGTAATCTCACGTGTAATTAATGACGTAGAGCAAACGAAAAACTTTGTCATGACGGGTTTAATGAATTTATGGCTAGATTTAGTAACCATTTTAATTGTCGTAGGCATCATGTTTTCAATGGATGTAAAGCTGACGATTGTGTCACTTCTTGCGCTACCTTTTTATGCACTCAGCGTGAAATTCTTCTTCGGCAAATTGCGTAGCCTAACGAAAGAGCGTTCGCAGGCACTTGCAGGAGTCCAAAGTTATTTGCACGAACGTGTTGCAGGTATGAGCATTATAAAGAGCTTCACACTTGAAAAGCATGAGCAAAAGATTTTTGATGAAACAAATGGCGAGTTTTTAAATAAGGCACTTGCCCACTCGCGCTGGAATGCTAAATCATTTGCCGTAGTCAATACAATAACGGATATGGCGCCGCTAATTGTCATTGGCTTTGCGGGTTATCTCTATTTATATGAAGGCTTATCAATTGGGGTGATGGTTGCGTTTTATGCGTATATCGAGCGTTTGTATGGCCCATTACGCCGTTTAGTAAGCTCGTCAACAACATTAACGCAATCGATTGCTTCAATGGACCGTATGTTTGAATTGATGGATGAGAAATACGATGTGCAAAATAAACAGCATGCCCTACCACTTCCTCAAGCTCGTGGAAAGGTCCAGTTTGACCATGTAACTTTCCAATATGATGTAGATGGTAAAACAATTCTAAACGATGTTGATTTTATCATTGAACCTGGACAAACCGTTGCCTTTGTTGGGATGAGTGGTGGTGGTAAATCGACCATTGTTAGTTTAATCCCACGTTTTTATGATACGACCGATGGAACAGTGAAAATTGATGACTATGATGTGCGGGATGTTACGTTAGAATCGCTTCGTTCGCAAATTGGGATTGTGCTGCAAGACAATATTTTGTTTAGTGATTCGGTGAAGCAAAATATTTTAATGGGCAATCCACATGCAACCGATGAAGAAATAATCGAAGCAGCAAAAGCGGCAAATGCTCATGAGTTCATCATGAATCTTCCAGAAGGTTATGATACCAAAGTAGGAGAGCGCGGTGTGAAATTATCCGGTGGTCAAAAGCAACGGGTGGCGATTGCGCGTGTATTCCTGAAAAATCCACCAATTTTAGTATTGGATGAAGCAACATCCGCACTTGATTTAGAAAGTGAAGCATTAATTCAAGAATCATTAGACCGTTTAGCACATGATCGAACAACGATTATTATCGCGCATCGTTTATCGACAATCACGCATGCTGATAAAATTATTGTGATTGAACATGGCGAAGTTTCAGAAGCGGGAACACATGATGAATTGATGGACAAGAATGGTGCTTACTATAATTTATTCCAAGTGCAAAAATTAGATTAACAACTAATAAAACTACTTTTTACCATAGAAATTTGGTAGAAGGTGGTTTTTTTATGTTTGAATATATTAATGAAGAATTGATTTTTGTTCTATTAGTAGAAAAAACGAGCATATTCTACAATAATATTGAAAATTAACAATTGTTGTAATATCATATGTTAAAATACTTTTAATTTTCAGATAATTGGGGTGGTCGTGTGAATCGGAAGACCATGCTTGAAGTAAAAGAGCTTGAAACAACCTTTTTTACGGACAGTGGAAATGTAGTAGCGGTAGATCGTATTAGCTTTTCTATTCAAGAAGGTGAAGTACTAGCAATTGTAGGCGAATCAGGCTGCGGGAAAAGTGTGACGTCGTTATCGATTATGGGGCTCGTACCAAGTCCACCAGGGAAAATTACAAATGGCGAAATATTATTGAACGGGCAGGATATTTCAACCTACACAGATAAGCAAATGCGTAAAATTCGAGGCAATGATATCGCGATGATTTTCCAAGAACCAATGACGTCATTAAATCCTCTATTTACGATTGGGAATCAGCTTGTGGAGGCCATTTTAATTCATCATCCAAAATGGTCGAAAAAGGAGGCGAAAGCGCGAGCAATTGAAATGATGAGGCTTGTTGGGTTGCCTCGTGCAGAACAATTAATGAAAGAATACCCACATCAATTATCAGGCGGGATGCGTCAGCGTGTGATGATTGCGATGGCCCTTGTCTGCAACCCAAAAGTACTGATTGCTGATGAACCAACAACGGCACTTGATGTGACCATTCAAGCACAAATATTAAAGCTAATGCGTGATTTAAATGAACGCTTGAACACAGCGGTGCTACTGATTACGCATGACTTAGGTGTTGTAGCAGAAACCTGTGAGCGCGTTATCGTGATGTATGCAGGGCAAATTGTTGAGGAAGCACCGGTCAATGAAATTTTCAAAAATCCACAGCATCCGTATACAAAAGGTCTTATTCAGTCTGTACCAGATATGCGCTATAAAAAAGATTTATTGTACTCCATTCCTGGAAATGTACCAAAACCAGGCTCCATTGCAAAGGGATGTAGATTTGCGTCGCGTTGCGAATATGCTTTTGAACGTTGTCGCCAAGAAGACCCCATTCTCTATGAAACATCTGATTCTCAAAAGGCGAGATGTTTTTTATTAGACGAAAAAGGAGGCGTAATGCATGGCGAAAGTGCTGCTGAAAGTTGAGAATTTAAAAAAATATTTCCCGATTCGTCATGGCATGTTTTCACGCCATATCGGTGATGTAAAGGCAGTAGATGATGTTTCATTCGAATTATTTGAAGGGGAAACATTAGGGATTGTCGGTGAATCGGGCTGCGGGAAATCGACGACAGGTCGTGCCATTATGCGTCTATCAGAGCCTACTGCAGGTGCCATTACATTTGATGGTGTGGAGCTGACTGCGCTAAATAAAGAGGCCATGCGGAAAGCACGAAGAGATATTCAAATGGTGTTCCAAGATCCATATGCTTCACTCAATCCGAGGCATACCATTGGGAAAATATTAGAAGAACCACTCATCGTACATGGAATTGGCAGTGTACAAGAGCGTAAAAAGAAAGTCTACGAATATTTAGAGATTGTTGGCTTGAGTGCCTATCATGCTAAACGTTATCCACATCAATTTAGTGGTGGGCAGCGTCAGCGTATTGGCATTGCACGTGCGCTTATGACCAATCCGAAGCTTATTATTGCCGATGAACCGGTATCCGCACTAGATGTATCGATTCAAGCGCAAGTATTAAATTTAATGCAAAAACTTCAGGAAGATTTACAACTTACGTATATTTTCATTGCCCATGATTTAGGGGTAGTGCGCCATATTAGTGACCGCGTAGGTGTGATGTATTTGGGGAAAATGGTGGAGCTTGCAGAAAGTGAATCCTTATATAATGAACCGCTACATCCCTATTCACAAGCGCTATTATCAGCTGTTCCGATTCCTGATCCGCAATTTGAGCGTGAGCAGTTCATTTTAAAAGGGGATATACCAAGCCCGTCCAACCCGCCTTCTGGTTGTACATTCCATACGCGCTGTCCAAAAGCGATGGAGCATTGTAAAACAGTAGTACCAAAATTGCAGCAAGTAAAGCCAGGTCATTCTGTTGCCTGTCATTTATATGACACGCAGCAATGATATAAACTAACAAACATATATAGGGGGTCATTTTATTGATGAAAGGGAAAAAGTATATCCTTGCGTTCATCTTGCTTTTAACGATGACAGTGTTTTTAGCAGCATGTAACACAAGTGATTCTGGTTCGACGTCAACGGATTCAAATTCAGATTCTGGTACGCCATCAACTGATAGTAACACGACAGATAACTCGACAACTTCCACACCTCAAGTGTTAGTATTTGGTCGCGGTGCGGATTCCGTATCACTCGATCCTGCGATTGTAACTGACGGTGAATCGTTTAAAGTGACACAAAACTTATTTGAAACATTACTAAACTTTGGAGAGCAAAATACAACAATTCATCCAGGTTTAGCAAAAGAGTGGCAAGTTTCGGATGATGGCTTAACGTACACATTCCAATTGCAAGAAGGGGTAAAATTCCATGACGGAACAGACTTCAATGCTGAAGCGGTCGTGAAAAACATCAACCGTTGGAAAGGTGGAACAGAAGAAGATTTCTACTACTTCAACTCCATGTTTAAAGCAGAAGGCGCAGATGTCATTGCAGACGTAAAGGCAGATGGCGATTATACAGTTGTCTTCACGCTTTCTCGTCCACAAGCGCCGTTCTTAAAAAACCTTGCCATGAGCCCGTTTGGTATCGCTTCGCCAACAGCGTTTGAAGCAGCAGGTGACAAATTTGGCGACAATCCAGTAGGTACAGGTCCATTCAAATTTACGGAATGGAAACGTAATGATTCGATTACAATCGAAAAAAATGCTGACTACTGGCAACAAGGCTTACCAAAATTAGACAAAGTGATTTTCCGCTCCATTCCAGATAACTCAGCACGTTTAAATGCACTAACGGCAGGGGATATCGATTTAGCGGACGGTATTAATCCTTCTGACGGTAAGACTGTAGAAGGAAATGCAGATTTACAGTTAATCGAGCGTCCTTCCATGAATATTGGGTATTTAGGTTTAACAAATACACGTCCACCATTTGACAACAAATTAGTACGTCAAGCAGTGAACTATGCGATAGATAAGCAAGCGATTGTAGATGCGTTCTTCGAGGGGCGTGCACAGGTGGCCGCAAACCCAATGCCATCATCAATTAGCGGCTATAACGAAGCAATTGAGCCATATCCGTATGATCCTGAAAAGGCAAAATCATTATTAGCAGAAGCAGGCTATGATGGTAAAGAAATCGAGTTATGGGCAATGCCAGTTCCACGTCCATACATGCCAGACGGAGCAAAAGTAGCTGAAGTTATTCAAAAGAACTTAGAGGATGTAGGCATCAAATCTAAAATCGTTACGTTTGAATGGGCAACGTATTTAGAAAAGGCGAAAAACGGTGATGCCGATGCGTTCATGCTTGGTTGGACAGGGGACAATGGAGATGCGGATAACTTTATCTATACATTATTAGATAAAGATAATATCGGTTCAAACAACTACGCGTATTATTCAAATGATGAGGTCCATGATTTATTAATCAAAGCACAATCAGAAACAGATGAAAATGTGCGTAATGATCTATACAAAAAAGCACAAGAAATTATTCATGAGGATGCCCCATGGGTTCCTTTAGCACACTCAACACCATTATTAGCAGCAAAAGCAGGTGTGAAAGGCTTCCTACCACACCCAACTGGCTCTGATAAATTAGATAACGTGTCTATCGAATAGTTAAAACGAGAAGGGGAGGTAATAGGCCTCTCCTTTTTCTCTTTCAACACAATTTACGACAGTACTTACGATTTCAACAAAAGGGGTGAAGAAGATGCTTCACTACATTGGCAAACGTTTATTACATTTAATTCCTGTGTTATTAGGGATGACCTTTATTGTGTTCTTAATTATTCGTGCGATTCCAGGAGATCCCGCACAAGTCATTTTAGGACAGCAAGCAACTGCAGAAACAATTGCAGCACTTCGCCAAAAGTTAGGGTTAGACAATCCTTGGTATATACAGTATTTCGATTATTTAAAAGGTGTATTTACCGGAGATTTAGGCGAATCCTTGCGTACACGACAGCCGATTCTTTCGGAAGTGTGGCCGTATTTAGCAGCTACATTTGAATTAGCCTTTTTCGCGATTTTCATTGCGGTCATTTTAGGGGTAAATGCAGGAATTATTTCTGCGTGGTTTCAAAATTCATGGTTCGATTATGTAGCGATGGTCATTGCATTAATTGGCGTTTCGATGCCGATTTTCTGGTTAGGTTTAATGGAGCAGTGGGTTTTTAGTATTAATTTAGGGTGGTTGCCGACATCTGGACGCGAAAATGTACGTGATCCCATTACGGCCATTACGCATTTTTACTTATTAGATACGTTGTTGCAAGGTCGCTTTGATCAATTTATCGTTGTGTTAAAGCATTTATTATTACCAGGCATTGCACTTGCGACGATTCCAACAGCCATTATTGCACGTATGACACGTGCTTCGATGCTTGAAGTGATGCGTTCTGATTTCATCCGTACAGCGCGCGCAAAGGGACAAAAAATGTTTATCGTTGTGTATAAGCACGCATTAAAAAACGCATTGATTCCCGTGTTGACGGTTGTTGGCTTACAAACAGGAATGCTGTTAGGTGGTGCAATTTTAACGGAAACGATTTTTAGCTGGCCGGGTATTGGACGCTATATTTATGAAGCAATTGGATTCCGTGATTACCCAGTTATTCAATCCGGCATTTTAATTGTTGCCTTTTTATTCGTTATGATTAATTTACTTGTAGATATTCTTTATACGGTCATTGATTCTCGAATTAAATACAACTAGGAAGGAGGCGCAACATATGACGGAATTGGTTCCAAAACAGTCACACGCTATTGAACAACAGGAAAGAGTGAATGGACCTTGGCGAGAAGCGTGGCTAAGCTTTAAAAAGAGTAAATCGGCGTTAGTAGGAAGTGCAATTGTCCTGTTCTTTGTACTAATTGCGATTTTTGGTCCATTATTTGCACCACAGGGCATTAATGATCAAAACTTAAGTCTTCGTTTGCAGCCTCCATCTGCGGAGTTTTGGTTTGGAACGGATGACTTAGGGCGAGACGTATTTTCGCGTATTTTACATGGGGCACGTATTTCATTGACGGTTGGACTAGCCGCTGTGCTTATTTCGGCTGTTGCCGGGAGCTTTTTGGGAATTCTCGCTGGTTATTATGGACGTTGGATAGACACGATTATCTCGCGGATTTTTGATATTATGCTAGCATTCCCGAGTATATTATTAGCGATTGCGGTTGTTTCGATTTTAGGGCCTTCTTTGCAAAATGCATTGATAGCAATTGCGATTATTAATATTCCGAGCTTTGGTCGTCTCATTCGTTCGCGCGTGCTAAGTATCAAAGAAGAGGAATATATTCATGCGGCGAGAGCGACCGGTATGAAAAATGCACGTATTTTATGGAATCATATTTTGCCGAATTCCATGACACCGGTAATTGTACAAGGGACATTATCGATTGCTACAGCCATTATTGAAGCGGCAGCACTCGGATTTTTAGGACTTGGCGCAGAGGCACCACAACCAGAATGGGGAAAAATGCTGGCAGATGCGCGAATGTTTTTGCTAAATGCACCATGGGCTATGATTTTTCCGGGGTTAGCCATTATGTTAACAGTAATTGGCTTTAACTTAATGGGAGATGGTTTACGTGATGCACTCGATCCCAAGATGAAAAGCTAATAGCCAAGAGGGGGTATGCTGATAGCCGATTGGACTTTCAACATACCCCGAGTGTTATTAATAGAAATCAGATTCTAAATCTACATTCTTTTCATCACTATGGTAGCTTCGATACGAAACGATGAGCGTATCTAAATGCTCCAAGTTTTCCTCGTAATCTAATATTCGAGACAAGATGTACAGCAAGTGATAGCTTGAAAATTGTTCATCCTCTTTTGCTTCTTCCTGGGCAATGGCAATTTGCTTGATGAATTGTTCCATTAGCTCACTACCTTGTAAGTATTCCTCGTGACGCGTCCACTTTGAATGTTCAGGTCTTAATTTCCCTGTATATTTTAGTAAGAGCTGTTCGTGGTAGGTTAATAAGAAATCTAACCGTTCCTGAATAATAATTTGAAATTGCACTGGTAATTTCCCTAACTCATTTTCATGCTTGTGTAGGCGCATTAGGAGCTCTAAGCTTTTTTTAGTTGTAGTTAACATTTGACGATAGACAACCAGTTTACGTGCCTTTACATATTTTTGGTTTTTAAAATAGCCTCGTTCTTCTTTGAAAAAGCCATACATCGTATCGAGCTCGTTTAAGCGTGATTGCAATTTGGTAATCGCCATTTTCGTTGATGTATGCTCACTTGCCTGACGTACAGCTAGACGAGTCCAGCGAATAATATCATCTTGCATCGCATTGATTTTTTTGAATAATTTAACCTCATATTTCGGTGGTAAAAATACTAAGTTCACGGTGAATGCTGCAAATACCCCAAGCATGACTGTGCCAAATCGAATGAAACCAAATGTTAAAAAATCATCACCTGGCACCTCCATAATGGCAATTACCGTAACGAGTGCCAGTGAAATGGATTTTTCGAGCTTTAATTTCATCATGATGCCGAGTACGATAATGGCTGCCATCCCTACAGCGACAATATGATGACCAAATATTAAACCAAAAATAACAGCAACTGTTGCGCCGATTAAGTTCCCTTGTATTTGTTCAATAATGGTTAGATAAGAGCGGTAAATGGAGGGTTGAATGGCGAAAACAGCAGCAATTGCTGCAAATACGGGTGATGGTACATGTAAAAGTTCAGCTAAAAATAGCGCGAAAACAATGGCTACACCAGTTTTTAAAACACGTGCACCTAATTTCATAGAAGTTTCCCCCTTCCCTCAAAATAAAAGCCACTATAAATGGTAATCCAATTATAGCGGCTTTTAAAAATTTTGAAAGTAGTTTTTCTAAGTTTGTTTACAGTTGAGAAAATGCATAATCCACTGCTTTTAATGTTTCTTCAACATCTGCTTCTGTATGCTCGGTTGTTAAGAACCAAGCTTCATATCTTGATGGCGCTAAGTTTACACCTTGAGAAAGCATTAATTTAAAGAAGCGGCCGAATTTTTCGCCATCTGTATTTTCAGCTTGCTCGTAGTTTTCTACCTTTTCGTCTGTGAAGTACACGGCAAAAGCACCCTTTAAGCGGTTTAAGGTAATTGTTACACCATGCTTTTTGGCAGAAGCTAATATACCTTCTTCTAATAACGCGCCTAAGCGATCCATTTCATCGTAAATGCCAGGTTGCTGTAACACTTCCAGACAGGCAATCCCAGCTTGCATACTTGCAGGGTTACCCGCCATTGTGCCTGCTTGGTAAGCTGGTCCAAGTGGTGCAACGGTATCCATTACTTCTTGGCGACCACCGTAAGCACCGATTGGTAAACCGCCACCGATTACTTTCCCCATAGCTACTAAATCTGGTGTTAGACCTAACATTGTATGCGCAGCACCGTAGTGGAAACGGAATGCAGTAATGACTTCATCGTGAATTGTTAGGAAGCCTGTTTCTTTTGCAACCGCATGTACATGCTCTAAGAAGCCAGGGTTTGGTTCGACGATACCGAAGTTACCAACGATTGGCTCGATTAAAATCCCAGCTAATTGATCCCCCCATACGGCTACAGCTTCATCAAAGGCTTGGATATTATTGAATGGCACGGTAATCACTTCTGTTGCGACCGATGTTGGTACACCAGCAGAGTCAGGTGAACCAAGTGTTGCAGGACCAGAACCTGCTGCTACAAGGACTTGGTCGAAGTGACCGTGATAGCAACCAGCAAATTTCATGATTTTTGTGCGACCAGTGAAAGCACGTGCAACACGTACGCAAGTCATTACTGCTTCTGTACCAGAGTTGTTGAAGCGAACCTTATCTAATGTAGGGATGGCTTCTTTTAACATTTTGGCAAAAGTAATTTCATGCTCTGTTGGTGTCCCGAATAATACACCTGTTTCAGCTGCATGTGCAATGGCCTTTGCGATATGTGGGTGACCGTGCCCAGTTACGATTGGACCGTAAGCTGCTAAATAGTCAATATAGCGATTGCCGTCTACATCCCAAAAGTATGCGCCCTTTCCGCGTGCCATTACGACAGGAGCACCGCCGCCAACAGCTTGATAAGAACGTGATGGGCTATTTACACCGCCAACGATATGTTGTAGGGCTTCTTCGTGCAGTTGTTCAGATTTTGTATGATTCATCATTTATTCCTCCAAATTGGGTTACATTAAAAAGATTCCCTTCTATTGTAGTATGGAATGAGGCGCTATGCCAAAGAATTTGAAACAACGGGCATTGTTTTGTACGATAGAAGAAAAATTGGAGGAAAATGCGTATGCTATTAGAAAATTTACAAGCACCTAATTTTACGTTACAAAATGAAAACGGAGAACAGGTAAGTTTACAAGACTATCAAGGAAAAAACGTCATTTTATATTTTTACCCAAAAGATTTAACACCAGGCTGTACAACACAGGCTTGCGATTTCCGTGATCGCTATGAAGATTTTTCGGATGTAAATGCAGTTATTTTAGGTGTGAGCCTAGACGATGCAGCGAAACATACGAAATTTATTGAAAAACATGGACTGCCGTTTTCGTTATTAGTAGATGCAAACCATGAAGTTTCACAAGCATATGGGGTTTGGACATTAAAGAAAAATTTTGGTAAGGAATATATGGGGATTGAGCGTTCGACTTTTTTAATTAATGAGCAAGGCATCGTTGAAAAAGAATGGCGTAAAGTACGTGTCAAAAACCATATTGAAGATGTGTTAAACTATTTAAAAACGCGTACAAATTAATCACGCACACAAAGGGGAGTCTTTATGGTAAACGTTTATTTTACATTTGAGCCACGAGAAGATTTAAAACAGCCACTTATCGCCGAATTTCCGCAGGTAGATTTTGGATTTGATGCAAAACTGGATACAGAGAAGTTAAGCGCTGCAGAAATTTTAGTTACTTACGGGGAAGATTTAACGGCAGAACATTTACAGTATGCGGAAAAGCTCCAATGGATTTTCGTTGCATCAGCAGGGGTTGAAAAGATGCCGGCAGAAGCCATTGCTGCCCGAAATATTCTCGTATCGAATGTGCGCGGCATACATAAAAAGCCAATGACTGAATCAATTCTAGCGCATATTTTAGCTTACAAACGTGCGTTACCATTCGTTTATGAGCAACAAAAAAAGCATGAATGGAATAAAAAGGCGCGCTTATCGGAATTGAATGGTAGCACAGCACTAATCATCGGACCGGGTGCCATTGGTGGTGAAATCGGCCGTATTTTACAAGCATTTGATGTTTATACAATTGGTTGCAATCGTTCAGGTGAACAAGCATTATTTATGAATGAAACACATAAACTAGACGTATTGAAGGAGCAATTGCCGAAAGCTGATATTGTCATTTCGATGCTCCCATCTACAGCTGAAACGAAGCATTTACTAACGCGCGAGCATTTTGAGGTAATGAAGGATTCAGCGCTATTCATGAATTTCGGGCGCGGTGATTTAGTGGAAACAGATACACTTATTGAGGTATTAAAAGATGAATTAATTGCCCATGCGGTACTGGATGTTTATGAAATCGAGCCATTGCCTGCAGAGAGTCCACTCTGGAGTTTGGAAAATGTAACAGTATCCCCACACTTTTCTAGTCATTCTTCACGCTATGTAGAACGCAGCTTAGCTATTTTTAAGCCAAGCTTACAGAAGTGGTTAGCGGGAGAACGTGATTTAGAAAATAAAATGGATATTTTGCGCGGATACTAATTGAGAATGTAAAGCGCGTAATGGCGGTGTTTGTAAAATCTGTTTTCAATTAGTGATACTAATTATTAATATTCACTTGGATTAAAGTAAGCAATTGTTGACAAGTTGTGGATAAATTCGCTACACTATTTATAACAATTATAAATTAATAATATGTATGAAGAGAGGTGCATGACGATGTCTGAATTGCATTTAAAAGATGCGCTAGACACGTTAAAGACTACTGGTGTACGAATTACTCCTCAGCGTCATGCGATTTTAGAATATTTAATTCAAAGTATGATTCACCCAACAGCTGATGATATTTACAAAGCGCTATGTGATAAGTTTCCAAACATGAGTGTAGCGACAGTATATAACAATTTACGTGTTTTCCGTGAAGTGGGCTTAGTAAAAGAGCTTACGTACGGAGATGCAGCAAGTCGTTTTGATTTTGTAACAGGTGATCACTATCATATGATTTGTGAAAGCTGTGGCAAGATTGTGGATTTCCATTATCCTGGCTTAAATGAGGTAGAGCATTTCGCTTCACAAGTGACAGGCTTTGAAGTGAACTCGCATCGCTTAGAGGTTTATGGTACATGTCCTGAATGTGTAGTAGCAGGCGCAAAGAAAATTCAATAATAAGTACAGAGCCTAGTAACGAAATGTTGCTAGGCTTTTTTATAGTAAAAAAAGTGCATCCGCTTAAACGAATGCACCTAGCTAATTACTTCTTATTGTAAGCTTGATCAAATTCTTTTCCTTCTAATGATGGGTCTAGGGTAAGGGGTTCGTTGCAATACATGCAAATATCAACTCGACCTAAAACTTTTGTCCATTTCCCACATTCAGGACATGTAACTTGTACCGCTTTTGTCGACAGTAAACCAATCCAGCCGTAAACAACCGTACTACCAATAATACAAATAAGTCCAACTGTCATGAAGATTAATACTAAAACAGGACTATTTTTAAAGAAAATCGCTCCGTACATAATCACGAAGCCGATGAAAATAAGAGATAATGCAAAGGAACGGATTTTATTTATTTTACTATTATATTTTTTCATTTCGATTGCCTCCTAATCTAAATTATACTATAACATAAATTAGTTTTAATTTTGTAGATGTGAAAGAATTTGGATAATTAATTAATCCATCGTTTTAGGTGTATTCTTTAAAGAGGGATTTGAAATCATAACGTCGAACTCAAATACTAATAGTTATAAAAATTAGCTAGAATTAACTAGTTAATTTGTCTTAGAGCATTTACAATAAAATAAACAATATGAGCGTAGTGCAATTTTTAGGGGGATTTAAGATGGAGCATATTTTAAGACCGATTTATCAAGAGCGTGCAAGTCAGCCTGATACATTGGGCGTTATTTTGATTAATAAGCGTGAAGGCGCTGAGAATATGACAGATACATTCGACGCAGTTCTTCTTATAATAGTAAAAGATAGTGATACACCAATTTATTCTAAGCACTATTCATATGGTGACGCAAAAATGGTAATGCATATTATTACAGAAGAGCGTTTACGTAAATGGATTTTCATTGGATCGAATCGTCGTTTAGTGGATTGGTTATTTCATGGTAAAATTATGTTTGATCGCAATGAGTTTTTATTCAAGCTTCGTTCAGAGATGCAAGAGTTCCCATTCTTTGGGCGTAAGTTAAAAACGGGTATCCAGTTTGCCAAACTAATTCGTCGTTATCAAGAGGGAAAAGAGCTATTTGAAGACGGTCATTATTTAGATGCGTATAATCATGTGGTCGCATCATTGCATCATTTAGGTAGACTTTCTATTATTGATAGTGGTCATTACCCAGAAGTAACGGTATGGGCACAAGTAAAACGTAATGATCCAGCAATCTATAAATTATATGAAGAGTTGATAATGAGTAATGAAAGTTTAGAAAAGCGTTTAGAGCTATTATTTTTAGCGGGGGAATTTTTAATTAACGCAAGAACAAACGACGGGGCACAACATATTTTAGAAATGATGTTAACTCAGCCATCGTGGACAATTCAAGAGTTACACGATCAGGCGGAGTTAAGTTATTACTCAACGGATTTAGAAGTGTTTGTGGAATATTTAATTGATCGAGGTTTAATCTTGGTTGAAGAGGTAATTGCAAAAAATGAGGCCATCTTCCATCGGAATTATTACGTAGATCCAAAGTTTGTTGAAAGAGAATACGGACTATAATGATTAGTCATTTTCAGAGCGTTAAATACGCTCTGAAAAAAGTTTTAAAATAGTGTTGACTTATCGAGATAAAGTATTGTAATATATTAAATGTCGCTAAGACGTACTGAACGAAACAATATTATTTATTTAATAAACTGTTAAAAAAACTTTTTATAAAAAGTGATTGACAGTGAAAAGCAAAAATGTTAAATTAGAGAAGTCGCTAAAACGACGTACGACAATATGAACCTTGAAAACTGAACAAGCAACGTTAATGAATACAGCTTCTTAAATGAAGCGAAAATGATTTCTAACTTAACAGTTAGAATCGCTAGCAAAGCAAATGAGCTTTCAAACTACTTTTATGGAGAGTTTGATCCTGGCTCAGGACGAACGCTGGCGGCGTGCCTAATACATGCAAGTCGAGCGAATGAATAGAGAAGCTTGCTTCTCTATGATTTAGCGGCGGACGGGTGAGTAACACGTGGGTAACCTGCCCTATAGACTGGGATAACTTCGGGAAACCGGAGCTAATACCGGATAATACTTTGAACCACATGGTTTAAAGTTGAAAGATGGTTTTGCTATCACTATAGGATGGACCCGCGGCGCATTAGCTAGTTGGTGAGGTAACGGCTCACCAAGGCAACGATGCGTAGCCGACCTGAGAGGGTGATCGGCCACACTGGGACTGAGACACGGCCCAGACTCCTACGGGAGGCAGCAGTAGGGAATCTTCCACAATGGACGAAAGTCTGATGGAGCAACGCCGCGTGAGTGAAGAAGGATTTCGGTTCGTAAAACTCTGTTGCAAGGGAAGAACAAGTAGCGTAGTAACTGGCGCTACCTTGACGGTACCTTGTTAGAAAGCCACGGCTAACTACGTGCCAGCAGCCGCGGTAATACGTAGGTGGCAAGCGTTGTCCGGAATTATTGGGCGTAAAGCGCGCGCAGGTGGTTCCTTAAGTCTGATGTGAAAGCCCCCGGCTCAACCGGGGAGGGTCATTGGAAACTGGGGAACTTGAGTGCAGAAGAGGATAGTGGAATTCCAAGTGTAGCGGTGAAATGCGTAGAGATTTGGAGGAACACCAGTGGCGAAGGCGACTGTCTGGTCTGTAACTGACACTGAGGCGCGAAAGCGTGGGGAGCAAACAGGATTAGATACCCTGGTAGTCCACGCCGTAAACGATGAGTGCTAAGTGTTGGGGGGTTTCCGCCCCTCAGTGCTGCAGCTAACGCATTAAGCACTCCGCCTGGGGAGTACGGTCGCAAGACTGAAACTCAAAGGAATTGACGGGGGCCCGCACAAGCGGTGGAGCATGTGGTTTAATTCGAAGCAACGCGAAGAACCTTACCAGGTCTTGACATCCCATTGACCACTGTAGAGATACAGTTTTCCCTTCGGGGACAACGGTGACAGGTGGTGCATGGTTGTCGTCAGCTCGTGTCGTGAGATGTTGGGTTAAGTCCCGCAACGAGCGCAACCCTTGTTCTTAGTTGCCATCATTTAGTTGGGCACTCTAAGGAGACTGCCGGTGATAAACCGGAGGAAGGTGGGGATGACGTCAAATCATCATGCCCCTTATGACCTGGGCTACACACGTGCTACAATGGACGGTACAAACGGTTGCCAACCCGCGAGGGGGAGCTAATCCGATAAAACCGTTCTCAGTTCGGATTGTAGGCTGCAACTCGCCTACATGAAGCCGGAATCGCTAGTAATCGCGGATCAGCATGCCGCGGTGAATACGTTCCCGGGCCTTGTACACACCGCCCGTCACACCACGAGAGTTTGTAACACCCGAAGTCGGTGAGGTAACCTTTTGGAGCCAGCCGCCGAAGGTGGGATAGATGATTGGGGTGAAGTCGTAACAAGGTAGCCGTATCGGAAGGTGCGGCTGGATCACCTCCTTTCTAAGGATATATTCGGAAACCTTCTCTTGGAGAAGGGGCTCATTAACGGTTGCTGTTCAGTTTTGAAGGTTCATTCTTAGTTGAATGAAATACTTCAAAACTTTGTTCTTTGAAAACTGGATAAAACGACATTGATAAGTAATAAACAAACATAGATCAAGAAATTGATCGTGCAATATCCTTAAAATCTTACTTTTTAAGTAAGTTTAACTTTTGGTTAAGTTAATAAGGGCGCACGGTGGATGCCTTGGCACTAGGAGTCGATGAAGGACGGCACTAACACCGATATGCCTCGGGGAGCTGTAAGTAAGCTTTGATCCGGGGATTTCCGAATGGGGGAACCCACTATCTTTAATCGGATAGTATCTACACGTGAATACATAGCGTGATGAGGACAGACGCAGGGAACTGAAACATCTAAGTACCTGCAGGAACAGAAAGAAAATTCGATTCCCTGAGTAGCGGCGAGCGAAACGGGAAGAGCCCAAACCAAAGAGCTTGCTCTTTGGGGTTGTAGGACACTCTATACGGAGTTACAAAAGAATGATTTAGGCGAAGCGACTTGGAAAGGTCCGCAAGAGAAGGTAACAGCCCTGTAGCCAAAAAGTCATTCCCTCCAGAGTGGATCCTGAGTACGGCGGAACACGTGAAATTCCGTCGGAATCCGGGAGGACCATCTCCCAAGGCTAAATACTACCTAGTGACCGATAGTGAACCAGTACCGTGAGGGAAAGGTGAAAAGCACCCCGGAAGGGGAGTGAAATAGAACCTGAAACCGTGTGCCTACAAGTAGTTAGAGCCCGTTAATGGGTGATAGCGTGCCTTTTGTAGAATGAACCGGCGAGTTACGATTACGTGCGAGGTTAAGTTGAGAAGACGGAGCCGCAGCGAAAGCGAGTCTGAATAGGGCGAATTAGTATGTAGTCGTAGACCCGAAACCAGGTGATCTACCCATGTCCAGGATGAAGGTGAGGTAACACTTACTGGAGGTCCGAACCCACGTACGTTGAAAAGTGCGGGGATGAGGTGTGGGTAGCGGAGAAATTCCAATCGAACTTGGAGATAGCTGGTTCTCTCCGAAATAGCTTTAGGGCTAGCCTCGTGATGAAGAATACCGGAGGTAGAGCACTGTTTGGACTAGGGGGGCATCTCGCTTTACCGAATTCAGACAAACTCCGAATGCCGGATATTTATACACGGGAGTCAGACTGCGAGTGATAAGATCCGTAGTCAAGAGGGAAACAGCCCAGACCACCAGCTAAGGTCCCAAAGTAATCGTTAAGTGGAAAAGGATGTGGCGTTGCTTAGACAACCAGGATGTTGGCTTAGAAGCAGCCATCATTTAAAGAGTGCGTAATAGCTCACTGGTCGAGTGACGCTGCGCCGAAAATGTATCGGGGCTAAACGATTCACCGAAGCTGTGGATGCATACCGTTGGTATGCGTGGTAGGAGAGCGTTCTAAGGGCGTTGAAGTCAGACCGGAAGGACTGGTGGAGCGCTTAGAAGTGAGAATGCCGGTATGAGTAGCGAAACATGGGTGAGAATCCCATGCACCGTATGACTAAGGTTTCCTGAGGAAGGCTCGTCCGCTCAGGGTTAGTCGGGACCTAAGCCGAGGCCGATAGGCGTAGGCGATGGACAACAGGTTGATATTCCTGTACTACCTCCCCACCGTTTGAGAAATGGGGGGACGCAGTAGGGTAGGGTAAGCAGAGCGTTGGTTGTCTCTGTTCAAGCAGTAAGGTGTGTGCGTAGGCAAATCCGCGTACTGTAACATTGAGCTGTGATGACGACTCCGTATGGAGGAAGTTCCTGATCTCACACTGCCAAGAAAAGCCTCTATCGAGGTGGGAGGTACCCGTACCGCAAACCGACACAGGTAGTCGAGGAGAGAATCCTAAGGTGTGCGAGAGAACTCTCGTTAAGGAACTCGGCAAAATGACCCCGTAACTTCGGGAGAAGGGGTGCTCTTGAGCGTGCAAGCGCACGAGAGCCGCAGTGAATAGGCCCAGGCGACTGTTTAGCAAAAACACAGGTCTCTGCAAAACCGTAAGGTGACGTATAGGGGCTGACGCCTGCCCGGTGCTGGAAGGTTAAGAGGAGTGGTTAGCGCAAGCGAAGCTGCGAATTGAAGCCCCAGTAAACGGCGGCCGTAACTATAACGGTCCTAAGGTAGCGAAATTCCTTGTCGGGTAAGTTCCGACCCGCACGAAAGGCGTAACGATCTGGGCACTGTCTCAACGAGAGACTCGGTGAAATTATAGTACCTGTGAAGATGCAGGTTACCCGCGACAGGACGGAAAGACCCCGTGGAGCTTTACTGTAGCTTGATATTGAATTTTGGTACAACTTGTACAGGATAGGTAGGAGCCAGAGATCTCGGAGCGCCAGCTTCGAAGGAGGCGTCGGTGGGATACTACCCTGGTTGTATTGAACTTCTAACCCATGCCCCTTAGCGGGGTAGGAGACAGTGTCAGGCGGACAGTTTGACTGGGGCGGTCGCCTCCTAAAAGGTAACGGAGGCGCCCAAAGGTTCCCTCAGAATGGTTGGAAATCATTCGCAGAGTGTAAAGGCATAAGGGAGCTTGACTGCGAGACCTACAAGTCGAGCAGGGTCGAAAGACGGGCTTAGTGATCCGGTGGTTCCGCATGGAAGGGCCATCGCTCAACGGATAAAAGCTACCCCGGGGATAACAGGCTTATCTCCCCCAAGAGTCCACATCGACGGGGAGGTTTGGCACCTCGATGTCGGCTCATCGCATCCTGGGGCTGTAGTCGGTCCCAAGGGTTGGGCTGTTCGCCCATTAAAGCGGTACGCGAGCTGGGTTCAGAACGTCGTGAGACAGTTCGGTCCCTATCCGTCGTGGGCGTAGGAAATTTGAGAGGAGCTGTCCTTAGTACGAGAGGACCGGGATGGACACACCGCTGGTGTACCAGTTGTCTTGCCAAAGGCATCGCTGGGTAGCTATGTGTGGACGGGATAAGTGCTGAAAGCATCTAAGCATGAAGCCCCCCTCAAGATGAGATTTCCCATTACGCAAGTAAGTAAGACCCCTGAAAGACGATCAGGTAGATAGGTTCGAGGTGGAAGTGTGGCGACACATGTAGCTGACGAATACTAATCGGTCGAGGACTTAACCACATGTTTACGAACATCAATGAAACGTTTATCCAGTTTTGAAAGAATGAAATTTATTAATAATACTTGACATATGAGTTTAGTATGATATAATAAAAAATGTCTTTTAATACATAGTCTAGTGATGATGGCAAAGAGGTCACACCTGTTCCCATACCGAACACAGAAGTTAAGCTCTTTAGCGCCGATGGTAGTTGGGGGTTTCCCCCTGTGAGAGTAGGACATCGCTAGGCGAATATATAATTATTCCGAAGTAGCTCAGTTGGTAGAGCATCCGGCTGTTAACCGGCAGGTCGCAGGTTCGAGTCCTGCCTTCGGAGCCATCTAAATCTTGGAGAGTTGTCCGAGTGGCCGAAGGAGCACGATTGGAAATCGTGTATGCGGGTAATACTGCATCAAGGGTTCAAATCCCTTACTCTCCGCCAGCCGTATTTTAAGATGGCCCGTTGGTCAAGTGGTTAAGACACCGCCCTTTCACGGCGGTAACACGGGTTCGAATCCCGTACGGGTCACCATCAATTAATTTTTATATCCAGCATGGAGGATTAGCTCAGCTGGGAGAGCACCTGCCTTACAAGCAGGGGGTCGGCGGTTCGAGCCCGTCATCCTCCACCATATTTTCATAGTATTATCGCGGGGTGGAGCAAATCGCTAAACGAAGATAGCGATTAGCAGCAGCTTCAAAGAAGTAGCTGCCAACTAAGTAGAACGTGATGGTACAATAAGAATAAGTAATACTATTATCGCGGGGTGGAGCAGTGGTAGCTCGTCGGGCTCATAACCCGAAGGTCGCAGGTTCAAGTCCTGTCCCCGCAACCAAATGGTCCCGTGGTGTAGCGGTTAACATGCCTGCCTGTCACGCAGGAGATCGCCGGTTCGATCCCGGTCGGGACCGCCATTTTTGAAAATTTATACATAAATGGGTTTGTAGCTCAGTTGGTAGAGCATTAGATTGAAGCTCTAAGTGTCGGCGGTTCGATTCCGTCCAAACCCACCATATTTTTTGCCGGTGTAGCTCAGTTGGTAGAGCAACTGACTTGTAATCAGTAGGTCGAGGGTTCGACTCCTTTCGCCGGCACCATTACTCGGTGGGGTAGCGAAGTGGCTAAACGCGGCGGACTGTAAATCCGCTCCTTAGGGTTCGGCGGTTCGAATCCGTCCCCCACCACCATCTATTTTTTAGGGGCATAGTTTAAAGGTAGAACTACGGTCTCCAAAACCGTCAGTGTGGGTTCGATTCCTACTGCCCCTGCCAAATTTAATATTTAAACTAAATACAATGGCGATTGTGGCGAAGTGGTTAACGCACCGGATTGTGGTTCCGGCACTCGAGGGTTCGATTCCCTTCAGTCGCCCCATTCATTTTTTTAGTTTATTATATATAATATAATGGCGATTGTGGCGAAGTGGTTAACGCACCGGATTGTGGTTCCGGCATTCGTGGGTTCGATTCCCATCAGTCGCCCCATAAAACGTTGGGGTATAGCCAAGCGGTAAGGCAACGGATTTTGATTCCGTCATGCCCTGGTTCGAATCCAGGTACCCCAGCCATTCATTTGCGGAAGTAGTTCAGTGGTAGAACACCACCTTGCCAAGGTGGGGGTCGCGAGTTCGAACCTCGTCTTCCGCTCCATAATATGGCGGCATAGCCAAGTGGTAAGGCACAGGTCTGCAACACCTTTACCACCGGTTCAAATCCGGTTGCCGCCTCCATATTTTTAATTGAATCGGTTAATCCGGTTTTTTTTTACCCTTTTTGCCGATATGGCGGAATTGGCAGACGCGCCGGACTCAAAATCCGGTTCCTTCTGGAGTGTCGGTTCGACCCCGACTATCGGTATTATTAGATTTTCTGTTGGGATAAGAATTTCTAGGAGGTTCACAAACATTGATATATCAATGTTTGTGAACCTTTTTCTGTTTTACTCGAAATCAAACTATTAATTCGAGTAAAACAGATATTTTCAAATTATTAGTTTGATTGATCTATAATAGAGAGGTATATAAATTAACATTGAAAGGGTTGGTGTCTCATGACACAGTCTGAAAAAATAAAATTAACAACTTTAACGACAAAAGGAGGTTGCGGGTGTAAAATTGGACCATCTGATTTAGCTCAAGTCATTCGTATGCTGCCACCCGCTGTTCCTAACTCAAATGTATTAGTTGGATTAGAAACAAGTGATGATGCAGGGGTATATCGTTTAACAGATGATTTAGCGATTGTGCAAACTCTTGATTTCTTTACACCAATTGTTGATGATCCATATTCTTTTGGACAAATTGCAGCAGCAAATGCGATTAGTGATATTTATGCAATGGGTGGTAAACCAATAACAGCTCTAAATATTGTTGCATTTCCTATTTCTAAGCTAGATAAGAGTATATTAGCTGATATTTTAAGAGGGGCTGCTGATAAACTTGCTGAAGCAAATGTTGCGTTAATTGGTGGACATTCTATTGATGATAAAGAGCCAAAATTTGGTTTAGCAGTGACTGGTATGGTTCACCCTGAAAAGGTACGAGCTAATAGTCACGCAAAAGTAGGAGATAAATTAATTTTAACTAAACCCATTGGTGTAGGAATTTTAAGCTCTGCAATAAAAAATGGTCTTTTACAAAATGACGAAATTGAACGAGTTACAAAAGTAATGGCAACTTTAAATAAGGTGGCTGCTGAAATAATGGAGCCTTATGAAATACACGCTTGTACGGATGTTACTGGGTTTGGTCTTTTAGGCCATGCTTCAGAAATGGCAAAAGGAAGCAATGTTGGATTACGCATCAATAAATCGGATGTACCGGTACTACCCAGAGTAAGAGAGATAGCTGAGATGGGCATCATTCCTGGGGGGACTAAAAATAATTACGCTCACTTACAAGACGTGGTGACATTCCCTGAAAAAATGGATCAAGTTGATCAATGGATTTTATGCGATGCTGTTACAAGTGGAGGTTTATTAATTTCTGTAGCTGAGGAAAAAGCTGACGAACTGTTAACAGAATTAATCAATGCAGGTGTTGAAGCAAGTATTATTGGTGAAGTAATAGCTGAACACCAAGGAAAAATTGAAGTAAAATAAGCTTTATTATGTCTTACTAGAAAAGGGATTGTTCTAATTGTTTCAAGATCTTACAATTACTGAATTAGTAAAATCAAATAAGTTCAAGAAGGTCACATGGATTGATGTACGTTCTCCATCAGAATTTAAAGAAGCGACGATACCAAATGCTAAAAATATCCCTGTATTCACTGATGATGAACGAGCGGAAATAGGCACGATTTATAAAAGAATGAGTGTAGAAGCAGCAAAACAAAAAGGACTAGAAATTTTCTCTGCCAAACTTCCTGCATTTATAAAAGCAGTGAGTGAACTTGAAGGGGAAAAGGTCGTATTTTGCTGGCGAGGCGGTATGAGAAGTAAAACAGCTGCTACAGTAGTGGATTTAATGGGATTCCCGATAAGCCGTCTTGAAGGTGGTATTAGGTCTTACCGAGAATTTATAACTGAGCAGCTTAAAAGTATGGCATACAAGCCAGAAGCCTTCGTTTTAAATGGTTATACAGGTTCCGGTAAAACGAAAATATTACGTAGCTTACAAAGCGATGGTTATCCTGTTCTAAACCTTGAAAAGATGGCTAATCACCGTGGATCTATTTTCGGTCAAATCGGCTTAGAACCAAATAATCAAAGAACATTTGAAGCGCTCTTTTTTAACGCCTTACATGAAACGCAAGATGCGCCCTATGTTCTTTTTGAAGCCGAAAGTCAACGCATAGGAAAAGTGCTTCTTCCCCAGCCTTTTCTTGAGAAAAAAGAAAATGGAACGCAAATTTTTCTGACTATCCCGATTGAAGAACGAGTAAAAACGATTTTAGAAGATTACCATCCTACTGAGCATAAAGAGGAATGTATGGCTGCCTTTCAAAGGATAAAAAGACGTATTCATACGCCAATCGCTACTGAAATTGAGAAACATATTGTAGAAGGTGAATTTTCTCAAGCGGTTCATTTATTGTTTGAATATTATTATGACCCTTTATATAAATATTCTGCTGCACAATATGCACCTGAAAAAACGATTCATATTGAAGCGCTTAATGTAGTAGAAGCGACAGAAAAAATTCGAGCGTTTCTAACACAGCTCAAGTAAAAAATTTGAGATATAGGGCTTCCTACTCCATTTTTTTCGATAATTGGTATCGAAAATATTTTAGAATCCTTGAGCAATCAGGGGTTCTTTTTTAATGTGAATTAACGATTAGAAACCTTAAAAATAGGTGGGTAACGAAAATTAGTGAAATGCTTGTATAAGTAAGAAAAAATATAATGTTTAATATGGCGTATTAACAAAAGTTCATTTAAAATTAACGTGGTAATGTAAAGAAAAAATTATAAGAATAGATGTTATTTATTGATTAAATAATTTAGAGGAAGTAGGGGATAGTAGTGAATAATTTAGAAACCTTGAAATGGATAAAAGCTGAGAGTTATGAAGAGATGAGTAAAATTGCGGCGGAAATTTTTAAAGAGGAATTACAAGTAAATCGTGAAATGGTATTAGGATTAGCAACAGGTGGAACGCCAGAAGGATTTTATAAAGAGCTTGTAAATGCATATAAAGCTGGAGAAATTTCTTTTGCGGATGCGAAGTCTTTCAACTTGGATGAATATATAGGTATTAGTCCAGAAAACGAAGCAAGCTACCATTACTATATGGATCAGCAATTATTTAATCATATTAATATGAAGGATGAAAATATTCATGTACCAACTGGGGATACTTCCGATTTAGCAAAAGCGGCAGCAGATTATGATGCGATGATTGAAGCGGCAGGAAATGTTGATATTCAATTATTAGGTATCGGTGTAAATGGTCATATTGGATTTAATGAACCGGGGACACCATTTTCATTAGGCACGAACGTCGTGGAACTTACAGAATCTACACGTGAAGCAAATAAAATTTATTTTGATTCCCTAGATGAAGTACCTACACATGCCATTACAATGGGGATTCAAACAATTATGAACGCGAAAAAAGTTGTGCTATTGATTTCTGGTGCTTCGAAACAAGAGGCGTATAATCGTTTGCGTAGTGGCGAAATTACTGAGGACTTCCCAGCAAGTGCTTTACACAAACATAAAGACGTCATTGTGATTTATACAGATGTAAAATAAGTAGAAGGAGTGCCGGATAAGAGCACTCCTTTTTTAAATAAAAAGGTATAAGTTCTTAAGAAGAACGTTAATTTGCGTGATTTGACGGGAATTGTGTTTTTCTAATAGTAGAAATAAAGACGCCTGCAATAACAGCGATCCCGCCGACTACTTGAGCGATGAGTAATTGCTCGTTTAAAAAGATGACGGCAAAAATCGTAGCAAAAACAGGAATAAAATTTAAATAGATACCTGCTTTATTAGCACCGAGCGCAATGACACCAGTATTCCAGCTTAAAAAGGCGACAATGGATGCGACGATTCCAACATATAAAATTGCACTAATCGTTGAAATGCTCCATTCAATCGTTTGCGGAGTAGTAAGCAACTCATACGCTGTGAATGGAAGAAGCATCAAGGCTCCAATTGCTATGGTTACTAAAAACGTGGAATAGCCTGGTAGCTTGCCCGCATATTTTTTGATTAATAACGAATAAACACTCCAGCAAAATACGGCAGCTAATACAATGAGATCGCCTTTATTAAATGAGAAGGCCAATAAGCTTTCAAGAGAGCCTCCCGAAATAATAAATAAAACCCCTGTTAAGGATACCAATGTTCCAATTGCTTGGAAACGAGTTAAACGTTCTTTTAATAAAAGAAAGCTCAATATGTAAATCATAATTGGCGTTGTGGAATTCATTAAGGACGCATTGATAGAGGTTGTATAATGCAGGCCAATATAAACAAGCGTATTAAATGCAGCAACCCCTGTTAATGCTAATAGAATGACAGCGCCGAAATTTTGCTTGAGCATCGGCCATTCATTTTTTGTCCGATGATAAGCGATTGGTAAAAAGATAATAAATGCGACAAGCCATCGTAAAAACGCAAATGTAATTGGTGGGATGTCTCCTGCAACGGCTCGTCCGATGACAAAGTTACCGCCCCATAATAAGGTGGCGAAGACGAGGAGTGCTTGAGGAGGAAATTTCATAGCTATCGAGCTCCTTTAAGCAAATCATTAATTCTATTCATTATAGGAGTTTGGACTTGGAATTTGCAATGCGCTTTACATAAAACGCTATGATACAATAACGACAGTAGTAAAAGGAGGTCAAACAAATGAAAATTCGACCAGCAAGATTACAGCAAGGAGATACAGTAGGGCTAGTAAATTTAAGTAGCCCACTTAAGCAAGAGTCCTTAGGAGACAAGCTCGTGTTTTTAGAGCAGCTTGGCTTACGTTATAAATTAGGCAATACGATTCAAAACTATGAGGGGTATTTAGCAGGGACGGATGAAGAGCGTGTTGCAGACTTTCATGCGATGGTACAAGATCCAGATGTAAAAGCGATCTTTTTGGTAAAGGGTGGATACGGTATTGCGCGTGTGATTGATAAAATTAGTTACCCATTATTAGAGGATCATCCAAAAATTATTTGGGGCTTCTCGGATGTAACGGCTTTACATACACAGGTGAATGAATTCTCAAATTTAGTAACATTCCATGGCCCAATGCTATCGAGTCCACAGGGAGCACTAGATGAGCTGTCACAAAAAATGTTCCAGCAGCTATTCCAGCCAATTGAAATTCAATACACAGAAAGCATTGCACCGCTTCAAACCATCATTCCTGGTATGGTGCGAGGTGAGCTTGCTGGCGGTAATTTAAATCGCCTAGTAGGTACATTAGGGACGAAATTTGAAATCGATGTGCGCAATAAAATTATTCTGTTAGAAGATATTGGGGAAACGATTGAACAGATTGACCATATGATGAATCAATTACGCTTAGCACGTAAGCTTGAGCAGGCGGCAGGATTTGTGATAGGGGACTTCAACATGCCAGATGAGTCATATCGTGATGAGGATGTATTGGAAATGATTACGGGCTATTTGAAGCCGTTTAATAAACCAGCAGTGGCAGGCTTTAAAATCGGGCATTGTACGCCGAATATAGCCATTCCATTGGGTGTGGATGCCATATTAAATGCGGATGAAAAAATCTTACGTATTTTGCCGGGTGTCGAATAAAAATATTACATGCTTAAAGTGCCCTAGAAAAAATTAACTAGTAAAGGCCCTCTTCTCACAAAAAAAGTGATGGGAGGGCCTTTTAATAACGAGCTAAAATCAAGTATTTCGCTGAGTGTTAACTTTTACACTGGTTGGTCATTGGTTAAAGGTAACAAAGTAACAGGTAATCGTTGATTGGTTTACAGTTAAAGTAAATTTGCATTTGCAAATGGGCGCTCGTTATTACCTAGGTTGGAGTCTCACCGCCCTAGGATTAATAATAATTAGAATCATCAAATGCAATAGTCACTTGATAGTTTTTGGCGTTAATAGCGTTTGATAAACGATGTGCCTGTTTTTCAAGCTCGTTGGAACGATTTAAATAGTCAAGCGGCTCGTAAAGTGCGATGCGGTAGAGCATCGTTTCACCGACAGAATGATAATAAGATTCTTTCTCTTCCATGCCAAGCGTTTTACAAAAGGCTGCTTCCGCACGCAATTGGTTTGCTAATTCAATCGCTTCAACAATCGGCATCTCTTCGTCATTAAAAACAATGGTATTATCGATGTTGGCGCGATAAATGAGTGCATCAAGCTTGCGAGAATCGTAGCGTAACTGCTTTAAATCAGCCTCTAGCTTTTCAAGTGTTAGCGTGGGCTGCTTTGGCTCCTCTCCTTTTTCAACGACTACATGTGTCACCTGATGGACGGCACTAGATAGTTCTTGAATCTTCTTAGTAATAATACTTTTTAACTTTACGGATTCTGCTAAATTAATACTCATTTCAAACACTCCTTAAAATTCAATGGTCGGGTTGCTTTTTGTTAGTACAGCAATGGTATAATCGCCCCCACTAATTTGTGTAAACATCTTGCCCGCGCTCGTTAATAGCTGATCGGCTTGTTCTATCTGTAGTGATGGCTGTAAATAAAAGATTTGCAATGCATCCGTTGTTTGTTCTGTGACAGCGGTGCGTTTGGAGTCTACAAATGGGCTACCAAATGCACCATGCGCATCCTGAGAATATAAAATGTTCGTCAGCACATTATAGCGACCATTTAAGCCTTCATAGCCTGTATTTTCATCACCGAGTGCAATTTCTATCGCACCTTCAATAGTATTTGTATCATAAATTCCAATCGGCAGCTCGTATTGGAGCGAGAAGAAATTATTTAAGTCGACCGCTGAGTGATACGGTGTTAAATAATTTTGTTTGGAGATTCTACGCATAAGGCTTTCTGCGGAATGACGGTAGCGATTTGGATCAGCACCGAATGTTTTCCAAAGCTGGCGCCATTCTTGAATACCTGGGCGTTCGGTTACAGATGTGCTTTGTAACTCTAAGTATAAATTTTCTTGATAAAGTTGTGTGCGGCCTTTAATCATTTGAGGCGATTGTGCCACGGTAATTTTGTTATAATGGATAAGGCCGATTTTAAATTGTTCGGCTTGTTCAAAAATTGTTTTGTTAATTGAAATTTTCATCTGTCATCACCTAACTATTATTGTAATGGATTCCTATACAAATTACTAAAATTTACGATAGCTATTTGAAAGAAATGAAAGGGGCTGGGGAAATGAATGTGACACAGCTTCAAGCACAGCTTATTGAATATGCACAATCTATCGGTGTTGATAAAATCGGCTTTACAACAGCAGCACCGTTTCATGAATTAAAAAATCGATTACGACGTCAGCAACAACTTGGCTTCCAATCGGGCTTTGAGGAATCTGACATTGAACTGCGTACGGAGCCATTACGGTTGTTAGAGGATGCAGAAAGTATTATTGCGATTGCGTTAGCGTATCCGTCGCGTATGGAAAATGCACCACAGGGAAAAAAGGGAGAGCGCCGTGGTATTTTTTGTCGGGCTTCATGGGGGGTTGATTACCATACAGCGGTGCGCGAACGTTTACAATTGATTGAAGCATGGTTAATTGAGCATGTTCCGAATGTGAAGGTCAAGTCGATGGTTGATACAGGCGAGCTTGTTGACCGAGCCGTTGCAGAGCGCGCGGGTATTGGTTGGGTTGGAAAGAACTGCTCGATTATTACGCCAGAATTTGGCTCGTACGTTTATTTGGGAGAAGTGATGACCAATATTCCATTTGCACCTACTACGCCAATTGAGGATGAATGTGGGGACTGTAATTTATGTATAGATGTTTGTCCAACAGGTGCCATTGTCGCACCCGGTCAGCTTAATTCACAGCGTTGTATCGCTTTTTTAACACAGACAAAGGGCTTTTTACCCGATGAATTCCGCACTAAAATCGGCAATCGTATTTATGGCTGTGATACATGCCAAACCGTATGTCCGAAAAATAAGGGCAAGCTTAATTGGATACATGATGAGTTTACGCCGGATCCAGAAATTGCGAAGCCACTATTACAACCGCTTTTATCCATCTCTAATAAAGAATTTAAAGCGAAGTTCGGTCATGTATCCGGCTCATGGAGAGGGAAAAAGCCGATTCAGCGTAATGCCATTTTAGCACTGGCCCATTTTAAAGAGCAAAGTGCCATGCCCGACTTACTCGATGTACTACAAAAAGACGAGCGCCCTGTCATTCGTGGTACGGCTGCTTGGGCAATTGGTAAAATCGGTGCAGCTAATGCAGAGGAAGTTTTACGAAAGGCGCGCGAAGTAGAAAAAGACGAGGAAGTGCTAGCTGAAATTCAAAAAGGACTAGCATTGTTACAATAAGTAAGAGAGAAGGATAAAGAAGTGCCAAACCATATTGTTTTATACCAACCGGAAATTCCAGCAAATACAGGGAATATCGCCCGTACATGTGCTGGTACGAACACATCGCTCCATTTAATTCGTCCATTAGGCTTTTCAACAGATGATAAAATGTTAAAGCGTGCAGGACTTGATTATTGGGAGCATGTAAACGTTGTATATCATGATTCATTAGAAGATTTCATTGAATATAGTAAAAATGGAGATGTGTATTTAATCGAAACGTATAGTGACGAACCTTTCACAACGCATGATTTTAGCGATACAACACGTGATATTTATTTCATGTTCGGTCGTGAAACAACTGGCTTACCGAAGGATTTTGCACAGGAGCGTGCGCAAATGTGCCTACGCATCCCACAAAGTGATCATGTCCGTTCTTTAAATTTATCGAATACTGCGGCTATCGTAATTTATGAAGCATTACGTCAGCAAAATTATCCGGGCCTAAAATAAGGAAAAGGAAGGTGCACATCTTTAAATATGTGTACCTTCCTTTATTTGGTTACCGCATTTTACTTTCAATGGCATCTGCCAATTTTGCTTGAATATTATCATTTTCGAATAATGTTAAACGGATAAAGCTTTCGTCCATATTAAAGGCCTCGGATAGGAAGCCACCAAGCCCACGTGCACGACGGTCGACTTGTATTAAAATTTCGACAGAACGCTCTGATTGCTCTAAAAATACAATTTCTAATTCATCTAGATACCGGCGATACGTGTTGTT
This sequence comes from Solibacillus sp. FSL R7-0668, assembly GCF_038006205.1. Classification (NCBI taxonomy): domain Bacteria; kingdom Bacillati; phylum Bacillota; class Bacilli; order Caryophanales; family Caryophanaceae; genus Solibacillus; species Solibacillus sp. FSL R7-0668. Next base: position 3,315,944 of record NZ_JBBOUU010000001.1, on the reverse strand, counting down.
TGTCGCTGTAAATTCGAATTCTTGTACAATTTTTGTGCGATTGCGTAAGTAGGAAGGGGCTTGCTCAGTATCGACTTTGCGTAGACGGAAGCCTAAATTTTGAACAGCTGATAAAACAGCACTCGCTAAACGCGTCGGCTGAATATCAAGAAAGTCCTTGTCGCTCGGATCAATGGCATTTTTAATATCTAAGCCAGTATGAACCCAAACGCGTGAGTTCCCAGTTGTAACTGGAATAATTGATGGTAAATCGAATGAAAATGGAATTTCACGTTTTTCATTAGCCTGAATTGTGAAAGGCTCATTAATTTTAATATTTTGTAATGCTGCTTGATCATTGATTTTTTTGTCATCCACTTCACGAATGAAATTGGCGTACAGTGTTAAATAAATGGCATCGATTTGTTGCTCAGTATTCCCACCGACAATTTCGACAACACCTGTAACCTTTTCGTTAATCGTGTAGCTTGATTTGTGTAATTTTGTATCTACTGTAGCTGCACCAATACCAACACTCGCTAAAACTTTATTAAATAGTGACAACCGTATTCCTCCAATGTATTAATTGATTTATTTACTTTATACGAATCAAGTAAAATAAAGTTTCGAAAAAAGCAGAAGAAAATAAAGATTTCCTTCTGCCCCTCGTTAATTAGTTACCTTCAATTGTAAACACGATGCGTAAGCCATTTGGATCGATAGTTGAAAAGACTTGCTTGCCACCGAATTGAGGTGCGGCCACAAATTGCTCCACCACATAGTCATTATCACGTAAGCTTTGTTTTACGGTTTCAGCATAGGCTGCATCTTTTAAAACAACCGTAACGGATTTTAATCCAACCATCTCCTCGGTTGGTGCATGGCCATTGTTGCTATTCCATGTGTTTAAGCCGAAATGGTGATGGTATTTCCCTGTTGAAATGAATAATGCTTGCGCGCCAAAACGTGTGACAACCTTATAATCTAAAACATTTGTGTAAAAATGCTCTGATTTGTCTAAGCTAGCAACGGATAAATGCACATGCCCCATCACAGTGCCAGCAGGGAGGCCGTCCCATTTACCATCAGCCGCAGCTAAAATTGGTTGGAAGTTCAGTTGTTCTGTGACCATATGCACCTGCTCACCCTCAGACCAAGTCCACTCTGATTCATCACGGTCAATGTAAATCTCGATCCCATTACCATCTGGATCATTTAAATATAAGGCTTCCGAAACATCATGATCCGCTGCGCCTAAGCGTACATTTAAATTAACAAAATGCTGTACGATGTTTCCTAAGTCCTTACGAGAGGGTAATAGTAAAGCTAAGTGGTAAAGCCCAGTGAAGCCAGGTTGAAGTGGTGCTGCATTTGGAACTTCCACAAGTGATACTAAGCTTGTTTGACCATCGGCTGTTAAATAAGCTTCCGTTTCTGTTTGTTTTAGAACTTTAAAGCCAATAATAGTTGTGTAGTATTCGATAGAACGGGCTAAAGCTGAAACCTTCAATTGAACATGAGATGAATATAAATTTGGTTTATGGTGAAAATGTGTAGCCATTGTATAATTGCTCCTTTTATATGCTTGTTTTTTATAAGTAACTTACTTTATGTAACTAATATAAATTGTAGGAGTAAAATTGTCAAACAAAAAAGACAACTGTGTATAAAAACACAATTGCCTTTTAGTGAAAGCTAGCTAAAATTAGTTTTTAGCTTTAGCGAATGGCTTGTTGTCGCCGTCATAACCAGCTGTGAAAATAGCTGTTAAGAATGCTACACAAACACCAAGAATTAAAATTAATTTCATGGAAGTATCCTCCTCATGTGTTAATTGTCTCTTTTTTCAGTATAGCATAAAAAATGGCTATGAATACTTAAATTTATGACAGAAATGGTTCTAAAATGGAAAGGTATTGAAGAGAATAGGAGGGTGTATTTTATGACAAAACGAGAAGAAATCGTCAATGGCAATATGGCTAATTCAATGGAGGAGCTGCGCTTACTTGGCAAGCAAATGGAAAATATGCGTGATGAGCAACAGCTAGAAGAAACCAATCGAATTGCAGACCCACAGCAATTCGATGATGAAGAAGAAGGGGATTGAAATAAGGCATAAAGAGAAGTCCGTTATCATTGGAGATAGCGGACTTCTTGCATTCTTGCTTTTTAAGTTGTTGGGATTTCGTAGTCTTTTAAATCCTCACGTAATTTGGCTTTTAAGAATTTACCAACGGATGTTTTTGGAATCTCCTTCAAAAATACTACATCATCTGGAATCCACCATTTTGCGACCTCTTGTTCAAGTGAGGCAAGGAGCTCATCTTTTGTAGCAGTAGCATCCTCTTTTAAGACAACACAAGCGAGAGGGCGCTCCTGCCATTTTGGGTGTGGCATAGCGATAACAGCTGCTTCAAATACAGCAGGGTGTGACATGAGGGCATTTTCTAAATCGACGGAGGAAATCCATTCCCCACCAGATTTAATTAAGTCCTTTGTTCGGTCAGTAATTTTAATATAGCCCTCTTTTGTTAAGACCGCGATATCCCCTGTATAGAGCCAGCCGTCACGGAATGCTTCGTTTGTACGTTCATCTTGATAATAGCTAGATGCAATCCATGGTCCACGTACGCGTAGCTCGCCCATCGTTTCGCCGTCCCATGGTACAGGACCGTTTTCATTGACGACTTCTGTTTCGATTAATGATGCCGTTAAGCCTTGTGTAACGCGCATATCTAACAACTCATCTGCACTATAGTGATCCATTTCAGAAGTAGGGTGCGACATACTGACAAGTGGTGAAGTTTCCGTCATGCCGTAAGCGTTTACATAAGGTACGCCGAGCTTTTCGATGTAGGCCTGAATTAAACCTTTCGGTGAAGCAGAGCCACCTGAAATAATTAAGCGAATGGATGACAGATTGCGCGGCTGCTTTTCCTGTTCGGCAAGTACACCGAGCCAGATCGTTGGTACACCGGCAGTAATTGTTACGCCTTCTTGCTCCATTAAATCCAAAATAATGGCTGGTGTCATCATCGGACCTGGTAGGACAATATTGGAGCCAAAATTAAGTGCTGCAAATGGGAAGCCCCATGCATTGACATGGAACATCGGCACAATTGGAAGTGCGACATCGCGCTCCGTTAAAGCGAATGATTCGGCAAGACCGAGCGCCAAGCTGTGCAGGACAATGCTACGATGTGTATAGACAACGCCTTTTGGCATGCCTGTTGTCGCAGATGTGTAGCACATACCTGCCTGTAAATTTTCGTCTAAGTCTTCAGGGAATACAAAGTTTTCATCCGCTTGCTCAAGTAATTGCTCGTAGCTATGCACATTTGGGAAGGATGATTCAGGCGCTACATTGTCATCACTCATGACGATAATATGCTTGACCGTTTTTAAATGGCCAAGTGCAGGCTCGACTAATGGGAATAGATCGCCATCAATTAATAAAATTTCATCCTGTGCGTGATTAATAATATAAATAATATGCTCGGGTGCTAAGCGGATATTGATTGTGTGTAAAATGGCGCCACTACACGGAACCGCAAAGTATGCTTCTAAGTGGCGGTGATGATTCCATGCAAATGTACCAACCTTCGTACCGCGTGTCATACCGAGTTTTGTTAAAGCATCTGCTAAGCGATGTGTACGTTTTACGTAATCTTTAAAAGTAATGCGATGTGTAGTTGTCGTGCTTGTACGTGAAATGATTTGCTTGTTTGGAAAGTATCGTGCTGCTCGCTTTAAAAATCCTGTCAAAACTAACTGTGTATCCATCATCATTATCCACTCCTAAACAAAAGTAATAACTTACTATAGAACTCTAGTTGAAAGAATTTTCTGTAAATAGAATTATACAAGACTATAGCCATTCTATCTACCAATTATATGCAAATTGGATAAAAATTTTGTTTTTGAAGAAACGTCAGTAGTGAGAAAATTTTGGTAATACATAATAGGAATAATGCTATAATAGAAGGAAATTAAAACCGAGGTGATTTATATGAATTTACAATCAACAAAAACTGTAGCGAATGGTATCGAGATGCCGAGACTTGGCTTAGGTGTTTATAAAATGACCGATCGTGATGAAACCTTGCAGGCCATTACGACTGCTTTAGATCTAGGCTACCGTGCGATAGATACAGCGGCTCTCTACTACAACGAAGAAGAAGTGGGGGAGGCGATTCGTCATTCGTCAGTCGCGCGTGATGAAATTTTTGTCACAACTAAAGTATGGAATTCGGACCAAGGTTATGACAAGACATTAAAAGCGTTTGAAACGTCACTGAAAAAATTAAATATGGATTATGTCGACCTGTATTTAACGCATTGGCCAGTAGAAGATAAATTTGTGGATACGTATCGTGCGATTGAACGCTTATATGATGAAAAATTAATTCGCGTAACTGGTGTATCGAATCACCATGAGCATCATCTACAACAGCTATTAGCAAAGAGTAATATTGCACCAATGGTTAATCAAGTAGAATTACAGCCTTACTTAAATCAATCTGAGCTACGCGCATTTTGCAGGGAGCATAATATTGCCGTTACAGCATGGTCACCACTGGGGCGTGGACATGTACTAAAGGACGAAACGATTGTACGCATTGCCAATGAATATGGTGTAACACCTGCACAAGTCATCATTCGCTGGCATTTACAAAATGATGTCATTGTTATTCCAAAGTCAGTAACACCATCACGTATTAAAGAAAATAGTGAAGTATTTCATTTTGAATTAACGGAAGCGACAATGCAGGAAATCAATGCCTTGAATCGCAATGAGCGCTTCGGACAAAATCCAGATAGCTTTAAGTTTGACTTTTAACGAATAAATTCACATTTCATGGGGGATGAGATGATGTTTAAAAATTTTTCACCGGGGTTATTTTTCGCGATGGCTGCCATTACCATTTTGATTTTTACGCCATATATCATGTTATTACAACCGATGTTTCAAAGTTTTTTTTTCGTAAAGCCAGAAGATCAAGATGTATTTCTAATAAATCCAATTACCTTACGTCTTATTATAGGAGCCAGCCTCGTTTTTGGGGTGATGTTTGGCTTATTAGCGTATAAGCGTACAAAAGTAATTTATGGAATTAGTCTTTTGTTACTTGTAATTGGTGGCAGTATGGCCTATTATTCGACGCAAAACTATTTGAAAATTAGTAACGAGCAAATTGAGCGCAATTTTTTATGGATGAATGATCAGTATGAATGGACAGAGCTTTCGGAAGTGTACTATGAATATGTCGTAGGAGCGAATAAAGGCGAGGTAAAGTTGATTACAAAGTCGGGGGATTCGTTTGTTATTAAGGAAAAGGAATTGAATTCCAGTGCGAAAAGCTATATTTATCAATACTCAAATCAAAACGGCATACCGTATATAGAGCGCGAAAAGCTTAATTAAAAAAAGGGACGAGAAACCGCATCATGCATTTCTCGTCCCTTATTTTATTATATATCCTTTACAACAACATCTTCATTTAAAAATGGGTGTGCAAAGGCTAATTGAATGGCGTGGAGTGCATAGGTGCCGGCTGCAGTTTCGCGCGCGCCGTATAGTGTATCGCCAACGATTGGATGACCAATATGCGCCATATGCACACGAATTTGGTGAGTGCGACCCGTTTCGAGCACAACATGCACAACACATGTCCCTTTGTAGCGATTGACCACTTCATAATGTGTCACAGCATTTTGTCCATTTGGTGCAACAACGCGGCGTGTATTATGGTGGCGGTCTTTACCGATCGCTGCTCTAATTGTGCCATTATCTGTTCGAATATTGCCCTGTACCTCGGCTGCATAGGTGCGGACAATTGATTTTTCCTCAATCATGCGGTCGAAAATGGACTTTGCAATCGGATGCTTTGCTACAAGTAATAAGCCGTTTGTCCCTTGATCTAAACGGTGTACGTGCTCTGCATAATGCCCCCCGTTGTCAACGATGTGACGCATGACATAGTTCATACATGTATCGCGGTCGGTTGGCTCGTTCGGATGTGTTGCCATCCCTTTTGGCTTGGATACAATTAAGCAATGTTCATCCTCATAGCGAATATGGACATCACAAGTTTGCGTTGGGATGTAGTTGGAAGCAGGAATTTCAAAGTTAAACTCAATTTTTGTCCCCTTGTCAAAAGGTTCCTTCCACATAATCGGCTCCCCGTCGATTGTTACTGCTTTTTCCATCCGTAGCTCGTGTACCAACTTTTTGCCTAAGCGCCATTTGTTGCGTAGTAAATCTTCTACGGTTTGCCCGTTTTCAAAAATTGTATATGTGAACATGTCTATTTTCCTCCAAATGAAAAATCGTGCTTATAATAAAGCACGATTTTGAATATCTTCTTATTTTAACACAACATCGTTAAAGAATTGACGCGTAACTTCATTGGATGCATCACCTTCAACACGCGCAACCTCTTCACCGTTTTCGAAATAAATCATAGTTGGTGTTGCTGTAATATTGTAAGTGTTCCAAGCCTCTTGGTATTCTAATACGTTTAATTGGTCGACGTGGATATCTAATTCTTCAGCAATTGGCATCATTTTTGGCGTATAGTTCATGCAATGTGAACATTCTGGACTGAAGAAATAACCTACAACCCCTTCACCTGAAGCAATTTTATCTGCCAATGCATCTGGTAAAATGATGTTTTGATAATTTTTATCGCCTAGTAAATCAATTGTCGATTGTCTTAATTCTTCTGTTTCGTATGGATTATCTTTTAATTTGTCTGCATTTTTCATGTTTGTTAGGACGATAATTGCAGCAAATAATAAGACTACAACTGCGCCAACAATAGCGAGCTTTTTCATGTTATTTTTCCTCCTTTAAAACCTTTAACATATAAAAACTAGTTGCCGCAATAATGACGAATGCTGTTAATGCTAAAAATGGAATCGTAATAAAGCCTAGCCAGTTAATATATTCGCCCGTACATGGCACACGACCACATGAAGGGGATGATTCTTGTAAAAAATCAAGCTTTTGTATGCTGTAATGGTAAAGGGATGTTGCCGCCCCGATACAAGAAAATACAGCTGTTGTTAATGCGATTTTTGCATTTTTTTGGATGTAAGCAATGGTCGAAATAAGGACGATTGGGTACATGATGATGCGTTGGTACCAACAAAGGGTACATGGTTCGTAGCCTCGTATTTCAGAAAAATACAATGATCCAAGTGTCGCTGTTAATGAAACGACCCAAATCGTGAGTAAGGCATTTTCAAGTTTTTTTGACATTCCTTTTACCTCGGGTTTCAAAATTTAACCTGCATTGATTATAGTTTGAATTCAAGGAAAAATCAATTATATGGAAGAGGAAATAGCGAACAAAGTCATATTATGAAAATGATATGGTTGCGTTTTCTAGCTGTTAATAATCTACTATTTATAAGATCGCTGTCCTAATCGGTATCGAGTTGAGTATTTAAAATAAGTTTACAAAGAATTCTGCTATTGTAAAAGAAGGCGAGATTTTTAGTGGATTGAACGAAATGTATATTTGAAATGTCTAATACATAAAGGGGGGCTGAATTTGGATGAGCAGCAGTTAATAAAAAGTGCCATTGCAGGAAATGAACAGGCCATTGTTACACTTTTAGAACGTTATGAAGAAGGCTTTTATAAAATTGCTTTTGCCTATTTAAAAAACGAGCATGATGCAGTAGATGCGATCCAAGAAATGACGTACCGTTGTTTGAAAAAAATACATACCATCAAGCAACCCGAATACTTATACACTTGGTTAATACGCATATTAATTAATATTTGTTTAGATATGAAAAAGAAACAAGCGCGCTATGATTTAAAGGAATCAATAGAGATAGCAAGCGAAGAGACACATCCATTAGAGCTAGCTGAAGTCATTACCGAGCTTCCAATGGAACAGCAGGAGCTTATTTATTTACGCTATTTTAAAGATTTAAAAATGAAGGACATTGCACAAATCCAACAAGTTTCCGAAGGCACAATTAAATCGCGTTTGCATTATACAATACGAAAACTGCGCGGGCTATTAATAGAAAGAGGTGAGCGATAATGGATGACAAATTAAAAAAATATTTAGAAGAGCTGAACACGCCCCATGAAGCATTAGCACAAGCAAGGGAGCGTGCGTTACGAATAAAAAGAACAGAACAAAAAAGGCGAAGAAAATGGGCGATTTCTTTTGTAGCAGCTGCTGTTATTTGCTTATTTATTTTATCCATTCGTGTTTCACCGACAATTGCCTATGCAGTAGGTAAAGTTCCAGGCTTACAAACGATTGTAGAACTCATTACGTATAATAAAGGCTTTGAGGATGTTTTAGAGCATGGCTATAATGAAAAAATTTACGCTACCACTGAGCAAGCGGACATAAAGGCAGTCATTGAAGAGGTTGTAGCGGATGAAACCGGGATGTTTATTATGTATCGTTTAAGTAGTGAGCAAGATTTACGGCATTACAAAGATATGCAAATTGAAGTATTTCAAAATGGTGAACAAGTAAAAGCGGCTGTGACGTATAGTAATTTTATCGATGAAGAGACATATGAATTTGCGAATACAATTGAAATTGCTTCAAGTGAAGGCATGGACTATAGTCAACCAAATTTTGAAGTGCATTTCAAGTTAAAGGATGAAACAATTCACGTTCCATTTACATTAAAAAATGAAATTAAGAAAGCGAAAGTTTATACATTAAATGAACAGTTAGAAATTGAAGGGCAACGATTTACAGTAAATGAAGTTCGAATTTCACCGCTTCGTGTAGGCATCGAAATTTCAATCGACCCAATGAATGATAAGCGTATATTAAGTTTTAATTCGCTTGAACTATTAGATGAAAATAAGGAGGTATGGGGAAAAATTTCGAATGGTATTTCAGGAGCAGGTTCAATGGATGAGCATACGATGACCCATTATCTACAAAGTAATTATTTTAGAGAGCCAAAATCATTAACATTAAAAATTGCTGAAGTGGAGGCATTACCAAAAGGAGAGGACTATATAGAAGTCGATTTTGAAAAACAGCAAGTCGTCTTTGCACCTAGCTTTATTGATTTATCGAAGGTGGAAGTGTACCCAATGCAAGTGCGAGTACAATATAAGCCTGGCAATATGAAGCATCATCGTCAACTATTTGGTAATGCTGTTGATGCGACAGGTGAGCAGCCAAGCATGAGAAGCTCTTCTATGTCAGACATGGAGGATAACCATCACGAAGCGACAATTAGCTATGATTTAGACAATGTTCAAAATCCAATTAAAATTTATTTCTCTAGCTATCCGACATATTTAAACGGAACAGCGGAAGTAACGATTCCATTGCAAGTTGAATGATTGTTAATAGTAGCAGCCATTTCATTCGGCCTTTATAGCTATCCATGTCCTCGATGTTTCTCGCATCGGGGATTTTTTCATTCAAAAGTATGAAGAGAATACGGTACGCGGATATTTATGGGCATGATATGATAAAAGAAAGAGCACTGAAAAGGGACGAATGCTAATGACGAATAACCATTCTAATATTGCCATATTAAAAGAAATTGCGGAGCTATTAAACGAAGAAACTGAAATGATTCCGATGTTAAATGGCGCTTTATCAAAATTTCTAAGTGGTACAAAATTTGAAACGGGCTGGATATTTTTTATCGATAAAAAGGGGAAATCTGAGCTTGTTGTGAAGCAAAACTTACCAGACACACTGAGCTATAATGATTGTCAGCATTTAAAGCGCGGCGGTTGTTGGTGTGTGTCGCGTTTTCGCAATGACGAATTAAAAAAGGCGTCTAATATTATTGAATGCCAACGAATTGAAGGGGCAATTGAAGAGAATGTGGGGGATCATCATGACATTACACATCATGCGACCGTGCCACTACAATCAGGACAGGAGCGTTTTGGCATTCTCAATGTGGCATCACGCAATACAGTCCGCTTTACCGAAGAAGAGCTCGATTTGTTGGAGTCGGTCGCTTTTCAAATGGGCTCCGCGATTAAGCGCATCTATTTGACAAATGAGCAACAGGAAATTGCGCTTGTTCAGGAACGGAATCGATTAGCCCGGGACTTGCATGATTCAGTGAACCAGCTGTTATTTTCAGTTACGTTAACGGCGCGGGCAGGGATTGAAATGACAGAGCAAGAGGAGTTAAAAGAAACGTTTAAAGATATTCAGCAGCTTACGCAAGAGGCTTTAACGGAGATGCGCGCCCTTATTTGGCAATTGCGTCCAAAAGGTTTAGAGAGTGGGCTAATTGAAGCGATTAAAGTATATGCAGAAATGCTGAATTTACAATTATCGGTCAATGTTGCAGGCGTTATTCAATTGCCATCTCGTGTGGAGGAAACGCTATTTCGGATTGCACAAGAAGCACTTAATAATGCGCGAAAACATTCTGGCGTATCGCAAGTTCAACTATTTGTGAATGTAACAGCAACGGATGTATTGCTTGTTGTAAAAGATGCTGGACAAGGCTTTAACGTTGAAGCTATTCAGGAAATTCCATCTATTGGAATTCAGTCGATAAAAGACCGTTCGCACGCGGTAGGTGGAACGGCCGATTGGGTAAGTGAAATTGGTAAAGGGACAGAGCTATTAGTTCGCTTGCCATATTAAGGGGGAGTTACAATGATTCGTGTATTAATCGCCGATGATCATCATGTGGTACGACGTGGGTTATTATTTTTCTTAAAAACGCAAAAGGATATTGAAGTTGTTGGGGAGGCGAAAAATGGTGTTGAAGCGGTAGAGCTTGTTCAAAAATTAGAGCCAGATATTGTGCTAATGGATTTAGTGATGCCAGAAATGGATGGTATTCAAGCGACTAAAAAAATTAAGCATAAATGGCCAGACATGAAGGTACTGATGCTGACAAGCTTTTCTGATAAAGATCATGTGCTGCCCGCAATGGAAGCTGGGGCATCAGGCTATCAATTGAAGGATATTGAGCCAGATGATTTAGTGGAATCGATTCGCCAAATAATGCGCGGCGAAAATACATTGCACCCAGAGGCAACAACACAGCTAGAAGAAGGTTTACGAGAAGAGGAAAATAAGCCCCATATTATAAATCCGCTAACACCGCGTGAGCAGGATGTACTAGCAGAGCTTACAAAAGGGAAAAGCAATCGTGAAATTGCTTCCTCTTTATATGTAACGGAAAAAACGGTGAAGACGCATATTTCCAATATATTCACAAAGCTACAAGTACAAGACCGCACGCAAGCTGCCTTGTATGCAGTAAAACATAATTTAACGGAACCAAGTGAAAACGCCTAATAAAAGAAGCCCACATTTTCAACTTAGAAAATGTGGGCTTTACCTATGATATCCGCCGTGGCAGTAACTTGAGTCAGCTAGGGTTTAAACTCTAGCTGAATTAAATTGATTATTCTTCGTTTAGAACTACTGACTCAGGTAATTTTGTAACTTCTAAATATAAAATATGATGACCATCAAGCTCGGTTACTTTGAAATGGTAACCTTGTTCTTCAATAGTGTCGCCCTCTTCAACGTCAAAGCGCTGCGTCATGAACCAACCACCAATTGTATCGATGTCTTCATCCTCAATATCAGTACCTAAAATATCATTTACTTCTGCTAGCAACATTTTAGAATCAAAGATGTAATGGTCTTTTGCGATTTCTTGAATTTCAGGCACTTCATCTTCGTCAAACTCATCTTGAATATCACCGATAATTTCTTCGATAATGTCTTCAATCGTTACTAAACCAGATGTACCACCGTATTCATCCATTAAAATTGCCATATGAATACGTTCGCTTTGGATTTTTAAAAGTAACTCACTAATTTGAATCGTTTCAATTACACGGATTACCGGCTGCATATATTCTTCAACCTTTTTCTCCCCATTTGCAGGGTCCTTAATATAAGCTGTTAATAAATGCTTCATGTTGATTAAACCAATGACATGGTCTTTATCGCCATCAGTAATCGGATAACGTGTATATTGCTCAATTCCCATTAGCTCAAATACTTCGCGAATCGTTTGATCTTTTTCAATACTAATAATTTCAGTACGAGGAACCATAATCTCTTTCGCAATGCGTTCAGAAAACTCGAAAATACTGTTAACGTATTCGTATTCAGAAGAGTTGATTTCTCCTCCATTATAGCTATCTGTTAAAATCATGCGAAGCTCTTCTTCAGAGTGTGCTGCTTCAGTTTCAGAAATCATTTTTAAACCGAATAGTCCCGATAAGGCACGTGCTGAACCATTTAATGTACGAATAAATGGGTACATGATGTTATGGAACAAAATGATGGATCCTGATAAGTTTAAGGTAATTTCTTCTGCTTTATGAATAGCAAGAGTTTTCGGTGCTAATTCCCCTACGACAACGTGTATAAACGTTACGAGTGAGAAGGCAACAATAAATGAAAGAACGGATGTAACACTACCACTTAATCCTAAAAAATCAAACAGTGGGTGGAGAATGATTTCAAAGGTTGGTTCTCCAAGCCAACCAAGTCCAAGGGCAGTAATAGTAATCCCTAATTGACAAGCAGATAAGTACTCATCTAAATTAGTAATAACCTTTTTTGCACGAATGGCTTTTTTGTTTCCTTCAGCAACGAGCTGATCGATTTTTGTCGTTCTTACTTTAACTATTGCAAACTCAGTTGCAACGAAAAATGCCGTAGCGGCAATTAAGATAGCAAATACTATCAACCTAATGGTTAGTTCAATACCTATGTCTACGTCCAAATATATTCCTTATCTGCGATGCAAATGGGCACGGCAAATAAAGAGTACACCTCCTAAAAAAATTTTAATACTACAATGATAAATTATTTATGCTCAAAAAACAAATTATGTTATTTGAGAAATATAAGGTTTTTTATGAGAAATAAGAAATGGGCAGTAAAATTTGAATTATCAGTATTTTAATGGTAATGTATGGGGCAAGTAATTATTTGAATAGATGAGAAATTTAGTGCAAAAAAGCCAGCAAATAAATTCTCTAGCCAGCTATTTGAATAATTTACTTGAATGCGCATAGACTAACGCTTTGCTCGGTGGGGTTCATCTTCCACCGAGCATTAGTTTTTTACAATCTACTATTAGGGACAGTAAGGGGGTGTCCGAGAAGTGATTCTGGGACACCCCCTTGCGCCGAGGATGGTGGAAATTTTATTTCGACCACCGCAGAAGCACCGCATGCAGCGGATAATTAATACACGAACGAAGCACTGCGCTAAAAGTATTTACTTTTGGCGCAGCCCCATTTTTTATTCATAAACGTGGAATAACATTAATTCATGAATCATTTTTTCTACATTGGCAAGATCATTTTGTTGCGGTGTATTGCCAATAAAGCGAATACTACCATCTTTATAATATTCTGCTGTAAAACGCTCATTGTTAAAAAAGAAACGAATCGACCAACCAGGAATTTGACTGTTTTCGAATAATGGTTTATAGCTAAAATGTTGAATCATGAAACTTCCCCCCCATCTAATCGTACAAGAAAGTAGTCCGTTGTTGCAATTTTTGTTTGAAGAAATTAATAATAAGAATAGATATAGATAAGGAAAGAGTGAGATTAATGGGAGAATTTATTACGCTGTTATTATTACTTGGCGTTGTGGGTGCGATAGTTGGGGCGGCTACAAACTACATGGCCATTAAAATGCTGTTTCGACCGTATAAGCCGATTTACTTTAGAAAGTGGAAATTGCCGTTAACACCAGGCCTTATTCCGAAGCGTCGTGGGGATTTAGCTATTCAATTAGGTAAAACGGTAACAGATTATTTATTAACGCCAGAAACAATTAAGAAAAAGTTTTTATCTACAGAAGTGCGAGCGAGCGTATTAACATTTGCACAGGACAAGGTGACACAGGAAATATTTACAGATGAAAAAACGATTAATGATTGGTTGCATTTAGCTGGATTTCAAACATTACCGCAAACTGTTGAGGGAAAAGTGGATGACATCATTCATCATCAATTGATGTCTATGAAACATACATTATCGACAAAGACAATTCAAGAATTATTACCAGCTGATTTAGCGCCTGTGTTAGATCGTAAAGTAGATGAAGCGGTTGTGCAGATTTTGAAAAAGGGTGAGGATTACTTCTTATCACAAGAAGGGGCTATTACAATCAAAAATATGCTGGATGATTTTTTATCGACGAAGGGCTCATTTGGAGGCATGATTCAAATGTTTTTAGGTGATTCTACATCTCTTGTTGATAAAGTGCAGCGTGAGCTTGTGAAGTTTTTACAAGCACCAGGTACAGCGGCATTATTACAGCGGATTTTTAGTGCAGAATGGGAAAAAATAAAAAAACGCCCAGCGATGGACTTTATGAATGACATAAACTTTGATACGATTGAGTCGAGCATCCAAAGTTACGCAAAAAATGCACTAGCAATTGAATCACGCTTGGACAAAACGATTAATGATTATTGGCCACAAGGAAATCAATGGGCAACAGACGAGCTACTACCTAAAGTAATGGAGAAATTGTTTACAACAGCTGAAGGGAAAATTGAAGATGTCTTAAAGCGCTTAAATTTAGCAGAAGTTGTGCGTGAGCAGGTAGATTCATTCCCAATTGCGAAATTAGAGGAGCTTGTACTTGGTATTATTAGCAAAGAGCTAAAGTTAATTACTTGGCTAGGTGGTATTATTGGTGGTCTAGTTGGGGTAATTCAGGCGGTCATCGTCTTGTTGACGAACTAAAATGAGAAAGTAGGATATCAAATGATTAACATTTATGAAGATATTAATAAGCTTCAAGCAACATTCCGCAAAACAGAGGAATTCGAAAATCTACAAAAAGCGGTAGAGGCTGTACGTGAAGATGAAGAGGCAAAAAAATTATTCACAAATTTCCGTGATGTTCAAATGAAGATGCAGGATAAGCAAAATGCAGGCGAAGAACTAACAGAAGATGAGTATGTATATTTACAAAAAACGGCTCAATTAGCACAGCAGGACATGAAAATCTTAGCAATGCTAGAGGCTGAAATGGCGTTAAGCACAGTGATTCAAGAAGTAAACCGCATTATTACACAGCCGATCCAGTCATTATACGACGGTCTATAAGATAAAAGGCTCACACCCTTGTGTGAGCCTTTTACAATGAAATCGAATGTTTCGAGAACTTTTGCGAGTAAATACGAATGCTCTCTAAAAAGCTAGGGTGCGTTGTAGCAAGTTTGGCAAGCTGCATTTCATCTGTATAAAGTAATTGATAGTTAAAGTGTTGTGAAAAGAAACGTTGTACATTTTCATAAAGGTCGTTTAATGAAATCGCGCCAAATAATTCATCGCGATCAATTAAGAAAATTAAATCGCATATCGTCGAATTATTTGCATAGGAAACATTGATCGTAATGTAAAATGTGCGTTCATCGCAGCGATTTAAATCAAACTTATGAATGCCGATAGATAGTTGATTTACAATGGTCGTAAAATTCTGTGCTGTAAACTTGAGTGGTCGAATCATCATTGCTACCTCCATTTAATAGTTGATAATAAGAAGTATAAAATATTCTGTAAAGTTAGTCTAATGAAATATAGTAAAAATATACCAAGTTATCACTGTAAAAATAGTGATAACTTCCTTATTTCTAAAATCTATAGTTGATTTTACAGGTGAAAGGTTAAAACTAGGTTAAATGGATATTAAAAATTAGTAATTTTTATATGTATTAGTAAGTATATTTTTACATAACAGCATAGAGAAAAAAGGAAATCGTATTTTTAATAAAAATAAGCATGATTCGTTTGTTCCCTTTCATTTTTTGTTACAATGGAAGGGATTTTGAATTTGTTGGGTAGACAAGTGAAAGTCCATAGTAGGGAAGACATCGCATCTCAAAAATTGGTATGAAACCTGTTTTTCAAACCTTTATTTAGATAGGAAAGTAGAGAATAAATAATGAAAACCATTTATATAAACAAACAACTTAAAGAGGATTGGACACGCGTGTTCAATCATATTGCCAATCTGTTTTATGAAGACTCTGTTATTCAAATTGAAAACGATGGTGCGGATATGACATTAGCCTTTGAGCATTCAGTGGATGCCTCGTTTACCATTCATACAGCGGCGGAGTTAGTAGTTGATGGCCAAACATATACAAGTAGCTATTCCATTGGCTATGCATCGGAAGGAACAGAAAAAGAGCAAAATATTCGGATGAAGCGTGCCTTATCCCATGTCATGCTGGATGTGCTGGAGCAATATTCAGGGATGACACAGCAATGGGGCATTTTAACGGGTGTACGGCCGACGAAACTGTATCATAAGTACCGCAAAGCAGGGAAGTCGGATGAAGAGATTGCAACCATTTTAAAAGAGGATTTCCGAATTTCTGATGAAAAAATCGCACTGATGAAAGCCATTGTTGAGCGTCAGTTGAAGGTCATTCCAGATTTAGATGAGCTTGGGCGGGAAATTTCGATTTATATTGGGGTACCTTTCTGTCCGACAATGTGTGCGTACTGTACATTTCCAGCCTATGCGATTCAGTCCAATCGGAAGGCGGGGCGTGTCGAGAAATTTATTGATGGCCTGCATATTGAATTACGAGAAATGGGAAAATGGCTAACAAAGAAAAATATGCGCATTACTTCGATTTATTGGGGTGGAGGTACCCCAACATCAATCGAGGCAGATGAAATGGATGCCCTTTATAAAACAATGTTTGATGCCTTCCCAAATCCTGAATCCATTCGAGAAATTACGGTAGAGGCAGGGCGTCCAGATACGATTACACCGGAGAAAATCGAAGTGCTGAAAAAATGGGGCATTGACCGTATTTCGGTGAATCCGCAAAGCTATACGCAGGAAACATTAAAGGCAATTGGTCGCCATCATACAGTTGAAGAAACGGTTGAAAAGTTTTGGCTGTCACGCAATTCCGGGATGAATAATATTAATATGGATTTAATCATCGGTTTACCAAATGAAGGGATTGCGGAATTCCAGCATTCATTAGATGAATCGGCAAAAATGCAGCCTGAAAGCTTAACCGTGCATACATTAAGCTTTAAGCGTGCTTCTGAAATGACGCGTAACAAGGACAAATATAAAGTAGCAGACCGTGATACTGTTGCACAAATGATGCAAATGGCAACGGATTGGACGGCTGAAAATGGCTATGTACCATATTATTTATACCGCCAAAAAAATATTTTAGGCAACTTAGAGAACGTTGGTTACTGTAAGCCAAGTGAGGAATCGATTTATAATATTGTCATTATGGAAGAAGTACAAACAATATTAGGTATTGGTTGCGGGGCTTCTTCAAAATTTGTGCATCCAAAAACGGGCAAAATTACGCAGTTCTATAATCCGAAAGATCCAGCAGCGTATATTATGACGTTTGAGGATTCCATTACGAAAAAAATCGCCATTTTAGATGAAATTTATGGATGATAGCTTTACAGGGATAACAAAGCATTACAGAGGAGTATGTAGTGTTTTGTTATTCTTTTTAGAAAGAGCTTTACATCAAAAGTAGCGTAATAAAAGACAGGAAGAAAAGGATTTGGCATAATGAAAAAATTCATTTTTATGGCAATAGTAATGATGTTGCTGCTAGCAGGCTGTACAGAAATGGTGGAAACAAATGCACCAGCCGTAACAGGAAAAGAGATGACCGTACATTTTATTGATGTCGGGCAAGGGGACTCGATCTTCATTCAAGCCCCTAACGGCAAAACGATGCTTGTAGACGCAGGTGTAAAGGGCGCGGGTAAAACCGTTGTGGATTACTTACGTGCACAAGGCGTGCAAAAACTCGATTATGTAGTAGCAACGCATCCAGATGCCGACCATATAGGCGGTTTGATCGCGGTATTGAACTCGATTTCAATTAAAGAATTCATCGATTCAGGGAAAATACATACATCTCAAACCTATGAGGAAATGCTAACATTAATACACGATAAAAATATTCGCTACACTGTGCCAGCAGCAGGAGATACATTGGCACTTGATCCAGAGGTCAACGTAGAAGTACTCGCAAGTGACGAAAACGCTTCTGATAATAATGATGCCTCCATCGTATTACGTGTGGCTTATAATAATATTTCGTTTTTATTAATGGGGGATGCTGACCAAGGGATTGAGCAGCAATTAGTAAAATCGGGCGTTGATGTTGAAGCAACGATTTTAAAGGCAGGACATCATGGATCAAATACGAGCAGTTCGCCTGATTTTATTGAAGCAGTAAGTCCACTGGCAACGATTTTAAGCTATGGACAGGACAATAAATACGGTCATCCACATGTAGAGGTTGTCGATGTATTAAAGCAGGCAAATAGTGATTTATATGGTACGGCAGAATCAGGTACTATTGTTGTCAAAACAGATGGTGTAACATATGACATAAACGCAGAACAATGGACAGGCATTGGGGCAACAAGCGCCATCACATTACCGAAATCAGGCAAGGTTGAGCTTGTAAGCAAGGATTTACAGTCCGAAGTGGTTGCGATTCAAAATACGAGTAAAGAAGCTGTCAATTTACAAGGATGGCAGCTCATTTCAGTTGAAGGGAATCAATCCTTTAATTTCCCCAATATTCAACTTGCAGCAGGAAAAACACTCTATATTACAAGTGGACCAGAGGCAAAAACAGGTACTAATTCGATTGAATGGACGAAAAAGCAAATTTGGCTAAATTCAGGCGATGCCGCACAATTGAAAAATGCGAAGGGAGAAATCGTTAGTGAGCTACCTTAATAAATACACATTAGACCGATTTGATGGGGATTATGCGATTTTTTTAAAACGCCCTGAAGAAATGGAGCAATTGCTTATTCACCGCACCGAATTGGACAGCACCCTTAAGGAAGGAGATATTGTAGCAATTTCCGACAATGGGCACACATATGATATTACCGTTCTAAAAGAAGAAACGATGAATCAAAAACAACGCATTCAACAACTGATGCAACAGCTACGGAACAAAAATAAATAGTAAAAGCTAAATCACGTATGAATGACTTGTACGTGATTTAGTTTTGTTTGCGCTAAAAAATTTAGAAAAATCAAAAATAAACGCTTTATTATGGTAAACTAATAGCAGTGATAGATTATAAATTAGGAGTAAGGACATGACGATTAAAACAATTATTTTCGATTTAGATGACACACTTTTATACGATCAAAAATCAGTAAAAACAGCATTTGAAAAAACATGTGAATATGCAAGCACGGTCAAAAATGTAGATGCGATTACCCTGGAAGAAGAAGTACGTAAAGCGGCACGTGCATTATATGAAGGCTATGAAACGTATGATTATACCGTATTAATTGGTATTAATCCGTTTGAAGGCTTATGGGGAACATTTGATGATCCGACACCACAATTCCAACAAATGAAGGGAATTGTACCGAGCTACCGTGCACAGGCCTGGACAAACGGCTTAGCGGCACTTGGTGTTGAAGATGCCGAGTTTGGCGCGGAACTTGGCGAACGCTTTGTAGAGGAGCGTAAACAAGCACCATTCTTCTATGAGGACACATTTGCCGTATTAGATGAATTAAAGGGCAAGTATCAGCTTGTACTTTTAACAAACGGTGCACCAAGCTTACAAAATTTAAAGCTCGAAATTACACCAGAAATTGTGCCATATTTTGATCACATCATTATTTCAGGCGATTTTGGTAAAGGAAAGCCCGACGCTTCGATTTTTGAATTTGTGATGGAAAAGGCCAATGTTACAAAAGACGACGGCATTATGGTAGGCGATAATTTAATGACGGATATTTTAGGCTCATCGCGCGTCAATATGCGCAATGTTTGGATTAACCGAGAAGATAAGCCGAAAAACCCTGATGTAGTTCCAACCTATGAAGTAACCTCGTTAACTGAGTTTTTACAGCTTGTGAAAACGTTATAAGTTAGTACACCGAGTTCACGAACAATAAAATAATACTAGTTTTTAGCTATTAAACTAAAACTTAAAAAGCAAACAAGCGCTGATTTAAAGCATTTGTTTGCTTTTTGTTTTGTCATTACACTATTTTCGGGCGCTTATAGATAGATACTTGCCAGGAGATGAAATACCACTGGAAGCCCTAATAAAAATTGAAGCATAAGCTTACATAGGATATTTACATCTGATTTTAAATATTAGAAAATTGAATAAATTGCTTTAAATTAACGCTAACGTCAATGGTATACTTGCAAAAACGGAGGGATACACGAATGAAATCTATTAGAGTAATAGCCAAAGAATACGAGCTTTCTACACGCACACTACGCTATTATGAGGAGCTGGGCATATTAAGCTCACACCGTGTAGATAAGGGTATCCGATATTTTACTAAAAGGGAGGAGGCCAAGTTAAAGCTGATTCTTCGAGGAAAAACGTATGGATTTTCACTTGAGGAAATAAAAGAGATGGTGCTGCTATTTGATTATGATCGTTCTGGAAAGAAGCAGCTAGAGAAGACAATCGAATATGGACAGCAGAAGGTAAAGGAAATCGATAGTAAGATTGAAGAGCTCTTGGAGATTCGTGCGGAAATTGTAAAGACGGACCGTATATTTCGTGAAAAACTACAGTTGTTAATGGAGGATGAAAAATGAATATTTCAAATTTATTGGCTCGACATGCGAGAAAGTATCCACATAACATTGCCGTAATTAGCATGGGGCAAGAGACAACCTATCAAGCGCTAGATATCGAAACGAATCGCTTAGCAAATGCTTTACTTGTTGCAGGCATTACAAAAGGAGATAAAGTAGCGATCTTTATGCCAAATGTACGCGAGTTCGCAGCACTTTATTTTGCGATTCAACGAGTAGGCGCGATTGTTGTACCGGTCAATGCTAAGTTTGTAACGCGTGAGCTTGAATATGTACTTTCCCACAGTGATGCGAAAGCCCTTTTTGTACATGAATTGTTAATGGAACAGGCAAAGAATGTTCAATTTGCGGGCTTAAAGGTGAAAACAGGATCAAAAGTGGATGGATGGCAAAGTTATAATGAGCTTGTAGAGCAAGCAAATAATGATGTGGTGATGTGTGAGCTTGTGGAAGAGGATGATTCAACGCTACTTTATACATCTGGTACGACAGGTAACCCAAAAGGTGTGTTATTAACAAATCGCAATGTGTTAACCGTTTCGCATATGATTGCGATTGAGATGGAAGTCAAGCCTGAAAGCCGATTACTCATTATGATGCCACTTACGCATTCAGCACCATTGAATTTATTTTTTGTGACAGCCATTTTAGTTGGCGCAACTGCTGTATTAACACCGACATTTACGCCAGATTTATTCATCGATACGGTTGAAACCTATCAAACAACGCATTTCTTTGGCGCTCCAGTGGCGTATTTATTAACCGCTTCCAATGAAAAGATCAAAACAGCTGACTTATCTTCAATGAAGTATTGGGTTTACGGGGGTGCTCCTTTATCACAACAGGAAGTGGCTTATATTCAACAACAATTCCAAACAGATCGGCTTGTTTGCGTATATGGCTTAACGGAGGCAGGACCAAGCGGCACGATTTTACATGCAGAAGAACATTTAGCTAAACCAGGATCAATTGGACGACGTGCACCATTCGGCACAGAAATTCGTATTATTAACGAAAACAATGAAGATGTAGCACCGGGTGAAGTGGGTGAAATTATCTTATACGGTGAAGGAAATATGAAAGAGTACTATAAAAATCCAGAGGAAACAAGCAAGGTATTTGTGGATGACTGGGTTCGTTCAGGTGATTTAGCACGCATGGATGAAGACGGTTATTACTACATTGTTGACCGTAAGAAGGACGTCATTATTTCAGGTGGTGTTAACATCTATCCAAAGGAAATAGAAGATATCGTTGTGCAGCACCCGGCTATTTTTGAAACCGCTGTCATTGGTGTCCCACATCCAGAGTGGGGCGAAACAGTGAAAGTGATTTATGCGGCCAATACAACGCTATCAGAACAGGAACTGCGCGCATTTTTACAAGATAAATTAGCAGCATTTAAGCTCCCGAAAATTTATGAACAAGTAGAGGCATTACCACGTAACGCATCCGGCAAAATTTTAAAGCAGCAGCTAAGGGAGGCAAAAGAAAATGCAAGTGTTAGCGAATAAACAGCAAAAGACAAAAAACTTTTATGAAGGCGATGAAACATTACATCAACTATTACAGCAAAAGCTTGCACCACAATTTTTTCATTTTGCGAACGAGGAGCTACTTAAATTCGGGGAACGTTGTGCAGGGCCAATTGATCAACGAGCGAAAATAACGGACCGAGAAGGGGAACCAAAGTTACAGCGTTATGATGCATATGGTGAAGAGGTGAGCCGGGTCATTGTAAATGAGGGCTATTTGCAAACGGTAAAAGAAACGTATGAAACTGGTATCGTAGGCTATGTGCATAAAGAAATCCCAGCCCTTCATCAAAAAGGAAATTATGTGTATAGTTTTGCACAAGGTTATTTATTATCCCAAACAGAGCCAGGCTTTTATTGTCCTGTTACATTAACGATGGCAACAGCCTTTTTATTAGACCAATATGCGAGCGATGAGCTTAAGCAACGTTTTTTACCACATGTCATTGCAACGGGAGATGTTGAACTGTATGAAGGTGCAACTTTTTTATCGGAGCGTCAAGGTGGTTCAGATGTTGGGGCAAATATCCTTGAGGCACGGCTTGAAGATGGGCAATGGCGTTTATTTGGTGAAAAATATTTCGCCTCCAATGCCGGAATGTGTGGCGTGGCAATGGTGCTTGCTAGAAAAGAGGGGGCTAGTAGTGGCTCAAAAGGGTTGACACTATTTGCGGTACCATGGCATACAGAAGAAGGGACGCTAAATCATTTACGCATTCGTCGTTTAAAAGATAAGTTAGGGGTAAAGGCTGTTCCATCAGGAGAGGTGGAATTTGAAGGAGCGCTCGCTTATGTAGTCGGTGATCCAAATAAAGGGATTTATTATATGCTTGAAGCATTAAATTTATCTCGCATTTGTAATGCTGCTGCGTCTCTAGGCATCATGAAGCGTACACTAGATGAAGCAATTCATTATACAAGCGGTCGTAGGGCATTTGGTCATACTTTATCGGAGTATCCAATGGTGCAAGAAACCCTTTCAACACTAAAGGCAAAATGGCATGCCTCATTAATTGGTTTGTTTGATTTGGTTGAACGCTACGATCGGGTAACGGCTAGTTTAGCTGACGAGGATGAGCAATTGGTTGTCCGTTTGTTAATCGCCTTACTGAAAAAGGAAACAGCGGAATATGCGATTCATTTCGCACATGAATCCATTGAGCTTCATGGTGGCAATGGTTTCATGGAGGATTTTGTCATGGCACGTTTACTTCGTGATGCACAAGTATTAACAGTGTGGGAAGGGCCAGCTAATATTTTGGCACATGAATTGATTCGTTTATCTAAAAAAAATGCGCATCAAACATTACTAGCCCAGCTTCATCACACGACGCACCCATTATTAAAAGCACGTGTAGCCGAATTACAACAAAAGTTTGAAACGTTTGTAAAGCTACCAGATGCATTACAAACAATTGAAGCAAAACCATTAATGACAGAGCTCACACAGTTATTTGAAGCAGTGACAGCAGTAAGACATGGTGAATTACATGGCGAACGTGAGCAAAAGCTCGCAGAAATCTATATTGAACAGTATTTAGAAAAGCGACCGTTCGGCGAAGTTCCGTTGGCTGTGAAATATTTTACGCAAATTTAATTTGTGGAGGGTTAGAAGCAGAAAAATGAGGATTTAAAAAGTACGAATATACATGTTTTTAATCAGTAATCCAACAAACCCAAAACACGCTCAAAACTGTTGCTATAACTGAGTTTCAACTGAATTGCATAAAAAGCTGTATCGATAATATTCCAAAAAATGCGTAAACGTTGATTTCACAGCGTTTGCGCATTTTCAATGTATCCACAAATTTGTATTTGGCAACGTTTTTATATTTATTTTGTATACTTTATAAATCTTTAAAAAATTAAAGTAATCTTGAATTTAGTAAAATAAAGACACTTCTTCAACCAACCTGATTGTGATAAAAAAATTCGCTATTTGTTTTAGCCATACTCTAGAAGTAATAGTGGCAGACAAAAGAGAAATTAATAAAGTAAATGAAAAACGGGAAAACACTTATTTTATCTCTTTGAAATAGCTCCGATAAAAGTACCTATCCATACATCTACAAAAATAGTAACCATTAAGTAAGCCAATCCGATACCATCCCAACCACCAACTACATTCTTGCTAAAAATAATTAATCCGATACAAATTAGACTTAATACAGTGGCGGTTAAAAGTAAAACTTTTCTTGAAACTTTACGGGATATAATAAACATCCCCATTGCAAAAACAATTCCACAAAGCAATATAGGGGTCCATCCCTCTAACATCAAAGCATCCATTTGATTACCTCCAGTTGTGTTTTTCCATAAACTGAGCAAATTACTAGAGTTATTTATTATTTATATTACTAACTACATTAGCGTTGCATAAAAATTTTTAACATTTGTCAAAAGGGGCATAATACCTACCTGACTCATATATCTGAAAATTCAGAACGAACGATTTCTCCGTATTTGAAAAAAAGTCAACGTGGGCATAAGCGGTAGTCCTCATCCACAAATTGTAAATTATTTACATATGATATAACCTAGAAAATCGGGTCGTACGTTAAATTGTCTAAATGTTCCACCTCTCTTTCGTCAAACTGTTTGACGATGAGCTGAAACTCACTGTCCCAATCATGCTTTTTTCGTCCTTTGGATTGCCTTGTCGGCGGTCTGAAAAGTGCTTTAACAAAAGTTTCAAAAGGCTTGAAAAGAAGATTCTGAAGCGTTTCTTTCATCTCTAAAAGTGGTCCATCATGGTTCAGTTCCAGCTTTAGCAATACTTGCAGGCAATACGTAATCAGAGCAATCCAGATTTGTGTGTAGACGGCGTTCTGACTTTTTCCGAAGAACTTTTTGATTCTTAGGTGCTGTTTCATCCATTTAAAAAACGTTTCAATTTTCCAGCGGTAGCGATAGAGGTCTCCAATTTCTTTCGCCGACAAATCGAAACAGCTTGTGAGAATAATGATTTCATTTTTCTCGCGATCGACTGTTCGGATTAAACGCAGCGAATTCGACATTTTCGTGCGGTTCTGCTCATCCCCCAAAAAGACTTCTTGATCCGAAAAGATGTTATTTTCAACGTCTGGGGCTTGCTCATTCAGCACTTCAATCTTTGCATTTTTCCTCAATCGCGTGATAAAGCGAACCTCTTTCTCACACAATTTGTCATACTGTTTATAGTCCGTATAGCCTCGGTCAAACAGATGAATGGCATCGGAATCGAACGCCACCAGCGTATCCATTTGCGTACGGTCTGCATGTTTCGCCGGCAAAAGAACCGCCTGATCTGGGAGCGTCACATCTTTTGTGACAACGACGCGTAAATGCAGACGAACACCTGCCTTGGTTTTTCGAAACGTAGCCCAGGGATATTGGCTCAGACTCATGGACATGGTAGAAGAATCGATAACAAGTAGTTGATCGATATCCCGAACAAACGGTTGCCTTCTCTTCAATTTTACCTGGGCGGCAACGACGAGATGGCGAAAGACCTTTTCAAATATGCCCGGCGTCAAGCAGGACTGTCTGCGTGAAAGCTGCGACGAACTAATGGTACCCATTTGAACAAAGGTTTGAAGCTCTTCAGTTTCCTTCAGATGTTTCGCCAATTTTTTGAGCGAATCTTTTTCATTCAGCTGTGCAATGATGAACAGTTGTAAAAACTTATAGGCTGACAGCTTTTTCACGTAATAATCAAGATTGGAGACGTTCACAATTTTTAAAAATGTTTTCTCATTTAGTACTTTTAACAATTCATTTAATGTGGATTTTGTGGTATCCTTGTTCATGGTTGGCTCCTTTTAATTGGGATTTGGACAGAACTACCAAACCTAATTATAAGGAGTTTTTTTGTGCAACGGAATACCTTGTTTTGGAATTTTTTTAGTTAGAAGGACTCTTGATGAATAGTGTTTTAATTTAATGCAATGTTAATGTACTAACTACGATAAATTATATAGCATAAAATTCCTAATTTATGGATTTATCATTCATAAGAGGAAAAATCACCCTCATTTAATTGAAATAAGGGGGAATTTGTCCCCAAAGTGTCATTTAGAAACGTTATTTAATTTAAAATTTATATCATATTCATTACCAAGAAAGTGGATGGGGTATCAGAACGGTACCACTTTATTATTTTATTATGTTTGGAAATAGGGCTTTGATTTTGTCAATCTCGAAATTTTTGCGAAGAACCTTTTTTAAAGAAAAGAATCATAATACTAATAGTACAGATGACAGTTTGAAATATTCCTAAAAGGAGATAGGCGTAGTGTGAGTGATTTACTATATTAGTTAGACCATTTAAAAGAAATAAAAAAAATATAAAAATAGCAAATTTACGTACTAGATTAATATTAAGATTCATTGAATTATCTCCTTACAGTTTTTTTGAAGAACGACCAGTAAGCAAATACCTACCATAGAGATTGTGGTTTTCTCTTAATAATGCTACTTCAATATTAACAGTATATTTTATCTATATTAAGAAAAGAAAGTTCCCAAAGCGATAGTGAGAACGTCCTGTACGCTAATAAATGAACATAATATTTGAAATCTTGAATAGTACAGGAATGAGCAACAGTAATATCCCACCGACCATAACAGTTGAAAGGAATATATGTTTAAGCTTGATATGACCCTTCTTATGTAATTGATAAAGAATGTATGTATTAATTGGGACGATCAGCAGTAATCCTGTAATAAGCCCAGGTGCATAGGCTTGCATAATAATCGTTGAAAGCAAGTGGGGAAAAAACGTATTGAAAATCATGGAGCCTAAAAATCCTGTAAAAGTATATTTGGCTAGCTGACTGTGTGAAAATTGACCAAAGAAAAAGGCTGTTAAATAAGCCAATGCTGTAATGATAAGTACAGCGAAGTGAAACTCAGTCGATGTTACAGGCTGTTGAATAGCATAGGATGATTGAGTCCAATTAGGTAACCAAATTGCTTCCTCAATATTATGCACTGTAATTGCAAAGCAAAAAAATAAGGCATATTGGTTCAGCGAAATTCGTTCTTCTAAATTATTAGACATGGAATTCCTCCATTTTTGATTTCTACCAGATTAATTCGATAGTCCCCTTTATTTTACCAGTATAAGGCATTGTATCAATTAACTTTTCAATAAAACAAAAATAAAGAATTTTCTAAAAATTTATGTTATACTAACATTATGAAACAGATGAAAGAGGTTATGAGTATGGTAAACAATGTAGCATGTAGCTGTGAAAACTGTGGACGTACAACAGAATATGTTCAAATTGATTTGATAACGATTCAGCATCACAGTGCGCAGCTATGCTTGGCATGTGCTCATGTTTTATCATTTCCTCAGCAGCAAGCCCGTTTTTTCAAGCTTGTTCGGCAAAAAAAGATTCAGCACTCCAATTCTGAAATGCAGCAGGCGCATCGACTCATATCCCGAATGATCGGGGTTGGTTCAGTGCTCGCGGCAGTTGCTGTAATGGCGGTTGGGGTTACACAGGGCTTTGATATAAACGCGCTTGTTCCAAACCCAATTGATTCAGCTCAGTCAGTGGAAGCGTCCTTAACATTTTTACACCTAAAATCTTTACAATAAAAAGCTCCACATCCAAGCTCGTATTGCTTGAATGTGGAGCTTTGTTTTTTATTTAGTAGTTAATTCTGAAACGGTCACAAATTCATAGCCTTGCTTTTGCAACATAGCTAAAATGGAATCCAGTGCATCGGCTGTCTCTTGGTGAATATCATGCATGAGCACAATGCTGCCATTTTTCGCATTTTTTTGCACGGCAGCTAATGTTTTTTGCGGATTATGATGCTTCCAATCAAGTGTATCAATAGACCAAAGAACATTAGGTACATTTAGTTGATTGACGATACTTTTATTATAGGCACCATATGGCGGGCGAAAAACCGTAGCATTATGTCCGATGGCAGCCTTAATCACGGCATCTGTAGAATCGATTTGTAATTTGGCATTTCGAAGCGACAATGTTGTGAGTTTTTTATGATTGAATGTATGATTACCGATTTCGTGACCTGCATTTGCCACGTCTTTCAACACTTGTGGATACTTTTTTACCTCACAGCCAACAACGAAGAAGGTAGCTTTGGCCTCATATTTTTTTAATATTTTTAAAATCTGTGGTGTTACCTTAGGATGCGGTCCGTCATCGAAGGTAAGGGCAATTTTCTTTGACGTTGCAGGCGGCTTTGGCTGAGTAGGCTTAGCTTCACTGATAGCCAAACTGCTTGCTAATACATAACCAGAAGCTTGATCGGTTTCAATAAATGCCCAGCCATTAAAATTCGTTAACACCGTCACTTCCGTTTTAGCAGGCAATTCACCGATTTTTACACCTGAAGCACCAGCCGTTGAACGCACAATGACAGAAGGATCTTTGACAACTCTTTGTCGGGCATTTTGCTGAACGAACACATTATTATACACATAGCCCGCTAAATGACCATAACGGACAAAGACAAATTGTGGCGAATCAATCTCATAAACTTCGACAATGCTATTCGAATATAAATGACCAAGCGAATCACTTTGTGGGGAATCTGTCATACGCACAAGAGGCTCGTTTTTTGAATTGATGAGCAAATGCTTAGGCTTTGCGGTAATTAACTGCTCTGTTGGTATAGAGCCAGTGAATGTTTTGTATTGAACCTCAGACCAACCATCTTCCTCGAATAACACAATAACGGGTGAATTTTCAGGGATGATCATGACAGGTTCTTGCAATGGATCATCATAAAGTTCACTTTCAATGGATGTAAATTTAATCGTTATAGGATCTTCGGTTGCTGCGTATGTATAATGAGGCATGATCAAATAAGTAAGGCCTGCACATAGCAACATTGTAAGCAGGAAAAATACTCTTCTCATATGGAAAGCTCCTTTACTTGAAATGTCAGTCTTTGTTAAAAATGACTCTTTCCTTTAGTATACATTTCCTTTTCTAAAAACTGAAACAAACGACAGATAAATCCTTATTTAGAACTAGACCAGCTCCTATTGTATATGCGATGAACGTAAAAAGAATGAAAAAAACGGATAAGCATGGAAATAGGCTTATCCGTTTTCGAAATGAAATTATAGAGTAATGGCTTTTACTTCATCAATATTTTCAAGTTGTGCAACATAGATTAATTCTTCAGTTGTTACTTCATTATCAACAGCAAGCATCATAACTGCAGAACCACCAATTTGGTCGCGTCCTACTTGCATTGTCGCGATATTAATGTTTTTATCAGCTAATTTTGTAGCTACGCGGCCGATTGAACCTGGCTTGTCTTGGTTTTTGATGTATAGTAGGTGACCTTCAGGAATAACGTCTACTACGAAACCTTCCACTTTCACAATGCGAGCGCCAAGACCATTTAATAGCGTACCTGCAACTGTATGTTTTTCTGTTTCTGTAATGATTTCCACTGTAATTAAGTTCGTGAATCCTTTTGCAGTAGTTGTTTTGTGCTCGTTAATTTGCATACCAATGCGCTCTGCTAAATAACGTGCATTGACATCATTTACATGCGTGCCGTGATTTGTAGAAAGTAATCCTTTAATTGCATTGGCAGTTAATGGGCGAACATCAAAGTTAGCAACTTCTCCTGCATAAGAAATATTTAATTGTTGAATGCCCTCTTCTGTTACTTGGATTAAGAATTTACCAAGCTTTTCAGCAAGTGCAAAGAATGGCTCAACTTGTGCAAGCTTTTCTTTAGGAATTGAAGGCATGTTTACTGGGTTTGTAACTGTACCTGTTTTAAAGAATTTAATAATATCATTTGAAACGTCAACTGCAACTGATTCTTGTGCTTCTACTGTAGATGCACCTAAGTGAGGTGTTGCAATTACTTGTGGAAGTGTTAGTAATTTGTGGTCTGTTGCTGGCTCTTGTACGAATACGTCTAGTGCTGCACCAGCTACTTTACCTTCTACGATTGCGTCATATAAATCATCTTCATTAATGATACCACCACGTGCACAGTTAATAATGCGAACGCCGTCTTTCATAATGGCAAAGCGCGCTTTATTAATGATGTTGCGTGTTTCTGGTAGTAATGGTGTGTGTACTGTGATGAACTCAGCAGCTGCACATACTTCATCAACTGTTCCTTTTGTTACGCCAAGCTCTTTTGCGCGTTCTTCTGTTAAGAATGGGTCATAAGCGATGACGTTCATACGTTGACCTTTTGCACGGTATGCCACTTCAGCACCGATACGGCCCATACCAATAACGCCTAAAGTTTTATTTTTTAATTCCACACCAACGAAAGATTTGCGATCCCATTTACCGTTTTTAAGTGTATTAAATGCTTGTGGAATATGACGTGCTAAAGATGTCATCATTGCGATTGAATGTTCAGCAGCAGAGTTTGTGTTGCCATCTGGTGCGTTGACAACGATAATTCCGTGTTCTGTTGCAGCAGTTAAGTCGATGTTATCTACACCAACACCAGCACGCCCGATTAATTTTAAGTTTTTTGCTGCCTCGATTACTTCGCGTGTAACAGTTGTTTGAGAACGAACAAGTAGTACATCTACGTCAGCAATTTTTGCGATAAGCTCTTCTGGTGCAAGACCTGTATCAATAATTACATTTAAGTCTAATTCTGTTTCTTGACGTAATGGAAAAATTCCATCTTCACTAAGTGGATCCGCAATAAATACGTTAATTGTTTTAGTTGCTTGTTCGATAACTTTTGTTGCCATAATAAAATTCTCTCCCTTAATGGTTAACCCATTTTAATTAATAATGAAATAAAAAAGCCTTCCGTCCCTTACATGTCACTGTAAGGGGCGAAAGGCTAAAAATATCAGAATCGCGGTACCACCCTTATTCGTTGACGTAATATTCAGATAAATACTCGTACAACCTTATCCGTATGCGTAACGTGCATGGGACGGAATAACCTACTAATACATTTCAGTTATTCTATTCAAGAGTGGAACTTTATCGCCGTATATACTGGTTTACACCAACCACCAGCTCTCTTTGCTATACAAAACGAAAAGCATGTCTCTATCGCAATAGTTTGTCGTAATTAAATTTGATTACATCATAAACCCGATTGTTCACCTTTGTCAACGGGATATTCGGATTTTCTGAAATTTACTTCATTTCCATCTACGTATAAACAACAAAAACCGAACTATAAATAAAATAAATCATTTAATATTCGTCTTTGCGATTTTTGATGTAAGCGCTAACGATGTTGGTCTGATGCTATTTGATTGAATTTACTGATAATAACACAAGTGAAATTCTCTCATAGAAATTCGTTTTCATTTTTGTGACATAATTTTGTCACAAAATAATTTTGATGAATCCTTTTATTTATTGCCAATAAGAAGGGGAAATATGAGTGAGCACGAAATTTAAATTAGATTCAGCATTTATCACATATGTTATGGAAAATAAAGGGGGCCTTTTGTATGCGTTATGATGTCATTATCATCGGAGCTGGGCTTGCGGGTCTAGTCGCTGCTTGTGAATTATTGGAGGCAAATAAAAAAGTATTACTTGTCGATCAGGAGCCTGAAAATTCCATTGGTGGGCAAGCATTTTGGTCTTTTGGTGGATTATTCCTAGTTGATTCAGCTGAGCAGAGAAGACTTGGCATTAAAGATAGTAAGGTGTTAGCTTGGCAAGATTGGTGTGGTACGGCTGGATTTGATCGGTTAGAGGATGAGGATATTTGGGCTTATAAATGGGCTAAGGCCTATGTTGATTTTGCGGCTGGAGAAAAATATAGCTGGCTAAAATCAAAGGGCATAAATTTTTTCCCAGTAGTGGGGTGGGCAGAGCGTGGTGGCGCACTTGCTGGAGGACATGGCAATTCTGTTCCGCGCTTTCATATTGTTTGGGGAACGGGGCCGGGCTTAGTGGAGCCATTTGCGAAACAAGTATTACAAGCAGCAAGTGAAGGAAAAATCGATTATAAGCCGAGACATCAAGTGACCGAGCTGATAACAACAAACGGAGCTGTGTCGGGTATTCGAGGCAATCTATTAGAACCGGCTACAATCACACGTGGGGAAGAAAGCTCGCGTGTTGTAATTGATCATTTTGAATATTATGCAGAGGCCGTCGTCGTAGCAAGTGGTGGAATTGGAGCCAATATCGAATTAGTAAAGAAAAATTGGCCAGCACGACTGGGAGCGCCCCCTGAAAAGATGGTATCTGGTGTACCAGCCTATGTCGATGGAAAAATGCTTGACATTACGGAGCAAATTGGCGGGCGCATCGTTAATCGTGACCGAATGTGGCATTACACAGAAGGTTTAAAAAACTGGAATCCCATTTGGCCAAATCATGGCATTCGCATCTTACCAGGACCATCCTCCATGTGGTTGGATGCGCGAGGCAATCGTTTTACTGCACCGAATTTCCCAGGCTTTGATACGCTTAGTACCCTTGAGGCCATTCAAAAAACAGGTTATGACTATTCGTGGTTTCTTTTAACTGAAAAAATAATCGAAAAGGAATTTGCTTTATCAGGTTCTGAACAAAATACGGATTTAACAAATAAAAGCATCAAAGAAGTGTTGAAACGCGTATTACCAGGTCCGCCAGCTGCGGTGCAAGCGTTCAAGGATCATGGAGAGGATTTTGTCGTCGCCGATAATTTGAAGGATTTAGTACGTGGCATGAATGAGTTAGTTGGAAGTGAGTTGCTCGATTTTATGCATATTAAGGAGCAAGTTTTGGCGCGGGACCGTGAAATTGAAAATAAATTTTCCAAAGATGCGCAAATTACAGCAATTCATGGTGCACGAAATTATATTGGGGATAAGCTAATTCGTGCTGCGAAGCCACATAAATTACTAGATGCAAAAGCGGGTCCTCTGATTGCTGTACGATTAAATATATTAACGCGCAAAACATTGGGTGGGCTGCAAACAAATTTAAACGGGCAAGTAATGGATGGGCAGGGAGAACCTATTACTGGGCTTTTTGCAGCGGGAGAAGTAAGTGGCTTTGGTGGTGGCGGTGTCCATGGCTACCGCTCTTTAGAAGGAACATTTCTAGGAGGCTGTCTGTTCACAGGGCTTCAAGTTGGAAAATTTTTGAGTAAATAAAGGAAAAATGCTACATGATGTCGAAATGAATGGTTATTCATAAAAAGGGGTGTATGAACAATGTATGAAACAATTCAATTAGAAGTAGCAGAGCGAAAAGCGACAGTGACGTTAAATCGTCCAAGCGCAATGAATGCCATGGATTTTACAATGATGCGCGAATTAGCAGATTGCTTTGAAGCGCTGCATCACGAAAAGGTTGTCCAAGTGCTTGTTATTAAAGGGGAAGGAAAGGTCTTTTCAGCTGGTGGCGATGTAAAGAGGATGCTGGCATCAGATGATTTTTCGGATTTCGGTACGGTGATGGAGGATATTGCACGTTTAGTAAAGGCCTATTATACGCTGCCGATGATTACGATTGCCCAAATACATGGTGCTTCGGCTGGATTAGGGTTTAGCTTGGCATTAGGGAGCGATTTTATAGTTGCCGAACAGTCAAGTAAGCTGGCGATGAACTTTATAGGAATTGGCTTAATTCCGGATGGAGCGGGCCATTTCTTCATGAAGGAGCGACTGGGTACGGTAAAGGCGAAACAGATGATTTGGGAGGGGAAAGTATTAGATGGTGAACAAGCATTAGCACTTGGCTTAATTGACTACAATGTAGCGGATGGTACAGCGAGTGTTGCGGTAGACCAAATTGTAGGGAAGTTATTAGCTGCACCGATTTTAGCAATGATTGAAACGAAGCGAATTTTGCATCATGCGAATTTAAGTACGCTGGAGCAAATTTTACAAGGCGAATCAGAAGGACAAGTAAAAATGCGTCAAACGAAGGATCATTTAGAAGGCATCCAAGCATTTGTAGCAAAGCGTGTCCCGCAATTTGTCGGACAATAAGTAGGAAAGGAGCTGTCCCAGAAATTACTCTCGGACGCTCCTTTTTTGTTGTTACTCAAAAAGAGTATTTCTTAATGCAAAAATTGGAATTAAGAGTGCTTATCTGCTAAATCATTTGTGCATTATTGGCGGTACAAATGATTGGATATCCCCAAGAGGGCACCTACTTCATTTCGCGTCACTTTGCTACAAAACTAAGTTTGGTTTATATTGCGAATGTTTCGAAAATTATTGGTGAATCTAGCGCAATAATTTTAATATCACCAACTTTAACCTAAAAAAGTTTTACCATAACACAATTATAGTAAATAATTTTATTCAAAGAGCTAAGCATTGAACAAAGCCACTCTATTGGTACAACGCCATATTTTATCCAGCACCGCCGCCTCGCGTTAGCGCTAGCGGTAGTATTGAGCGCTTTTCATTTTATTTGAACGCAACATTTTAGTTTGGCGGGCCTTGCATGCGGCATTAAAGACAGTAGTAAAGGGAATTTCTAAAACACTTTTTAGAAATTCTCTTTACGCCGAGGAGAGTGAAATCGCGATTTTACTCCCCGCAGAAGCAGGGTTCATGCTCCTGTCACAACGCTTTCGTCGCAGAAGTTAAAACCAATCCAGATTGCGATTGGTTTTAACTTTGCCGTAGCCCGCCAAAAAAAGAAAGCACACTGTACTTAATCCATTTATTGTTAGTGAATTTGCTCAATGTTGTTAAATAAAAATCTGTACAACCTCCCTCATTGCCATTATGATAATGGAGGACTTAATAACTGGAGGTAGCTTCGTGGAACCAATAGTGCTTTCTAAAAAACAGCGACAAGCATTGCTTAATGTCTATTGTCCAACTGTTGAACAAACGATTGCAATCTGTGAAGTGGAATTAAAGCAGCAAGATAAAGGGCAAATGAACTATTTAGAAGTACCATTTGAACAATTTGAACAGATTTCAGCGCATTTTAATCAAACGAATAATATAAAGCAAGGTGCATTTACCTATCAGCAGGTGCGACATATTGCAGAGGCGGGGAATGTCCATCATTTAACGATGGATGCACAAGGAAGTATTTATTTTACTGAAGAAACGATTGGCATGAGTACAGCCGTATCGTTTGCCCAAAGTAAATGGAACGGTGCAGAACGAGCAGAGGCTGTAGAGAATGCTGTTTTTACGGGTTTAATGATTGATGGTGAATTATTTGCCCAACAAGTAATAAAACAGCAAATTCAATTAGTAGATTTTATCGATGACATGGAATTAGACGCGGAAATTGTTGAGGCTATCCAAAAGAACGGTGAAAAAGTGGTCATTCAAAAAATGGCCAGCTCCGCAACGAAAAAAGCGAAATATAGTTCCATTGCGACAAAAAAAGCTTTTACATTATCGAATGGTAATATGGTGACCAATGCCATTGTAACGGATGTGATGGCGAACGTAGATATCGTACAGACGATAAAGGGCCATCTGTCACCGGCGCAGTTATTTAAACATGTCTCGAAAACAGCTACAGGCTTGGTAGGGAGTATTGCAGGCTTCATTATTGGCGGGGGAATTGGTTTTACTATTCCTAGTGTAAGTACAGCCGTCATTAGCTTAATTGGAGGTATTATTGGCCTTATTTTGGGGAGCGTTGTTACGACAAAGCTTGTGAAAAAGGCACTGGACTTTATAATTAAAGACGATGCCGTATGCATGCTCGAAATATTTAATGAAGCACTTGTTGATTTAGCACAGCAATATTTACTGAATGAACGAGAGCTGCAGCAAGTACTAAATGATTTTAATGAAATTTATAATATGCGGCAAGAATTGCGGAATATGTTTGCTTCGGATAATCGAGAAGCATTCGCGCGTGAAATGATTGAAAAGGAATTAGATCGTATTGTACGTCAGCGCATGTATTTGCAAGTACCAACGAATCAAGAGCTTTATGAAATGATTGTGCGATTAGTATAAAAGGGAATGTCCGAGAAGAATTTCTGGGACATTCCCTTTGATTTTATGCAAAGCAGTTTAAACGTGAA
Organism: Solibacillus sp. FSL R7-0668; assembly: GCF_038006205.1. Classification (NCBI taxonomy): domain Bacteria; kingdom Bacillati; phylum Bacillota; class Bacilli; order Caryophanales; family Caryophanaceae; genus Solibacillus; species Solibacillus sp. FSL R7-0668. The sequence continues at coordinate 3,279,885 of NZ_JBBOUU010000001.1, read as the reverse complement.
ATAAAATTAATTTTCCTTGTGCATTTACTAAGCGATGTGTTTTTTCGGCAATTCCTTTTTCTTCAATTTGCTTTTGGCCCTCAACTTTTGCTGTTTGGTCATTATCAAAAGTCCAAACTTCATCGAATAAAGTCTCGCCTGTTTTTTCGAAAGCTGTGAAACGATAATTCTCCATATAAACCACCCTTTTTAAGCAATATATTTACATTATACATAAAATATTTTGACAATTCACGTACAACTCTATTTTTATTAGAAAATATTTGAAATATTGAAATGTTCATGAACAATTATCCAGTCTTTTAGTCGGAAACATTTGCATATACATGTTACAATTACTTGTAATAGAGTTATAAAGGAGTGATTGCTTGTGGATGGAATTACGAAACTTCAACCTGGAGATCAAGTCGATCAATATTTGTTAATTAAAGAGGCTAAAAAAGGAGTTACCACTGTAGGCAAGCCATTCATGTCGCTTGTGTTGCAAGATCGAAGTGGAGATATTGAGGCAAAGCTATGGGATACGAATGAAGAACACGAAAACCTATACCGTGCCCAAATCATCGTAAAAGTAGGTGGCGAAATTCATGATTATCGCGGTAAAAATCAACTGCGTGTGAAGCAAATTCGCCCCGCACGTGAAGATGAAGGGGTTACAATTAGTGATTTACTGCCAACATCAGCCGTGCCAAAAGAGCAACTATTTGAAGAGCTAACACAATATTTTTTCCAAATTCAAAATCCAAATATTTCACGTATTACACGTTTTTTAGTAAAAAAATATCAAGATCGGCTTATCATTTATCCAGCAGCAACAAAAAACCATCATGATTATGCATCAGGTTTAATTGACCATGTTGTTTCAATGCTGAAATTAAGCGAGGCGATTTGCAATTTATACCCAACATTAAACCGTGATCTATTATATGCGGGCGTTATTTTACATGATATTGGGAAAGTAATAGAGCTAAGCGGTCCAGTCGGCACAATGTATACGGTGGAGGGGAATTTACTCGGTCATATTTCCATTATGGTCAACGAAATCGGTCAAGCCGCAACAGAGTTAAAAATCGAGGGCGAAGAAGTAATGCTACTGCAACATTTAGTATTAGCACACCACGGAAAAGAAGAGTGGGGTAGCCCGAAAAAGCCAATGATTCAAGAGGCTGAAATTTTACATTACATCGACAATATCGATGCAAAAATGAATATGCTGACGCGTGCGCTTGATAAAACAAAGCCAGGCGAATTTACTGAACGTTTATTCCCATTAGATAATCGTTCGTTCTATAAGCCAACAATTTAAAAAAGGCATGGACCACCAAAGAAGTGGTTCATGCTTTTTTATGTAGTTGATGGATTCGGCTGTTTTTTAATAATGATGACAAATAAGCTTGCCAGTAAGCAGAAGCCACCTGCTAATAGGAATGCCATTTTATACGAGCCCATTACTTCGAATACCACGCCACCAAAATAAGCAGCAACTCCAGCGCCAACTTGATGAGCGGCAACCATCCAGCCGTACATCATGGCACTTTTTTCAATGCCAAAGCGTTGACGTGTTAAGCCAATTGTCGGTGGTACAGTCGCAATCCAGTCCAGCCCATAAAAAATAGCAAAAATCATTAACCATGTATACGAGCTACTGGCCAATGCAAATGGTAATGCTAGTAAGGACAGCCCACGTAATGAATAATACCAAAATAGTAACCAACGATTATCAAAACGGTCAGACAACCAACCAGAAAGTGTCGTGCCAATTAAATCGAAAACACCCATAAACGATAGCATGGCAGCGGCCGTTACGACTGGAATGCCAAAGCCAATACAATACGAAATAAAGTGCGTTCCGATCAGCCCACTTGTAGACAAGCCGCAAATAAAGAAGCTGCCTGCTAGTAGCCAAAACTCCTTTACCTTTAAGCCTTCTGCTAATGCACTTAATGCCATTTGAAATGGATTGCCGACATGTTTCGGCGTGTGTTCAATGACTTTATCTCTGCCATATGGGCCAATCTTTTTTTCACTCGGATAATTACGCATAAAGAGCGCAATAATTACAAGCATAAGCAAACTTAAAATAAAAATTAACAGAATGGCTGCTTGCCATGAATAATGCTCAATTAAAGCCGCAAGCACAGGTAGTAAAATGAGCTGCCCTGTTGCAGTAGCAGCTGTTAAAATACCGACAGCTAAGCCTCGTCGCTTATCAAACCAACGATTGGCTACCTGTGTACTTAATACGGTTAAAAATAATCCCGAACCAATCCCCATCATAACACCCCATATGAGAATCAGCTGCCACTCTTCCTGCATGATTGCCGTACAAGCAAGGGCAACGGATAAGAGGAACATGGAAATCAACATCATACGTTTTAATCCATATTTTTCAACAAATGCGGCCATAAATGGACCAGAGAATCCATATAAAAATAAACAAACAGCAAAGGCAAAGGAAATCGATGGGCGATTCCAACCGAAATCTTGCTCAAATGGGTCGATAAATACGCCGGCAGAGGAACGGATAATGCCAGCTACGATAATCGATGCAAACGTCACTGCTAATACAATCCAGCTATAATGCCATTTCTTCAAAATTTCACCTCCAAATGAGCGAGAAAAAATGCCCCCAAGTGTGCGGGGGCATTTTCTTTAAAGCGAATCAATTACTGATTATCTTGTTGGAATTTGACCATGAAATCAGCAAGTGCTTTACATGCTTCAACAGGTACCGAGTTGTAAGCAGATGCGCGGCAGCCACCAACTGAACGGTGACCGTTTAAGCCAACAAAGCCAGCCTCTTTTGCTTCAGCTAAGAATTTTTTCTCTAATTCTTCGTCAGCTACACGGAATGTAATGTTCATTAATGAACGAGAATCCTCTGTGGCATGACCATAGTAGAAGCCGTTTGAGCTGTCGATTACATCGTAAATGTAGGCGGCTTTTTCTTCGTTGCGTTTTTCGATTACATCTAATCCACCTTCTGCTTCGACCCATTTTAAAACTTCACCTAACATATAAATACCAAATGTTGGCGGTGTATTGTAAAGGGAATTGTTTTTTACATGTGTTGCGTATTGTAACATTGTTGGAATATTTGTGTTTGCTGTTTCCAAAAAGTCTTTGCGTGCAATCACGACTGTAACACCAGAAGGACCTAAGTTTTTCTGTGCACCAGCGTAAATCATAGCAAAATTACTTACATCTACTTTTTTCGATAAAATATCAGAACTCATATCAGCAATTAGCGGAATATCGCCTGTCATTGGGAATGTTTTCCACTGTGTACCGAAAATCGTATTATTTGAAGTTAAGTGAACATATGCTGCTTCTGGGTCGATGTTGATATCGGCTACAGCAGGAATGTTTTTATAATTGTTTTCTTTTGTGCTTGCTGCTTCAACAGGTGTTCCGAAAAGTTTTGCTTCTTTGAATGCTTTTTCAGACCAAGCACCTGTTTGGATGTAGCTTGCTTTTTTGCCTTCTTGTAAGAAATTCATCGGAATCATTGTGAATTGTAAGCTAGCGCCACCTTGTAAAAATAACACTTCATAGTTTTCAGGAATAGCAAAAAGCTTACGTAAGCGTGCAATGGCCTCATTGTGCACAGCCTCAAATGTTGCACTACGGTGACTAAGCTCCATCACTGACATACCTGTACCCTGGAAATTCACTAGCTCAGCTTGTGCTTTTTGTAATACTTCAAGTGGTAATGCAGATGGACCTGCGTTAAAGTTAAATGCGCGTTTTTCTGTAACTGTCAATGGAAACACTCCTTGTGTAAAGTTAAATAATCTCTATCTTGATAATATACTCTTTTGCGATAAATGTGGGAAAATTCACGAAATTATTTTTATAAAAAACATAAAAGAGCAGAACTAACAACAAATTCACGAATTTTTGTATTGAACGAAAATCGAATGTTCGGTTTTTGTGGATTATCATTCAAATTCGTACGGATTTTTTGTTTGAATGTTAAGAAAAACACAGAAATTTCACCTTTCATCAACATGTTAGGATTGAACTTGTTATAATTTAGAGGGATCTTGATTAGAAACGAGGTATTACTGTTGAATGAAACATTTCAAGCGATTGCAGCTGTAGCGCAAAAGAAAGTAACTGTCTTAAATCGCAGTGTTATTAGTTATGTAGTATTGGCCTTTTTCGGTGGATTATTTATTGGATTTGGAATGCTGACATTTATCGTTATTGGTGGAATGCTCACGCCTGCAGAAGTGCCATCTGTAAAAATTGTACAAGCCGCAGTGTTTGGAATCGCGCTGTGCATGGTCATGCTAGGGGGTGCCGATTTGTTTACGGGTAATAATTTAGTACTGACAATCGGTGCTTTAGAAAAACGTACATCATGGATGGATTTGACAAAAATATGGACTGTTGGCTATTGTGGTAATTTTGTCGGCGCATATGTTTGCGCATGGCTACTCGTAATGACTGGTTATGTTGTCGGGGATTTAGCTACCTATGTCGAAAATGTGACGCAACTCAAAACATCAGCCGAATTTAGCGAGCTCGTGTTTCGTGGTGTCTTTTGCAATATTTTAGTATGCATGGCCGTGTGGTGCTTCTATCGGGTAAAAAGCGAAATGGCAAAAATAGCATTGATTTTTTGCTGCATCTTTCCCTTTATATTAGGCGGTTTCGAGCATAGTATTGCCAATATGATGCTATTTTCAGTCGCATCAATGATTCCCGAGGGTGCTGTCTTTTCAATTAATCATTTTTTACATAATTTAATTCCCGTAACAATTGGTAATGCATTAGGGGGCGCATTATTAGGAGTTGCCCTTTGGTTAACGGAAACTGGAAATCGAGAATACTAATCATGAAAAACAGGTGAATTTTGTAGAAATTATGTGAATTATTGAGCTAAAGTTGTTTCTTGGCGAGAAGTATGCCAGTATGGAGAGGAATAAATACTGGAGGTATGTGAAATGGTATATCCAAAATGTCCACAATGCGGCTCTGAATATACATATGAGGATGGTGCAAATTTTGTATGTCCTGAATGTGCGCATGAATGGCCTCAAGTTGCTGAAGCTGTAGAAGAAGAGGGCTTAGTTGTACGAGATGCAAATGGCAACCTACTTGTTGACGGTGATACGGTAACTGTTGTGAAAGATTTAAAAGTTAAGGGGAGCTCCTCTACATTAAAAATTGGGACACGCGTAAAAAATATTCGTCTTGTAGAAGGCGATCACAATATTGACTGCAAGATCGATGGCTTTGGCGCAATGAAGCTAAAATCAGAGTTTGTAAAGAAAAATTAAAAAATGCGAAGTCCAGCTATTGGGACTTCGCATTTTTTACGTTCCATTTATTTTTCAGTAGAAGTCATACCATCAAAAGCATCTTTTAGGTCTTCGTCTTTAACTTCGACTTTAGATTCTTTGATTAACTCCGCCATTTTTGTATTCCAGTCGCCTTTTGTAGCAGCGATAGATTCACGAATTTCTTCTTTTTTCTCTTCAAGTGTACCGTAGTCTTTTACGTCACGCTTTTCTGAAACTTGAATGATGTGGTAACCAAAATCAGATTTTACAGGTTCGCTAATTTTATCAATTTCTAATTCATACGCTGCATCGTTGAATTCTTGAACCATTGTACCAACAGTGAACCAACCTAATTCGCCGCCTTTTTCAGCAGAGCCTGTGTCTACTGAATGTTCTTTCGCTAATTTCGCGAAATCTTCGCCAGCTTTAAGTTTTTCAACTAATTCTTTCGCTAATGCCTCGTCTTCAACTAAGATGTGACGCGCATTTAGTTCTTGAGAAGCTTGGTCATAGTACTTTTGAATTTCTTCATCTGTTACTTCAACATCGTTTGTTGCTTTTTGTTGTAATAAGCTGAAGCGGATGTTTGTTTTAAACATTTCTTCTGTTAAATTACTTTGAGCAAGTGCAGCATCGAAGCTTTCACCGTATTGCTCTTTAACAGCAGCAAATTCTTCGTCTACCTCTTTGTCTGTTACTTCATATTTGTCGTTTAAGATTTTTTCGATTACCACTTGTTGTAAAAGTTGGTCGCCGGCAATTTCTTTAATTGATTTATAAAACTCTTCTTGCGTGATGTTGCCTACACTTGTTGAAACGACTACTTCATCCCCTGGATTACTACATGCTGCTAAGCCTAGAGAAGCAGCAAATGTTAATGCTAAAAGTGTTTTTTTCATTTTAAATTACGCTCCTAACTGAACTTTAAATCACTAGTTACTATAACATAAACGTTTTAAAAACAAAATGGTTGCATATCAAGACTGCCTAAGTTATACAAAAACGCGTGCATAGGATAAAAGGAGAAAGGGGGTGAGTGTATGGGCGGCGGTGGCTACAATGGTGGCGGTTACGGTTCTGGCTTTGCGTTATTAGTCGTGTTATTCATCTTATTAATTATCGTTGGTGCAGCGTTTCTTTACTAATCAATAGGTGAGTGCTAGTGGCTATAACGAAAAAGGAGGCGTTCGGGAAAATTCTTTCTCGACGCCTCCTTTCAACATTAACAAAAACAGTAATCTTTAAATGGCTAGCAATACTTCTACATACATGGATACTAATAAAATGGTAATGAGTACATTTATAGTGCGGAAAATTTTAGGTTGTTTTTCTTCTGGAATTTCACGGCGCATACATAAGGCAGCCGTCATTCGATTAATTTGGAATAAGTATATTACTGAAAATAAGATGACGATAAGAAGTAACAAATTTATTCCTCCCCTCTAAACAAAAAAATTATAGATCAATCGGTACTAAAATTTCATAGCCTCTTGGTGTTTCCTCAATTATAGCATTGTTTGGAGCAGACTTTAAATTTTTGATATACAAAAAGTCCATTAAGCAAATACCACAATGGTAAGCAAGCAGCACACTAAAATAATGCGCAAATTCAGGCAAAAGGAAGCCCCCAATAATAAAAACCGTGTTCAGTACAATAAATGGTGTGATTAACGCAAAAATATATGCCCATTTCGGAATGCCATGCTGCAAGCGCATATGAATAATGGGAACGAAATGATACTGAATTTTGAAGCGAAAAACGAGCGATTTTTTGTAATGAAATAGCGCGACATAATGTAAATATTTATGAAGGGGGTAAATAACCGGTACAATTAAAAAGACTAACCATAAGTAGCGATCGATATGCTGCCCTTTGAAATTAAAGCTAAACGCAATGTATGAAAAGCAAAATACGAGAACGAACAGGATGATTGCTAGTAAATAAAGTCTTGTCGTTCCGTACTCGCGTTCGATGTTAATGGTTTTCCAACAGTGCACAAATATCCTCCTATATAGGCATGTCCGATTGATGCTAGACAGCCCCATACTATATTTTTTCAAGAAAATAGAAATATACAGCACAATTTAAGTGGTAATGCTGTATTTTATTTGAATACCTATACTTTTTTATACACTAAAAAAGAAATGTCTTCAAATTTTAGTTGAGGACATTTCTTGTGAATAAGCTGATTATAATGAAGATGCAGGTGCAGTAGTAATTTTTTTGCCTGATTCATCGATTGTTTCTTTAAAGTTATAAAAAGAGCGCTCAAAGATTTCGATAAAGTCATCCCCGTAAATGTTACGAATGACTGCCATGACATCTAAAAATTCAGGGAAGCGACCATATAGTTCTTTTAAAGGAAGCGCACCTTGTAAAATGGTATGTTCGGTATCGTGATAATGATCATACATACGCAAAATGAGCTCAGAGCCTGCTGGTGTTAGCTCTACGTATGTATTACGCTTATCTTCATCGCGCTTGGAGAAAGTGAGTAATCCACGTTCTTCTAACTTTTTAGAAAAGTTAAATGCAGTAGATACATGCATGACGCCAAATTTAGCTACATCTGAAATCGAGGCGCCTTTTAAGTGGTACGAAATCCATAAAATATGATGCTCATTAATATTTAAATCAAAAGGCTTGATCCAAGTCTGCCAATCTTTTTCGATAGCTTTCCATAGCGCTTTTGATAATTGAGCCACTCTTTGGCTAAATAGCATAGCCTCTCGTTGTGAGTATAAATCTTCTGTCAAAGCAATCACCTTCTTCTTTCATTTATCATTTTGAAAATATTATAGCAATAAAAGAAAAAAGTTTAAAGTTAGAAAAATCGAATAATTAAATGTTGGTTTAAAATTACTAAAAAATGATATTTTTGGATTAAAATCGATGTTTTTTTATGGGTATGTTAGTTCAAAGGTATTATGAATGAACCGATATTCATTATTTGTTATTTTTGCTTTGAGGTATAATTTTCTCGATTTCATCAATAGAATTCTGTAAATTCTCAATTTCTTGTTTTAATATTTTTGCTTCTGGCTCGATTTCTGCTTTAAATGTCGTGAAATTATCCTTCAATTCATTTATTATACTAGGCATATTATTCTGTGCTTCGGATTTTAGTGTGAGGATAGATTGTTTTACATGATCCATTTCAACTTGTACATCCTGTAATTTTGATTTTGCTCTAGCTGTGTTTCGTGCAATATTTTGGCGAAGCTGTTCGCCTGATTGTGGAGCTGAAAATAATACAGCGATCGCACCACCTACTAATCCAGTTGTTAACCCTAAAAGAAATGATTTTGCTTTCATCTAAATAACGTCCTTTCAAAAGTGTTGTGAATACACTTATTTCCATCTTGTAATTATCGTAAACTTCAAGGTCTTCATTTTGAAAAAAGCGGTACTAAAAGTGTTTGCTTTTTGTACCGCTCGATCATTATAGATTTGCTTTAATATGGGCTGAAATTTCTGTAAGTACTTCCGTAGGGAATTCTGCTTGACGACTGTTCCATTCAACTTTTAAGCCATCTGTTTCATCGTAGCGTGGTACAAGATGCAAATGATAGTGGAACACCGTTTGACCCGCTTCTGCACCATTGTTGTTAATCGTATTCATACCTACTGGATTGAATGCTGCTTTAATCGCATTCGCTACTTTTGGTGCAGCCGCATATAGATTGCGTGCAACATCCTCTGGCATTTCAAAAAGATCCTTGCAATGTGTTTTTGGAATTAATAAAGTATGGCCTTTTGTTAAGGGCATAATGTCCATAAATGCATATACATGCTCGTCCTCATATACTTTTAGGCTTGGAATTTCGCCCGCGATAATTTTGCAAAATAAGCAATCACTCATTTTTATTCGCTCCTTTTTCGTGATATTTTCTTTCATTCTAACATAGAAAATATGGAAAACTACCGGATATAATGGAAAAATTCCGTTTTGTCTGTATCAAATAGATACATTCGGTGTTCAACTTCACAAGCTTTTGATAAACTAAAATTTAGAAAAAGGAGTGACCACGGTGACGATTTTACAACTACAAAATGTAACAGGTGGGTATACGAAAAAACCTGTAATTCAAGATCTATCATTTGAAATTAATAAAGGTGAGCTTGTTGGCTTGATTGGACTAAATGGGGCAGGGAAAAGTACAACGATTAAGCATATTATCGGAACACTTTTACCGCGCACAGGTGAAATTCGTCTAAACGGTGTAACGTTAAAAGAGGATATGGATCAATACCGTTCAAGTTTTTCGTATATTCCTGAAACACCGGTATTATATGAAGAATTGACATTAAAAGAGCATTTAGAGTTAACAGCAATGGCCTATGGATTAGATGAAAAAACATTAGCAGCACGTTCTGAAAGCCTATTAAAAGAATTTCGGATGGAAAAGCGCTTAAACTGGTTCCCGTCACACTTCTCAAAAGGGATGCGCCAAAAGGTCATGATTATGTGCGCGTTTTTAGTGAATCCGAGTTTGTATATTATTGATGAACCATTTGTAGGGCTAGACCCACTTGGAATTCAATCCTTACTCGATCAAATGGATGCAAAAAAACGAGCGGGCGCTTCCATTTTAATGTCGACCCATATTTTATCGACGGCGGAAAAGCATTGTGACCGCATTATTTTATTACATGAGGGGCGTGTACGTGCACAGGGAACGATGGCTGATTTACGACAAGCCTTTAACATGCCAACTGCGACATTAGATGACTTGTACATTGCGATGACGAAGGAGCAGGACAATGAACAACATGCATAGTGTTTGGACAAAGCGCTTTGAGCATTATATCGGTGAAGTGATGAAATACATGCGTTTCGTCTTTACTGGTCATATTGCGATTGTGCTTGTCTTTATTGTTGGGGCAGGGGGCTATCAATATAGTGAGTGGTTAAAAGTGGTAGCGCGAGATTTTCCAGCAGAGTGGCTGATTGCGGTGCTTGTTGGGGGAATCGTGGCATTTAGTCGCCCGGTAACCTTATTACGTGAGCCAGACCAAGTGTACCTCCTTCCGCTTGAAAGTCAGATGATGGGCTACTTTAAAAAGGCAATGAATTGGACGTTTTGGTCGCAAGTGCTTGTGCCCGTAGTGTTATTTATTGTTTCGATTCCACTGCTTAAAGCGGTGACGGATTTGTCGGTACTATCTATTTGGCTGACCGTATTATTTGTTGCGATTTTAAAATGGCTGAATGTGCGTGCGGAATTTTATTATCGTTTTGTTAATCGTGGCAACGCGGTGCTGCTGGATCGTTTTGTACGTGCGGTTGTAACGATTTTAGGCATTCAGATGTCATTAGCGGATGGCTTTATTGCTGCAGTATTTTTAGTCATGCTGGCGTATTATATTTTCGTACTTATGAAGAAAACGGTGAATAATCCTGTACCTTATGAGCATTTCATTAAGCTAGAGCAAAATCGGATGATGGGCTTTTATCGCTTTGCCAATTATTTTACGGATGTACCGCATTTAAAAGGCTCGGTCAAGCGTCGTGCATGGTTAGATGCTGCGTATAAAACGATTGCTTTCAAAAAGGACAATACACAGGCTTATTTAGTGTATCGCACATTTATTCGTACGGATGACCATTTTTATTTATGGGTGCGTTTAACGGCTATTGCAGGGGGGATTGCGCTATTTATTTCCATTCCATTTGTGACATGGGTTGTTGTGGCGGCAATGGCCTTTGCGACGACATTGCAATTGAAATATGCGCTTATGAATGCCGGGGAGTTCCGCATGGACATGCTCTACCCAATTGCGCGCGATACAAGAAAGCAGGCGGTGGCGAAATTACTGCGTCAATTAAGCGTTGTACAAGCAATCATCGTGATGCTATGCGCGGTCATGCAGCCACAATTCTATATCATTCCAATCGTTATGATTGTTGTGAGTGAGGTAACATTACGGATGTCAAAATAAAAGATGGGGTTTTAGCGAATTCGCTAGCCCCATCTTTTTTTCGGCGTTAAGCCAGAGTTTAGTAAGTCTAATATTGAAAATGCCTGTTGCATATGCAGTCGCATCGCATATTGTGTAGCCTGCATTAAAATGCTGGCCTTAGTGAAATTCATCATTTCCTTTGCGATATCTGCATCACGAATGCGAGATTCAGCAGCTGTTAAATTTTCAGAGGTGTTCATCGTCACATTATAGGCATGCTCTAATCGATTTTGATAGGCACCTAAGCGAGCGCGCTCCATCGATGTTTGACTTAATGATTTGTCTAATTGGCTAAGTGATTTTTCGGCATCGTCTCTTGTAGAAATGGACAAAGTATCCAAGCCTAAAGAGAAGCTACTTACTTCCCCAATTAATACTTCCATATTTTGTCCGCTATTAGCACCGACCTGAATTTTTAATCCGTTATCCTTATAATCCCCATTTAATAATGTACGGGTATTGAATTCTGTATCGGTAGAGATGCGGGTAATTTCCTTTTTTAGCTCTTGGAATTCAATATCGAGCAGCTTGCGATCATCATCAGTTAATGTATCGTTGCTCGCCTGTACAGACAGCTCACGCATACGTTGAATGATGGCATGTGTTTCATTTAAGGCGCCTTCAGCTGTTTGAATGAGCGAAATACCATCTTGAATATTTTTACCTGCCATATTTAAGCCACGGATTTGTGCGCGCATTTTTTCAGAAATGGCGAGTCCTGCCGCATCGTCAGCAGCACTATTAATCCGGTAGCCTGTAGAAATACGATACAGCGCTTTATTCATCGCATTATACTGACGATTATAGTTATTATAGATTGCCAGTCCAGCACTGCTCCAGCCTCCAATACGCATATTGCTTCCCTCCATCTAACATACTTAATAGTTATATCGGTGGGGTGCTACCATTATTTACTATAAAAATAAGCCGCCTATGATAAGCCCCGCTAAAATCACGAATGCCGGGTGAATTTTCATCTTTTCTAATGCAAGATAGCTCGCGATAACAAGTAATAATGTCGGAATCCAATTAATTTGCTCGTAGGATGTTTGTAAAAAATCAACTGTTAATGACAGCATGAGTACGGCGATGGCAGGTAAAACAAAGCTTGATAAGCGTTTTACACGCGGTGAGTTACGATGCTTATACAATAGATTAAGCAAGAGCAGCATCAATGCTAGTGATGGTGCGATTGTTGCAAATAAGGCAACTGTGCTTCCTAAAATCCCGGCCACTTCATAGCCAATATAGCCTGCCATTTTTGTCGCAATAGGTCCGGGTAATGAATTGGCAAGAGCTAGCAATTCACTAAATTCGGTTTTAGAGAGCCACTCATATTTATCCACGACTTCATGCTCAATTAATGGAATTGCAGAAGGGCCGCCACCGTAAGCTAAAATATTCGGAAAGAAAAAGGCGATAAATAAATGGAAGTAAGTCATGATTCTTGACCACCTTTAACCGGCAATGCTAAGGCAAGCACTAATAATATGAAAATAACAATGCCCGGATGAATATTTAATAGAATAATGGCGATAAAGCTTACGCTAAAAATAAGGGTCGCTATTTTGATACCTAGGGAAGTCTTCGATTTTTTTATAAAATCATAAGTTAACACACCCATCATCACAGCCACAATTGGAATAACGCCATTGGTCATGCCATTAACAAATTTTGAATCCTGAAAATACTTTAATGTATCCAATAATAAAATGATGAGTAATAAAGTTGGGAAAACGGTTGCAACGAGGGCAGTGATAAGACCAAGCCAACCACCAACTCGGTAGCCAATATAGCCCGCCATTTTAGTCGCGATAGGTCCTGGTAATGTATTCCCGATTGATATCACATCTGCAAATTCTTCATCTGTCATCCAACCGTATGTTTTGACGACTTCTTTATGTACGAGTGGAATTGTTGTAGGACCTCCACCAAAACCTAAAATCCCAGAACGAAAAAAGGCGATAAATATATGTAATTGGTTAGCTAACATAATCTCCTCCATCTGAATTGTGTATGAATCAATACAAAAGCTGCGAGTTAAAACCTAACGACCGCAGCTTTATGAAAAGGAATGATTCATTTTATTCGATAAATTTTATCTAAGCATTATTCTTTAGGTGGTGCGCTATATGTCGTAATATAGGAAGAAGCGTTGAACATCGATTGAAGAGCGGCTGATTTGCCCTCAAAAATAGGTGCAAATTGCTCGATATAGATGGGGCTATTTTTCCAAACTTCATAGGATGCTGGTCCACCCCATTGAATGATGAACAAATACGTTTCTTCCTTTATAGGACGTAATAAGCGATAGGCGATGACAGCGTCGTTTGAGTTCAGTAGTGAAATGAGATCGAGTGCTTTTTTCTCGAAAACATGGCGCTCATCTGACATAATAGGCATATTGTAAAATGTGAAATAGCCCTTTTGTTCAAACTGTCCTTTTTGACCAATCACCTCGAATTTTCTTGGGACGGCAAAAATGGATTTTTTATCGCTTTCATGTAAAACGACTGAATTCCCATTACCGTGAAGCAAAATTAAAGGTTGCTGCGCGTTTTTTTCGATTAACTTCTCCATATAATCTGGTGTACCAGATGTTACATAAAAATTCATAGATATAGACCTCCTTTATTCTATTATTTCCATTTATAAAGCTGTTCAAGCCTTTTGTCAAAAAGTTCAGTGTTGAGAAGGGGCAAATTTATGACATTTACTTAAGAAATCTATACAAATTTATAGGAAAAGTTTATAGTCGATAATGGATATCAATGACGTTTTTAATGATTGGCAAAATCAAAAAATTATATTTGATAAGGAGTATAATCAAACATGACGAAATTTAATGATACATTATTACGTGCAGCTCGTGGTGAACAAGTAGAGCATACGCCGGTTTGGTTTATGCGCCAGGCAGGACGTTCGCAGCCTGAGTATCGAGAAATTAAAGAAAAATATTCATTAGAACAAATTACAATGCAGCCGGAATTATGTGCGTATGTTACACGTTTACCGGTTGAACAATATAATGTGGATGCGGCAATTCTTTATAAAGACATTGTAACACCACTACCTGGAATTGGAATTGATGTAAAAATTAAAGCAGGTGTAGGGCCAGTCATTTCTAACCCGATTCGCTCGGCTGCAGATGTTGACAAGCTAGGCGAGTTCAATGCGAAAGAGCATACACCCTTTGTACTTGAAACAATCAAAATGTTAACGCAAGAGCAATTAAATGTGCCATTAATCGGTTTTGGAGGCGCACCTTTTACATTAGCTAGCTATATGATTGAAGGTGGTCCAAGTCGTAACTACGCGAAGACAAAATCCTTTATGGTATCACAGCCACAAGCTTGGTTTAAATTAATGGACAAGCTTGCAGACATGATTATTGCAGATATTACAGCACAAGTAGAAGCTGGTGCAAAGGCCATCCAAATTTTTGATTCTTGGGTTGGCGCATTAAATGTCGAAGATTACCGTATTTTCATCAAGCCTATTATGACACGCATTTTTGGCGAATTACGTGCACTTAATGTACCGTTAATTCAATTTGGAGTGGGTGCATCTCATTTAGTCAATGAATGGCATGAGCTACCAATCGATGTTGTCGGATTAGACTGGCGTTTACCGATTCATGAAGCTGAGGCACGCGGTGTCACAAAAGCAGTGCAAGGGAACTTAGATCCGACCTTATTATTAGCAGATTGGTCTGTTATTGAAGCACGTGCTAAAGAGATTGTTGACCAAGGCTTAGCACATAAGGGTGGTCATATTTTCAACTTAGGTCACGGAGTATTCCCAGAAGTAGAGCCAGCTGTATTAAAACGTTTAACGACTTTCGTTCATGAGTATAGTCATGAACAAATTACCAAGCGCGGATAAGGGGAATTTTTGATCGATGGGAGGTTCGTATCTTCCACCGAGAATGAGCTTTCATAAATCGGGCTTTTAGGGACAGTAAATTATGCATTTAACCATCTATTAACGATTTCAAGGTAAAAATGGTTTGCTTACTGTCCCTTAATGCGGGATAAAATAATTTGAGGTGATTAAACATGAAACAAGTACGTGGTTTATTAGTCATGGCATATGGCACACCATATAAAGAAGAAGATATCGAACGTTATTACACACATATTCGTCATGGTCGCAAGCCATCACAGGAGCATATTGATGACTTAACAGAGCGTTACCGTGCAATTGGTGGGATTTCGCCACTAGCAAAAATGACAAAAGCACAGGCTGAAGCTCTTTGTGCACGCTTAAATGAAGTACAAGACGAGGTAGAATATAAATTATTTATCGGCTTAAAGCATATCGAGCCATTCGTAGAGGATGCAGTGGAAGCTATGGTAAACGAAGGAATTACGGAAGCTGTATCAATCGTACTTGCCCCACATTTCTCAACATTCTCGATTAAATCTTACAACGGTCGTGCAAAAGAAGCAGCCGAAAAATTAGGTGGCACTTTAAATATCACTTCGGTTGAAGCATGGTATGACGAGCCAAAATTCATTGAGTTCTGGAAGCAAGCAGTAAATGGAGAATTAGCGAAAATGACAGAAGAAGAGCGCAAAACTGCGTGCTTAATCGTGTCAAATCACTCATTACCTGAAAAGATTAAATTAGCAGGTGACCCATATGAAGAACAGCTAATCGAAACGGCGCGTTTAATCGAAGCGGCTTCTAATATTGAAAACGTTGAAATCGGCTGGCAATCAGCTGGTAAAACACCAGAGCCATGGTTAGGGCCAGACGTACAAGATTTAACAAAAGAATTATTTGAACAAAAAGGCTATAAATCATTCATTTATACACCTGTTGGCTTCGTAACAGAACACTTAGAGGTGCTTTATGATAATGATATTGAATGTAAAGTAGTCTGTGATGAAATTGGCGCTAACTATTATCGACCAACAATGCCAAATACGCATCCGTTATTTATTGATGCAATGGTCGATGCAATTGCAAAAAAATTAGCGAAATAATATAGAGAGTGATGATGATGGTGACCTTAAAAAGGAGAAAGATTGTAATCGTTGGCGGTGGAATTACGGGCTTAACGACGGCATACTATTTACAGCAAAAATCGATGACGTACAATATACCACTTGAGATTGTGTTAATTGAATCGTCTTTACGTTTAGGTGGAAAAATTCACACTGTTCGTAAAAATGGCTACATTATTGAGCGTGGCCCTGAATCGTTTTTTGATACACGTAATAGTGTACATAGTTTAGCGCGTGATTTAAAAATCGAACATAAAATTATACAAAATAATAACGGTCGAACATTTATCGCAATCGGCAACAAACTTCACCAAATCCCAAGTAATTTATTGCTAGGAGGGTCACCTAAAATCCTGTCTATGTTGACTTCGAATTTTCTTTCTTTAAGTGGTAAAATTCGTGCAGCGGGTGATTTGCTTTTACCAAAACTACCACATGAGGCGGACGAACCAATTAGTGATTTTTTCCGCCGTCGCTTTGGTAAGGAATTGGTCGAAAACCTTGTTGAACCTGTATTAGCAGGTACGTATGCTGGTGATGTCGATCATGTTAGTATGCAATCTATGTTCCCGCAGTTTTACCAGTTAGAGAAAGATTACGGAAGTCTATTAATCGGAATGAAAAAGACAGGCCGAGGCATTTATGCATTATTCGATGCACCTGGTGAAATCCATTATGAATCATTCGATGGTGGTTTAGAAACGATGGTGGAGTCTTTGGAGGCTGCACTAACAAATGTTACAATATTAAAAGGTCTAAAAGTGGATACAATTGAAAATAGCGCAGATTCCACACAGCAGCTCTTTTTAAATGATGGGACGTCCATTCAAGCAGATCAAGTCGTGGTGACGACACCTTTTAATGTTGCCAAAAAAATATTCCGAGATTCAGAAACACTTCAAAGCATGGAGACAATGAATTATGCAACGATAGCAACCGTGACACTCGCTTTTGATAAAGAAGTAATGCAAAAGTATAACGATGCTATCAATTTCTTTGTGTCTCGTAATAGTGATTTTGCGATTACAACATGCACCTGGAGCGATCGTAAATTTGACCATGTAGCACCTGAAGGACATGAGCTACTACGTGTCTATATTGGACGTGTCGGGGATGAATCGATTGTAGAATTATCGGATAGTGAAATCGAAAAAATTGTGCTGCAGGATTTAAAAAAGGCAATTGGCTTAAATGAGAGGCCCTCATTAATGGTAGTCGCGCGCTGGAAAGAAGCGATGCCACAATATACCATTGGTCATGCAGAGCGTGTGCAGCTATTGAAAGCACAATTTTACAAGGAATTTCCCAATGTCTATTTGACGGGCAGCTCCTATGAAGGCATTAGTATTCCAGATTGTGTAACACAAGGAATGGAAACGGCCGAGCAAATTATCTCACAACTTTCACAAGCAAATTGAGAGATGTACCTTGCCATTCAAATAGAAAGAAAAAGCTGGATTAAAAGCATGTACTTTTAACCTAGCTTTTTTTGTATACAAATTTCACAAAATTATCCTTTTCATTTCATGCAAATTTCACAAATATTTAGTAGGCTTGAAAGTGAGGTGTGTACGCCATGAAATTGATAAAAGCGCTATTATTAGTAGGCTGCCTGCTCGCTTTAGCTGGATGTAATGACGAGGCCTTTGATGCAATTGATGAGCAGCAAAGCTTTTTAGCCTCCATGAATATTTTAGAGCCAACCATTACATTTTATGATGAAGGCTATGAGCTACTAGCAACCTGGCATTTAGAAAAGGCTTATACCGGTGCAATATTAGTTGGAACAAATGCTATATTACTATATGGTCACCAACTAGATGAAGCCGAACTCTATGAGCTTTCAACAGGGAAGCAAATCGCGAAGTTGAAAACAGGTATTGGTACGACTAATGCACTTTATGATGAACAAGCACAGACCATTTATATAACCAATAGCAAGACTAATGAATTAACAAGCTATTCCGTCATCGGCGAAGTACAGCAAAGCATCAAGCTAGGCAATTATCCGATGTCGATGGCGTTACATGAAAAGCTACTCTATGTAGTGAACTATAAAGATACAGTCCTTTCTGTTATTGATACAACAACCTTTCAAGCAATCGATGAATGGAAGATTGCAAGCTCTGCTCAAGGTGTGCTCGTAGTAGAACAGACAAACGAGCTTTGGCTTGGTGGACACGGACAAGGAAGTAAGCCAAATGAGATGGTGCAAATAATGGATTTGACGACAGGCGAACTGAAAAGTGAAGTTGCAGTACCAATGATGCCGGTCACATTAATCCAGCAGGACCAAGAAATCGTTATTGCGAGTCACGGCTCAAATACGATTTATAGTATGTCATTAGATGGAAAGATACATTGGCAGCAAGAGGTTGCAGCGAACCCGTTTACAGTCGCTTATTTTAATGATCAATTAGTGGTAGCGGGCTATGATGATCAAACACTGTATGTGATGGAACAAGCACAAATTATAAGAAAAATCGCTACCGGAAAAGGTGCATTTCAGTTATTCGTAAGGGAGAGACCTTAATGACGACAATCTTAATTGTAGATGATGAAATCGATATGCGTCAGCTCATTGATTTAGTATTAGTAAACTCAGGCTTCCAAACGATTCACGCTGAAAATGGGGCAGAGGCTTATCAAATAATTAGTCGACAGGCCATTGACTTAGTGTTATTAGATGTCATGATGCCAGGTGAAGATGGCTTTGAGGTGTGTCAAGCCATCCATGCCATGACGATGGACAAGGTGCCTATTATCTTTTTAACGGCGCGGGATGCGAAGGACGATAAAGTAAAGGGACTGATGATTGGTGGCGATGACTATATTGTAAAGCCCTTTACGGCAGAGGAATTAGTTGCACGGATTTATGCGGTGTTGCGCCGCTCAGGTGGACTCATTCAAGAGCCGGAAGTTCAGATTATCCAGCATGGGGTCATTAAATTAGATGAAATTTCGCGTAAAGTTTTTATCGAGGATGAATTGATTATGTTGACTTTAAAGGAGTTTGAACTGCTCTATTTATTTATGAAGCATCCAAATAATGTCTATTCACGCGAACAGCTGCTGGAGCATATTTGGGATTTGAATTATTCTGGTGGCACGCGCACAGTCGATACACATATTAAAACATTACGTATTAAATTAGGAAAAAAATCAAAGGAAGCAAGCGACTATATTCAAACGGTATGGGGTGTAGGCTATCGCTTTGAAAAGGTCTTATGAAAAAGCTTTCATCGAAAATTTGGTTGCTCATCGTGTTATTTTTAAGTGCTACCGTAGTATTTATGTATATATTTACAAACTTTTTATATGAGCAGCTCTATGTAGAAGATACAAAGACTACCATGATTGAAGTAGGGGAAAAGCTGCAAACCAAATACACAGGTGGCAAAGTAACGGATGAGCTGATCGCTGAAATTGATGCGTATGCGGCTTATTCCAATCTCGAAATTTTTGCGGTACGTAACCCACGTGAGCTTAGTGCCTGTGTTCCGTTTGATATTGATTATGATGCCTTAATTGGGGTCGATGAACGTCAGCAGCTGCTGCAGGGTAAGGCCGTTACGAAAATAGGCTATGAGGAACGTTTTGAGCGTCAAATCATTTCTGTTATTTTACCATTTACCGATCAAAATCGTTTAGAGGGTATTATTTATGTGTATTACCCACTTGCTAAAATTTCTGAGCTTGCTCAGCAAGAAGTCATTTTACTTGTAACGGGTGCTGTAATGTTTTTATTAGTGGCGGCATTTTTTGTTTATTATGGTATGGGCAAAATTTTGCAGCCACTTGCGAAATTGCAGCGAGCGGTAGGCAAAATGACAAAGGGACATTATGAAACGAGAGTGGAAGTGACATCCAAAGATGAAATCGGAAGCCTGTCAGCTGCATTTAACCAGATGGCAGCAGCAATTCAACGAGAGGATGAAGCACAAAAATCCTTTTTAGCTACCGTATCGCATGAACTACGTACACCAATTAGCTATGTCAAAGGCTATAGTGAAGCCATTCAAAATGGACTAGTGGATGCGCAGCAAAAGGAAGAGGCCGTTCAAATTATTGCAAAAGAAGCTGCGCGTATGGAACGTTTAACGAATGAGTTCATGCAGCTCGCACGAAAAGACGAAATGACGGTGAGTGAATATGATCCGCTTGTCTTGGCGGAAAGCTTACGTGATGCGATTTGCTTAGTAAGCCAGCAAGCGATGAACAAGCAGATTCAAATCAAGCAAAATTTTGATGAAGAATTGATTGTCATAGGTGATGAACAAAAGCTAAAGCAGGTATGGATTAATGTTATCGAAAATGCAATTCGTTATTCACATGAGCATGCACAAATTATCATGACAACGTCTCAATTAGACAAAGAGGCAGTCATTACAATACAGGATTTTGGAATTGGTATCCCCGAGGAAGATGTACCTCATGTAACGGAGCGCTTTTATCGTGTGAATAAGGCACGTAGTCGAATGGATGGAGGCAGTGGATTAGGGCTGTCAATCGTAGAACAAATCATTCAACAGCATAACGGATCGTTAAAAATTGAAAGCAAAGTTGAACAAGGGACAAATGTAATGATAACACTACCATTAATGGAGGAATCAGGATGAAAAAATGGATGTATAGTATGGTTGCAGTACCGTTTTTATTATTTGGCTGTGGAGATGAACAACAACTTCAAACAGATGCCAATACCGAGGCACCGGCAATTGTTGAGGTGGATATTCAAACAGCCGAATTAGTATCCGCTGGTGAACCAATTCAATTAGCAGCCCGCATTACACAAAATGGAGAGGCCGTAGATGATGCGGATGAAGTAAAATTCGAAGTATGGGAATCCGGCCTACGTGACCAAGGAGAAATGCTATTTGGGGAATTAACGTCAGATGGTTTATACGCGGTGGACTATACATTCGATTATGACGGGGTTTACTATATGTATGCTCATACTACAGCGCGAGGAATGCATGTCATGCCAAAGCAAAAGCTTGTTGTAGGGAAACCGGATATGAGCAAGGTGTTAGAAGATACAAGCTCCGATACAATGGAGGATTCAGAGCATAAAGACGAAGAAAAAGAAGAAGATCATAATCATTAATAGTTGCAAAATGAAATGAGCGGTGTATAATAATGACCAGATGACCAAAGTGGTTTTCTGGTCACTTTTGTTTAGAGGAGGTGGATTTATGGATCGTCGATATGAAATTTTACATGCAGCTACAAAATCGTTTTCATTATTTGGTTATAAAGCAACGACGATAGAGCAGGTGGCAAAAATCGCTAATGTCGGTAAAGGAACGATTTATACGTTTTTTTCAAATAAGGAAGAACTATTTCAAGAGGTGGTCTTTCATTTAATTAATGAAATGAAGCATGAAACCGATCAACTCATCGATACGAATGCGAGCTTTATTCAAAATGCGCATACAGCCTTAATGAAAATGCTTCAATTCCGTGAGCGGCATATGCTATTTGCCAAATTGATTGAAGAAGAAAAAGCACTTCGTACACCAGAAGTACAGCAAATGCTTTTAAAAATCGAGGCAGAGATTATTTCATATGTGTCCATGCGTATTCGAAATGGGATTGCAAAAGATGAAATCATTGATTGTAATGCAGAGCATGTAGCCTATTTATTGTTTAAATCGTATTTAGCGTTTATTGTAGATTGGCAGTTGACACATCATGAGCCACTTAACGAACAAGAGATTTTGGCCTTATTTAGTGAAACCATTTTTCGTGGTTTAGCAAAGAAAAAGTAGCATTCACTTCCATGTGAGGTGGGTTTCTTTTTACAGTGAAATGACCGAGTGACGTTTATGGTCAATTAGTTTTAACAAGGAGGAAATAGTGTGATAAAAGCAGAATGGCTGAAAATTTTCAAAACGAGAAAAATGCTGATTTCTGTAATTGCGGTACTTTTCGTGCCTGTCATGTATAGTGGTATGTTTTTATGGGCGTTTTGGGATCCATACGCAAATTTAGATAGCATGCCCGTAGCAATTGTCAATGAAGACAAAGGGACTACCATGGACGGGGAATCGATGGAGCTTGGTCAAACCTTAGTGGATAAGCTCGTTGAAAGTAAGCAATTTCAATTTGAAGAAATCGATGCAGCAGATGCCAATCAACAATTATTAAATCAAAAATATTATATTTTAATTAAAATCCCAGAAAATTTTTCTGAGCATGTGACAACATTATTGGACGATCAGCCACAAAAATTAGTGATTGATTATATCCCGAATGAGGGCTTCAACTTTTTAAGTGCGCAAATTGGTGAAACAGCGATGGATCGCATTAAAGCAGAAGTTAATAAACAAGTGTCTACTACCTATGCTGAAAAATTATTTGATTCGATTACCCAGCTTGGTGATGGTTTTGTGGAAGCAGCGGATGGCGCTGGAAAATTAGATGAAGGTGCCAAAAAATTAGCAGACGGTGCCGATGAATTGAAAGGCTATTTAGAGCAATTAGCTTCAAGCTCAGTTGAATTATCAGCTGGTACAGATACATTAGCAGAGGGTGCAAAAACAGCTGCAACAGGGGCGAGTGAATTAGCAACAGGTGTAGCCAAAATTGCAGATGGCAGTAAACAATTATCAGACGGAGCACAAACAGCCGCAGAAGGTGCAAATAGCTTACAGCAAGGTATTGAAAGCTACACAAATGGGGTTGCTCAAGTCGCAAATGGTCAAACAGAATTAACAGCTGGTCAGGCAAATTTAACGGAAAATTTAGCGTTATTAACACAAGGTACAGCAGGTATTGATGACAAGGTAAAAGCATTAGCCGATGGATCAGCCAATGTATCTGCGGGCATGGAGCAACTAGCAGCACAGCTAGAAGCGATTATTCCGATGCTACCAGAAGAAAAGCAAGCAGCGTTAACAACAGCATTGGCGCAATTACAAGAAGGCACGAAACAAGTAAGCGGTGGTTTAAGTCAATTACATGTTGGAACAAATGGCTTAGACGATAAAATCGCTGCGATTAGCGCGGGTGCTGAAAAATTAAATGCGGGTCAACAGCAAGTAAGTGAAGGGGTAGGTCAATTACAGCAAAATTCAGCCCAGCTTACAGATGGTGCCGCTTCCCTTGCAGCAGGTAACGCTACAATTGCGGATAAGCTACTTGAATTAAGCACAGGTGCAGCAAGTGCTGAAGCAGGAGCACAATCATTAGCACAAGGGTTAAATACTTTAGTAGAGGGCTCTAACAAATTAAATGACGGCACAAGCTTACTGGCAGAAAAATCTGGTGAGTTAGCGCAAGGCTCTACTACATTAGTCGAAGGTACCAAAGAGCTAACAGATGGTACAACGACATTAACCGATAAATTGACAGAAGCTAGTGAAAAAGCAGACGTACATCCAACTGAAGATACGTACGATATGGTCGGTGCACCAGTGGAAGTTGAAAAAGAATCTGTCAACCACGTACCAAACTATGGTACAGGTTTTGCACCATACTTTATTTCATTAGGGTTATTTGTCGGGGCATTATTAATTTCCATTGTCTTCCCACTTGTGGAACCAGCGATTATTCCAAAAACAGGAGCAAGTTGGTTTATTAGTAAAGTATCTGTATTAATGGGTGTTGGTATTGTACAATCCTTATTAACAGTAGCGATTGTCGTGTGGGGATTAGGACTTGAAGTAGGGAACATGCCACAGTTTATTTTCACAACGATTTTAACAAGCTTTACATTCCTTGCAATTGTTCAAATGCTTGTGTCATTATTCGGTGACCCTGGCCGCTTTATCGCCATTATTGTGTTAATTCTTCAATTAACAACAAGTGCAGGTACATTCCCAATCGAATTAGTACCAGAACAATTACAATTCTTTAATAAAATTTTACCGATGACATTCTCTGTTCAAGGCTTCAAGGCAGCTATTTCAACAGGTGATACAACATTCTTAATGTTCAATTGGTCATTACTAGCTACAGTGATGCTGTTATGTTTAGTCGTTACATTCGGTTATTTCGCATTAGTACACAAAAAACGCTATTCAAAACATCATACAGAAGCATAAGGATAAGGTGAACCTTTAGCTCGGTGGGGTTATGACCGAGCATTAGCATCACCAATCGGGCTTTTAGGGACAGTGGTATCTTCTTACTGTCCCTTAATGCGGGATAAAGTGAATCTTTGCTCGGTGGGGTTTGACCGAGCATTAGCATCACCAATCGGGCTTTTAGGGACAGTGGTATCTTCTTACTGTCCCTTAATGCGGGATAAAAAATAAGTGCATGGCATTTGGTCCATGCGCTTTTTTATGCAGAAAAAAGCCATAAGCTTTGAGCGAGCTTATGGCTTGAAGTAAGCGTTATAGGTTCATCTTGGTCTAAGATGAAGGTATTTTAAGTCTAGTTAAACAGTGAATAAAGAATTAAAGTGAGTTGCATTTATCACAATTGTTGCTGTAGCATTCGCTTTGTTCTTCAATTTTGTCACCGCATGATACGCAAACTTTATCTGGTAAATTTTTGAAAAATTCCACTACGTTTTCTAACATTGTGTGTGCCTCCTTTAAGTTTCTGTTATATTACTTCTGTTTATATTTTATAGTGTATTATAACAGTTGCAATTCGTCAACACAAAACGTGAAATTTAAGTTAAAATAATTATGGACAATTTGTGAAGGAGTGATCGGCTTGTATTTTATCGACAATAAAGGAATTACAGATCCACGAATTAACTTAGCAATCGAAGAATATGTACTAAAAAACATGGATATCGAAAAGGATGACTTTTTACTGTTCTACATCAATCAGCCTTCAATTATCATTGGCAAAAACCAAAACACGATTGAGGAAATTAACACAGACTACGTAGAAGCCAATAATGTTTTAGTCGTTCGTCGTCTTTCAGGTGGTGGCGCGGTATACCATGATCTCAACAACTTAAACTTCAGCTTCTTAACGAAGGATGACGGCAACAGCTTTAGTAACTACAAAAAATTCACACAGCCAGTTGTAGATGCGCTTGCAAAATTAGGTGTAAACTCTGAATTATCAGGTCGTAATGATATTTTAGCAGAAGGCAAAAAAGTGTCTGGTAATGCGCAATACTCTACTCGTGGACGCATGTTTAGCCACGGGACATTAATGTTTGATTTAGATATTGATGCGGTAGTGAATTCCTTAAAAGTAAAGCAGGACAAAATCGAATCAAAAGGGATTAAATCGGTTCGCTCGCGTGTTGCAAATATTATTGATTTCTTGCCAGAAAAAATTACGGTCGAGGAGTTCCGTATGGAGATTTTAAAATCGATCTTTGGTGGAGAAGAAAATATTCAATATTATGAATTAACGGAAGAGGATTGGACAAACATCCATGAAATTTCAAAAAATCGTTATCAACTTTGGGAGTGGAATTACGGGAAATCACCACGATTCAACATTCAAAAAACAAAGCGCTTCCCATCAGGCAGCATTGATATTCGTCTTGAAGTGAATAAAGGGATTATTGAAGACGTAACGATTTTCGGTGATTTCTTCGGCGTTGGTGATGTGGAGGAAGTAGCACAGCGTTTAATCGGTACAAAGTATGACCGTACGGCAATCGCAGAAGTGTTAAAAGACATGGATATTCCAACATACTTCGGCGGTATTACAGAAGAGGATTTCTTACAGCTAATTTATTAATTCAAAATGTCAAATCATTAAAACAGGGTGCTGGTATTTTCTAGTGCTCTGTTTTTTTGTTACAATAGATAGAAGGAACTGAATAGATTTTTTTGGAAAATAAAGGAGGCATAGGTGATGGAAAAGCATCGAATTTTTATTGTTGAAGATGATCCGAAAATCGCCTCATTATTGGCAGATACACTACGAAAGTATCAATATGATGTGGAAACTGTTTCTGACTTTGAAACATTAGTTGAACAATGCATGGCGTTTGCACCTCATATGATTTTGTTAGATATAAATTTACCATTATACGACGGCTATTATTGGTGTCGTAAATTACGCTCCTATACAAAATGTCCAATTATTTTTATTTCGGCACGTTCAGGAGAAATGGACCAAATCTTTGCGCTTGAAAATGGTGGCGATGATTTTATTACGAAGCCGTTTAACTATGAAATTGTACTCGCAAAAATTCGCAGTCATCTACGTCGTACATATGGTGAATATTCAGCACGTCAAGAAGAGCGCACCGTTGCTCAAGGACAGCTGACACTTTATTTAGAACGTATGGATTTACAGTTGAAGGAGTTAATTGTACCGCTACAAAAAAAGGAATGCATCATCCTTGGCTTGTTAATGGGACAGGCACCAAAAGTAGTGTCGCGTGATCAACTGCTAGAAGAACTATGGGATGATCAGGCATTTGTGGATGAAAATACATTGAATGTCAATATGACACGCGTGCGCAAAAAGCTAGCGGATTATGGCATCCAATCAAGCATTGAAACTGTGCGTGGTGCTGGATATCGCTTCGTGTTAAGCGCGGAGGAAATGTAATGGCTGTGAAGTTATTTTTAAAAGAGCATATTTCCTATATTTTGTTTCAAGTGGCATTAACAGCTTTTTTACTGGCATTATTTTGGCTTGAGGGCTTACGAAATATCAATACGGCTATTTATGCAATTGCCATTAGTGTGCTATTAATTACATCGTTTTTAGTGGTGCGCTATATGCTACGTAGACGCTATTTATCCAAGATTTTGGAGCTACCGACAACGATGGAAGATGCGCTACATAAAAATGCCAAAACGACGGAGTATGCGATTACAGAGCAGTATTTATCAGAGCTCTATAAAATCTACCAACACGAAGTACAAACCTTATACGCCATTCAATCAAGGCAGTATAAATTTATGAATCAATGGGTCCATCAAATGAAAACCCCTGTATCCATTTTGGAGCTACTATTACAGCAGGAGGAAGAACTAGACAAAAAGAGCGTGCAAGAGGAAGTCGAGCGATTAAAGCGCGGGCTCGAAATGGTGCTTATGCATGCGAGGCTCGAAAATTTTTCGGATGATATGCAAATTGTGCAAATCCCTTTAAAATCAGCCGTGATGACAGCAGTCAATGACAATAAGCGATTATTTATCGCGAATCGTGTATTTCCTGAAGTGGATGTGGACGAGGCGATTGTCGTGATGAGTGATTTGAAATGGCTGCGCTTTTTTTTAGAGCAATTCATCACAAATGCTGTGAAATATACATTTGAGCCCAATAAAAAAATCTATATTTCGGCTAAAAAAATAGAACACCAAATTCACCTAATGATTCGTGATGAGGGGATAGGCATTCCAAAGGCCGACATCTCACGTGTAACAAAGGCTTTTTATACAGGTGAAAATGGACGCAAAACAGGAGAATCTACTGGGATGGGCTTATATATCGCCAAGGAAATTTGTGATAAGCTCGGACATCAACTCGTGATCACATCAGAAGTAGACAAAGGAACTCAAATCGAAGTAATTTTTCAATCTTAGGAGGAACACGATGATACAAATAGAAGATTGGCTATTAGCGATAGATATGGAAAATACGAAAATGGCCTTTGAATACAATAGCTACCGATGTGTGGGTGATGAGTGTCGTAATTTTGTAAAAGCATGTGAAGTGCATATGAGTCCTGTTGTACTGGAGTTTGCCGAAAAATTAGGCATTGATCTAGCGAAGCCAAGTCAACTAGAAAGTCATCATGTCAACGGTAATACAGCCATCATGTATTCAGGCAAGTATCATATTATTGGTGAAATCATTGAGGGCGAGCTGGATGCGTGGGATATTGTAGTAGATGAGCATTGCTTTTCATTAACATCTGAAATGGAAACGGTTCCTATCTTTATGATGGGTTCAATTATTGAAATTAGCTTCGAAGTTGTACTGCCTTGGGTACTGGAAGTAGAAATGAAAGTTTAAGTATGAGGGAGTAACTATGTCGATTTTACAAATACATGAAGTGACGAAAGTTTATGAGGGCAAAGTAACAAAGCGTGCACTCAATCAGCTAAGCTTTGAAGTGGAAAAGGGTGAATTTGTTGCAATCATGGGACCCTCAGGTAGTGGAAAAACAACACTGATGAACGTGGTGTCGATGATTGATGTTCCTACTTCAGGCGATGTTATTTTTGATGGAATGAAGCCACAAAAATTTACGAGTGAGGAGCTGGCTTATTTTCGCCGTAGACAGCTAGGATTTGTCTTTCAAGAATTCAACCTATTGCCGACGCTAACGGTAGAAGAAAACATTATTTTGCCGTTAACGCTGGATGAACAGCCAATTGCCGTGATGGAGGAACGATTAGCTTATTTAAGTGACAAGCTCGATTTAACGCAAATTCTTGATAAGCGTCCCGATGAAATATCAGGTGGGCAGGCGCAGCGAACAGCGATTGCACGTGCACTGATTCATGAACCGATGCTCGTGCTAGCGGATGAGCCTACGGGAAATTTAGATTCGAATGCATCACGTGAAGTGTTAGAGCTCCTTGGTAAAATGAATAAAGAAAACAAAACGACGATATTAATGGTCACGCATGATCCGATTGCTGCTAGCTATTGTGACCGTGTCATTTTCATTAAAGATGGTGAATTTTTCAATGAAATCTATACAGATGACCGTCGTCAAACGTTTTTTCAACGCATTTTAAATGTACTAAGCTTATTAGGGGGACATGTCGGTGACTTTTCTTCAATTCGCTTACCGTAACGTTTTCCGTAACTTCCGTAATTATGCAGCGTTTTTTATGGCCAGTTTTTTTAGTGTGTTTGTATTTTTTATTTACTCGATGCTTATGTTTCACCCTGAAATTGAAAGTGGATTTTTAGGAGAAGTATCGATTGCGGGCATGATTTTTGCAGAAATCATTCTCGTGTTATTTTCATGGTTTTTTATTTATTATTCGTTGCGAGCCTTTTTAGAAGCGCGGACGAAGGAATTTGCAATATTACTACAGCTCGGCATGGATCGTCATCAGCTTGGAAAGTTAATTTTCATTGAAACGATGACAATCGGGCTGTTTTCCTGTTTATCGGGCATTGTATTTGGTTTTGCCTTTTCAAAGTTTTTCTTTATGATCGTACGCGAAATTTTGAATTTATCGGCATTGCCTTTGTACATTTCTTGGGAGCCTTTTGTGCTTACCTTTTTTGTATATGTAAGCGCATTCGTGGTAATTTCAACGATTAGTATGATGTTTATTCCAGATTTGAGGATTCGCGATTTGATTCGGGGGCAGCAATCGATTGAAATTAACCAAACGTATTCAAAGCGCAATGGCATATTAGGGATTGTACTCATTGTCGTTGGTTATAGCTTGGCGCTGTTAACTACAAAATCATCTCTATTTTCCTACACCTTACTGATTCCGTTTTTTGTGACGTTTGGTACGTATTATTTCTTTTCGGATACGACCTTGCTTATTATTGACCTGATTAAGCGACGCAAGCATGTGTACTGGAAGCGCTCGCATATGTTATCGATTGCTGATCAAGTACAAGTACTACGTGTTAATTCGCGCATGTTTTTTATTGTAACGCTTGTTTCGACCTTGGCATTTTTGACGGTAGGTGTGCTGTCAGCGATGTCATCCTACACATCACAATATGACAAAATCAATCCCATTGGCATTATTTATAAAGGGGAAATTGATAATCCTTATGAAGTCGAGCATGTGCTTTCGGTAATAGAAGATTTAGAAACCAATGGTATTAGCTATCATATGACGCGCTTTTCAGTTGTGCGTCAAACGTCTACTTTTACATCAAATCCAGTAGAGGTTTTTCGAGAAACAGACATTAATCATTTGTTGTTTTCATATAAATACCCGCTAGTAAATTTAAAAAGTGGCGAGGCGATGTTCATTCCGTATTCGGAAGACTCCATAAAAGAGCTGCGCGAAACGGTTGTTCATACAACGCTAAAGGAAAATGATGTAAAGTTAACGATTAATAGCGTCTACCCAAAAATGTTTTTCCCGTCAGCGATGATTAGTAGCAATTCCATTATTATTAGTGACGAAGATTTTGAAAAGCTAGCAAATCGATTCGAACGCGCGCCAGATGTTGAGCCTGGTTACCATTTGTTTACGTTTGATATACCGAACTGGACAGAAACCAAATTGGTAGGATTAGGTATTCAGCAAATGGTGGCAAGGGAATATGTGTTGAATGAGAAGTACTCCTTGCCATTTTATTTTGAAAATGCAGGGTTAAATTATTCTTATATATTAGCTACCTATGCATTATTGACACTTGTTGGCATTTTGGTCGTTGCAGTATTTTTACTGGCTTCAGGTAGTTTTGTGTATTTTAAAATTTATGCCAACCTAGATCGAGAGAAAAATCAATTTAATACATTAAAGCGAATTGGGTTAACAGATAAAGAAATGAAGCGACTGGTCACTCGAAATTTAGTCATTCAATTTTTCTTGCCATGGGGATTAGCCCTTGTGCATAGCGCATTCGCATTTTATGTCGTACAAATGGTATTAAATGATGTCATGGATTTATCGATTGTAAAAGAAGTTGTATTTTCATTTACATGCTTTACAATCATTCAAATCGTCTATTTCTTCTTGATTCGCTGGCGTTATATTTCGCATATCAAAGGATGATTTTGAACTGAAAATATGTTTTTAATAACAAAATTTATGCATGAAATAGAAATTCTTATTGTTTTATTAATATACTTATTCTATACTTTCATTAAAGTGAATATTCTTTCATTTTATGTGAAAAGGGGATGGGTGTATTGAATTTAGTTGAAAAAGTAAGACAACAAGCTTTCGAACAACCTGAAAAAACGGCGTTTCACTTTTTAGGAAAGGGTACTTCTTATGGCGAGCTGGAGCAAACGATTGCCCGCTTTGCTGGAGCCTTAGAAGATTTAGGTGTACAAAAGGGAGATCATATCGCTCTTTTACTCGGCAATACACCACATTTTATCATTAGTTTGTACGCGTCCATGCGTATTGGGGCAGTCGCAATTCCGATTAACCCGATATACACAGCAGACGAAATTTCGTACATTATCCAAAATGGTGATGTAAAGGCTGTAATCGCATTAGACATGCTATTACCACTTGTGGAAGCAGGGGTGCAAAGATTCCCACAGGTGAAAAATTACATCGTATGCGAAACGACACCAGATATTGGTGAGAAATTTGCGACATTGTCGGATGCAGTAAAAGCAAAAACAAAATTATTTACACAAGTATTAGCAGGCGCAACACGTTCAGTGGACCCAGTGGAAGTGTCACCAGATGATACGGCGGTTATTTTGTATACATCTGGTACAACTGGTCATCCAAAGGGAGCCATGCTAACACATCAAAATCTGTATTCCAATGCACGAGATATTGGTGATTATTTAAAAATGACGCATGAGGACCGCGTAATCGCAACTTTACCAGTATTCCACGTATTTGCATTAACGGTCGTAGTGAATGCACCGTTAACGCGCGGAGCTACAATTTTATTAGCGCCACGCTTTAGTCCGGGCGAAATTTTCGCGTTAGCAGATGCTTATCAAGCAACGATATTTGCAGGTGTACCGACGATGTTTAACTTCTTATATCAATACGAAGCGGGCGATGTAAGTGCATTCTCTACATTGCGACTGGCGATTTCTGGTGGTTCATCTTTACCGGTATCATTGCTACATAACTTTGAAAATAAGTTTAATGTGCGAATTTCAGAAGGTTATGGTTTATCAGAGGCTTCACCTGTTACTTGCTTCAATCCAATTGACCGTGAACGTAAATCGGGTTCGATCGGACAATCCATTGTCAATGTTGAAAACAAAGTCGTTGATGAAAATGGAGAAGAAGTTGCGATAGGTGAAGTTGGCGAATTAATCGTACGTGGACCAAATGTCATGAAGGGCTATTACAAAATGCCAGAAGAAACAGCTATTACGATTCGCAATGGCTGGTTATATACAGGAGATTTAGCACGAAAGGATGAAGAGGGTTATTTCTTTATCGTGGATCGCAAAAAGGATTTAATCATTGTTGGGGGCTATAATGTATACCCTCGTGAAGTAGAAGAGGTATTATATTCACACAATGGAATTGTAGAAGCAGCTGTTGTCGGCTTCCCAGATCCAAACTTTGGTGAGGCTGTGCATGCTTTCGTCGTTTTAAAGGACCCATCCATCACAGTGGAAAATATTCAAGAATACTGCTCAAAACATATTGTAAAATATAAAGTGCCTACAGTGATTGAAATTATTGACGAGTTACCAAAAAATACGACAGGTAAAATTTTACGTCGTTCACTAAAAGAAACGACAAAAGCCTAATATAA
Source organism: Solibacillus sp. FSL R7-0668 (assembly GCF_038006205.1). Classification (NCBI taxonomy): domain Bacteria; kingdom Bacillati; phylum Bacillota; class Bacilli; order Caryophanales; family Caryophanaceae; genus Solibacillus; species Solibacillus sp. FSL R7-0668. The sequence goes on along the minus strand of NZ_JBBOUU010000001.1, from coordinate 3,247,327 downwards.
TGACACTTACTGCTGTACTTAGTGGTAAGTGTTATTTATTTTTTGGCGAAAAACTGGTAAACTATGTATTACGAAATTCGAAATAATAACGAGGTGCCCTATGACAAACTTTATAACAAAAGAGAGCTTATTTGAATTACAGTCGATTACGAATCCGGTACTAGCGCCAAATGAGCAGGAAGCATTATTTATTCGAACACAGATGAACGAAAAAGAAAATAACTATAACGCTCATTTATTCCATATTGAGCTTGCATCAGGCAACATAACACAATGGACATTTGGTAATGAACGAGTTTCAAATGCTGCTTGGTCTCCAAATGGGGAGCGCGTAGCATTTTTAGTGAAGCGTGGAGAAAAGCAACAACTTTATGTATTAAATCGTCGCGGAGGCGAAGCGCAAGAAATGACGACATTACCAAATGGAGTGAACTCATTTTTATGGAGCCCTTGTGGTGAAAAGATTTGGCTGACTACTTCCGTCAAAGAAGGGCTAGCGATTACAGAGGAGGAAGAAGAGGAAGATAAAAAATTCCCGAAAGCATATGTAGTCGACAAAATGAAGTATAAAGCAGATAGCGTGGGGCTATTACCTCAAAAGCGTTATGCGCAAATTGCCGTTGTTGCATTGGACACAAAAGAGATTACTGCCTTTACAGATACACCTTATTCACATAGCTTACAAGGCATTTCGCATGATGGCAAAACATTAGTAGTAGCGGTAAACCGAGCTGATAATACTGATGATGTATTCCGTACACCGCTTTATTTAGTAAATGTGGACACGAAAGAAGAAACCGTGTTAATCGATGAAGATGGTTATTATGGAGATGCTGCCTTTTCATTTGATGAACGCTATATTGCATTTGGTGGATCAGACCAAACATTTAAAAACGCAACACATGGTCATATTTATATTTATGACACACAATCTAAAACAACCCAGAAGCTAACGGAAATGTTTGATGTGCCTGTAGGGGATTATGCAGTAGGGGATACACAACAAGCTGCATCTGCACCAACTGTCATGTGGACAGAAAACAATGATTTGTATTTCCAAGTATCAACAGTAGGCGATGTCCGCTTGTATTATGCAACGCTTGAAGGCGCCATTTATCCGGCATCTCCTGAAAATGAGCATGTCTACGGCTATGCCATTTTTAAAAATGGCAATCGCGCATTAATGACCGTATCCAATCCAACATTCCCTGGAGAGCTTTTTGACTTTGATATTACAACAGGTGAGCGCAAACAATTAACAACATTTAATGCCGAATTTTTGGCAAGCACAACCCTTTCAACACCAGAGGCAATCATATATACAACAAAAGATGGCCTAACGGTGCATGGATGGATCATGAAGCCGACAAATTATATTGTGGGTGAAAAGTATCCACTAATCGTGGAAGTTCATGGTGGGCCACATACACTTTATGCCAACACTTTCTTCCACGAAATGCAGCTATTAGCAGCGCAAGGCTATGGCGTACTATATGTAAATCCACGAGGCAGTCATGGTTATTCACAGGAATTTGTAGATGCTGTGCGCGGGGATTATGGTGGCGGAGACTATGAAGATATTATGGCAGGATTAGACTATGCATTAGCCAACTATGATTGGATTGATGAAGCACGTGTTGGGTTAACAGGTGGGAGCTACGGTGGCTTTATGACGAACTGGGCGGTAGGGCATACAAATCGCTTTAAAGCAGCAGTGACACAGCGTTCTATTTCAAACTGGATTAGCTTTAATGGCGTATCCGATATTGGCTATTACTTCACAGAATGGCAAATGCTTGCCGATATGAATAATGTCGAAAAGCTATGGCACCATTCACCGTTAAAGTATGCAGCAAATGTAGAAACACCGTTATTAATCTTGCATAGTGAACGGGATTTCCGCTGTCCAATCGAGCAAGCAGAGCAATTTTATATTACATTAAAACGTATGGGCAAAGAAGTAGGCTTTGTCCGCTTCCCAGAAAGTGATCATAATCTATCTCGTACAGGAATTCCAAGCCTAAGAGTAGAACGATTAGCTCAAATTACAGGTTGGTTTAAAAAATATTTATAACTCAATTCGAAGGCATCCATCTAAGGAGGATGCCTTTTCAATTTGGTCATAATGGCGCTGGAATATTACAGTTTTGTAAATTTGATTAATGAACGAAGGGGTATGGCAACAAATTAATGTACAATACGTCTTTACAAAGACGTAATAATCAGCCATCACTTTCATAGTATGGTAAAATAAAAAAATAATTTAGTGGAAAAGAGAGAAAAACGATGTCAGTCATTTATGGGTTAATTGATTTTATTTTACACATTGACGACCATCTTGTTGAAATTATTCAACAGTTTGGAAATTGGTCGTACGGGATTTTATTTGGGATTGTCTTCGTTGAAACTGGTGTAGTGATTATGCCATTTTTACCGGGGGATTCGCTGTTATTTGCTAGTGGTACGCTGGCCGCATTAGGTGCATTTAATTTGTATACATTATTGATTGTCTTCTTCATAGCGGCTGTTCTTGGGGATACGGTTAATTACCATATTGGACATAAGGTAGGGATGTCGATTCCGGAAAACAGCTTTCTCGGACGTGTAATTAACCGTGAGCGTTTAGAAATCGCACAGCGCTTCTTTAATAAGCATGGTGGGAAAACGATTGTTATTGCACGATTCATGCCATTTATCCGTACATTCATTCCGTTTGTTGCCGGTGCTAGTCGCATGAATTATCGTTATTTCCTTGTTTATAACGTTGTTGGTGCGTTTTTATGGGTAATGAGTTGTACGCTACTTGGGTACTTCTTCGGAAATATTCCAATTATTAAAGACAACTTCTCGGTTGTACTGATTTTAATTATTGTGATTTCAGTATTGCCAGCAATTATTGGGGCAGTAAAAGCGCGTAAAAAATAAAGGAAGGGGCATTGCTTATTTATTGAAGCAATGCCCTTTTGTGATACAATAATATGCTGTAACTTATTCATAAAAAAATCTAAAAAGGCAAGTTTACCTTCCCTTAAATTGGGGAGGTCTTTTTTCTGCAAATGCGTTAAGTGCTTCAATGCGATCTTCTGTAGGAATCGTCAGTTCATAAGCTTTACGCTCGATTTGTAAGCCCGTTTGAATATCAGTTTTCATGCCCTGCTTTACAGCGAATTTTGCCTGTTGAATGGCAATCGGTGCATTTTTTAAGATGGTCATTGCAAATGCTCCCGTCAGTTCATGGAGCTGTTCTTTAGGTGCAATTTTTGTGACAACGCCATATTGTAGTGCTTCTGCTGCTGTCAAACGTTTGGCTGTTAAGATTAATTCGAGTGCCTTTGCCTCGCCGATGAGTCGCGGTAAACGTTGAGTACCTCCAGCGCCTGGGATTATGCCGAGACTTGTTTCAGTTAAGCCAAGTGTAATGGAATCTGCGGCAATCCGGAAGTCACAGGCAAGCGCAAGTTCAAGACCTCCACCAAATGCATAGCCATTCAACACACAGATGGTTGGCTGCGGTAATTGCTCGATGAGTGAAAACACCTCACCAAAGCGATTTAAATTTCGTTTAACAAGTGCATCGGGCAATGTTTTGCGTTCCTTTAAATCCGCACCAACTGAAAATGCTTTGTCACCGGCGCCAGTAATAATGACAAGTCGAATATCTGGGTGGATTTGAATCGATTCCATTACTTTACGCAATTGCTCGAGCATTTCAAAATTAAAGGCATTTAACATATCAGGACGATCTAATGTAACATAGGCGATAAAATCTTTTTGTTCGTATTTTACAGTATTCACATATACAACCTCCTATATTTTGTTAACCTATTTTATAGTACAATGGAAAAAAAGAAAAATATAATGAATCTATTCAGAATTGAGGAGGGGAATAAAAATGGAAGTTTTCATCGGTAGACAACCAATATTTAATAGAGATGAAGAAATTGTCGCGTATGAGCTATTATATCGAAATAATGGTGTTAATAAATTTCCCCAAATTGATTCAGATAAGGCAACGATAGAAGTGTTGATCAATTCATTTTTAACAATTGGTATTAAAGAGGTATCGAATGGTTATCCGTCTTTTATTAATTTCACGGAAAATTTAATTATGCAGGAGGAGCTTGAATTATTAAGTCCGAACAAAGTGGTGATTGAACTTTTAGAGGATATCCCGATTACGCCTGTATTAGTTAATCGGTTGAAGGAAATTAAGAGCAAGGGATTTAAAATCGCGTTAGATGATTTTATCCTGGATGAAAAGGTGCAAATCTATGATGATTTATTTAAGTTAGTAGACTATATTAAAATCGATTTTATCAAGTCCTCCGAACAAGAGAGAGCGATTGTAGAAAATAAAGTAAAGGGTCAATACCCTCATATTCAATTGCTAGCTGAAAAAGTAGAGACACGTAGGGAATATGAACAGGCAAAGCATTTAGGCTATTCCTTGTTCCAAGGCTATTTCTTTCAGCAACCGCAAATTATTAAAGGGACAGATATACCGGCAAATCTATTGCAATATTTCCAAATTATTTCGTTGTTACGCGAGGATGAAATGGATATTGATAGAATCGTAGAAAATATTGAGCAAGAAATCTCGTTAACTTATCGTCTGTTAAAGCTAATTAATCATACATCGAAGCGTTCAAAATTAAAGGTTCGTTCGATAAAGCAGGCCATATTATTACTCGGATTAACAGAGCTCCGAAAATGGATTTACTTATTAGCGATGCGCGAATCCGATCTTCAGCAAAATGGTGAGGTATTCAATGAATTGATGTATGCGTCGCTATTTAGAGCAAAAGTATGCGAAAAATGCGCACGCTTAAATTACCAAGCGAATTATTCAGAGTATTTTTTAGTAGGATTATTTTCTTTAATCGATGCATTATTAAATCGTCCTATCAACACGATTTTGGCGCAACTCCCTTTAGCAGAAACAATTTTAGAAACCATTAGCGGTGCCGATACAGAGATGACGCCGTATTTACAATTTAGCATTGCGGTAAGCAAATTAGATTGGGTAGAAATCGAACCGTTAGCACAGCAGTTAAACATACCGATAGATGACATACTCCCCATGTATGAAGAAGTCAGTGCTTGGGTGAAAGAGACAATCAATATAAATAAGTAACAAACAAGGGTGTCCAGGCGTTTTCTGGGCACTCTTTTAATTGTTTCATTATAAGTTTGTCTTCCTTTTTCTTCACTATGATGAAGTTCTCTTTTGTATGGGGATTTGCTATAATTCAATGGAATTTAGAAAAGAAGTGAGGATTTACATGGGAAATACAGCTTATCAATCACATAGCTCGGTAAAAAACGTGATACAGGAATATATATTTGTAATTGCCGGTGCAGCTGTCATTGCACTGGGTTTTAATGTTTTTTTATTCCCAAACCAAGTCGCCTCTGGTGGTGTGAGTGGGATTAGTACAATTTTACACGGTATGTTCGGTTGGAATGCAGGTATTGTGCAATATGCATTTAATATTCCACTATTTATCGCAGGTGTTTTAGTGCTTGGAAAGAAATTTGGTGTGAAGTCTTTAGTCGGGACGTTGGCATTACCGCTGTTTGTTATTTTAACGGAGGATTGGGAGGCTTGGACGCTCAATCCGTTATTGGGCGCCATCTTTGGTGGCATCGTTGTTGGGTTTGGCATTGGTTTAGTGTTTAAGGGCAATGCCTCTACTGGTGGTACGGATTTATTGGCTCAAATCATTACGAAATATACCGGATTAACACTTGGAACGAGCGTGCTGTTAATTGACGGAATAATTGCGGTGAGTGCGGCGCTTGTTTTTGATTTAGAAAAGGGATTATATGCACTGATCGGCCTTTATGTGACAACGAAAACAATCGATATTGTTCAGCTGGGCTTTAGTCAATCTAAAATGGTCTACATTATTACGCAAAGGGAAGAGGAAGTGCGTGATGCGATTTATAAAAATGTCAATCGTGGCGTGACAAAGCTGTCTGCGATTGGTGGCTATACAGGTGAAAATCGTCCAGTATTGATGGTTGTTGTCTATCAAACAGAGTTCACAAAGCTGAAACAAGTGTTGAAAGATGTTGACCCACAAGCGTTTGTTATCGTTTCAGATGCCTATGAGGTATTAGGAGAAGGTTTCAAACGAGCTTAAATTTGGTATACTAGATAACGAAAAGAAAAATTCATTTTTGGAGGGGTACAGAATGAAGAAAAGTTTACTTTCTACAATTGTATTAGGCTCTGCACTATTTTTAGCAGCATGTGGTGGCGGTGATTCTGAATCATCTAACGGAGAAACAGCAGAATTAGATGGTAAAAAAGTTGTTCAACAATCTTGCGCAACTTGCCATGGTGGTCAATTACAAGGTGGCAGTGCACCAGCATTAGATAAAATAGGTGCAAAATACTCACAAGAAGAAATTTTAGACATCATTGTAAATGGTAAGGGCGGTATGCCTCCTGGTATCGTAAAAGATGAAAAAGCAGAAGCAGCTGCTGAATATTTAGCAGGATTAAAATAAGTTACTTATTAAACGATGGGGCGAATAAGCCTCATCGTTTTTATTTTCAATTAAATGAGTTCATATTATATAGCAATTGGTGGTTACATGGTAAAATACAGTGGAGATGGGTTGAAGATAGGAGCGTACTAAATTTATGATTCAAGTAATCACAAAAGATGTTATGGAAAAATTTCAGCTAGAATTAGTAAGTGGCGAAATTGGAATAGGCCGCTATATTACGACGAGTGATATTTCACGTCCAGGGCTAGAGATGGCGGGTTATTTTACACATTATCCGGCAAATCGTGTGCAGCTGTTAGGGAAAACCGAGCTCTCGTTTTTTGAAATGCTGCCGAAAGAAGAAAAAATAAGCCGCATGAAGCAGCTATGCTCTGAGCAAACCCCAGCTATTATTATATCTCGTGGGCTGGAAGTGCCACAGGAGCTCATCGATGCTTCCAATGAAAATCATGTACCTGTGTTAATTACAACTTTAACAACGACTCGTTTTTCAAGCCGATTAACGAACTTTTTAGAAAGTAAGCTAGCACCGACAACAGCGATACATGGCGTACTTGTAGATGTTTATGGCATTGGTGTACTAATTATGGGGAAAAGCGGTGTAGGGAAAAGTGAAACGGCGCTTGAGCTTGTGAAAAAAGGGCATCGTCTTGTCGCAGATGATAGTGTGGAAATTCGCCAAGAAGGAGAGAATATGTTAATCGGTAGTCCGCCACCGTTATTGGAACATCTACTTGAAATTCGTGGAATCGGTATCATTGATATTATGACGTTATTCGGCGCAAGTGCTGTGCGTCCATATAAACGCATTACATTAATTGTTGAACTAGAAAATTGGAATCCAGATAAGTTTTACGATCGTCTTGGATTAGATGAAGAAAAAATGAAGATTATTGATACCGATGTGACAAAGCTAACGGTTCCCGTACAGCCGGGACGAAATGTATCAGTAATTATTGAAGTAGCTGCGATGAATTATCGCCTGAAAAAAATGGGCGTGAATGCAGCAGAGGAATTTTCACGGCGGTTAGACGATATGTTAGTCGCTGGCGATGAAATGGATGATTTTTAACCATATAAACCAACGTGAAAATACTGTAGTTGAAGGGAGAATATTATGTCATCAGTTGTTTTAACGATTAACCCCGTCGCCTTTCATTTAGGACCAATCCCGGTGAACTGGTATGGAATTTTAATTGGATTAGGGATTGTACTGGCGTATTTTATCGCACAGCGTGAATCGGTACGCCATGGCTATGATTCAGAGTATATTGCCGATTTATTACTTTGGGCAGTGCCAATTTCGATTGTCTGTGCGCGCATCTATTATGTTACGATGAAATGGGATTATTATGGTCAGAATCCAGAACGCATCATTCAAATTTGGAATGGTGGGATTGCCATTCATGGTGCATTAATTGGGGCGTTTATTACCGCTTATATTTTTACGAAAAAACGAAAAACAAGCTTCTTACATTTGGCAGATATCGCGGCACCAAGTATTTTAGTAGGGCAAATTATTGGACGCTGGGGGAACTTCGTCAATCAAGAAGCATATGGTGGACCAGTTAGCCGTAGTTTTTTAGAAAACTTATTTTTACCGAATTGGCTAATCGAGCAAATGTATATTAAGGAAGATGGTACATATGTTCATCCTACATTCTTATACGAATCCGTGTGGAATATTATTGGCTTCATTATTTTATTATTTGCTCGCAAGTGGAATTGGCGTCGTGGCGAAATGTTCTTCTTCTATTTAATGTGGTATTCGTTTGGACGCTTCTTCATCGAAGGTTTACGTACCGACAGCTTATATTTAATAGGTGACTTACGTTCAGCACAAGTTGTATCGATCATTGGCTTTGCAGTCGGTTTAATTTGCATTATTTACCGTCGTGTCAATGTGAAGCCTGCTGTGCATTATTTAGATAAAGAACAAGCTTTGACAGCATCAGCGAAGAATAAGCAAAATAAAAAGAAATAATAATGTAGACCGTTTGCAATGATTGCGAACGGTTTTTTACAAGAAAGAGGCAGCGAAATGAAAACAACCGCATTATTATTTGATTTTGACGGTACATTATTAAACACCAATAATTTAATCGTTCAAACCTTTATGTATATTTTTGACGAAAAATTTCCGGGGAAATATTCGACACAAGACTGCTTACAATTCATCGGTCCGTCATTAAAGCAGACATTTGACGAAATAACGCCGGGTGAAACGGATGCGATGATTGCTAAGTATAAAGAATGGAATGCAGCGAATCACGACGCACTTGTCACAGGCTATGACGCTGTACTCGAAACATTAGAGGCGCTTCATGCAATGGGGATTCAATTAGCGATTGTTTCCACTAAAAGCAGTGAAGGCTTAGCACGCGGGTTAAAGGTATTAAAGGCAGAGCATTTATTTGAGGTCATTATAGGTGTAGACGATGTCGAGCATGTCAAGCCACATCCAGAGCCGATATTACTGGCGTTAGAAAAATTAGGGGTCAAAAAAGAAGAAGCGATTATGATTGGTGATAATTCGCATGATATTGAAGGTGGAAAAAATGCTGGCGTGCGCACAGCAGGGGTAGCATGGTCTGCAAAGGGTGTCGATTTTTTAAAGACATTTGAACCAACCTATATGCTGTACCATATGCGCGACTTACTTGATATTGTGAAGGGGGAATAGCGATGAGAAAAATAGAGCGTTATCGTGTGCATGGCGCTAATTCATTATGGAATGTTTATGAAACGGTGTCATTTTGGAAAATTATGAAATGTTTTACGATTATTCAAATTGGTCGAATAACACCTTTTCTTTCGATGAAAAATTGGCTATATCGCACCTTTTTAAAAATGAAAATTGGCAAGCAAACGTCATTAGCGTTAATGGTGATGCCCGATTCAATGTTCCCTGAACGCATTTCAGTTGGCGATAACACAATTATCGGCTTTAATACGACAATATTAGCACATGAATATTTGATTGAAGAATATCGCTTAGGGGATGTCGAAATTGGTAGTCAGGTCATGATTGGCGCAAATTCTACTATTTTACCGGGCGTAAAAATAGGTGATGGTGCAATTGTTTCAGCAGCAACGCTTGTTCATAAAGATGTCCCAGCTGGGGCGATGGCTGGTGGAAATCCAATGCGTATCATTTTTACTGCGGAAGAAATGGCAGAACGAAGAAAGTTAGATAACCCCATTTGGCAGAACGAATAAAAGCAAAAGCAAAATCTTTCCCAAGGTTTTGCTTTTTTTGTACACACTATTCCTACTAATATAATGGAATTCATGCAGTCACCTCAGAATGCGCGTGAAAGTGGTGTATAATAATATATATATCAGAAAATTGAATTTATTAAGTCTATTAGGAATAATGGGTTGACGATAATGGCTTCTAGCAGTAAAATACTTTCATACACTAGTAATTTATCACTCTAGCACACTAAAGTGATTTAAAGGAACGGAAATCATATTTAAAGTTTAGGATGTGTCAAAATGTCAGCAATTAAAATGTTCGAAAAACCTCTTGGGATGCGTGATACATTTCCCAATATTTACGAAAAATTAGAACAAATTCGCTCAACAGGACGTGAACTACTGCGTGGACGTGGCTATGAATTTATTAAAACGCCTTCTGTTGAATATTACGATACAGTCGGAAAAGCATCGGCCATTTCAGATGCACGTCTTTTTAAATTAGTGGATAGTCAGGGCAATACGCTTGTACTACGACCAGATATGACAACACCGATTGCGCGTGTCGCGACATCAAAATTATTAAAAGAGAAAATTCCACAACGCTTAGCTTATTTCGCTAATGTATTTCGTGCACAGCAGCGTGAAGGCGGACGCCCAGCAGAATTCGATCAAATGGGGATTGAGCTTATCGGTGATTCAAGTGTTTTTGCTGATGCAGAAGTCATCATGACAGCGATTGATTTAGTAAAGGCCTATAAAATTGAAGACTTCAAAGTAACGATCGGTCATGCAGGGGTATTAAGCTGCATTTTAAAGGACTATACAGAAAGCAAACAGCAAGCCCAGGCATTAAATGAACTACTTGTAAAACGTAATTATGTAGGCTTTGAAGAGGCAGTATTAGCTTTTGATTTACCAAAAACGAAATCGGATGCGCTACTGGCTTACATTGACGAAGCGATTAGCCTCCCTTCTATTGAGGCAATTGAAAAATATGTACGCAAAAACGATGCACTTGAGTATATGCGCAGTTTGTCGCGTATTTTAGAGGCTGCGGGCTATGCGGACTATATCGCCTTTGATTTTACGCTTTCAAGTCATATGAGCTATTACACAGGGATGTTATTTGAAGTATTTGCTTCAGGCAGTGGCTTCCCGTTAGGTAATGGTGGTCGCTATGATGGATTGTTAGAGCATTTTGGTTCACAGGTTGGGGCTACAGGCTTTGGCTTACGTGTAGATCGTGTATTTGAAGCGATGCCAAAAATTGAGCTCGATAACGATGAAGTACTCGTCTTATTTTCAACGGAGCGTTTTTCTGAAGCATTGGCACAGGCGCAAAATTTACGTGAGCAAGGCAAACGAGTAACATTCCAAAGCTATGAAGGTATCGAAAATATCGATGCACTGAAAGTACAATTTCACCAAGTAAATGAATTTAAAAGCAAGGAGGCATAAGCATGACACAGTTAACGATTGCGATGCCAAAAGGTCGTATTTTTGAAGAAGCCTATGTGATGTTACAAGAGGCAGGCTTTAACCTTCCAGAAGAAGTAGAAATGTCACGCAAGCTGATGATTGAAATTCCAGAAGAACAAATTCGCTTCATTTTAGCAAAGCCGATGGACGTACCGGTTTATGTCGAGCATGGCGTTGCAGATATCGGCATTGCAGGTAAGGACGTGTTACTTGAACAGGCACGAACAGTCCATGAGCTACTTGATTTAAAAATTAGCGAATGCTATATCGCATCAGCTGGACTTCCGAATACAACGATGAACGAAATCGCGCCACGCATTGCAACAAAGTATCCAAATATCGCGATGAAGTATTACAAAGGCATTGGCGAGCAAGTGGAAATAATCGAGCTAAACGGATCGATTGAATTAGCACCGATGATAGGCTTATCTGATCGCATTGTCGATATCGTGTCAACGGGGCGCACATTAAAGGAAAATGGCTTAGTTGAATATGAGCGAATTGCAGAGGTTTCTTCGCGTTTAATTGCCAACCCAGTGAGCTACCGTATGAAGAGTGAGCGTATTCAAGACTTAGTAACACGCTTAAAAAAATGCGTGAAATAAGAGAGGCTTCGTTATGAAAATTACAACATTAACAAGTGATATTTCGTTAAAACGCCAGCTAGAGCAGGGCAATGAACAGCAGCTGCAAACGGTACGAGATGTCATTGCAGACGTTCGTGCAAAAGGCGATGAGGCGATTAAATATTATAGTGAAAAATGGGACGGCTTTGCACCAGAAAACCTACGTGTGACGAAGCAGGAAATTACAGAGGCAGTTAAGAATTTTGACTCCCAATTATATATGGATTTACAAGAAGCAGCGGACAATATTCGTCTGTATCATAATGAGCAAAAGCGTAATGGTTTTCAATTACCACTTGCGGATGGTTCATATTTGGCACAGCGTATTACAGCACTTGATGCAGTGGGGCTGTATGTGCCAGGTGGTTCGGCAGCGTATCCGTCTTCAGTATTAATGAATGTCATCCCAGCACAAGTAGCGGGCGTAAAGCGTATTGTTATTACATCACCTGCTGGTAAGGATGGTAAATTACCAGAAGCTGTGCTAGTAGCGGCGTATATTTTAGGGATTTCTGAAATTTATAAAGTGGGTGGTGCACAAGCAATTGCCGCACTTGCCTACGGGACAGAAACAATTGCACCCGTAGATAAAATTACAGGTCCAGGCAATATTTTTGTCGCCTTAGCAAAGCGTGAAGTGTTCGGTGAAGTAGCGATCGATATGATTGCGGGTCCTTCTGAAATATGTGTAATTGCAGATGATACAGCCTATGCAGACGAAATTGCAGCAGATCTTTTATCACAGGCAGAGCATGATGCATTAGCATGCGCGGTACTCATTACAACAAGTGATGATTTAGCAGAGCAGGTTGCAGAGCAAGTAGAAATGCAATTAAGTAACTTACCACGTGAAGCCATTGCACGTAAAGCGATTGAAAACTTTGGTCAAATTTATGTGGCAGAATCAATTGAAGAAGCGGTGCGTGCAGTAAATTCTTTAGCACCTGAGCATTTAGAGATTGTAACAGAAAATGCTGAACAGGTATCACAGATGATTACACATGCGGGTGCGATTTTCATTGGGCGTTATAGCTCAGAGCCAGTTGGAGATTACTTCGCAGGTACGAATCACGTATTACCAACTAACTCAACAGCGCGCTTTGCAAGTGGCTTAAATGTCGATGATTTCATTAAGCGTACGAGTGTTGTTTATTATAGCGAAAAAACATGGCAACAAAATGCACCAAAAATTGCCCGCCTTGCCCGTTTAGAAGGCTTAGAAGGACATGCACGCGCGGTTGAATCACGCGGCTGGGATAAAGGAGAAGAAGCATAATGCGTTTTGCAAAAATTGAACGAAATACAAATGAAACAAAAATTGAAGTAGAGCTAAATTTAGATGGTTCAGGCCAAGCCGAAATTAAAACAGGCGTTGGATTTATGGATCATATGCTTGACCTGTTCATAAAGCATGGTTTATTTGACGGCAAAATTGTAGCAAACGGCGATACTTGGATTGACGACCACCATACAACAGAGGATATCGGGATTGTGTTAGGACAGGTTTTCCGCGAAGCATTAGGCGATAAAAAAGGGATTAAACGTTATGGCAATGCCTTTGTACCAATGGATGATGCGCTAGCACAAGTAGTCGTGGATTGCTCAAATCGTCCGCACTTAGAATACCGTGTGACACCGCCGTTGAACGCTAAGGTAGGTGCATTTGATACGGAGTTAGTGCAAGAGTTTTTATGGAAGTTCGCGTTAGAGGCACGCATCAATTTACATGTAATCGTTCCTTATGGTCAAAATACACATCATATTATCGAAGCAATTTTCAAAGCATTAGCGCGCGCACTAGATGATGCGATTCAAATTGACCCACGTGTCAAAGGCGTGCCATCAACAAAGGGGCTGTTAACGTGAAAATTGGTGTAATTGATTATGGAATGGGCAACTTATTTAGTGTCGAGCAGGCATTAAAAAGGCTCGGTGCAAAAGTAGTTGTCACAAGTGATAAAGCACAGCTACAAGCAGTAGATGCACTTGTTTTACCAGGTGTAGGTGCATTTCCAGATGCGATGAAGCGTCTAGAGGAAACGAGTCTAATCGAATTTATTCAAACAACGAAAAAGCCATTATTAGGTATTTGCTTAGGCATGCAATTATTATTTGAAGAAAGTAATGAAGTAACACCAACTAAAGGGCTGGGGATATTTACGGGGCGTATTAAGCGCTTTGAAGGTGTTTCCCGTATTCCACATATGGGCTGGAATAACCTAGAGCTTCAACAAACGCCAAATTGGTTAGACATAAAGGCGTTACCTGCTGCGCGTCATGTCTATTTTGTGCACTCCTTTTATGCGAGTGAAATGGATAACAATCAGCTTGTAGCGTATGCGGATTATGAAAATGTGCAAGTGCCAGGCATTGTCGCGAAAGCAAACTTCACGGGGATGCAGTTCCACCCAGAAAAATCAGGTTCATTCGGTGTGTACTTATTAACAGCATGGGCGAAAGGGGTTATGAATACAGTATGTTAACAAAACGAATTATTCCGTGCCTCGATGTGAAAGAAGGCCGCGTTGTAAAAGGTGTACAATTTGTAGAGCTACGAGATGCTGGGGATCCAGTAGAACTAGCGAAGTTTTATGATGAGCAAGGTGCAGATGAACTGGTGTTTTTAGACATTTCAGCTTCCCATGAAGGGCGCGAAACGATGGTCGATGTGGTGCGTCAAACAGCGTCCGCATTAGCTATTCCCTTTACAGTAGGCGGAGGGATTCGCACATTAGAAGATATGAAGCGTATTTTGCGTGCTGGAGCGGATAAAGTTTCCGTTAATACATCAGCACTAGAGCGACCAGAATTAATTAAAGAAGGCTCAGATTATTTCGGCGCACAATGCATTGTTTGTGCCATTGATGCTCGTTACTCGGAAGAAGACGGAACATGGATGGTTTATACTCATGGAGGCCGCAAGAAGACTGAGTGGAAGGCCGTCGATTGGGCAAAAGAAGCAGTTAGACTTGGCGCTGGTGAAATATTACTTACGTCTATGAATCAGGATGGCGAAAAATCAGGCTTTGATTTAGCATTAACAAAAGCGGTGCGTGATGCTGTAACCGTACCAGTCATCGCAAGTGGTGGTGCTGGTAATGCCGAGCATTTCCGTGAAGTATTACAAGATGTTGACACAGATGCCGCACTTGCTGCGAGCATTTTCCACTATAAAGAAACGAGCGTAGCAGAAGTAAAAAGCTACTTACAAGATAAAGGGGTCCACGTACGATGAATGTAAAATTTAATGAGCAGGGATTAATTCCTGCGGTAGTCCAAGATGCACAATCAAAAGAAATCTTAACAGTTGCTTTTATGAACGAGGAATCCTTACAAAAAACAATTGAAACCAGCGAAACATGGTTCTTTTCACGCTCTCGCAACGAACTATGGCATAAAGGAGCAACAAGTGGCAATACGCAGAAAGTTGTATCCATTAAAACAGATTGCGATCAAGATGCGTTAGTGATTGAAGTCCTACCAGCAGGACCAGCTTGCCACAACGGCACAACATCTTGCTTCACAGAATCACTTATTGAAAACGCTCGTCCAGGTACCGTTGCAATTTTACCGCAATTAGTGGAAGTGATTAAACAACGTGAAATCGATATGCCAGAAGGCGCGTACACAACATATTTATTTGAAAAAGGCATCGATAAAATTTGTAAAAAAGTCGGGGAAGAAGCAACAGAGGTAGTCATCGGTGCAAAAAACCGTGATGCAGAGGAAGTAAAGTGGGAAGCAGCCGATTTAATATACCACTTATTAGTTTTACTACAAGAACAAAAAGTGGATGTATATGAAGTGTTAGAAGTACTACAAAAACGCCACGAAGGTAAAAAACCACAAAAATAATAAGGACTAATTTTCACGATATTGTCATTCGTAATTTTATGACATTGACATGGGATATGCTATAATTATAAGAATTGATTAAGGAACGACATTTCGCTCGTTCCTTATTTCTTTGTCTGTGGATAAGAGCGAACAACTACTTTAAAGAAGTCCACATAAGAAAAATTATGATTTCGCGCTATTTTGGCGCGAAATCTGTTTTTCTTAAAAACAAATATAATCTTTCATATTATAGAGAAAACGAACGGAAATAAGTCGGAGGAATTTGATTGGAAAATAAACGTTTAAAGGTAAAATCTACGAATATCGTGTCATTTGTTCCGAATGGTGATTATTACTACAATAAGGCCCTAAAAGCGATTGATCGTGATGAAATGGAAAAGGCCTATAAGTACATTAAACGTGCAGCTGATTTAAGCCCTGGTGAAGCGCATGTGTTATTACAATATGGCATTTTAGAAATGGAGCTACAAAATTTCGACCATGCCTATGAACTGATTCATACGGCTTATAGCATTGAGCCGAATGAAGCAGAAATTGTATTTATGCTAGCTGAAATCTCAGGCTGTATCGGGCATATTTCAGATGCTCAGAAATATGCTGCGCAATACTTAGAGATGGATCCAAATGGTGCATACATTGAAGATGCAACAGAAATTTTGGATTTTGTTGATTATGTATCGGAAGCAGAGCCCTTTGAAGACCAGGATGAGTATGATGGCGAAAAGCTCGTGGCTCAAGAAAAAGCGCGTCGTTTAATGGAGCAAGGTGATTTTCAGTCTGCGATTGAAGTATTGGAACAAACGATAGAGGAGTTCCCAGATTTGTGGAATGCCTATAATAATTTAGCATTGGCCTATTTTTATATTGGTGAAGCCGAGCAAGCACGAGCGCTACTTCATCAGGTGTTACGTGAAAATCAAGGAAACTTACATGCATTATGTAATTTAGCTGTATTTGCGTATTATGAAAAAAATGACGAGGAGCTTGATTATTTATTACCGCTGTTGAAAAAAATTCAGCCGTATGATTGGGATAATCGCTACAAGCTTGGCGCAACGTTTGCATTGATTGGTGAATATGAAAGTGCCTATAAATGGTTACGCTCAATGAGTAAGCGTGGCTACGAGGGAGATGCCGGCTTTTATTTTTGGTTGGCGCAATCCGCGCATTTTACTGGACATCAGCAAACAGCAAAAGATGCATGGCAAACACTCATTAAAATAGATCCAACAAAAGAAGGGATGGAGCCATGGGTGCACGGGGAAGCGGGCCACATGCGAAATTCTGCAGAAAACCATCGAGATTTCATCATTCGCCAATTATCAGAAGAACATGAATCAAGTCGCTTATTTGGTTTATTTTTATTAAAACGTTCTGCGCATAAGCAAGAAATTGTGGCACATCCTACATTATTAAATGTATCGCGTTTGTCGGAGCTTGAAAAATTAAGCTTGGCGTATGCCCTGGAATATGAATTTAATGCTTCAAGTAAGCAAGAACAGACTTTTCTAGGCTTGATGCAAGTAGCAGAAATCATCGTCCAAAAAAATGAAGCGATTAATTTAGAAGTCGCGCAAATTTTAAGCACTTGGTTTGCACTTGGGGAAATTGCATTCAAGCAAGGGTATCCTTTCAAAAATGGTGCAGCATTGGCAGCAGCGGTAGAATATTCATTTCATGTAGCAATCGAAAAAAAGGTAACTAAAAAGGAAATGGCCGAGAAATATGGTATTTCCACAGCGACATTATCTAAATATAATGATGAATTATTCCAGTTTGTACCAATTGATACGGAATAAGCAGTAAAGTTGTATTTGTGACAGTAATCTTATACGATATATACTATTATAGGGTATACGCAAGAGGAGGATTTTCATGTCAGAAGAAAAAATTTATGATGTAGTGATTATCGGAGCAGGTCCAGCAGGGATGACAGCTGCGGTTTACACATCTCGCGCCAACTTATCAACATTAATGATTGAACGTGGGATTCCAGGCGGTCAAATGGCGAGCACAGAAGCGGTAGAAAACTATCCAGGTTTTGAAACGATTTTAGGACCTGAGCTTTCTACAAAAATGTTCGAGCACGCTAAACAATTCGGTGCAGAATACGCTTATGGTGATGTATCAGAAATCATCGACGGCGAAGACTATAAAACAATCATTTCAGGCAAAAAACAATATAAAACACGCACAATTATTATTACAACAGGTGCAGAATACAAAAAATTAGGCATTCCGGGCGAAACAGAGCTTGGCGGTCGTGGGGTAAGTTACTGTGCTGTCTGTGATGGTGCATTCTTCAAACAAAAGAATTTAATCGTTATTGGCGGTGGTGACTCGGCAGTAGAAGAGGGCGTTTACTTAACTCGCTTTGCTGATAAAGTAACAATCGTTCACCGTCGTGATCAATTACGTGCACAAAAAATCTTACAAGACCGTGCATTTGCAAATGAAAAAATCGACTTTATTTGGAATTCGACAGTTAAAGAAATCCATGAAGTCGATGGCAAAGTAGGAAAAGTAACGTTAGTATCAACAGTAGACGGCTCAGAAACACAAGTAGAAACAGATGGTGTATTCATATATGTAGGGATGCTGCCATTAACGGCACCATTTGCAGCGTTAAACATCTTGAATGAAACTGGCTATGTCGTTACAAATGAAAAAATGGAAACAGCAGTGCCGGGTATTTTTGCCGCTGGTGATGTGCGTGACAAAATGCTTCGCCAAATTGTTACGGCTACGGGTGACGGTAGTATCGCAGCACAATCTGCACAACATTTCATCGAAGAATTAAAAGAAAAAATAAATCAATAATTCTTTAACATATTTGTAATCGAATCGTTACAAAGATAGGGTATACTAAACGTATGAATTCGTTTTAACCCCCTTATATTCAAAATTCGTTTAAGGTTGTTTCGTGCGTACCTACGCCGAAGCAACCTCTTTTTTGCGTGAATCCCACCCTTGGAAATACAATAAATGGAATGATGTACTTTTACGGAATGCATAGGACAAGGTATAATAGAAATAAGCTTACATGAAAGAATTGAGGTGCTTCGTATGCAACGAATTACGAATTTATTAGCTGTAAAAGATGGGAAAGTTTTATTACTTCAAAAGCCGAGACGCGGTTGGTATGTTGCGCCAGGAGGGAAAATGGAGTTAGGAGAATCCATCTATGAATCCGCTGTACGCGAATTTCAGGAAGAAACGAACTTAACACCAAATGATGTTCATTTAAAAGGTGCCTATACAATGATTATCAAAAATAATGAGACAGTAGTCGACGAATGGATGTTGTATACTTTTGTTGCGAATGACGTGGAAGGTACACCGTTTGTTGAAACACGTGAAGGAATCTTAGGCTGGCATTCTATTGACAGTATTAAAGAACTTCCGATGGCTGAAGGAGATCGAACAAACTTATTATTTGCAGCGTTAAATAAAGGCATGCAATATGGTACATTTGAATATACAGAGGATTTTGAGCTAATTAGCGAAAGAATCCAAAATTCACTCGAACAAAACTAGAGGAGATGAAAGAAGGTGGGGAGTTTGGATTATACACATGAGCTAGTCATTATAACAGGGATGTCGGGTGCTGGTAAAACAGTCGCTGTTCGAAGCTTTGAAGACTTAGGTTATTACTGTGTGGATAATTTACCGCCAGAACTATTAATGACCTTTTTGGCACTAATGAAGGATTCTGAAAAGAAAATTTCACGTATCGCGGTTGTGATGGATTTACGTGGACGGGAGTTTTTCGATTCATTAATCGAGACACTAGATGCCTTATTAGAAGAAGAGGATTTACTCGCACGTATTTTATTTTTAGATTCAGATGATGCCACACTTGTACGCCGCTATAAAGAATCACGCCGCTCACACCCATTAGCCCCTCAAGGTTTACCGCTTGAAGGTATTCAGCTAGAGCGCGAATTATTATCAGAATTAAAAGGTCGCGCGAAAACGGTCGTGAATACATCTTCGCTAAAACCACGTGAATTACGTGAGCATATTGCACAGGAATTTGATAATCAAAGTAGCCCAGCATTTTCAGTAAACGTGATGTCATTTGGCTTTAAGCATGGTATTCCCATCGATGCCGATTTAGTGTTTGATGTGCGCTTTTTAAAAAATCCCTATTATGTGGAGGAGCTTCGTCATAAAACAGGGCTTCAAACAGAGGTTTCATCATATGTTTTAGCAACGGATGAGACTCAGCAGTTAATTGCCAAATTAACAGACCTATTTGCCTTTATGATTCCCCAGTATCGTAATGAGGGGAAGTCCCAGCTTGTGATTGCATTTGGTTGTACGGGTGGTCAGCATCGTTCGGTAACGCTTGCAGAATACTTTGGTAAGTTATTAACGAAAAACAATCCAGTCATTATTACACATAGAGATATCAATCATAGGAAGGATTGATAGCATGAAAAAAAGAAAAACGCGCATCGTAGTCATTGGGGGAGGCACGGGGCTATCGACAGTACTACGCGGATTAAAGCTGCATTCGTTCGATATTACCGCGATTGTCACCGTAGCAGATGACGGCGGCTCTTCTGGGCGACTACGAGATGACTATGATATTCCACCACCAGGGGACGTACGAAACGTCATCGCGGCTTTATCAGATGTGGAACCGTTAGTCGAGCAAATGTTTCAGTTCCGCTTTTCGCAGTCCAATGATTTGAATGGACATTCTTTAGGCAATTTAATGTTAACAGCCCTAATCGAGATTACAGGTGACTTTAACCATGCCATTGCCGAAATGAGTAAAGTATTAAATGTTCATGGGAAGGTCATTCCAGCTGCCAATAAAAAGGTGACGCTCCATGCCGAGCTAACCGACGGAACAACGATTGTCGGAGAATCCAAAATCCCATCAGGTCATGCGGCTATTAAGCGTGTCTTTTTAGAACCAAGTAATTTAAAGCCGTTGCCAGCTGCTGTCCATGCGATTGAACGTGCGGATTTTATCTTAATTGGTCCAGGAAGTTTATATACAAGCATTATCCCAAACCTTTTAGTAAAGGGAATTGGGCAAGCGGTCGTCAAGGCGAAAGGCGAAAAAATCTATATTGCGAACTTAATGACCCAACAAGGAGAAACAATCCATTATTCGGTATCCCAGCACATAGAGGCCATTCACGAACATGTAGGTGAACCCTTTATTGAATCGGTGTTATTTAATGAAAAAGAGTTGCCTCCTGCAATTTACGCGCAATATCGCGAAGAAAATGCGGAGCCCGTTCATTTTGATGTAGAAAAATTAATGCAAATGGGCTTAAAAATAATAAAAAAAGAAATTGCACTCATTGAAGACGGTACAGTACGTCACGATGCCAAAAATTTAGCAGATTGGCTATGTGAATACGCTGCACAAAAGCAACAAAATTTGCAGCCCTAAACACTACATAGTTTGCTAGAAAGGGGGAACACGAAAGATGTCATTTGCATCAGAAACGAAAAAAGAGCTCACGCAAGTTGAAGCGGATGACACCTGCTTAAAAGCTGAAGTGTCCGCCCTAATCCGAATGAATGGATCTTTAAGCTTTGCCAATCGTCAATTAAGTTTAGATGTGCAAACGGAAAATGCAGCCATTGCACGTCGACTTTATACCATTGTCAAAAAGCTTTATCCATATAATGTTGAGTTGTTAGTACGTAAAAAAATGCGCCTCAAGAAAAACAACGTCTACATTTGCCGTGTTCGCGAAGGGGCCCGTGAAATATTAGCGGATTTAGAAATTGTTTCGAATTCCTTTGAGTTCAATCATACAATTGCCCAAACCATCATTCCGAAAAATAATCAGCGCCGTGCGTATTTACGTGGTGCATTTTTAGCGGGGGGGTCAGTGAATAACCCCGAAACATCTTCGTATCATCTGGAAGTTTATTCGCTTTATAAGGAGCACGGGGAGGCGTTGGCTGACCTGATGAACCATTTTGATTTGAATGCGAAAACGATTGAACGTAAAAAGGGCTTTGTCACCTATTTAAAAGAGGCTGAAAAGATATCAGATTTTTTAAATTTAGTAGGTGCGACATCTGCCATGCTCAAGTTTGAGGATGTGCGAATTGTCCGTGATATGCGAAATAGCGTCAACCGTATTGTCAACTGTGAAACCGCTAATTTAAATAAAACAATTGGCGCGGCATTACGTCAGGTTGAAAATATTCGTTTTATTGACAACGCAATTGGCTTAGATCAGTTGCCAGAGAAACTGCGAGAAATTGCGCGCTTACGTGTCGAGTATCAGGATGTTACATTGAAGGAACTAGGTGAAATGGTTTCAACAGGTGTTGTGAGTAAATCAGGCGTAAATCATCGCTTACGCAAAATCGATGAAATTGCAGACGCACTTCGCCGAGGCGAGCAAATATAGTAAAGCAAAGTTTTCGAAATATGGTATTCTATTGTTGTTCTTTTCCGCCAATTTCGATAAGATGAAGTAAATAAGGTGATGTACGGTTGTGAAAGGGAGTATTTCAAAATGATCGAAAAACAAGTAGAGGTCAAGCTAAAATCAGGTTTACAAGCAAGACAAGCTGCACTATTCGTCCAAGAGGCGAATCGTTATAAAGCAGATGTCTTTTTAGAAAAAGGTACGAAAAAAGTAAATGCCAAATCGATTATGGGCATTATGAGCTTAGCTGTCGCAAAAGGTACGACAGTGACGCTAAGCGCAGATGGGCATGATGAAGAAAAGGCGATTCATGCGCTACAGCAACTAATCGAAAAAGCAGACTAATTTTTGAAAGCGTAAACATAGAGATGTTCGTGAACTAAATTCATGTGCATCTTTTTTTTTTATAAACATTTCTTTACGCAAAAAAAGCGGCAGAATTGCTCTGCCGCTTTTATTGGAGATTATTTTTTAAGTTGGTTACGATCGTAGATTTTGTCGATTAACCCGTATTCTTTTGCTTGCTCAGCAGTCATGAAGTTATCGCGGTCTGTGTCACGCGCTAATGTTTCATAATCTTGACCACTGTTTTCAGCCATAATTTTGTTTAATTTTTCACGTAAGTATAAAATACGTTTTGCTGCGATTTCGATTTCAGTTGCTTGACCTTGTGCGCCACCAAGTGGTTGGTGAATCATCACTTCGGCGTTTGGTAAGGCAATACGCTTACCTTTTGCACCGGCAGATAATAAGAAGGCACCCATTGATGCAGCCATACCGATACAAATTGTCGATACATCAGGCTTGATGAAGTTCATTGTATCGTAAATCGCCATACCAGACGTAATTGAACCACCTGGAGAGTTGATGTATAGGTAGATGTCCTTATCTGGATCTTCAGCTTCTAAAAATAAAAGCTGTGCTACGATTGAGTTGGCAACATTATCGTCGATTGCGCTCCCTAATAAAATGATACGGTCTTTTAATAAACGTGAATAAATGTCATATGCACGTTCGCCGCGGTTTGTTTGTTCAATAACTGTAGGAATTAAGTTCATTGAAAAAATCCTCCCTTTGTTAAAGCCTATTTTCGTATACCTTTGCTGAATTTGGAAAGTGTTTCAGCTGTAAACCTATCATACACGTATTAGTCAGTTATGGTCAAATATAAAGTCTGATTTTTAATAGTTGAAATCAAACAATCCCCTTTGTATAATGAGAAGGTCGTATATTTATGATGATGCCCTCGTGGTGTAATGGATAGCACGTAAGATTCCGGTTCTTGAAATGGGGGTTCGATTCCCTCCGAGGGCGCTTTTTCAATCGACATACCTCACTAATTACATCTTCCTTATACAGTTAATCGTTAAGGAATTAGTTAACATCAACACATTTCCCGCACATGTATCACTTAAATGCAATAAAATTATTTAAAACAGAGAGTCTTTTGTATGAATAAGAAATAATGCTTGAAAAATGTGACGAAAATTACAACATTATTAAATGTTGTGTTTTATTGCAAGGCTAAATAGAAGAAGGTTCACCCCAATTTGTTTAGCATTTATTATCATGTCCTTTCATGGGCACCATTTTACTGTTTTAATATACTTTTAATAGCTGTTGTAAAAGAGAAATGGTCGTTTTACTTTTTTACAACGAAGAATGAAGTTTTACTGGGATAAAAAAGATTCACTGTACCGTTTCTTTTTTATCCCTAATTCATTCTTTCCAATAACAATTTATTTAAACCAATAATATGAAAATCTCAAAACGGTTTCAAAAGCATGATGCTGACGAAATCGTTTTTTTTTTTGCGTAAAAAAATCCGTCTTGTCATATTGGGCAGGACGGATTGTTGGGATAGCTTATAGGGCATTGGCTGAATTTGCTTGTGAAACGCTATAATTGGCTACTTTTAGAACAGCATTTACGAGCACATCGGCCCCTTTTGAGCAGTCCTCATAGGAAGTTAATTCATCTTCGCGGTGGCTATAGCCTTTTACACTTGGGACGAAAATCATAGTAGACGGGATATATTGTGCGATGAACTGTGCATCATGACCAGCCCCACTAAACATCCGGTGTTGAGAATAGCCTAATTCTTCAGTACTTGCTGCAACTGCCTGAATGATGTCAGGTGCAAAATAAACCGTATCGCGATTCCATAATTTCGTATAGGCAAGCTGACAATTTTCAATTTCCTTTGGTAAATCAAAGATAATTTGCTCCACTTGTTGAATAACAGTAGGGTCTTGATGGCGGGATTCTAATGAGAACGTGACATGACTTGGAATGACGGTGTGAATATTCGGATAGGCATTGATTCGACCAATCGTATAGACGAGATTCTTAGGAAGCTGCTTTAATTTATTTTGTAGGATCGAAATAATTTGCATCGCGGCAAACATACTGTCCTTACGCATCGAAATCGGAGTGGTACCTGCATGATTGGATTCGCCAGTTAACGTAATGTCATAACAGACCATCCCAAGAACACCTTCTACAACCCCAATTTCCTTGTTGTAATGCTCTAATACAGGGCCTTGTTCAATATGAAGTTCCAAGTAGGCATGCGCTTCGGTAAGGCGATTGGCTTCTTCGCCTTTATAGCCACTTGTCTCTAAAGCTTGTTCAAATGTAGTGCCTTGGGGATCGGTGGAAGCGAGCATTTTCGCCTTGTCAAATTTTCCTGAAAGCACGCCAGAAGCCATAAGTGAAGGCTCAAAACGGGCGCCTTCTTCATTTGTAAAGTTTACAATGGTTAAAGGATGATTTAGTTCAATATTGGCATCGATAATCGTTTCCACTGCTTCTAAAGCGGTTAATACGCCAAGCACGCCGTCAAAGCGCCCGCCTTTAATAACGGAATCTAAGTGGGAGCCCATCACGATTGGTAAGTTATCTGTTTGACTAGGAAGCGTTGCATACATTGTGCCCATATCATCCACTGTAACAATCATGCCA
The DNA here is from genome assembly GCF_038006205.1 of Solibacillus sp. FSL R7-0668. NCBI lineage: Bacteria > Bacillati > Bacillota > Bacilli > Caryophanales > Caryophanaceae > Solibacillus > Solibacillus sp. FSL R7-0668. The sequence continues at coordinate 3,222,264 of NZ_JBBOUU010000001.1, read as the reverse complement.
AGCTGTTCGCACTTCGCTTTAAATTTGTCGCGCGCCAGAATATCTTCCGCAGAAAGACTTAAACGTGTGACGCCATTATTGTCAGTAGCTCCAATCTGACTAAATAACTCTATATTATTTTTCAGTCGTTCACGATTCGTTTTCAACATTGTGTAACCCCCTTTAAAGTTAGCAAGATATTTTCACTATAGCATTCGGATAAAATATATTTGTATATACATAATGTAAAATATTACAATAAAAGCATATACAATTTGTTAATTATGAGGGGGGCCATGCATGTTAACGGTTCAGGAAGTGTTACAGCGGAAATATTTCGAATGTTCCAGAGTAGTTGCAGGCAATACCGGATTAAATCGTGTCATTAAATGGATACACATCATGGAAGTTACCGATGTGAGGCAATTAATAAAGGGCAATGAATTATTGCTGACAACTGGAGTCGTATTAAAGGATAACGAGCAAGGATTTCTTCAATTTATTCAGCAATTGAGCGATTTAGATGTGGCAGGGCTTTGTGTGGAGCTTGGTATGTATGTAAAGGAAATACCTGAAAGTGTTCGTAAGCTAGCTAACCAATTAAGCTTCCCAATCATTGTTTTTGAGGAAATTGTGCCGTTTGTTGAAATTACACAGGATTTACATACGGTCATTATTCATCATCAATACGATGTATTAAAGCAGCTAGAAGATTACTCCCAAAAAATTAATCATTATGTGTTAAAAGTAACCGACAAAGTAAAAATTCTTCAATATATGCAAAAATATTTACAGGTCAATGTATTTTTTGAAGTAAATAAAGGGTCAAGCCTCTCCATTCCGGATAAAAAGACTGAAAATTCAAAAGAATGCATTTTAGGTTTAGGCGATAAGTATCGTGCTAGCAAGGAATTGAATTTATTTGATCAAGCATATGGCACGGTCTATATTTATTCGGAAAAAAGAGAGATTACGGATTTGGATAGTTTAATTTTGGATCGTACGGTCGTCACATTATCCCAATTTGTTTTAAGAGATTTATATATTGAAGAAAAGCTCGAAAGTGAGCATCGTAAATTTTTCGAAAAATGGCTAGAAGGACGAAATAGCGATGAGGAAATGGGCTATTTTTTAGAGGAGATCGATCATAACTTAACGAAAAATGGCTGGCTTGTCATGATTCATCAACTACGAAAGGAAAACATTAAGAACGATTTAACCAGCTATAAAATGAACTTGCGCCAGGCGTTACAAAAGGAGGGGTTCTATACATTTATTGTCGAGCAGTCGCATTATTTGATTTTCATACTAAGTGATTTATTGCAAGAAAATACGTATAAGGAACGTATGAAACGTGCAATGAATGAAATTATTAATCAATATCGGCTTGATACTTTAATTGCGGTAGGAAAATATGTGTACAACTATAATGAGCTAACGGAAAGCTATCAAACAGCACAGGATGCCTTACAAATACGGATGAAAAATATGAAGCTCTCTTATTTTTATGATGACCTGACACTTTATCATATGGTGAAGGTATTACAAAATAATTCCATACTGATGCATATGGCCAATGAAAAAGTAGAAAAGCTACGACGGTATGATCGCAAGCATAATAGTAATCTAATCCAAACCTTAAATATGTATTTACAATGTCATGGGTTAAAAAAGGAGACGGCTGAAAAATTATTTATCGTGCGCCAAACGCTGTATCATCGCCTTGAAAAAATTGAACAAATTATTGGCAGTGATTTTATGAACTATGAAAATCGTTTATGCCTTGAAATGATGCTATTGATGACAAAGCAAACGTTTGTTGGAACGAAAGAATGAGCTAAATGTGAAATGCGAGGAAATAATTGTTTTACACAATGTATAGTGCCCTCCTAAATGGAATAAGCGAAAATGAATATACGTTTAGAAATTTAGGAGGGATGTTCATGAGTCAATCAGTTGAGTATAACTGGAAAGCAAATGATGAAAAATATGTCTGGCATTCGATGAAACCTTATAATCCTGAAGCAACCTTCATTGTCGAGCAAGCCAATGGTGCTTGGTTGACAGATATTGATGGCAATAAATATTTAGATGCGATGGCAGGACTTTGGTGTACAAATATTGGGTATGGGCGTAAGGAAATGGCAGAAGTAGCATACGAACAGATGCTTAAAAACTCCTATACACCCCTTTCTTATGGGCACACGCCGTCCATTTTATTAAGTCAAAAAATTAGTGAATTATTAGGCAATGACTATGTTGTCTTTTATTCGAATAGCGGTTCGGAGGCCAATGAAGTAGCATTTAAAATCGCACGTCAATATTACCAGCAAAAAGGGGAAACCCATCGTTATAAGATTATCGCTCGTTACCGGGCATACCACGGCAATACAATGGGCTCACTTGCAGCAACAGGGCAAGCGCAACGAAAATATAAATATGAGCCACTTGCACCGGGCTTCCTACATGTTGCGCCACCCGATCAATATCGACATCCTGAAGAAGTGCAAAATAATGATCCAACGACATTACCAAGTGTCCAGACAATCGATCAAACGATAACGTGGGAAATGCCGGAAACAGTGGCTGCCGTTATTATGGAGCCAATCATTACGGGTGGCGGTGTCATTGTCCCGAATGATGCTTACTTAAAAGGTGTAAAAGAAGTCTGCGAAAAGCACGGTACATTACTCATTGTTGATGAAGTCATTTGTGGCTTTGGCCGTACAGGTAAGGCTTTTGGCTTCCAAAATTACGATATTCAACCAGATATCGTGACGATGGCTAAAGGGCTGACGAGTGCCTATATGCCATTATCTGCTACAGCTGTACGTCGTGAAATCTATGAACAATTCGCTAGCAATGGAGACTACGAGTTTTTGCGTCATGTCAATACATTTGGCGGCTCACCAGTGGCATGCTCAGTTGCTTTAAAAAATATCGAAATTATGGAACGTGAACATTTATTTGAGCAATCTGTAAAGCTAGGTACAGAGCTGATGCAATGCTTACAGGCTAATTTACAGGAACATCCATATGTTGGGGATATTCGCGGGAAGGGCTTATTAGTAGGAATTGAGCTTGTGGAAGATAAGGCGACAAAAAAACCATTAACTATTCATAAAGTAAATGCCGTCATTGCTTATTGTAAGGGAAAGGGCTTAATAATTGGAAAAAATGGTGTGACAGTTGCCGATTTCAATAATGTATTAACCTTATCACCACCACTTTCAATTACGTTTGAAGAAATGAATTTTATTGCCAACACAGTGATCGAAGCTGTAAATAGCATTAAGTAAAGGGAGGAATTTCTCATATGACAGAAGCGGTTTCAGTAAAAAAATTAACGCATTTTATTAATGGGCAATTAGTAGAAGGGAAAAGCGGTCATTATGCCAATGTCTACAATCCATCAACGGGTGAAGTGATTGCAGAGGTACCACTTGCAACTGCTGAGGAAACAAGTGAGGCCATTGCTGCGGCTAAAGCGGCATTTCCAGCATGGCGTGATGTAGCCGTTGCAAAGCGTGTAGAAGTCATCATGCGTTTTCGTCAGCTCCTAACAGAAAATATCGAGCAATTACTGAATATTATATGCACAGAAAGCGGAAAAACATTAGAAGATGCGCGTGGTGAAATTATTCGTGGATTGGAATCCGTTGATTTAGCGATTGGAGCGCCTCACTTAATGAAAGGGGAGTATTCGGTTAATGTTGGCGGTCAAATTAATTCCTACTCGGCAAAATATCCTTTAGGGGTTGTTGCGGCGATTTCACCATTTAACTTTCCAATTATGGTTCCGTTAGCGCAAACTTCAATGGCTGTAGCTGTTGGAAATGCCGTTATTTTAAAGGCATCTGAAAAAGTGCCGATGACTGCATTATTTGTCAGTGAATTATGGAAAAAGGCAGGCTTACCAGATGGTATTTGGACAGTGATTAATGGGAGTAAAGAGGCCGTCAATGAGCTATTAGAAAACCCAGCTGTGCAAGCCATTTCCTTTGTAGGTTCAACACCGGTAGCAAAATATATTTACGAGACTGGTGCGAAATATGGAAAGCGTGTAACCGCACTTGGCGGTGGTAAAAACAATATGGTCGTCATGCCCGATGCAGATTTAGAGCAAGTAGCTAACGCATTTATTGGGGCAGCCTATGGAGCAGCTTCTCAACGCTGTATGGCCATTTCGACAATTATGCCGGTTGGTGAAGAAACTGCAAATAAATTAGTAGCGATTTTAAAAGACAAAATTAGTCGATTGAAAGTCGGCAGTTATACCGAAGAAGGAACAGATTTTGGACCGGTCATTTCAAAAGAATCCAAAGAGGGGATTTTAAAAGCGATTGATCGTGCGGAGCAGCAAGGGGCAACGGTTGTCAATGATGGGCGTACATTAAACATGGCGGAAAATGCAAATGGTTATTTTGTCGGCCCTACATTATTAGATAATATTACAACCGATATGGATATTTTCGAATTGGAAGTATTCGGTCCCGCTCGAAATGTGGTGCGCGTAGCCTCGTTGGCAGAAGCAATTGCTGTCATTAACTCGCAGGAACTCGCAAATGGTGTCACAATCTTTACGAATGACGGTGCAGCTGCACGCAAGTTTACAACCGAAATTGATGTAGGAATGGTTGGCGTGAATGTCCCAATTCCAATTCCAGTAGGTTATCATAACTTTGCTGGATTTAAAGGCTCTCGATTCGGTGAAGGTCATATGTTTGGACCAGATCAAGCCCGCTTCTTCACAAAGACGAAGACGATTTCAGAGCGCTGGCTTGAAGTAACAGAAAAAATAGAGTCTACCTTTGCCTTCCCTAGCAATAACTAAATAGACGGATAAAACAAGGAGCATGCTTTATTACATTGTGAATAAGTAATATTGAAATGGCTCCTTTGTTTTTGTGATTTTTACAATTTGTCCACAATTTTGTATAAAACACCTTACGCAATGTATATTAAAATGCAATCATTCATTTTATAAAATGAATAATATTCCAAAAATACCAATCAACATTCCCACATTCTATGAAATTGTATTTACTAAAAATAGTTTGGTAGTACGCTTTTCCACATAAGTTATTTGCACATTCATTTACCTCAATTTTATCGACATATGGATATTATCGAAACTTTTTTCATAAGTAAATAGAATAGAATAAATACGCCTTTAATAGTCGGAAAATTTTGTATTATGCTATTGTATCAATTTTAAAAGAGAGTTTTTGCTAAATAATTTTAGGAAACGGGAGGAGAAATTATGAAGAAGATTGTCACTGGAGGAACGATTGTAACGGCTGCTGATACGTATAAAGCAGATTTATTGATTGAGGGCGGGGTGATTACGCAAATTGCGCCGAGCATTCAAGCAGCAGATGCGGAAATTGTGGATGCATCAGGAAAGTTTATTTTTCCGGGTGGCATTGACCCGCATACCCATTTAGACATGCCTTTTAATAATACCGTTACCGATGATGATTGGGCGTCGGGGACAATTGCAGCAGCCTATGGGGGAACGACGACCATTATTGACTTCTGTATTAGTGCGGGTTCTCCTACTTTAATGGATGCCATTGATACATGGCATAGCAAATCAAAAGACAAGGCGGTTATTGACTACGGCTTCCATCTAATGATTGGTGATTTAAATGAGCAACGTTTAAAGGAATTACCGGAGGCGCTAGAACGAGGTGGCATTAACTCCATCAAGGTATTTTTAGCGTATGCCAAGGAATTTCAGGCAACAGATCGTACATTATTCCAAGCCTTTAAAGTTGGAAAAGAGCTAGGGGCAACGGTGATGGTGCATTGTGAAAATGGGTCAGTTATTGATGAGCTCGTAGAAGAGGCAAAGGCGAAGGGCAATACGGAGCCAATTTACCATGCATTAACACGTCCGCCAGAAGTCGAGGGAGAGGCGACAAAACGTGCGATTGAGCTTGCTAATTTAGCGGGAGCACAATTGTATGTTGTACATGTTACATGTAAAGAAGCAGTCGATGAAATTATTGCAGCGCGCAATAAAGGCTACAATGTCTTAGGTGAAACATGCCCACCTTATTTAGTATTGGATCAATCCGCATTAGCGAAGCCAGATTTTGAAGGGGCTAAGTATGTATGGTCACCACCTTTACGCCCGAAAGCGCATCAGGAAGTATTATGGAATGCATTGAAGGCGAAGCAATTACAAACAATTGGTTCAGATCAATGTTCATTCAGCTTTAATGGCAAAAAATCATTAGGAAAAGATGACTTTTCAAAGATTCCAAATGGCGGGCCGTTTATAGAGGATCGCTTCTCGGTATTATATTCGGAAGGTGTAGAAAAAGGGCGAATTACCATCAATGAATTTGTCGATATGATTGCTACACAGTCGGCAAAGATTTTTGGCCTATTCCCGCAAAAGGGCACGATTGCGATTGGCTCAGATGCGGATATTGTTTTATTTGATCCAACTGTAAAGCGTACGATTTCAGCGGAAACCCATCATATGAATGTGGATTATAACGCATTTGAAGGGCTTGAAGTAACAGGTGAACCAATCAGTGTTTTAGTGCGTGGGGAATACGTCATTAAAGAGAAAAAATTCGTAGGGAAGCTTGGAAGTGGCAAGTACATCCGACGAGAAGTAAAGAACACAACAAAAGTATCTTCATAGGTATTGATTCTACTAGACAAGTAATAACAAATCACACTGGAGAGAGGATTGTTATGAAAATGAGTACTGATTTATCCAAAAACTTTGAAGAAATGTTTGGTGGTTTAACAACGTATACGGCAACGGTTGAAGCAAATCGCTGTTTATATTGCTACGATGCGCCTTGTATTCAAGCCTGTCCAACGAGCATTAATATCCCAAGCTTTATAAAGAAAATTGCTTCGAATAATATGAAGGGCTCTGCGCGTGTCATTATGGAGTCAAATCCTGTAGGTGCCAGTTGTGCGCGGGTTTGTCCCACAATCGAGCTTTGTGAGGGAGCTTGTGTATTAAATAGTGAGGAAAAACCCATTCAAATTGGTCATTTGCAACGCTATGCAACCGATTGGTTACGTGAATCGGGTGTGAAACTATTCACACCACAGCCGGCGAATGGTAAGAAAATAGCGATTATTGGAAGTGGCCCAGCAGGATTATCTGCCGCGCGAGAATTGGCGTTATTAGGCTATGCCATAACGATTTACGAAGCAGATGAAAAAGCAGGGGGATTAAATTACTACGGAATCGTTTCCTTCCGTTTACCACAGGATGTCGTAGAGTGGGAAGTGCAGCAAGTCCAAAACTTAGGTGTGGAAATAAAAACAAGCACAAAAATAGGAGAAGACGTGCTCGTAGATGAGCTCCTTGCCAATTTTGATCGCATTATCGTAGCGGTTGGGATGGGGAAAGTACCGATGCTAGGTATTGAAGGTGAAAACTTAGAGGGCGTATATGATGCGATTGATTTTGTGAAAGAATCGAAGGCAATATTTACGGATAAGGTAGTAGGGAAAAAAGTAGTTGTCATTGGTGCTGGAAATACAGCAATCGATGCTGCAACTTGCTCGGTCCGTTTAGGCGCAGAGCAAGTGCAAATTGTTTACCGACGTACGTCAAAAGAAATGACGGCCTATGATTTTGAATATGAATTTGCCAAGCAGGACGGCGTGGAATTCAGATGGTTATCATTACCTAAACGAATTATTGGCAATGAAAACGGTCAAGTCATTGGGATAGAATGTGTAAAAATGAAGTTAACGGATATTGAAAATGGAAAAGGAAAGTTAACGGAAATTCCGAACTCTGAATTTGTCATTGAAACGGATGCAGTCATTCGAGCGATTGGTCAAACGAAGCATTATGAGCTGATTGAGCATTTAGGATTAGCGCATACGCGTGGTGTGATTGATGTAGACATGAATAGTTTAAAAACATCGAATCCGAAAATTTATGCTTGTGGTGACGTGATTTACGGCAATGGCTATGGAGAAGCAACGGTCGTATCCGCGGCACAGCAAGGAAAAGATTCGGCATACGTCATTCATAATGAACTGAACGCAAAATCAGAAATTGCATAGGGGGTATACAAATGGCAGATTTATCGATTAATTTCGCAGGTATTAAGTCACCGAATCCATTTTGGCTAGCATCCGCACCACCAACGAACTCAGGCTACCAGGTGCAAAGGGCGTTTGAGGCAGGCTGGGGTGGCGCGGTATGGAAAACATTAGGTGATCCAATCTTAAACGTTTCATCCCGTTTTGCAGCGGTTAGTTTTAATGGACAAAAGGTGGCAGGCTTTAACAATATTGAGTTAATTACAGACCGTCCCTTAGAAGTGAATTTAAAAGAAATTTATGAAACAAAGAAACGATTTCCGAATCATGCGATTATTGCGTCGTTAATGGTGGAACCAAAGGCCGAAAAATGGCATGAAATCGTGAAGAAAGTACAGGATGTCGGCGTCGATGGCTTTGAATTGAATTTTGGGTGCCCACATGGAATGGCAGAACGTGGAATGGGTGCTGCTTCAGGGCAGGTGCCAGAGCTTGTAGAAAAGCAAACGTATTGGGCAAAGGAATATGCGGAAGTACCGGTAATCGTGAAATTAACACCAAATATTACAGATATTACGGTAACAGCAGAAGCGGCAGTTCGTGGTGGTGCAGACGCCATAAGTATGATTAATACGATTAATAGTTTAGCTGGAGTGGATTTAAACTCTTGGAACACAATCCCACATGTCGGAAATAAAGGGGCGCACGGTGGCTATTGTGGCCCGGCTGTTAAACCGATTGCACTAAATATGGTCGGGGAATGTGCTAGAAACCCGTTTATCAACGTGCCGATTTCAGGCATTGGTGGCATATCGAATTGGCAAGATGCAGCGGAGTTTATATTGATGGGTTCTACAAGCGTGCAAATTTGTACAGCGGCCATGCATCATGGATTTAGTATTGTGGAAGATATGATTGATGGCTTAAGTAATTATCTAGATGATAAAGGCTTAGCTTCAGTAATGGATTTAGTTGGAAAGACGGTTCCGAAATATTCTGATTGGGGGGATTTAGACTTAAATTACAAGGTAGTCGCAGAAATTAATAATGACATCTGTATTAATTGCAATAAATGTCATATAGCTTGCGAAGATACTTCTCATCAATGCATCGACTTGTATTCGGAAAATGGGCGTCCAATGCTAAAGGTTCGAGAAGAGGACTGCGTGGGCTGTAATTTATGCTCCATCGTTTGTCCGGCAGAGGGGGCAATTACGATGAAGGAATTGCCGCATACCCAAGCACCTATGACATGGAATGAAAGACAATCATTACTTGCAGGTTTCAGCGCAAATAATTCAAATGTTGTCCGTTAATTCGTTTTGTGAAATCTAATTAAAGATGGGGTGTCGTATGTCAAAATCCAAAAATTCAAGTGACAATTATTTAAAGTCCCCTGATTTACTACCGATTAAATATGAAAATCGTAGTATTGGGATGGTAGGATTTGGCGTAATTTGGGTGGGAATGGCCATTGTTTTAGCTGCCTTCGCAATTGGTGCTGGAGGCATTATTAACTTGAGTATGCCTTTGCTAATACTGGCGACATTGGTTGGTTCTATATTGATCGGAATATTTATGGTGATTATCGGTGATATCGGTGTAGAGCATGGCTTATCGTTTCCAGTTTATATGCGGGCGCCATTTGGGACGATTGGGACTCATTTCCCATCATTTGCCCGTGCATTTACTGCTTCTTGTTGGTTTGGGATTAATACGTATTTTGGAGCAGCGGCAATCAATGGAATTTTAAATATTTTAGTAGGCTTTGACAATTGGTTTGTGTGCTTCATCGTATTTGCCGGGCTACAATTGCTAAATGTGTCATTGGGGATTAAGTCAATCGAGCGCTTTGCAGATTTCGCAGCGCCAATCATTATCTTCATCTCGATTTGGATGTATTTACAATTATCTGCTGAAGCAAAGGCGCAAGGGAAGGCAGTATGGTCTTGGGTGGAAGCTCCGCAAACAGGCTTTGAACAATTTACCGCATTTATGGTCATTGCGACGGCGGTTATGGGCTTCTGGGCGACACTGGCTGCTGATATGCCCACATTATCTCGCCACCTTAAAGCGCCGAAAAATGAGCGTAACTGGTTCAAACGAAATAAAGCGCAATTATTAGGTTCTCTTGTTATTCAACCTATTTTTAATACGCTAATGGTTGTTATCGGCGCGGTATGTTATATGTCGGTAGGTTCCGGTGATCCAATTAATGCCCTTCAACAAGCGGCAGGTGGGGTTGTACTTGTTATGCTATTATCGATGATTGTCTTAGCACAATGGTCGACAAATACTTCTGCGAACGTCATTCCAGCAGCGACCATCTTTTCGAATATCGGAGGACCAAAAGTGCCTTTCTGGGTAGGGGTAATAATTGCAGGGATTGTTGGTACGATTGTTCAACCATGGAGCTTGTTCGATATTTTAAATAGCGTGCTCCTAATTGTTGGTGGAATTTTATCTTCTATTGTCGGTATTTTATTTGCGGATTATTATTTACTTCGAAAACGTCGTGTGAATGTAAATGACTTATATGAAACGAATGGGCAATATCGTTATTTAAAAGGTGTAAATTTAGCAGGGATTATTGCTTGGATTATTGGTGGGTTAATCGCAAATATCTGGCCAGCGTATTCTTCATTAATCGGCTTTTTTGTAGGGGCGGTCATTTACTTTATATTAGCAAAGTATTGGTGGTTCAAAAAATATCCACAAGCTGAAATTATCAATCCAAGTGATGAAGACTATTTAGGAATTACAACGGGGCGCAGTTGGGAAATTGATGTGGAAGCAGAACCAATTAGCGTTCCATCAACGGTTTCTACAGAATAAAATAGTGAAGAGGTGGGGTTATGTCAGAATTTCAGTTTGTCGAAAAGGAAATGCAGCAAATTGATCAACTACTAGCGCAAAACTACATTTTCACCAATATTAGCGAAGATTTAGAAGGTGCATATGTAACTTTTATGAATGTAGATACGAAAGATGAATTAATTTTGCATATTAAAATGGCAGAGACGAGAAAGTATTTTTCGTCTAAGCTATATGAGCAATTGAATAAGTGAGATAAAAAATTGCTTCGTTTAATAAGAAGAGCATGCGCACAAAATAATGGCGCATGCTCCTTTTGCATTTTGAGAGAAATAAGAAACATTTGCTTATTTCATCCGTAATATATTGGTATGCTGAGGAATTTAGTTTGGCATATTTTTTGCTTTCTCTGCTTGTCCATACATGTTCAGCATGATATTCATATCTTGTTCGGATAACTGTGGTACTTGGTAAATGCCTTTTTTGTTTTCATAAAGTGAAACTTCGTAAGCCATTTCGATACAGTTAGCGACAGAGTCCTGTAAAACTCTGCGTACGACTGGATTAGTTGTTTCAAGCGCAGCAGCCGTTTTTCCTTTTGCCCCTGCTTTATGACAGCCGAGCATGAAGCCTGAAATGACCGCATCATTTATTTCATTTGCCGAAGTCATTGGCTTTTTCGGGGCGCCTGCTGTCATGCCATAATTTGTATCATTGCCCATTTGCATATTGTAGCTACGGGTAGGATGCTGCGGGTCATGCCCAGTTTTATAGGCTTCCATTGTAATATTATATTCGTCGAGCATGAATGCGTACTGACGATCCATAATATTTAAGAGCTCGCTATCTTGTACATGGTCACGCAGTAGCACAAATTGGTTTAAGCCAGCAATCATGGTACTTAGTACTTCGTGAACGTCAAGCAGTTCGTGGGCACCGTGGTTCTGAGAAAAGGGCATTTGATTGTCTTGAGATTGTGATGATTGGGTAAACATTAATAAACCTCCAATTTAAGAAATTTCGTACGTTCTTATTGTGAGGAATAATAAAAATTTTATACGCATTTTTTAAGGAGAGGGTGTTCGTAATGTATGTAAAAAATCAAAAAGGAAGTGCGCTATTGATTGCGCTCATTGCCATTGTAGCAATTGTAGTTATTGCAGCAGTTATGATGGTGCCAAAATATAATGGCCTCGTAACAGGTGAGGAAAAGGTAGATGCTACATGGGCGCAAGTAGAAAACCAATTACAACGAAGATTTGATTTAATTCCTAATTTAGTAAATACGGTAAAGGGCTATGCAGAACATGAGGAAGAAGTGTTTACACAAATTGCTAATGCACGCACGGAATATGGAAATGCCAATACAGTAGAAGAAACAGCGGATGCGAGTAATGATTTATCTTCTGCATTGTCACGTTTATTAGTCATCGTAGAGAACTATCCAGAGTTAAAGGCGGATGTCCAATTTACACGTTTAATGGATGAGCTTGCTGGTACTGAAAATCGTTTGGCGGTGGCACGTAAAGATTATAACGAAACAGTCCAAACATTTAATAATGATGTCCGTCGCTTCCCTGGTAATATCATTGCGGGCATGTTCGGCTTTGAGAAAAAAGACTATTTCGAAATTAAAGAAGGTGTAGAAGAATCGCCAACCATTGATTTTGGTAGTGATGACTAAACATTCTAGGCATCATGTTGCCGTTATGTTCAAAAAATCTATAAGCGGCACTTCAGATTGTCGCTTCTAAAGGGGGACGGATACATGAAAAAAATGGCTGTGCTGATTTTGTTGTTTACAATACTGCCGATGCAAGTATTGGCAGCCATTCCGCAAAAGCCGGCATATAATTCCTATGTTCATGATTATGGGAATGTAATCTCTGCTGATGTTGAACAAAATTTAATTCAAGCAGCGAAAGCACTTGAAGGCTCCACGGGAAACGTGATTGTGATGATGACCATTGATACGATCGGTGGATTAGCACCATATGAATTTGGGACAGAAACAATCCGAAAATGGGGAATTGGTGACGCAGAAGCTGATAATGGCATGCTCATTTTTGCGACAACAAATCAAGGAACGGGAAAAAATGATGTTTGGATATCGGTTGGGGATGGACTTGAAGGGGATTATCCAGATGGGTTACTAGGTGAGATGATTGATACGTATATGAAGCCATATTTAGTTAATGGTGATTATACAAATGCATTCGCTAATATCTTTTGGCAGTTTTATGAAGAAATGGGGGGCGATACAAGTGGCGCGGATTTCGTAAAGCCTGTTTCAGCGAATGATGATGGAGAAATTTCGATAGGTTTTATTATTTTCATTGTCATTGTCTATTTCTTCATTACAAAATATGGTGGAGGCGGTGGCCCGGGTGGACGCCGACGCATGGCACGTAGAGTTTACCGACAGGGTGGTTTCCCAGGTAGTTTTGGTGGCGGCTTTGGCGGTGGCGGCAGTTCAACAGGTGGCTTCGGCGGCTTTGGTGGAGGTGGATCATCCGGAGGCGGCGCGGGCAGAAAGTTTTGATAGCCGTTCGTGTGAATAAGTATTAAAAAAGCGGCTCGTATACACAAGACGGGCTGCTTTTTAGTTGAAAAAAGCTTATGTAAACGTTATATATTTTATAATAGAGAAAGGAGAATGCTACAGTGCTTGTAAAATTTTATTCTCGTCCAAACTGCGAGCTTTGCATCGAAGGCTTACATACTTTAAAAATCGTACAGGATGACATTTCTTTTACGATTGAACAATTCAATATAGAAGAGCATGATGAATTGCACGAAAAATATATGCTCATGATACCGGTTGTTGAAAAGGATGGGAAAGTCATTCAATACGGGCAATTGGATTATGTCACATTATTCGATGCGCTAAATGACTAATCATTTAGCGTAATTTGCAAGAGGATGCTCGAAATAACGAAAAATCAGTTGCAATTTTATGGGATTTATTTTACAATGAAGGCACAAATTATTTTTTTTGCTCCATGTGGGACTAAAAATAATTCGGTGGGACAAAAATAGTCCCTTAAGTAAGAGTAGGTGATTTTTTGGACAATGTGACATTTTTTGAAGCGGAGCGCAAATTGATGCCTGAAATCGATGCTTTATTTCAAAAGCGCTTTCGAATTTTACAGACGCTTGCGACATTTGGTCCAGTTGGAAGACGTGCATTGGCAGAGCAACTTCATATGACCGAGCGAGATGTACGGAATGAAATCACGATACTTAGTGAACAGCAACTTATATCTGTTCAAAAAAAAGGTATGATTTGTTCGCCAACGGGTTATGTAGTATTAGAACAGCTTTCAGAGTTGTATCGTGAATTATCAGGTATTGTTGCGAAAGAACAGCAGCTAGCTCACAAGTTTGGAATTAGCCGTGTGGTCATTGTTTCGGGAGATGTCGAGTCAGATGTTACGGTGAAACAGTTGCTTGGCAAGGAAGCTGCACAAATCCTGCTGAAAATTGCGCAAAGTAAAGATAAGATTGCTGTTACGGGTGGAAGTAGTGTTGCCTCCTTAAAAGAATATTTAGTGCCAAATACGGTACTAAGCGAAGTCGAATTTCTAGCAGCGCGTGGTGGTATGGGCGATGAAATGACATTCCAAGCCAATACAATCGTTGCAAAATTCGCGAAAAAGACGGGCGCAACGTATCGCACACTGTTTTTACCAGAGCATTTAAGTGCACAGGCTCATGAAGCGATGAAACAAGAGCCAATTATTCAAGAAATGATTGCACATTATGAACAAGTAAATATTGTTGTTCATGGAATCGGTGCAGCAAACGAAATGGCCCAGCGTCGAAATAGTTCTCCGTTAGAGCAGCAAGCACTTGATGAAAAGGGCGCTGTTGGGGAAGCGTTTGGCTATTACTTCAACGAGCAAGGAGACATCGTGCATCATATACGGACGATTGGTATTCAGCTTGAGCAGGTGAATCAGGCACGACATGTACTTGCAATAGCAGCAGGACATAATAAAGCGCCAGCGATTCAAGCGTATTTTAAAAATACAGTGGCACAAACAATCCTAATTACGGATGAACAAACCGCAAATGCAATCCTTGCGAAATGAAATAGTTTTTTAAAACGTATGGTGATACACCATACTGTTTAAATAAATAACATATTGGAGGAATTACACATGGTTTTACAGTTAGCAATTAATGGATTTGGACGAATCGGACGTTTAGTATTCCGTGAAGCGATGAAGCATGAGGAATTTGAAGTAGTTGCAGTAAATGATTTAACAGACGCTGGTCAATTAGCACATCTTTTAAAATATGACTCTGTACATGGCGTTTACGATGCAGATGTACAAGCAGAAGAAAACGCATTTATTGTTAACGGTAAACGTATTCAAGTGTTTTCTGAAAAAGACCCAGCTAAATTACCATGGGGTGAGCTAGGTGTAGATGTTGTTTTAGAATGTACAGGGAAATGGCGTTCATTGGAAGAAGTTTCGAAGCATATCGAAGCTGGTGCGAAAAAGGCGATTCTTTCAGCACCTGCAAAAGGTGAAATGCCAACTTATGTAATGGGTGTTAACCACACGGATTACAGCCCATCCGAAAACGTGATTTCAAACGCTTCTTGTACAACAAACTGTTTAGCACCACTAGCCAAGGTATTAGACGAAAAATTCGGCATTAAACGCGGCATGATGACGACAATTCACTCATACACAAACGACCAACGCATCCTTGACTTCCCGCATGCTGACCCACGTCGTGCACGTGCAGGCGCGGTATCCATGATTCCTACGACAACAGGAGCAGCAGTGGCCGTATCAAAAGTATTACCACAATTAAAAGGAAAACTAGACGGCTTCTCGATGCGTGTCCCAACACCGAACGTATCATGTGTTGACCTAGTGGCAGAGTTAAACACAGATGTAACATTAGAAGATGTAAATGGTGCATTAAAAGCAGCTTCAGAAGGCGAGTTAAAAGGAATTTTAGCGTACAATGAGTTACCACTTGTATCAATTGATTACAACGGGAACCCAGCATCTTCAACAATTGATGGCTTATCAACAATGGTAATGGAAGGTCGCATGGTTAAAGTGGTTTCTTGGTATGACAACGAAATCGGTTACTCAACACGTTTAATGGACTTAGCCTTATACATTGCAGATCAAGGAATTGACAAAGCGTAATCGTTAAATGTGACATACTTTTTAAAAATTAAAGAAAAAGTGTGACATAATATAGGTTATTCGTCATAAAAAGTATAGCCTTTAATTTCAGAACGACTTATAATATATAAGGGTAAAGAGCGGCAGGGAATCATAAGTACCCGAACCGCTCTTTTTTTCTGAAAAACGATAAGGGCCATGCAAGACAGTACTGCTGAATTTTGATACTATTTAACTTGGTAGATAGGGAAATATAAAATTTTCAAGGAAATCCACATAAAAAAAGATATCATTTCTCGCCATATTTGCGTGAAATGTGCTTTTCTAAGATTAACAAGTATGATTAACTCATAACGATTACTAAAATCAAAACTGAAGGAGGATTATCTTTATGTTTTTAAAGAAGTCAATGAATGATATAGATGTAAAAGGGAAGCGCGTATTTGTACGTGTGGATTTCAATGTGCCGATGGAGGCGGGGAAAATTACTGACGAAACGCGTATTCGTGCAGCAATCCCAACAATTGAGCAATTAGTAAATGCAGGTGCAAAAGTAATCTTAGCTTCACACCTTGGCCGTCCAAAAGGTGAAGTGAACGAAGAGATGCGTTTAACAGCTGTAGGTACTCGCTTAGCAGAACTGATGAACAAGCCCGTTACAAAGCTAGACGAATCGATTGGCGCAGCAGTTGAAGCAGCAGTAAATAACATGCAAGACGGCGATATTGTCCTTCTTGAAAATGTACGCTTCCATAAAGGGGAAGAGAAAAATGATGCAGCATTAGCACAAGAGTTTGCTAAATTAGCAGACCTGTATATTAATGATGCGTTCGGCGCAGCTCACCGTGCACATGCTTCAACAGAAGGAATTGCGAAATTTGTTCCAGCAGTATCAGGCTTATTAATGGAAAAAGAATTAGACGTACTTGGTAAAGCATTATCCAACCCAGAGCGTCCATTCACAGCCATTATTGGTGGTGCGAAAGTTAAAGATAAAATCGGCGTCATCGAAAACTTATTAGATAAAGTAGATCACTTAATTATCGGTGGGGGCTTAGTCTTCACATTCGTAAAAGCAATGGGTCATGACATCGGTAAATCTTTATTAGAAGAAGATAAAATTGAATTAGCAAAAAGCTTCATCGAACAAGCAAAAGCAAAAGGTGTTCAGTTACACATGCCAGTTGATGCAGTAGTCGCAAACGAATTCTCAAAAGATGCAGAAACACAAGTAGTCGCAATCGATGCGATTCCTTCTGATTGGATGGGACTTGATATCGGTCCAAAAACGGCTGAAAATTATGCGGAAGTAATCAAAGCATCAAAATTAATCATTTGGAACGGACCAATGGGTGTATTCGAAATGGAAAAATTCGCAAACGGTACAAAAACAGTGGCTGATGCGATGGCAGTAACAGAGGGCTACACAATTATCGGTGGCGGTGACTCAGCAGCAGCAGTAGAAAAATTCGAAGTAGCTGGCAAAATGGATCACATCTCAACAGGTGGCGGTGCTTCATTAGAGTTAATGGAAGGCAAAGCATTACCGGGCATTGTAGCACTAAATGACAAATAGGGGGAATTCTTGAATGCGTAAACCAATCGTAGCAGGAAACTGGAAAATGTATAAAACATTTGATGAGGCGGTTGACTTTGTTGAAGAAATTCAGCAAGCGATTCCTTCTCCAGATAAGGTGGATGCTGTTATTTGTGCACCAGCACTTTATTTACCAACATTAGTGGTAGCGGCAGAGGACTCATCTTTAGCAATCGGTGCCCAAAACATGCACTTTGAAGATGAGGGTGCATTTACAGGCGAAATTAGCCCAGCCATGCTGTCAAACATCCATGTAGACTATGTCATTTTAGGGCATTCAGAGCGCCGTGAGCTATTTAACGAAACAGATGATGCCGTAAATAAAAAAGTACGTGCAGCCTTAAATCATGGCATCGTGCCAATTATTTGCTGTGGTGAAACATTAGAAGAGCGTGAGGCGGGTTCTACAGAAAGTAAGGTTGCGGGGCAAATGACGAAAGCGTTAGAAGGCTTTGCAGCGGCTGAAGTAGAGCATATAGTCATTGCCTACGAACCAATTTGGGCAATCGGAACAGGCAAAACAGCAACAGCAGATGATGCTAACGCAGTTTGTGGTTCGATTCGAGCAGTAGTCGAAAGCTTATATGGTAAAGACACAGCTGACAAAGTACGTATTCAGTACGGCGGCAGTGTCAAGCCAGAAAATATTGAAGAATTATTAGCAAAAGAACATATTGATGGTGCATTAGTTGGCGGTGCAAGCTTACAACCTGCGTCATTTATGAAATTATTGGAGGCGGCAGCAAATGCCTAAACAACCCGTAGCACTCATTATTTTAGATGGTTTTGCCTTTCGTGAAGAAGTGAAAGGCAATGCTGTCGCACAAGCGAACAAACCAAACTTTGACCGTTATTGGAGTAGTTACCCACATGCAACACTTACAGCAAGTGGTGAAGCGGTAGGTCTACCAGATGGTCAAATGGGGAACTCTGAAGTTGGGCACTTAAATATTGGTGCAGGTCGCATTGTGTATCAAAGCTTAACACGTATTCATAAATCGATTCGTGAAGGTGATTTCTTCCGCAATGAAAAGTTTTTAGCAGCAGTAGAGCATGCGAAAAAACACGGATCCAAATTACACTTAATGGGCTTACTTTCAGATGGTGGGGTACATAGCCATTACGAGCACCTATTTGCCCTCTTAAAATTAGCAAAGGCAAAAGGTTTAAAAGAAGTATATGTCCACGGTTTCTTAGATGGTCGTGATGTTGGTCCAACAACGGCACGTGACTATATTTTAGAAACGGAAAAGCAAATGACAGAAATCGGTATTGGTAAATTTGCTTCGATTCATGGTCGTTATTATGCGATGGACCGCGACAAACGCTGGGAGCGCGTTAGCTTAACATACAACGCATTAGTGGACGGTGTTGGTCAAACGGCAGCAACAGCTTATGCGGGTGTAGAGTCTTCCTATGAGCGTGAAGTAAATGATGAGTTTGTCATTCCATTTGTCCTAACAGAAGAAGGCGCACCAGTGGCGACAGTGGATACAAATGATGCGGTCATCTTCTTTAATTTCCGCCCAGACCGTGCGATTCAATTATCCACAGTGTTTACGAATGAAGCGTTTGACGCGATGCCATTATCTGAAAAGCATCCGAAAAACATAAAATTCGTGTCATTCACGCATTATAGTGATGATGTTGTCGCAGATGTGGCATTTGAAAATGACAACTTAATCAATACCGTTGGGGAAGTCATTTCAAAAGCGGGTAAAACGCAGTTACGTATTGCCGAAACGGAAAAGTATCCGCATGTAACATTCTTTATGAGTGGTGGTCGTGAGGAAACATTTGCAGGCGAGGAGCGTATTTTAATCGCCTCACCGAAAGTAGCAACCTATGACTTAAAGCCAGAAATGAGTGCCTATGAAGTAACGGATGCCTTGCTTGCCGCGATTGCAGCGGATAAATTTGACGGCATTATTTTAAACTTCGCAAATCCTGACATGGTAGGGCATTCAGGAATGCTCGCGCCAACGATTAAAGCAATCGAGGCGGTAGATGAATGCTTAGGTCGCGTTGTTGATGCGATCCTAGCAAAGGGCGGTCAAGCGATTATTACCGCCGATCACGGGAATTCAGATGAGGTTGTGACAGTAGATGATCAACCAATGACAGCCCATACAACCAATCCAGTACCAGTCATCGTAACAAAGCCAGGTGTAAAGTTACATGAAGACGGAATTTTAGCAGATTTAGCGCCAACAATGCTTGATTTAATGCAAATTGCACAGCCTGCTGAAATGACAGGAAAATCGTTAATTATGCCAAACGAAGAATAGCTTTCGTGCGGTTGATTATATAAATAGTTCAAGTTTTACAATACCATCTAAATTTAATTACAGAGGAGTTTTTTATTATGCCATTCATTACTCAAGTATATGCTCGTGAAGTGTTAGACTCTCGCGGTAACCCAACAGTAGAAGTAGAAGTATTCACAGAATCAGGTGCTTTCGGTCGTGCCATCGTACCATCTGGTGCATCAACTGGTGAATATGAAGCCGTAGAATTACGCGATGGAGACAAAGGCCGTTACTTAGGTAAGGGTGTTGAAAAAGCAGTAGAAAATGTAAACACAATTATCGCTGAAGAATTAGAAGGTCAATACTCTGTATTAGATCAAGTAGTAGTCGACCAAGCGTTAATCGAGCTTGACGGCACAGACAACAAAGGTAAATTAGGAGCCAACGCAATCCTTGGTGTATCGATGGCAGTAGCACACGCAGCAGCTGACTATTTAGATGTTCCTTTATACCAATACTTAGGTGGCTTCAACTCAAAACAATTACCAGTACCAATGATGAACATCATCAACGGTGGTGAGCACGCAGACAACAACGTAGACGTGCAAGAGTTCATGATTATGCCAGTAGGGGCAAAATCATTCAAAGAAGCATTACGTATGGGCGCTGAAATTTTCCATAACTTAAAAGCAGTATTAAAAGCAAAAGGCTACAACACAGCTGTAGGTGACGAAGGTGGTTTCGCACCAAACTTAGGTTCAAATGAAGAAGCAATCACTGTAATCATCGAAGCAGTAGAAAAAGCTGGCTACAAAATGGGCGAAGAAATCCGCATCGCTTTAGACGTGGCATCTTCTGAGCTGTACAACAAAGAAACAGGTAAATACGTTTTAGCTGGTGAAGGCGTAGAAAAGACATCTGAAGAAATGGTTGCTTGGTACGAAGAGTTAACGTCAAAATACCCAATCATCTCAATCGAAGACGGCTTAGATGAAAATGACTGGGCTGGTCACAAATTATTAACTGAGCGTATCGGTAACCGCGTTCAATTAGTAGGGGACGATTTATTCGTTACAAACACAGCGAAACTTTCTCAAGGTATTGAGCAAGGTGTTGGGAACTCAATTTTAGTTAAAGTTAACCAAATTGGTACATTAACTGAAACATTTGAAGCAATCGAAATGGCTCAACGCGCGGGCTATACAGCAGTTATCTCTCACCGTTCAGGCGAATCTGAAGATACTACAATTGCTGATATCGCAATCGCAACTAACGCTGGCCAAATTAAAACGGGTGCTCCTTCACGTACAGACCGCGTGGCGAAATACAACCAATTATTACGCATCGAAGACCAACTTGGTGCAACAGCACGCTTTGAAGGTTTAAAGTCTTTCTATAATATTAAATAATTATTGATTTTCCAGCAGCAGGTGCATTCCAAGAATCGGGAGCCCTGCTGTTTTTTAGGTTTATTTGTTGTGCAGTGGTTCGCGAGGGGTGTGTGATGGGATGGGATAATAGCCAAAAAAGTAGCGATAATAGCCATTAATTTTAAGATAATAGTCAAATTTTAATTATAATAGTCACAATTCAATACTTAATAGCCAAATGTCAAATAGTTATCAAGAAACAATAAAATTCAACACCCTCCTCCACCATATAAAAGTCTGTTTCCCCCTACTCTTTGTAAAAAATATCTTCAGGAATCACATAGTAACGACCTTTTTTATCTCCATGCTTTTCCAAACCTAATCTCGTTAATATTTTGGATGCAGTAAATTTACTATCGATACCAACGAAGTCGCGAAATTCTTTATTGGAAATGGTAGGACGAATTAATACGCGATAGTGATGAAGAGCTTCAAATAATGCACTGCGATCATTTGAATTGCATTTTTCACAGATCCAATTACCTCGAGCGTAGTGCATTTTATAGCAATAATTGCATTTTTTACAAAGTACACCATGTTTGAGACGGTGCGCTTCAATGGAACGGCGAGCTGGTAAAGGTTGATGAATTTGCTGTAGTTTTTTATCAATCATGGAAATATTTACGAGGGGACTTGTATACGTTGCAAATAGATTTTCTAAGTAACGAGGTAATCCGCTTAAATGTATAATGGGCAATCCTTTTAATGAATCATCTAATTGAGCACGATAATTTGCGATAACGACTAATTCGTGGATTGGAATAACGATGTTAAATTGCAGTAAAAATTGCTCCAAAAATAATTTGTGGCGAAATGTTTGATCAAATGGATTAGGAAAATTTTCACGCAATTTATTTTCAGTGATGCGATAAAATTCATGGAGGGCAGGCTTGTAACAAAGTGTTCCCGAAATTTGCTTTACTTCAAGAATAAGAATAAAAAAAGGTGTAATGAGTAGCGCGTCAATTTGGTGGGAGAAACCGCGGTCATTCATACATTCGAAATTATAAAAAATGGAATATTCATTTTTAAATGGGTAATCATCTAAAACAAGTTTTAACTTTTTTTCGCCAACAGAGCCAGCCTCCATACGATAAAATTCTTCTTGAAATGAAAGTATTTCGTTGTCCTTCTCTTGGATTCGTTTATTGACTGCATCGATAAAAAAGTAATGGTTCGATTTTTGCATAGAATTTACCTCCTTACGACCAATTTACAATACAGTTGGACGATTAACAAGCTGCTTTCGTTTTTACGAATCCAATCATGGTGTTCTTTGCCAAAGAAATATTGTAATAGAGAGCGGATTTTGCTATACTAATTTGTATTGTGACGTCCATATCTAGGAGGTGGAGCAAATGCATACGTTATTAATGGTATTACTTATTATCATGGCTTTAGCCTTAATCGTTGTAGTATTACTACAATCAGGTAAAAGTGCAGGTTTATCAGGTGCCATCTCTGGTGGAGCTGAACAACTTTTCGGTAAGCAGAAAGCTCGCGGGATGGATTTAGTATTACACCGCGTAACAATCGTTCTTTCTGTTCTATTCTTCGTATTAGCATTAGCTATTACAAAATTCTAATCGAATGAATCTAAGTCGCCTAACCGAGTAATTGGCTTTCGGTTAGGCTTTTTCTTTTAGTAAGATGAAAAACACAGTATAATAGAAGAAATGGAAAGTTTTACTCGGTTCGAAGGTGTGTTCGAATCGGTTTTTTCATATATTTAAAAAAGACAGGAGCCGGCGAGCATGAAAACAGCTTTGTCTTCACCGTTTTTCTTCCGTGCAGGTAAGCGAGCGGTGTTATTATTACATGGGTTTACAGGCAGCAGTGCAGATGTGCGTATGCTTGGACGCTATTTAGAAAAGCATGGCTACACATCACTTGCGCCACACTATAAGGGACATGGTGTACCGCCTGAGGAATTAATCGCCTCACATCCGGATGAATGGTGGCAAGATGTAGTGCGAGGTTACAATGAGCTAAAAGAGGCTGGGTACGACGAAATCGCGGTTGCAGGGCTATCGCTTGGCGGTGTCTTTGCGCTTAAGCTGGCACTTGAACAGCCAGTAAAAGGTGTCGTCACAATGTGCTCACCGATGACAATGCGCACGACAGACATCATGTTTGAAGGCGTACTAGAATATGCAAAACAATATAAAAAACAACAAGGTAAAAGTGAACAGGAAATGAATATAGAAATAGAAGCGATTGAGCAGCAGGGCATGGCATCATTACCTGCATTACAAAAGCTGATTTCCGATGTAAGACAGTCAATCGATATGCTCTATGCACCGATTTTGGTCATTCAATCCACATATGATGAAGTGATTAATGCCGATTCAGCGAATATTATTTACAATTCGGTGGAATCGAATGAAAAGCATATTCGCTGGTTTGATCATTCTAGACATGTGATTACACTCGATAAAGAAAAAGACGAGCTACACGAAGAAGTTCTTACGTTTTTAAATTCGTTAGATTGGATAGTCTAATGTTGGGATACTATTTTTCTGTTCAAAGGAGGGAAAATATATGGCACAGCAAAATGAATTACAAAAACGCATTTTAGAGTTTATGAAAGAAGATACGTACAAACCAATGACCGTATCAGAAATAGAAGATGCGTTTGAATTAGTAGAGGCGGATGATTTCCGCGAATTAGTAAAAACACTGGTTAAGATGGAAGCGCAAGGCTATATTGTGCGTTCACGTTCCAACCGTTACGGCCTACCAGAGCGTATGAATTTACTGCGTGGTCGTTTTATAGGGAACGCGAAAGGCTTTGGTTTCGTTGCGCCAGAAGAGCAGGGCATGGATGATATATTCATTCCCGCATACGAAATTAACGGTGCATTAAATGGTGATACCGTTTTAGTGCGCATATTAAAGGAGCAGTCAGGCGATCGCCGTGAAGGGACTGTTACAAAAATTGTCGAGCGTAGCAAAACAACATTTGTTGGGACCTATCAAGCAAATCGCGGATTTGGCTTCGTTGTAACAGACGATAAAAAGCTCAATATGGATATTTTCATCGCCAAAGAGGATGCGCTTGGTGCTGTAGACGGCCATAAAGTCGTTGTTGAAATTACGCACTGGCCAGATGAAACAAAATCAGCTACCGGCATGATTACGAAGATTTTAGGGCATAAAAATGACCCAGGTGTGGATATTTTATCAATCCTTTATAAATACGATATTCCACCAGAGTTCCCAGCAGAGGTAGTAGATGCAGCAACGCAAGTGCCAGACGAAATTTCAGATGAGGATTTCGTTGGTCGTCGTGATTTACGCAATGAAGTCATCGTCACAATTGATGGCGCGGATGCGAAAGACTTAGATGACGCGGTAACTGTAACGAAAAATAATGACGGTACGTATAAATTAGGTGTGCATATTGCGGACGTAAGCTATTATGTAACGCAAGGCTCGGTGCTTGATAAGGAAGCGTATGAGCGTGCCACTTCTGTGTACTTAACAGACCGCGTGATTCCGATGATTCCGCACCGCTTATCAAATGGGATTTGTTCATTAAACCCACAAGTGGACCGTCTAACATTATCATGCGAAATGATTATCGACCAAGCGGGACAAGTGGTGAAGCATGAAATTTTCCAAAGTGTCATTAAGACATCAGAGCGTATGACGTATACGGATGTTTATAATATTTTAGAGCATGCGGATGAAAATCCAGAGCTAATCGAGCGCTATGAAAATTTAGTGCCAATGTTTAATGATATGAAGGATTTAGCACAAATTCTACGTAACAAACGAATGAACCGTGGTGCGATTGACTTTGATTTTAAAGAATCGAAAGTACTCGTGGATGAAGCAGGCTGGCCAACTGATATTGTGCTGCGTGAGCGTACAGTGGCAGAGCGCTTGATTGAGGAGTTCATGCTAGCGGCAAACGAAACAGTAGCCGAGCATTTCCACTGGATGGAAGTACCGTTCTTATACCGTATTCACGAAGATCCAAAGCCTGAAAAGCTACAGCGCTTCTTCGAGTTTGTGACGAATTTCGGTATTATGGTGAAGGGTACGGGCAATTCTGTACACCCGAAAGCACTACAGGAAGTCATTAAATCGATTGAAGGCTTGCCAGAAGAACCGGTTATTTCGACAATGTTACTGCGCTCTATGCAGCAGGCGAAATATTACGCGGAGTCTTTAGGTCACTTTGGTTTATCGACGGAGTTTTACACGCACTTTACGTCGCCAATTCGTCGTTATCCGGACTTAATCGTACATCGTCTCATTCGCACGTATTTAATTAATGAAGATACATCGGCGGAAACGGTATTCCAATGGGGTCAGGTAATGGATGATATTGCCGAGCATACGTCAAGTCGTGAGCGTCGCGCAGTAGATGCAGAGCGTGATACGGATGCCCTGAAAAAAGCGCAATTTATGAGCGATAAGGTTGGCGAGGAATTCGTTGGGATTGTCTCATCAATTACTAATTTTGGGATGTTCATTGAGCTGGAAAACACAGTGGAAGGCTTAGTGCATATTTCGAATATGACGGATGATTACTACCGCTTTGAAGAGCGTCATTTAATGATGATTGGTGAGCGTACAGGTCGTCAATTCCGCATTGGGGATGAAGTGAAGATTCGCGTGTCTAATGTAGTCATTGAAGAATCTTCAGTTGATTTTGAAATTGTGGGGATGGTTGGTAATGCACGCCCAACTCGTCGTCAAACATCAAAAGTGATTCATGCAGGCCGTCGTGAAGGGGGTCGCCGCAAGGATCAAGAGCGCACAGGTGAGAAGCGTGACCGTAAATCATCACGAGGTGAAAGCAAGAAGCGCCCGGAAAAGGAAAAGCGCACTGGGACATCTGAACGTGATCCACGCGGTCGCCGTAAAGATGGCAAAGCAAGCGATAAGCCGAAGTTTTACGAAGGCATCGCAAAGGGCAAAAAGAAAAAAGGGAAGAAAAAGAAGAAATAAGGCTGTTTGCTGTAGCATATCACGATGCTACAGCTTGCCCTGCTCTTTTCCTTCTAATTGAAGTGAAAATTAAAGGCCTTACTAAGCTCGCGCAAGGGTCTCTTCCTGATGTGCGACTTTATAGGCGTATGGGATAGTAGAGGTGTAAACAAAATGGCAAAAGGCTCAGGCAAGGTGTTAGCACAAAATAAAAAGGCAAGCCATGATTACTTTATTGAAGAAACAATCGAAGCAGGTATGGTGCTAACGGGAACAGAAATAAAGTCAGTGCGCGGTGCACGTGTGCAGCTAAAGGAATCGTACGTCAGCATTCGTGACGGGGAAGCTTGGATTCGCAATATGCATATTTCACCGTTCGATCAAGGGAACCGCTTCAACCATGATCCGTTACGCGAACGCAAATTGCTGCTACATAAAAAGCAAATCAGTGAGCTCATCGGCGCGGTCAAACGCGATGGCTACACAATCGTGCCACTGAAAATTTATATTAAAGACGGCTACGCAAAGCTATTAATCGGTCTTGCAAAAGGTAAGAAAGATTACGATAAACGCCACGACCTAAAGAAAAAAGAAGCCAAGCGTGATATGGATCGTGCTTTCAAGGAACGTCAGCAATAATCAATAAAAAATCAAAAAGCATTTAAGAACGATTCTTCTAGTTCTTAAATGCTTTTTCTAGTTTATATGGGAAAATCCTATTTTGAATAGATGGACAAATAAGAAATTTCAGAATATTTATTGAAATTAGTGGAGATCCATGTTAAATTACAATATATCAAATGAAGTATAGACTTCATAAGAGCGAAAATGAAGGAGTGACTTCTTTTTGAAACCGTATAATATAACAAAAAGAATCGAGGAGCATTTTGCCAACCTATCAAAAGGGCAGCAAAAAGTCGCACGATTCATTTTAGATAACTTGACTTATGTCGGTGTACATTCTGCCAATGAGATTGGTAAAAGTGCCGGTACAAGTGAAACAACCGTAATCCGCTTTTGCTATGCAATTGGGTTAACGGGTTTTGCACAGCTTCAAAAGGAAGTCACGATGCTTGTCTTTGAGCAGAATACCAATAGTACATTAAGCAATTACGTCTCTTCAAAGGAGCAATTGTTCAATGAGCAGCATTTAGCCGAGAAGGTAATGACGCAAATAAGCAATCAAATAATGTTTGTTACCAAAAATATTGCGCCAGAGCAATTTCAAAGCTTTACGATGAAGTTGCATGAAGCGGAAACAATCTATTTGATTGGTTCAGGTGCCTCTCATTTTGCTGTTCAGTGGCTACAATTCACGCTTAATATTTTGAGACCCAATGTACAGCTGGTGGATACCGAGGCAAGTGCGCTTATTCGGACATTGCAGCAAATGAATGAACGCGCAGTCGTGTTAGTCGTATCCTTACATCGTTATGCGAGTGAATCAATCTTGCTTGCGAAGTCATTTCAAGAACAAGGCGCTTATGTAATGGCCATTACCGATTCAACGATGGCACCGATTCATGCACATGCGAATGCTGCCTTTGTATTACAGCAAATGGAGCTTTCTACGATTGATTTGATGCCGATTTTAATTTCTTTTATGAATACACTCGTCGTTGGCATGATGTCTCATGATACAGAGTATTATAACGAACAGCGTCAAAAATTTGATGATTTTCAAAATAGCTTTTTAGCAGATCGATGGAGTTGAGATGATGGAACAACGTCTTCTAGAAATATTTGAACATTTACATAGTCACCCAGAGCCGAGCTGGCAAGAGGTGAATACGACAGTTTATTTAGCCGAGCAGTTACGTGCGGTAGGGCTTGAGCCAATCACATTTGACGATATGACTGGCCTTTATGTGGATATCGGTGAAGGGACACCACGTGTTGGCTTCCGAACGGATATTGATTCTTTATGGCAAGAGGTAGACGGCGAATTTAAAGCAAATCATTCTTGTGGTCATGATGGGCATATGACAATGGCACTTGGAGTTGCCTTTGAACTTCAGAAAAGAGATTTTCCAGGCGCGGTTCGTATTTTATTCCAGCCAGCAGAAGAAAAAGCAGCAGGAGCCAAAGCCTTCGTGGAAAAAGGAATAGTCGATCCTTTAGAATTCCTTTTCGGCACACATGTACGTCCACTTGTAGAGTTAGCGGACGGGTACCATACACCAGCACTTTATCATGGTGCGGCAAAACTTATGAACGGCACAATTTCAGGTGTAGAAGCACATGGCGCACGACCAGAGCAAGGCATTAATGCAATCGAAGTGGCAGCATCTCTTGTTGATGCCATAAAGCGAATTTGGATTAGCCCAATAGAATCAGCCTCTATAAAAATGACGCAAATTCAAGCAGGGGGCACATCGACTAATATCATTCCAGGCAAAGCAACCTTTAGTATTGATATGCGCGCACAAACGAATGAAACAATGGCCGCTGCAACAATCGGGCTGGAAAAGGCGATTCAAGCAGTCAGCACACTATACGGAGCCACGATTACAACTACAGTCGGCGCACATATCGTAGCGGCAACTGTCGATGATACAGCAAAAGCCATTATGAAGCAGGCCATTATAAAAACTGTTGGCGAAGCATATTGTGCACCAGAAGTTGTGACACCTGGTGGAGAGGACTTCCATTTTTATGCGTACAAACGCCCTCAACTAAAAACAACGATGCTCGGACTGGGCTGCGGCGTTACACCCGGGTTGCATCACCCTCAAATGACCTTCAATCGCCAGCAATTAGCAGTTGGCGTGAAAATTATTACAAATGCGCTAGTAGACGCAATTCAGTATTTAGAGAAAGAAGCGATTCAAAATGATAGCAATTAAGGAACTGACAACGATAGCGGAAATGGAGCAGGTGCAGAAGCTTGAAGCAGATATTTGGCAGTCAACGCCACTCCCAACACATCAAACGCTAACGGTCGCAAAGCATGGTGGCATACTGGTTGGCGCATATGACGAAGACCGTTTAGTTGGATTTAGTTACGGCTTTCCAGCTGTGAAAAATGGCAAAACGTATTTATGCTCGCATATGCTTGGAATCGATGAAGCCTATCGCTCACAGCAAATCGGGGAAAAACTAAAATTCGCCCAGCGTGAAGTCGCGATTACAAAAGGCTATGACTTAATGGTATGGACGTATGATCCGCTCGAAACACGTAACGGCTATTTAAACTTAACAAAATTAAACGGCATATGTGATACGTATGTAGAAAACTGCTATGGTGAAATGCAGGACGGCTTTAATAAAGGCCTACCATCTGACCGTTTTGAAGTACATTGGCATTTGACATCACAATATGTAACCGAGCAACTTCATCCAAATACTGAAAATCCGAAGCCACTTGCTCAACTCATATTTGATACAGATGGGTTACCATCACTGGAGGATGTCAATTTAGAGAATCTTGTAGAGGCGGTTTATTCATTGCCTGTACCAAAGGATTTCCAAAGCTTAAAGGCACAAAATCAAGAGAAGGCAATGCAATGGCGCTTTGCAACGCGAGACGCATTTGAAAAATTGTTCGCAGCTGGTTACGCAGCCGTTCGATTAGAGCAACAGGAGCTGTGCAATCATTATATTTTTGTAAAAAAAGCATCTTTACCACTGGAGGAAACGAATCATGAAAATAACTGAAATTACAATCCGTCACTTACAAATGGATTTAAAAGCACCATTCACAACAAGCTTTGGGACATTTACAAAAAAGGATTTCCTACTACTTGAAGCAAAGGACGAGGCAGGCACAGTTGGCTGGGGCGAATCTGTCGCATTTCATTCACCTTGGTACAACGAGGAAACATTAAAAACAAACTGGCATATGCTTGAAGATTATTTAATTCCATTGATCTTAAATAAGGAAATTAATCACCCAGATGAGGTCAATGAATTATTTGAGCCAATCCGCAAAAATAATATGGCGAAATCAACTATTGAAGGTGCGATTTGGGATATTTACGCGCAGCAAACGAATCAGTCACTGGCAAAAGCGCTTGGAGGAAATAAAACGCAAATTGAGGTGGGCATTAGTATCGGTATTCAAAAATCAATCGATGACTTAGTCGCATTAGTGGATGAATATGTGAACGAAGGCTACAAACGAATTAAAGTGAAAATAAAGCCAGGCTGGGATATTGATGTAATGCGTACTTTACGTGAAAAGTTCCCTAATGTAGCGATTATGGCCGATGCAAACTCAGCTTATCGTTTGGAAGATGCTGAATTATTGAAGCAACTGGATGAATTTAACTTAACAATGGTGGAACAGCCGCTTGCTTCTGACGACATCATCGACCATGCGACATTACAAAAGCAAATGTCGACACCGATTTGCTTAGACGAAAGTATTCACTCTTTAGAGGATGCGCGTAAGGCAATCGAGATCGGTGCCACGAAAATTATCAATATTAAAATCGGTCGTGTAGGTGGCTTAACGGAAGCGAAGAAAATTCATGACTATTGTGAGCAAAAGGGGATTCCAGTTTGGTGTGGTGGCATGCTCGAGTCTGGAATTGGTCGTGCACATAATGTGGCATTAACGACATTGTCGAACTTCATCTTACCGGGGGATACGGCCAGCTCTAATCGTTACTGGGAAAAGGACATTATTGAACCGGAAGTAGTCGCAGAAAATGGTTACATCCAAGTACCTGAAACAGCAGGCATTGGCTACAAGGTGAATGTTGAGACAGTGGAATCCTACACAGTAGCGAAAAAAACATATAACTAGTAATCAATCCTTAAGCATCATAAATAGGTGCTTAAGGATATCTTTAGGGAATATTTATCAGAAAATTCAAAATACAATACAGGATAGGTGAAAAAATGAAAAGAAGTTTACGAATAGGTGGGGCATTTGTTGGACTAATTATTGGTGCGGGATTTGCTTCTGGACAAGAAATTTTACAATACTTCACAAGCTTCGGCACAATGGGCTTGATCGGTGGAATTGTTGCCACGCTTGTGTTTGCATTTTTAGGGATGGCTTTAGCACAGCTTGGCTCAGACTTACAAACGACCTCGCATAAAGGCGTCATCTATCATATTGGCGGTCGCTATATTGGCGTCATTTTGGATGTATTAATTACATTCTTCTTATTCGGTGTAGCGGTTGTCATGTTTGCTGGCTCGGGCTCAACATTTAACCAAATGTTCGGCATCGATCCAATGGTTGGTAGCATTATTATGGTGGTATTAACGATTGCTACTTTATTATTAAATGTAAAAAATATTATTAACATCATTGCAATTGTGACGCCTTATTTAATGACGATTATTTTTGTTATATTAGTCTATTCGATTTTTACTATGGATATTTCATGGGCAGAGGCAGATGCCATCGCAAAAGAGCAGCCATCTGCAGCAGGTAACTGGCTTCTTGGTGCAATTTTATATGTTTCGTATAATCTTGCGGCTGGTGCAGCATTATTAATCGTAATGGGTGGTACAGAAAAGGATCGTAAAGTTGCAGGCCTTGGTGGTATTTTTGGAGGCATCATGCTTGGTGCGCTCATTATTTTAATCAATATCGCCATGTTTGTAAAAATTGATACGATTGCGGGAATGGATATGCCAACGCTTGAACTGGCAAATCAAATTCACCCTGCTGTCGGTGTACTGATGTCAATTGCATTACTTGGTATGATGTATAATACGGCGGTTGGTATGTTTTACTCATTCACAGTACGTTTCTTCGCGCCAGAGTCTAAATCATTCAAGCCAGCATTAGTCGTTGTCGGAATTGTCGGATTCATCGCAAGTTTAGTTGGATTCACAGACTTAGTAGGAAAGGTATATTCAACGATGGGGTATTTAGGCTTTGCGTTGATCATTGCCATTTTACTAGCTTGGCTACGACGAAATAAAGTGAAAACAGCATAGCTATTTGGCGCATCTCTACTCGGGATGCGTTTTTTACTTTTTGGTGAGGGGAATTATTTGGGGGAATGTCTAATGTGGTCGTCGGTATCGTTTTGATTTGCTGATCGGTAGCGATTTACTTGCGAAAATAATGTTTTTGTCATATAATCTATTGTACTAGCCAGTGTATGCCTACTCATACGGCATACTTCAATGAGTAATTTACTTGCTCATACCGAAACTTATCTCGGGTACTCATACTCGGGGACGTTACGGATTCGACAGGGGTGGTTCAAGCTCTGGTCGCGCGTCGGAGGTCTCGTCTTCGTCAACAACGGAAGTTATATAATAACTGGCAAACAACAAAACTTAGCTTTCGCAGCGTAAGCTCGTAAGCGCTCGGCCTCTGCATCGCCCATGTGCAGTACGTCGGGCCCAACTTTAGTGGGATACGATTACTGGTGCCACCTGAGTCAGTAATAAGAGATTTCTAGGTTAGCGATTCGGACGCCTGTTTGTCGGCATAAGAACTCGCGAATCGCAAGTAGACAAACTACACGCGTAGAAGCCGGCGTATTGGAGCTTCTGGACGCGGGTTCGACTCCCGCCGTCTCCATAATTGAATTTTCTAGAGTTGTCTAGAGTGGTAAAAACCCTTGTATATCAAGGGTTTTTTCTATTTTTGATGTACTGAGTTTTCTGGGCATTTTATCGGAATCTGGCTATAAATCTGGTCACTTTTGGGTCAAAT
Organism: Solibacillus sp. FSL R7-0668; assembly: GCF_038006205.1. Classification (NCBI taxonomy): domain Bacteria; kingdom Bacillati; phylum Bacillota; class Bacilli; order Caryophanales; family Caryophanaceae; genus Solibacillus; species Solibacillus sp. FSL R7-0668. The sequence goes on along the minus strand of NZ_JBBOUU010000001.1, from coordinate 3,189,430 downwards.
TTATGAGTTTAAGTACGTCACAAACTTATTAATTGTATCGTTTTTTGCACGCTTTGATAGGTGCGTATATATGTTGAGCGTTGTTTGCACATCTGTGTGACCCAATCGTTCTTGTACTTCTTTGACACTTGCACCTGCTTCGAAAAGCAAAGAGCAATGCACATGACGAAATGAGTGAACATGTGTATAGGGCAAGCCGTAAGTGTCGATGATTTTCATGAGCCATTTTCTGGGGACCGTTTGCTGTAATAAGCCATTTTGTTCGTTTGTAAACATTAATTGGCTTTTGTCATTCACATTTGGAAATTTAACTTGCTGAATCCTTTTCCATTCAGATAAGATGCTGCATGTTTCATCATCAATTAAAAGCTGGCGTATCGTATCGGTTTTCGTTGATTTGATATAAAGCTTGTTATTTTTACCTCTTGAAAGAGCTTTTGTAATAAGCAGTTCATTTGTATCGAAATTTATATCTGCCCAGGTTAATGCAAGAGCCTCCCCTTTACGAATACCTGAAAAAGCAAGCAGGTAGTAAAATGCGGTTATTTGAGCGTTACCATATTGCTTTAAGCATTCAAGAAAATCAATTAGCTGCTCTTTTGAATAATAGTTGGTTTCGGTATCTAATACAGCAGAACCTTTGATTTTAGGGAGATCCACTAGCTTGAATGGATTAGAACTAATGTATTCACGCTTAATAGCAAAATCAATTACTTTAGATGCGTAAGTTTTAACCATTCGAAATCTTTTTAGTTTCAATGAACAGTCATCGACAAAGCTTTGGCAGATTGCTATACTCAATTTCTCAATTCGGTAGTGACCTAGTGCAGGTAGAATATGATTCTTGAAAATTCCTAGTGTTTTGACAAAGGTGCTTTCTTCGACAGTTCTTTCGTAGTGCTGAATCCAGACATTATATAGATCCTCGTATGTTTCAGTTATAGGCTTCTTATATTCCCCTTTACTAACTTCGACTCTTAATTGAGCTAAAGTGAGACTAGCCTCTTTTTTTGTTAAAAAGCCGCGTCTAGTAACATGAATTTGTTTGCCTGTTTGACTATCTATTCCTAAATAAAGCTTAAACATGTAGTAGGTCTTGCCATCTTTTTTTGTATATGATTTAATAGGGTCTTTCATTAAAATGCCTCCTAGAACCATACAGGGAAACTAGGGGTACAGTTAATGCTGCGATTAACTATATTGTAAGTATAACTCATAAAAAATGGTTTCCCAATAAATTAGCTACCTTTATTTTGGGAACATTTAATGGAGTAATAATGGTGATAGCAAAAAGGCTATTTGTAATTAGTGGTTGTATATTTGCAAAATCCTTTATTACACTACACAATTGAAACAAACGATGCATTAAGGATGTGATGATTTTGGGTACACAAAAGATAAATCTTTATGTTGATGATTTAAGAGATTGTCCGAGTGGTTTTGTTGTGGCAAGAACGTTTCAAGAAGCAATTCACTTACTTGAAACTCACGAAGTAGCTATACTTTCTCTTGACCATGATTTAGGAGAGGATCTACAAGGTAATCTATTGCCAACGGGTTATGACTTAGTAAAATATATTTGTGAAAAAGGATTACGGGCAAACAAAATATATATTCATACGGATAACCCTGTTGGTAGAGAGAATATGTATCAAACACTGCATGGAGCAAAGCGAAGAGGTTTCATTGATTCAGATATTGAAATTTACCACTATCCTATTACCGAAAATAAATATACCGAATGAAGTAATACTAAATAATCCGTAAAAGTTATTGCGGCTCTATAGCAATTAAAAAAAGTATTCCATTACTTATTGCAAATACTAGAAAAAATAAACCACCCTCGCACCCAAAGCTGAGTAGTGGTTTACTTTTTGCTTGTTAATCGCCTTTGAATCGATTCTGCTTGTTGCAAAGAGTGTTTAGTGTACCACCACTAAACACTCTTATTGTATGTGGATTATACCAAATTTAAAAAGGATTCAACTCTTTACTTAATCGAAAATAAATTAAGTAGACCGTAATTGAGGATATGTCTCGCCCATTTATTAACCTGTAAACAACTGGTTAAAGTTGGTATCCATTTCTAAATCAATACGTTTAATTAAAAAGTTTTTTATTGTTTTCAAAGGAATCTTATAAGTTACATCCAGTGTTCCTTCAACGAGAGGTTGCCGAGGGAATCCTTTCTGCACCATGTATGTTTCTTCTAATAACAGTGTAAAACTATAAGTTTTTTCCTCAGATGGAAGTTCCCCTACATACGAGAGTAATTCATAAAATTCTTCTATATCCTCAGCTGATAATAATGGGATAATTTGGTCAACTAAGTTATAGATAGTTTCTCCATCATTATGTTCAATAAAATGAAGAACAACTAAAAACAATTTTCCATCATGATGTAGCTGTTCTGTTCCGTTTACTTTTATTAGCTCCTTTGATGTAACTAAACGTGATTTTACTTCCGAGTGGTGATTTACACAATGAAAATCATGATGGTCCCCAAAAGGTCCTCTCCAACACGAAAGTGATTTACCATCTTTCAAATAATTGATTAGTTTTTTTAACTCGCCTAAAAGACCTAATTGTATTTCCTTGCTCATTACCTCATTTGATGTGCTTTTATAATAGGATACCCAACGTAACAATTGGTGACGAAGCCATACAACATATTTCTCTTCCTGATAATTTTCAAATAATGATTGTTGATTAGGCTGTAAAAGATCTGCTGCCAAACTAAGCAGCAGATCACTATCCCTAAATGAAGAGATTAGTGTAAATGTATTGATGTCCGTTTTTGAGGTGATTCCTTTGCAGGACAACGTAGGTAAAGAATATTCATTCTCAAATTTAAAACGGATAAAAACGTGTGTAACTCCATCACCTATCATTACATGGATTGGAATATTGGGAATCTTGCGGTAAAACATACGACTACCGTCCCCAGTTACTTCATTAAGCAGATGATTCAGTTTCATCTTCATGCAAGGCAACCTTTCTTTTATTTTCATTTAATAAGGCATTAAAAACTTTTCGATAATTTTCTTGATAAATTTCATTAACACGTAGTTGTTTACTATCTTTAGGCGTTGGCAGTAATAAATGGTATCCAACTGCAGGTACACGAATTCCGTTTTTGATTCCGTATTCTTTTTCAAGGCTTGAATTAATACTGTCAGAATTAAACACGTAAATAAGAAAAAGAGCCCTTGGACCCGATGGGCTTTCCCACCTTACCCTGCTCACCACTTTTGATTCTGGAGTGGCTCTATCTTTGAAAGTTGTTCCACTAAGTTCTTCTACTGTTCTAATTTCTTGATCAGATAATCCATATTGATAATGTCGGACTGATACTGCACGTCCCTGTGGAAGTTCAAATATTCCAGTTTCAGGGGTATATACTATCTTATTCCGCTCAGCCAGTACTACTTCTACATTTTTTGAAAAGGTATATTTCCCGCTTTTTTCACTTCTTTTAATAGTTACTAACCCCACATCGATACTGCTTAACTTGCCCTCGTTGTGCAAGGTATTTAGTAGTATAGCGAGCTGCTCCCCTGGTAAACTACGATTGTTACCAATGTTAGGCCAGAGTCTAATCCAATTTGAAAATGTGCCCACATCAACTTTTGGATATAAAAAGACACCATCATGTTTTACCGGTTCGCCAAACTCTTGAATAAGAGTATTTATTCTTTCTATACGGGCTTCAAGATTATTATTATTAATTGGGAATATAGCATCATCAAAATCAGTACGATATAGGAGTTTATCACGAGTAGATATACTGGATAGCATTTTATTCCGTGAGGTAGCTAATAGACCTCGTTTTTCTTGAATTGCAAATCCAAATTCCAGAGGTGTTTGCCCCCTAACGCACATTTCCTGAAATTGCTCAAATAACTGCACTGTAATACCACTAGCGTAGCACATGACATCTAGGACTGTCTTGGTGGTGAATAATCTGATAAGGTCCTTATACAATTCATGGTATCCAAACCATCGGCAACATTGGAGCATTAAATCTGCCTGCGAACTTTGTCTTGTAAAATAACTGACAGATAAACCTTTTAAGGTATAACCCCTTGATAAAATGGTACCTCCAACTGCAATAGCATGGAGACCATCAGGATATGCATCATAATTCAAACTATCATCGCTATCAGAATTGACCATTATGACCTTAGATTGTCGACTGATAAGGTACTCCTTAACCGCACTTAGGATTTCATCAAATGAAAAGCTCAAATCGTATTTTTGTAAACCTTGTTTTTTCTGATAATCATTTACCTTTTGATTCTTATTTATTGAATCTTGGTAAATATCATTTATTTCGCTCCAAAAATAAGAAGCATCTTCAAGTTTTACATCGTTAATCAGATTATCAATATAATCATTCAAAAACTTCACTACACTTTTATGAGGGGTTTTTCTGATATTGGTATGAACTAACATTGTATGATGCATTCTTCCATACCCACGAAGTTTGCATATACCGCCATTAAATAGATATTGATGCAGGGCTCGTTTTAGGCTGGGTGGCATAAATAACATTTTACCCTTCAAATCAAAATACTCTTTTTCATCATCGTCATACTCTTCAATTTCATCAATAAAAGGTAATAAGCCTGCTCTAGAAATGGGTGTACCAAAAAAATGATTAAACCCTATATAATTTGTAGGTGTACTAATGCATTGGATAAAATGTCTTGGGAATAGATCAAAGTCAGCAATCTGCCGATCTGGTGGATCATTTGATATGAATATATTTGCGAAAGGTGTGGCAGTATAACCAATATAGATACTCCGATCAAATAAATCCAGTAGTTCTCTTATATATCGGTTAGTTGATGTCGTTTCCCCATCATCCTTTGTATTGAGGCTATAATAATCACTTTCGTCATCCAGAATCACCATCGTCACTTTACGGCATTTCTTTGAAGGTTTATGGTAAAACACCTGGTCTTTAAACCATTTTGTAAGGGTTTCAAGAACGTTTGGTAGTTTTTTAATAATAAAGAGATACTTTTTCCCAGGTTCATATCGGATTACATGTGTCCATTGTATGGACAAATCACCACTTTGAATAACCATAGGTTTGCCTTTTGTAAAATCAATTAAATCTTGGGCAGTGCCACTAATGACTGCATCTATCTGATTGTCTTTCAAGTATGCATATAACGGATTAAATTGCTTTGTACTTGAGTTATAACCAGTTACATGTCTCTCTCCACGTTCTTGTAATTGATTCCGTAAAGTATTGTTAGCACCTGCTAAAGCAACAATAAAATCGGTATTCAAATCAAATAATTTATTTATTAGAGCCATCATGTGATTTGTTTTGCCACTTTGTACTAAGCCCACCACCATCCCAAATACGTGAAAAACCTTTTCTTTCCATAATTCAGGTAGGAATTTCAGGACGTTATTTGTATCAACATTTAAAGTTTTTAATACTTTTTCGGGCAAACCCTCGCTTTTTAAAACATTTTTATATGCTTCAAACCTTTTCCATTTTTCTTTAAATTCTTCGACAGCTATTGTTTTCCATTCATCACAAACCATCGTAGAGGCTATTTCTTGAGTCGTATTGATTTGTTCCTGGATGCAATTCTTAATGTGTTTTGTAAGCTCAGGGTTATTTCTTATTAGTTCAGCGGCACTTTCTTTCATAAAGGCCGCTATCCTATCAACTATCTTATCGGATTCCTTAGTAATATCATTTTCTGATAGTGATTTGCGTTTAATCTGTTTAATCCCTATCTGAATTAATGGGTCATAAATTAAATAATTCATCATCTATTGACCTCCTTTCAATATTATCTTAACCAAGGCCAAAAGAAAAAATACCTTTTTTTCTTTTGGCCGTAATATTTTCGGCAGGGAAGGGGTGAATATTATTAAGAATCTAAATATAAGCTTATGGACTTGCATATTATGAATCGTCACTGCTTCAACTAAGTTTTAGCTACAAATGTTTGTAATAGGTAGAGAGTTGAAATAATGTAGATGTCTCTTATGATTTTGGATTTACAGTGTTAAGGTTACCAATCGATAGTATGGGAATGTTTGGAGAAAGCTTGTAGAATGATAATATCAACATACTATGAAAGGAGCGATTCTTTGCAAGCACAACAAATTAAGCACGATTTAACAGCAGCATTACAAGACGATTTCAATACACATAAGCTGTATAACCATGTAGCTCAGACGATTCGAAAGCTACTTGACGCTCAGCTAGATGAAAAACAATACGTAGAATGCCATTTTAATGACTACATGGTGAAGGCTGGTGTAATAGAGCGTTCCGAAAATAAAGAACTCTCTATTATTGTTCTTGTATTTCGAGAAAATATTAACGGTGAAATATTGATTCAATTAAATATCGTTGGAAATTGGTTAATCCTGTATAATCAGCTTTCAAATGCAATGATTGAGATTATTGATTGGCGTAAAATAGAGTAGATGCATATTTTGCATCTCTTTTTTTGCTCAAAATGGGTAGGGGTGATTTACTTTATGAATAAATACGAAGGGTGTATGCTGCTGTTTAAGTTATAGTATAAAGTTACTTTCTAAACACTTAAAAACATGTCTGATGGTGTAATAGAGAATATCGTGGTACCTCATTTTTATAATATAATAGAAGAAACATTATATTATGGAGGCGATTGTATTATGAAAGAAGAAACAAGAGACATGTTATTATATATTGCATCAGGCTTTTATTCGAGTATGCAACAAACCGCCAGATGCCTAGCTTACTTTTTTATCGTTTTCTATGTTCCGTATGTGCTCGCTCATTGGGTGATGGTAATATATGCACAGGTTGATCCGCTACAATTCATGCACGTATATGCTTATACAGTGACGCTTGCATTTCCATTAATGATGATCGTAACGCATTACATTCCAATGGAGCTAAATTTTGAAACGATGCAATTTGAGGTCGTTGACTAAATGGCTCTCAGTTGAATCGAGAATTAACTTTAAAAACAAACTTAGCCATCAGAATTCATCTCAAGCTTATTGGTCATATAAGATCGGTAAGTCTTTTTTTATGATTAAATACTTTCCCTCTTCAATTTATATGTGTATTACTCGTTCGGACATTAGTATTGTAGAATCGTGAGGTATATAGCTGTTGGTAAGGACGAAGCAATGATGATAGCTATACGTTTTTCAACACTTATCATATCTGTAATTGCATTGTCATTTGCTTTTACAAAAAAAATAAACCGCCCTCTCCGCCAAAGTTGAGTAGTGGTTTACTTTTTTACTTTTTGCTCGCTAATCGCCTTTGAATCGATTCTGCTTGTTGCTAAGATTGCTTAGTGTACCACCACTAAACAGTCTTATTTATAATCAATACACACTGAATTATAGCATGATTTTTGAATTTTCTCAATATGGTTTGAATTGAATTATTAATTTTGATGTTCTCAAGTATGTGTGATTTAGCCCTAGTAAAATGTATGTTAAGTAACATTTTTACTATGCCTTTTAAACGTGAATTATGCCCGCAATGAATCCGTGTAAAGTACACGAGTAAACTTGCTATCTCGATAATCTTTTCTACCAGAATGGTCTAGTATTTCAGTTGCGATAAGGCTCACATTTCAATCGCGAAATACACGTCTATAAAATCATCGTTTAGTAGACGATTTGAAGACGGAGCTTAAATTAACGTTTAGGCTTCCTTTTTTTGTTGTTTTTGTCTATAAACTCGTCTATTATTAAATGTATATAAAACGTATAAGTTTGTAGAAAGTGGTGTCAGAAATGGGACGAGTAATAGGATATTGTCGTGTAAGTACGGAAGATCAAAATTTAGATATGCAGGAGCAAGCCATTGAAAAATATGCTAAAGAAAAAGGATTAGAACTAATCATATATGTAGAAAAGATTTCTAGTCGTAAAGTAGAAAGACAAGAACTTGAACATGCAATGAAAGCTGCGGCTAATGGGGATTTATTTGTTGTGTTTAAATTAGATCGTTTAGCTAGAAGCACGAAAGAGCTATTTACATTAACAGGTGAATTAAATGAGAAGGGAGTAGAGTTTGTTTCAATTAATGATGCATTTGATACAACTACTCCAACAGGTAAAGCTATGTTTGGTATGTTAGCTGTATTTGCTGAATTTGAAAGGGATATTATTCAACAGAGGACAAAGGCTGGGTTAGAAAGTGCTAGAAAACGTGGGCGTATTGGAGGCAGACCAGCTATTGATGATAAAGTAAAGAAGCATGTACGAGCATTGTTTGAAGCAGGAGAAAGTGCTACAGATATTGCAAAGGAGTATGGGATTGGTAGGGCAACCGTGTATAAAATTATTAAAAATAATTAAATGTAAAGTAGGGGCAACTTGTATTAATGATTTGAGAGCGTACTGCATGACATCACTTCTAAGCTGCCAGCAACAAGTGAGACAATTAAGGAAAGATAACTAATGAAAATATAAAATGCCTGGTAGAGCCTTATCTAATAAGGTTTCTACCAGGTTTTTTAATGATTAATGTATAAATAAAAGGGTTAGTTTTAAGTATTTCTATACTTATTGTGAAAACCTGTTTAAAGATAGAGAAAGAAAAAGTGCCAAAATACAAATGTACTTTGGCACGAATTGAGATTCAACTAATGATTATTTATGCAGTACGATTAAAACCTTTTACTAACATACTGCCTATTTCGGGAATGCAATGAATATACGTATCTACCGTTGTTGCCATGTCTGTGTGACCTAAGAAATGTTGAACGAATTTTATATCTTTCGTTTGATAATAGATACGAGTAGCACAACTGTGACGTAAGCCGTGAATTGAAACAAGTTTTAGTCCGTGTTGGATTTGGAACTTTTTTAACCAGGTATTTAACTTGCTGTTAGTATAAAAAGTATTTTTATTGTTTGGGAAGATAAACTGCTTATCACCTTGATGCTCAAGACTTTGCCACTTTAATTGTTCTGCTTGGAGCTCCTGCCATTTTAATAGTGCTTGGAAAGTTTCCTCATCAATATCAAGTGTTCTTACTAAAAAGTTCTTCGTAGCTTTAATATAAGGCTTATTCAATTCGTCCATACCAACTGCTTGATGAATATGGATTGTTTTATTTTGAAAATCAATATCTTGCCATTGTAGTGCAAGAAGCTCTCCTTTGCGTAAGCCTAAATTTACAAGCAAGAGGAAACTTGCAATTTTTGAAATATCATCTGTTGTTTTTAGCTTTTGAATAAATAAATCTATTTCATCTAATGTATAGAACAATTTATCACCTTGTGCATTGACTCTCTTTCTTTCTTCTTTTTTTTCCCATGATCGTAAACCACCAAGTTTAACGGGATTTTTCGGAATGTAATCGTTATGGGCAGCCTGTTCTAAGCATTTATTTAGTTCGATTGCTACCTTTGATGGTTTTTGTAATTTTTCTTTCCATACTTCAAAAGACCGCAAAGTATCTTGGTAAGAAATATTTTTAAGCTTTAAATCTCCGTAAAAAGGTAGGATGTGGTTTTTGAAAATCCCTTTAATTTTCCCTAAAGTACTTTTTTCGAGGGAACAATTATGAAGGTATTCTTCATAGTCAGTATGATAGAATTGCTCAAATGTAAGGTCTGGATTATCAGTATCATTTCGTTGTAGCATTTCCGCTTGTTTTTGGGCATAAAAAGCTTTTGCTTCAGTTTTTGTTTTAAAACCACGCTTTGTAATGTCGATTTGTTTTTTCGTAATAGGATCGATACCCCCATACATTTTCACCATATAATGAGGAACGCCTCTTTTCATATATTCTTTAACTGCTTTTTCCATTGTTGTCATTAGAATGAACTCCTTTTGTGTTTTCCGTATTTTTTATGCTTGTGTATTTTTTAAAAAGTGATTGATTTCCGTTCTGGAGAATCGCTTGCTGCGACCAATTGAAATACATTTAAGACCTTGATCAATAAGCTTTTGTAAATTTTTATAGGAAATTCCGATATAATCGCAAGTTTCTTGAACGTTTAACCATTCTTTAGCTACAAGCTCATTATTCTGTCCAATTATTTCGCCAAGTCTTTTTTCAAGGCTTTGTGTAATTAAGTTTTCAATTTTTTCTTCGATTGATTTTTCAATAGTTTGTTCCATTTGTTTGTTCCTCCGTAATAGATAGTAAGTGTGATTAAGTCAGTAAAGAATTGCTACGCCACGCTATACACTTGCAGAAATGAGTATTCATAAAAAAATGTCGGACACATCTGAAAGTCGGTTATAAGATGTGAAACCAGCTGAAGTATAGATACGACACTCTACAAACATGCAGAAATGAATATTCATAAAAAGGTGTTGGACACATCTGAAAGTCGGTTATAAGATGTGGAGCCAGCTGAAGTATAGATACGACACTCTACAAACATGCAGAAATGAATATTCGTAAAAAAGTGTCGAACACATCTGAATATCGGTTATAAGATGTGGAGCCAGCTGAAGTATAGATACGACACTCTACAAACTTGCAGAAATGAATATTCGTAAAAAAGTGTCGGACACATCTGAATATCGGTTATAAAATGTGAAGTCAGCTGAAGTATAGATACGACACTCTACAAACTTGCAGAAATGAATATTCATAAAAAAGTGTCGAACACATCTGAATATCGGTTATAAGATGTGAAGCCAGCTGAAGTATAGATACGACACTCTACAAACATGCAGAAATGAATATTCGTAAAAAAGTGTCGGATACATAGAATCAGCTATTCATAAGCATTCTAGGTACGACAGAAACCAGATTTAAGAGAATTAAATTGTTTCCTTCTAAACATTTGAATTACATAGCAATGTTGTTTGATTGGAAATTTTAGATTTGAGGAGAGGGGTATTATGCAGAGCTGTTCATTTGTACATTAAAGTTGGAACCGACAAAAAATATCATGTTAAATAAAGAGTATTGTATGCTTGGCACGCATTAAGCGAGTTTTAGTTGGTGGAAGGAGTAGATATCATAGTACCTAAAATACATAGAGAGACAGCATAAGAAATATTCCACTTTCATTGATTTAATTTTACCTTCCAAACAAAAAGATGTTTGATACCATACAATGAAAAAAGCTGTACCAGGGAAATTAATTCTCCTAGTACAGCCTTCAAGTTATTTTATTATATTATTAGTTTGAAACGATACTATTGTAAAGATCACGATAATATTTTGTCATTTCAGGATATTCTTTTGGTATCTTCAGCATATCTGCTTCAAAGTTCATTTGAGAAACATATGAATAAGGTCTTAAACGTAATCTTTCAATATCTCTATCCAATGTCTCTTTAATTAAAGCCAAATAAGAATCTGCAATTTCTTTCGGAGGATCATACGGAGTATCTGTTGAGCCACCGTTTCCTGTGTTACCATCATTGCCAGTGTTACCATCATTGCCAGTGTTACCATCATTGCCAGTGTTACCATCATTGCCAGTGTTACCATCATTGCCAGTGTTACCACCATTGCCAGTGTTGCCACCATTGCCAGTGTTGCCACCATTGCCAGTGTTACCACCGTTTCCTGTGTTACCACCATTGCCAGTGTTACCACCATTGCCTACATTCGAATTATTGTATTTCTCCCAGGGCTTCGTAACAACACCTTGATAGAAATAACCATTAGAGTAAGGAACATCTAACAATCCACCATATTGATGAACTCTAGCTAAAATTCGATCTCTAATAGGCGATGCATTAATGTATGACACAAAAATCGCAGCTTGTTCAAGCATCGTTTCACCATTTCTCGCATGTACTCGATCAAGGTAATATTCTGCTCGTTTATAATATTCTTGCTGCTCTTTAGGTAAATGACGCACACTTGTTTCTTCCCCAACATTCACTTCAGGAGGTGTTGGCACGATTGGCTTCACTTCATCAGGCTTTTCAATTGGCGGAATGACCTCTGATGGTTTTTGTAAATCATCAAAATCATAAACCACTCCGTTATACTTACTGCCATTTGAATACGGAACATCTAAAACAGCTCCATACTTATGAGCCTCTGCTAAAAGTCTGTCTAAAACAGGTGATGGAGATAACTTATCCTTAATCATATTCGTCACACGATTTTTATAATATTCAAATCGACTTTCACGTGTCGTCTCTTTCATTTCTTCAAGATAACGCTCTACCTGAGTGGCATAACGTCTTTCTTCATAAGGCAATTCCTCAATTGTTTGAGGCAATTTTTTCTCATACTTTTCACCTGTTGATAAAGCAATATCCTTTGCATAATCTTCTTTATGCAATTGCTCGATCAACTTATCTCGCACAATAGAAGGCGTAATTAATTCTACTAATTCTTCCGCACGCTCAAAGTCTTTTGGACGTTGACTCGCTGGCTTCCCTGACGGATCATTAATATAATCCCATACTAACTCATAAATACGCTGCTCATTTATCGGCAAATCTTCTACCGATGTAATTTCATCATTATTTTCTTCAACTTCATCCTTAATTTCAGATGGCTCATATTGAGGCATACCATGACCTGACTTATTATCAAAGCCTGGAGATTCTACATCTTTTGACATATCCTTTAATGCATTATAATACCAATCAGCTGTTTGGTTTGGAAATTCTTCCATTAATAATGCCAACACGCCCGATACTAATGGAGTAGCCATTGACGTACCTGAACGAGTTTCAAAATCACCTTTATTAGATGTACTTGTAATGATAGAACCTGGAGCAACAAAATCAACTTCAGGACCATAGTTTGAGTAATATTCTAATGTTCCATTACTTCCAATTGAACCGACTGCAATGACATTGTCATACGCAGCAGGAAATCCAACTTTACCTTCACTTTCATTACCTGTAGCCGCCACAATCATTAATCCTTTTTCGTATGCAGCATCAATTGCAGCTTGATAAATTGGGGAATTTAATGAGTTTCCAAAACTAGCATTGTAAATGTCAATATTATTCTCTAAAGCCCAACGTAATCCATCTAACATATCTGATGCATAAAGTTTACCCTCGTCATCATCTAATTTAATCGAATACATTTGAACATTTGGAGCAACACCAATTGCACCACTGCCATTGTCTGCTGCACCGACAATACCTGCTACATGTGTACCATGACCATTATTGTCTGTTAGATTCGATACATTATCATTTACAATATGCTGATCTACAATTTTTAAGTCTGAATGTCCAGCTACACCTGAATCGGCAATTGCTATTTTGACCCCTTTACCTGTTACATCCTTTTTATAAGCTTCTTGAATATTCATATGCTTATAAGCCCATGATGCATGTTCTCCTGGACGTACTTCATATACCTTTGAATGTGTTGATTCCATTGTTGAACCTTGCTTTTTCACTTCAACACGTACATTAATTTCAGCAGAGAGAATATTTTTATTTTTTTGCAACTTCTTTAACCCAGCATTATTCGTTTTGATTTTAACGATATTAAAAACCTTTAAATCATCGCCACCAAGAACTGGCTTACCAATTTTTTCAGCATACTCTAAACCTTCTAAATTCTTATACATAACAAGAACTTCAAAACGCTTATTTTGATCTACTTCATATGTTGCACCTTTCGTATCCACTAATTCAGCGTCACCGATATTTGTTTTTGTCGTTATACGTACTTCTGATGTTTTTTCATTTGCAAGTGAATAGGATGGGCTTGCTAAGCTGGCTCCTAATACAGCTAAGCCAATAACCAATGCCCTACTTTGAACTTTTTTGCTTTTTAAAACACGATTCAAAGCTTCTTTCATTTTAGAAATTTGATTTTGATTGTTCCGCACTCTCATTCATCCTCCTAAAATCTTCACAATAAAATTAGAGCCCTTTGAAGTTGAATATGTATAAACTTTCTCCTTTTTCGTAAACTCGTTTCATTGTATAGAAATAAAGATTTATTTATAACAAAAAATGTTTAATTAAATTCAAACTAAGTACCTAGAATTCATTCTACCAAAATATCCAAAACATAGGAGGAAAAGAGCAGAATAGGGCTATTTTTGTTCAGAAAACAGCCCTATTTTGCAAACATTACTATTTTTTATAAAATTATTAATCCAAAAATACAATTTTTTCCTCAAATTACATTGAAGCGGATAGTAACGCAAATAATAATTTTATTTGCTTCAAAGTGATAAGAAATTCCATTGATCATAGATAATCTAAGTACGATTCGTGTCATCAAATCAGCAGATAAAAAGTATGTTTAACTCCCTTTCGTATCCTTTATTTACCAATATATATTTGACCATCAAAGTTTTAGTTGCTATTATTTTTACCGATGCACTAAATTGGTAATTAATAAATTACTAATCATGTAAGGATAAATTGTCTACTTTTTATTTCAAAATCTTGCATGAATATGTGTAGAAAAATTGTATTTATTAATGGTGTGAGCTGTTGATTGAGCACTATTTAAAGAAAGGAATCAGATTATATGAACATGGAAAAAAGTAATTTTATTAATTCAACTTCGAGATTTGTAGCAATCATTATTATAAGTTTGCTTATGTTATCAGCGTTTTTGGTAGCTATCCCCAAAAAAGCAGTAGCAAGCACCACATTTTATAGTCTTGATGAAATGTTTATAAAGACATCAGATGCACATAAACGTCAAGTATTACAGGCAAGTCATTCGATTTATGTAAATGGTGAAAAAGCGAAAGTTAATCCAATTGTACGAAATGGTCAAGTTTATGTTCCATTAGAAATTTCGGTTGAAGGTATGGGTGACAAATACGAATTAACATCAAGTGAGAATAATGCTACGGTAACGCATGATAATTCACAGTATGATTTTACGTTAGCGAATGCAATGGTCAAAGTAGATGGCGTAAAGGAACACTTACATGTTAAAAAATCTAAACGGACTACAACTCCTACGGGATTAAAAACAATCATGATTGGTTCAGATCTATTTGTCCCATACGAATCACTAAATCAACTATTCGATTATGAAGTGTCATTGAAAAAGAGAGGTACCGCGTATACGGTAATCGTTGGAACTCAAAATATTAAAGAGGACCAACTCTCAACAAATCTGGAAGTTGAAGAAAACCCTTATGTTCCAAATAAGTGGAAAGAATCTCCAACAGGACTTTATCAAGCTCTAAACAAAAAGTATCCATTACCTGAAGGCATTAAACCATTTAAGGGGAAATCAAAAGCATTTACCAAGGATTATAAGAAAAATATTAATATTCTTGCTAATGAGCTAGGTTTTGAAAAACTAGCCGACGATGCTGCCATCTTAAATCCGTATAGTACGTTAAATTCAATCATGGTATCTTACAGCACAAAGCACAGTGATTATTCAGTACAGATCAATTATTGGAATGCTGGTGGTACAGAACGACTAATTGATAACGTAACCCCTTATGCGTTTAAGGAAATTTCAAGATTATTTTTTGGGACTGCTAAAGGCAATGAATTCTACAATTTAATTGAAAAAGGTGCAGAAGGAAATGCAGATGTATACAAAAAATTCAACAAAACAATTAAAGTTGGAAATCGTGAAGTATATGTAAATGCACTACCATCATCATTGGTGATTTATATCTCTGAACCAAATAAAAAACTGAAATTGTAGCAAAAGCATATTAACAATGGTAGTACGGACCAAGGCATGGTCTGTACTACTATTTTTTTTATTTTGTATGAGAATTATAAAGTTTAGAAAACAGCCCGCATATTCGATACTGTGGACTTTTACGCATAATCTTAGTTTGAAACAATAATTAAACATTAAATAAAAAATATCTTAAAAAAATAATATGAAAAGGTATGTTAAGTAACGATGATTTGTACAGAAAGGTAACTGGGGATTCAGGTCATTTTAGTAATTTGATGGCTAGCATAGCGGAGTATTCTCCTAATTTTAGAAGATAGATATGATGATTGGGAAGCATATTTTTTAGATGCTGGATAGCTACTATAAATCGAAAAGCTATAAGTTAGGAAGGAATTGTGGTGAAACAGCAGGGTAGCATACACCGCATCAACTTTGCACGGTATTAATATTTACAGCACGCATACTACTTTTGCCGTTAAGTGCCCTAAATTTAAAGACACTAATTTCAAACGAATATGGGTTATCAGGGTATTTAGATCAGCAACTATATTTGAGGTCTAAATACCTTTTTCTTTTTAATTAATAGTGTTTGGCTTTTCCATGATACGTGCCAGTAAACAAAATGGCATAAACGTGCTTGTAGCGAAAGTAATCCGTAAAACTCGGTTGTAGTAATACGACAACAAGTAGGTTTAAGCACGGACATATGTACACCAAGACCTGCCTCTAGTTCGAAGGTGGAAACGAGTGCATGCACACATATAGGAATTTGTTGTACACAGTTGTCACATTTTGGACACATTTAATGCCTGCCTATATTAAAAGCAATTAAATAATAAATCGATAAATTCAAACAAATAAGGGCTATAAGAACGTTCGACCCAGCAGCTACACTTGAGGTCTAAATGACTTTTCTTTTTAATTAACAGTGTTTTGATATTCCGTGATACGTGCTAGTAAACGAAATGCTAGAAACAGGCTCGGAGCGGGAGTAATCCGTAAAGCTCGCTTGTGGTAATTCGACACAAGTAGGCTTACACACGGACGTATGTACACCAAGACTTGCCTCTAGTTCGAAGGGAAAAACGAGTGCATGCACACATATAGGAATTTGTTGTACACAGTTGTCACATTTTGGACACATTTAATGCCTGCCTATATTAAAAGCAATTAAATAATAAATCGATAAATTCAAACAAATAAGGGCTATAAGAACGTTCGACCCAGCAGCTACACTTGAGGTCTAAATGACTTTTCTTTTTAATTAACAGTGTTTTGATATTCCGTGATACGTGCTAGTAAACGAAATGCTAGAAACAGGCTCGGAGCGGGAGTAATCCGTAAAGCTCGCTTGTGGTAATTCGACACAAGTAGGCTTACACACGGACGTATGTACACCAAGACTTGCCTCTAGTTCGAAGGGAAAAACGAGTATGTGCACACATATAGGAATTTGTTGTACACAGTTGTCACATTTTAGACACAAATTTAATATACCTGTCGTTACGTAAAGTTAACTAAATTATAAGCCAATAATTTCAAACAAAAAAGGGTATAAGAACGTTCGACCCAGCAGCTACACTTGAGGTCTAAATGACTTTTACTTTTTAATTAATAGTGTTTTGATATTCGGTGGTACGTGCTAGTAAACGAAATGGCATAAGCGTGCTTGGAGCGAGAGTAATCCGTAAAGCTAGCTTGTAGTAATACGATAACAGGTAGGATTAAGCACGGACGTATTTACAGCATTACCTGCCTCTAGTTCGAAGGGGAAAACGAGAGCGTACACACATATAGGAATTTGTTGTACACAGTTGTCACAAATTAGACACAAATGTAATGTACCTGAAGTAAGACCAACTAAATCATAAGTCAATAAATTCAAACAAATAGGGGCTATAAGAGCATTCGGATCAACAGATACATTTGAGGTCTAAATGCATTTTTAAATTAACAGTGTTTTGATATTTCCTGGTACGTGCTAGTAAACGAAATGGCATAAGCGTGCTTGGAGCGAGAGTAATCCGTAAAGCTAGCTTGTAGTAATACGATAACAGGTAGGATTAAGCACGGACGTATTTACAGCATTACCTGCCTCTAGTTCGAAGGTGGAAACGAGTGCGTGCGCACATATAGGAATTTGTTGTACACAGTTGTCACAATTCAGACATAATTGATGCGTGTCTGAATTAAAGGCAACTAAATCATAAGTCAATAATATCAAACAAATAGGGGCTATAAGAGCATTCAGATCAACAGCTACACTTGAGGTCTAAATGCCCTTTTCTTTTTAATTTACAGTGTTTTGATTTTATGCTGCCAAATAGTTGTATAACATTTATACAACTTATATCGAAAAAACATAGGGTGTTTCTCGGATATTAATGCCACATTTATATGGAAAAAGACATAAGTTATACAACATTTATATAACTTATATACAACTGTTATATAAGTTTAAAGGGAAATTAAGAGGAAGAGAATGACCGAAAAAACTACAATTAGATTATTCCAATGAAAAAGGCAAAAGTTATATAACATTTATACAACAATTATATAACTTATATATAACTGTTACATAAGTTTGAAAGGAATTTAAGAGGAAGAGAATGACTGAAAAAACTACAACTAAATTCTTCCAATGGGAAAGGACAAAAGTTATATAACATTTATACAACAATTATATAACTTGTATACAACTGTTATATAAGTTTGAAGGGAATTTAAGAGGAAGAAAATGACCAAAAAAACTATAATTAGATTCTTCCAATGAAAAAGCTCCTACAGAGCAAAATAATGCAAAAAAGTTATATAACAATTATACAACTTATGCCAAAAAGAATATAAGTTATATAACATTTATACAACTTATATCAAAAAAGCCATAGCGGTTCCTTGAATATTTAAGCTAAATTTATGAAAATTGAGGGATTATTGTTGGAAGGAATTGACTAGAAAAACTATTAAATAAATATTCCATTAAAGGCGAGGTAAATAACAATGGAAGGATTCGACTAAAAAAACTATTATTTGATTCTTCCAAGGATTTTAGTCTAATCAGAGTTTAAAACTCGAAAAAAAAGATAAAAAAATCTCGAAAAAAATCCGAAAAAAATTTTTAAATTTTTTGTCAAGAATGCTTTAGTACCAAGGGTTGAGGGGCGGAATTACTTAGGCAATATCCCCCTAACCGATCGCTTACACGGAGGTGAAATGCTGCACTACTTAACTTGCTACCAAGGTTGAAGTGAATACAGGAAAGTAGCAACGATTGCCTGCCAAATTATGTAGCGTTAAGTAAGTGGATCAGCAAAAATGTTTTAACAATACGCTCGCTGATATTATGTAGAAGTTAATGAGCTTAGTTTTGTAACTTCATAGCTTGCCGATTCAATGTATGTAATGGACATACTAATTGTGATGTTCAAAAGTTTGTGGTACATATTTGATTTTGACCTTGAAGTAACCCTTTAATAAGAATAAAGTAAGAATAAGATATAAATATTGTACTAATAATGTAATTGAGGTGTTTCAGTTGGTTGTAAAACGTTTTTATCGAACACAGCGTGATTTAGCAAAGGCTATAAATGAAGTAGTAGATGCGTATTGGCAAGAGGCAATAACTGAAGAAGAACTTATTTCAGATGTACATAGTATGTATTTAAATAACTCTGATAAGCTGATTAAGGATGGAGTATTTACAAAAATTGTTCAGCAGCAATGTGGAAAAAGAAGACTTTCGTTAATTAAGAAAATTGTGGAAATTAACAAGTGAAATAGTCTTGATAGAAGGAGCGATATGAATGACAATGGATATAGAATATTCTTCTGTCTTAACAGGTGCTGGATTTATGCTTTACGAGGTGAAGCAAGTAGCAAAATTAAAGCAACAAGGTTTTTCTGATAAAGAAATTCGATATAAAGTATTAGAAGAAAACATTTTTCAATATGAAAAGCTTTCAAGTGTTAAAAGAGCAATACCGTATATTATAAAGCGAGTAGACTTACTAGACGATTCACTAAGGCAAATGTTGATTGATGAGCCGTATGAGGTAGGGAAAGTGATCAACCTTTATGCCATCATGAAATTTGATCGTCTTTTTTATGAATTTATGCAGGAAGTTGTAGCTGAAAAGTTAAACAACAATGATTATTACCTTGATAAGGTCGATGTGAATATTTTTTTTGCAGCCAAGATGGAGCAGAGTGCATTTATGGCTGGCTGGTCGGATACAACGGTAGCAAAACTAAAACAGGTGTTCAAAAAAATCTTGTTAAATGCAGGTTTACTGAATAATTTAAAATCCAATGAGTTAAACCGTTTGTATATCGATGAGCGTATAAAAATTCATCTGAATCATCTTGGAGATGCTAAGTATGTACAAGCAATGGGAGAAGCAGGGGGCTATCATGGTTAATTTTAATGAGCGACTGGACAAAATTATTCCAAAGCTAAAAGAAGACAAGTTTATTGAAGGTAGAGGTCTAGGTAACGAAATTAGCTTCTATGTATTTGATTACGAGCCTGTTCATGAGCTTGAAATGAGAGATTATATACAGCATATCAAAAAAGAATTCGACTATGATGGCTCAACACGCCAAATATTAGAGGTGGATTTATATAAGACGCTCCTTGAAATCACGAAAGAAAAGCGTATTTATGAGCGGATTTTCCAAATGGAACAAAGGCAGGGCAAGGAAGCATTGTTTAAAGCAATGACAACGTTTGCAAAGCCAGAAATCTTCCTCAATAAAATCAAAGAAAAATTAGAAGGTCATAATGTGATTTTCCTTACAGGTGTAGGGAAGGTATATCCTTTTGTGCGTTCTCATAACATTTTGAACAACCTACAAGAAATTTTAGACAAGACACCAGTTGTTATGTTCTTCCCTGGACAATATGATGGGCAATCATTACAGCTATTTAGCAAATTTAAGGATGACAACTATTACAGAGCATTTCGATTAATTGATTAGAATAGGGAGGCTTTTTAGATGATTTTAAAGGACATGTTTTTAAAGAGTATTGAACGTGATATACGTGGCGTTATTAAAGTAGCTCAAACGAGTGATAAGGATATTTATAACGAGTTAGATGAGTATGTAGTAACCCAAGAACTCCATAAGCATTTTTCAAAGTTTTATGATAACTACCAACGAGGAATTGTTGGGAAAACGGATAAAATGGGTGTCTGGATTAGTGGCTTCTTTGGTTCAGGTAAATCGCATTTCTTAAAGATTTTAGCATACCTATTAGAAAACCGTATGGTGGAAAATGAATATCCTGTAAATCTATTTGAAGATAAGATTAAAGATCCATTAGTATATGCCAATATGAAAAAAGCAGCAGACATTGAAACGGAAGTTGTTTTATTCAATATTGATTCAAAAAGTTCTTTAGATAACAAATCAAAAGAAGATGCCATTTTACGTGTGTTTATGAAAGTATTTTATGAGCACCGTGGCTATTACGGAGATATTCCAGGTGTTGCTGAAATGGAGAAATACCTTGATAAGCAAGGCAAATTTGAAGCATTTAAGCAAGAGTTCCAATCGCTTGTAGGCGAAAGCTGGGAAGCACGCCGTAGCACATTCTATTTTGATCAAGATTTTGTCATTGAAGCTTTAGGAAAAGTTATTAATCTGTCAGAGGCTTCTGCACGCAAATGGATTGAAGAAAAAGTAGATGACTTTGAAATGGATATTCAAACGTTTGCGAAAGACGTAAAGGAATACATAGATTCAAAGGGACCAAATTTCCATTTAGTATTTTTAGTAGATGAGATTGGACAATATATCGGTGATAACCGTAATTTAATGCTTAATTTGCAAACGCTAACAGAGGATTTAGGTACTTACGCTGAAGGTAAAGTATGGGTAATGGTTACATCTCAGGAAAGCATCGATTCTATTATTAAAGTAAAAGGCGATGACTTCTCACGTATTCAAGGACGTTTTGATACACGCTTGTCTTTATCTTCAATTTCAGTTGATGAAGTAATCAAAAAGCGTATTTTAGAAAAGCAGCCGCATGTAACAGATAAATTAAAGGCTATTTATCCAGAGAAAAGTGCGATATTAAAAAATCTAATTAGCTTCCGTGAAAGCACAGCTGATTTACGCGGCTATGATAATGAACAAGAATTTGCAGAAGTGTATCCATTTATTCCGTACCAATTTAAGCTACTTCAAAATGTATTTGAACAGGTACGTAAGCATGGATCGTCAGGTAAGCATTTATCTGAGGGAGAGCGTTCAATGCTGTCTGCTTTTAAAGAAGCAGCACTATACTACAAGCAGGAAGAAGAAGGTACGTTAATTCCATTCTATGCCTTTTACGATACAATCAAGGAATTTTTAAATCCAGCGATTTCACGTGTAATTGAGGGAGCAAAAGAAAATCCAGAGTTAAAAAATGATGAATTAAATATCGATTTATTAAAAGTGCTATTCATGATTAAGTACGTGAAAGAGCTGCCAGCTACTATTGATAACATCGCAACATTAATGGTAACAAACATTGATGAGGACAAATTACAATTAAAAGAGAAGATTAAATCAGCTGTTCGTAAATTAATTGCTCAAACATTGATTCAGAAAAACGGTGACTACTATGTGTTCTTGACAGATGATGAGCAGGATATTAACCGTGAAATTAAGCAAGTGACGATCGATGAGGATGTACTAAAACGTGAGTTAGCGAATACGATCTTCCTTGATCTATATGAAGAAAAGCGTTTTAACTATTCAAAACACTATGCTTTCCCATTTAATCAAAAGATGGATGAAAAAAATTACGGCAACCAAACGTCTTCGATTGGTGTGCAAATTATTTCACCATTATCAGACCATTATCAAAAATCACAGCAGGAGTTAATGCTGCTTACATCTGGCAGTGGAGAAATGCTTATCAAGCTAGGTGCAAATGATTCTTATGTGGAGGAAATGGAAGAAGCACTAAAAATTGAGGACTATCGTAAAAAGAAAAATCCATTACAGCAACCAGAAAACATTCAAAATATTTTAAATAACAAGCAAGTCGAAATAAAGGATCGTAAACGTCGCGTAAGAGACTTATTAACAGAGGCTATTAAGGATGCAGAATTCTACATTTACGGAGAAAAGGTAGAAATTAAAGGCTCTTCTGTAAAAGAAAAAATCAATGCAGCATTTAAAGTGCTAGTAGATAACGTCTTTATTAAATTAGGCTATATTCAAGAGCATTTAGATAGCGAAAAAGATTTAGTTGCTTTGTTAAATACGGATAACAGTCAATTGTCTTTGGATGATTCCATTGTGGCAAAGCCTAACCAAGAGGCAAAGCGTGAAGTATTTGAATTTGTTGATTTACAGGATCAAATTAAGAAACAAATAACGATAAAAAAAATATATGATCGTTATCAGGATAAGCCATATGGGTGGAAGTTGTTAGATATTGCTGCACTTATTGCTGAATTATTAACAGAGCAACGTATTCGCATTCGCTACAATTCTGAATATATTGAGCCAGTAAAAGATACGAATAAAATTATTACAACATTAGTGAAGTCGTCAGAATCAGAAAAAGCGATTATAGTAAAACGTACTAAAGTAGATGAAGCATTAATTCGAACTGCTAAAAGTATTTGTAAGGATGTGTTTAATACAACGAACTTAGCAGATGATGAGGATGGTTTACTAAAAGACATTCAAGGCTTAATGGAAACGCAAATTAATGAAATTAAAGGCTATAAGGCTCGTTATGAAGGACGTAAATACCCAGGGATGAGCCTATTAAATAAAGGGCTAGAGTATTTCGAGCAATTTGATTCCAAATTAGATAGTGTTTCTTTCTTTGAAAAGCTAAAAGAGTTAGAGGATAACCTGTTAGATTGGGAAGAGGATATTGCTTATGTGAAAAGCTTCTTTGAAACGAATCAAAAAGAGTTATTCGATAAAGGCTTAGCGGCATTTAAAAAATACGAGGAAAATAAATCGTACCTATTTGGTGAAGAGATTGAACAGCCAATGCAGCAACTACAGGCGATACTAAATGATTCGATTCCATATAAGGAAATTAAAGAAATCCCAGAGCTAACGAATGCTCTTGATGTTTTATTTAATAAAGTCTTAACAGACAAAATTGCTTTTGCACAAGAAAAGGTGCAACTAGATTACGATGAGGTATCATTATTATCTCGACAATATGGTGTATCTGCTGAAACAAAGCAAAATGTTGAATTTAATTTTACTAAGTTATTAGCTGATGTTACAGCATTTACAGACATTTATAAGGTGGATGCAACTATTTCTCAAAGTGCGAGCTTAAAGGACAGAATGAGCCGCATAATTAGTCAAGACATTGCACAGGAAGCAAAGCGTAAAGCAGAGCAGCAGCGTATAATCGGTGGCGAATCGAATGTCCCATCAGTAGAGGAAGTAGTTGTTCAAAAGGAATCAGTAAAGGTGACGACATTAGTACCTATGAAAACATTGGCAACGGAGCAGGATGTCGATCAATATATTTCAACTCTGTCTGCAAAATTAAAGCAAATTATCAAATCAAATAAACAAATTGAGTTTATTGAGTAAAGGATGTTGAGCAATGAATAAATCGGTTTTAAAGAGCTTTGCAACAGAAGCACGCCGCGAGCTGCATGAAAAAATTCAGCTACAAGCATTGAAGCTGGGCATTACACCTGAAGCAATACAGCAAGCAACATTAGAAAGCTCGGATGCCATCTTTATTGATGGCAAACAGCTTTCAGAAATTGAGCGTAAGCAACGCAATAAGTTAATCGCACGTATTAATGAAATTGGTTATGACGAGGTAATAAAGGAAGCGGCTTATACATGGTTTAACCGCTTCATCGCACTGCGTTATATGGAAGTGAATGATTACTTACCAACAAAGGTACGTGTTCTTTCTTCAGTGAATCTAGATAGTACAGAGCCAGATATGTTTAAAGAAGCTTTGAATTTAGATTTACCGATTGATAAAGAGCTTGTCTATAACTTGAAAATTGGAAATAACACAGATGAATTGTTTGAATATCTGATTAAACTTCATTGTAATGATTTAAATCGTTATATGCCATTTATGTTTGAGAATGTAGAGGGTTATCTGGAAATTTTGTTCCCTAAGGGCCTACTTGGTACAGATACATTTGTACGTAAAATGACCGATGTAGAAAGTATTTCAGAAGAGGATTGGACGAATGTTGAAATAGTTGGATGGCTATATCAGTACTATATTTCAGATGAAAATGAGCGTGTAATTAAAGCGAAGAAGAAATATAAAAAAGAAGAAATTCCATATGCGACACAACTATTTACGCCTGAGTGGATTGTTCGTTACATGGTGCAAAATGCATTAGGACGTTATTGGGTAGAGTCGCATCCCGAACATCGTGAGCTAATAGGCAAGTGGGAGTTCTACTTAGAGAATCCAAATCCAGAATCAGATTTTGAAGAAAAAATTGCACCGTATATTAATAGAGAGTTAAACATAGAGGATATTAAATGCTTTGATCCAGCAATGGGAAGTGGGCATATCCTTACGTATATGTTTGATGTACTTTATGAGATTTATATTAAATGTGGATATATGGAACGTGAAATACCGAGATTAATTATTGAAAAGAATTTATACGGATTGGATATTGATAATCGAGCATATCAATTGGCGAGTTTCTCGATTGTAATGAAAGCACTTCAGTATAATAAGCGATTTCTTAGAAATATTGAACGAGAAGGTATAGTAATGAACTTAGCTTCTATTCAAGAATCCAATATTTTAACTGATGAAGATATTGCATATATTGCAGGAGAAAGTATTGGTAGTGAATTTAATGATGTAAAAGAATTCATTAATCAATTTAATGATGCTAAGACAGTAGGATCTTTAATTAAACTAAGTCAAGCTAACCAAGGATTTTTAGAGAAAAGATTAGAAGAGATTAAATTTAATTTAACTGATAATCTTTTTGAAGATGCAATAAAAATAAAAGTAATGAAATTACTTCCAGACTTATTAAAACAATATAAAATTATGTACAATCAATTTGATATTTTGGTGACGAATCCCCCGTATATAGGTAGGAAATTCATTAATAATGTTCTTGGGACATATTTGAAGAAGTATTATTTTAGAACGAAAAGTGATGTATTTGCGGCATTTCTTGAATATAGTTTTGGTATGGTAAAAAGTAATGGACACATTGGTTTTATGACCCCTTTTGTATGGATGTTTATATCTACTTATGAAAAGCTGAGAAATATAGTAATTAACGAAAAAAATATAAGTTCATTAATACAACTTGAATATTCAGCATTTGAGGAAGCAACTGTTCCTATTTGTAGTTTTACTTTAAGAAATTCCTTTACAAAAACGTCAGGTGAATACATTCAATTAACTGAATTTCCTGGGGCTAAAAATCAACCATTGAAGACATTAGCTGCAATAGAAAACCCGAATGTTAATTATAGATATACAAGTAATAGTGAAGAATTTAATCGGATTAGTGGAATACCAATAGCCTATTGGGTCAGTAATAATGTAAGAGAAATCTTCGAAAATACTAAACCACTTTTTGAAGTTGCGAAACCTAAAGTTGGGATGTTTACTTCGGATAATGACAGATTTCTTCGTTTTTGGCATGAGGTGAAAATTAATAATATAGGATTTAGCTTTGAAAGTAGAGAGCAAGCTCAGGAGAGTAAATTAAAATGGTTCCCTTATAATAAAGGTGGAGCTTTTAGAAAATGGTATGGAAATAATGATTATGTTGTTAATTGGGAAAATGATGGTCAGGAATTAAAAGAATGGGGTGAATACCTTAATAAAGTATCAACTCCAGCAGGAAGACTTAACAATAAAGAATATTATTTTAAGGAAGGAATAACTTGGTCTGATATAAGTTCTAGCAATTTTGGAGTTAGATATACAGAAAAGGGTTTTTTATTCGATATTTCTGGGTCATCAGTTTTTCCAGATAAACAAGATTTGTACATTATGTTAGGGTTGTTATGCTCAAAATTGTCTTTTAACTTTTTAAGAATTTTAAATCCGACAATGCATTTTCAGACAGGTAATATTTCTGACATACCTTATAAAGAAATTAAGAATAAGGAACAAAAAGAAAGAATAGAATCGTTGGTATTAGATTGTATTTATAAATCGAAAGAAGAATGGGATCAATTTGAAACTTCTTGGAATTTTACAAGGCACCCTTTAGTTAAAAATAATAATTCAATTAATCTAGTAAAATTTGCTTTCGAAAATATGGAGAAATTAAGCGAAGATAGATTTAATCAAGTAAAAAATAATGAAGAACAGTTAAATGAAATATTTATTAAACTCTATTGTTTAGAAAATGAACTTACATCAGATGTAAATGAAAAAGATATTACTATAAGAAAATCAGATTTGGAAAAGGAAATAAAAAGTTTAATTTCATATGCAATTGGTTGTACACTTGGCAGATATTCCTTAGATGGAGAAGGGATTTGTTACGCTGGTGGTGAAATTGACGTATCTCACTATAAAACATTCCCATTAGATAAAGATAATATCTTACCAATTTTATCAGGGACGTATTTCGAAGATGATATTGTGAAAAAGTTCGTTGATTTTATTCGTGTAACGTTTGCGGCAGAAACATTAGAACAGAATCTAGATTTTATTGCAGATGCATTAGGTCGAAAGAAGAATGAAACAGCTCGTGAAACATTACGACGTTACTTTATAACCGATTTTTATAAAGACCATGTGCAAATTTATAAAAAACGCCCAATTTATTGGTTATTTACATCAGGCAAGGAAAAGGCATTCAACTGTTTAATTTACATGCACCGCTATGACAAAACAACCTTATCTCGTATTCGTACAGATTATGTACATGAAGTGCAAAATCGAATGGATGCTGAAAGAACTGACCTATTGAATGTTATTAATGGCGATTCAACAGTTAAAGAAATTGCGGCAGCAAAGAAAGAATTAAAATTGTTAGAAAAAAAAATTGATGAACTGAAAAAGTATGATGAGCTATTGCATCATATGGCAGATCAGCAAATTGAAATTGATTTAGATGATGGTGTGAAGCATAATTATGAGCTGTTTAAAGGGTTAGTGGCACCGATTAAATAAAATTGCAACAAAAGGGTATACTGGTTTGGTATATCCTTCTGTAATTTTTTACTGCTGGTACGAAGGAGTGAAGTGACATGTTAAAAGAAATTCATTTTTCAAGATGGAAAAGCTTTGAGGAAAGCATTTTATATATTGATCCTCTAACAGTATTAATTGGGACAAATGCCAGTGGGAAGTCCAATGCCTTGGATGGCTTAGAATTTTTGAGTAGGATTTCATTGGGAAAAGATTTGCAATCGTCTTTAACAGGCGATCCAACCTTGAAAGCGATTCGAGGCGGTGCAGAGTGGGCGGCATTAACTGCAAATAATGAGTTTACATTGCGAGCATTAGTTCAAGGTGAGGATGAAAAAACAGATTATTTATATAGTATTACGGTTTCAACAAAACCTTATGTACAACTGAAATCGGAGACACTAACAAGAATTAAAGAGCGTGCGAATACAAAGGTGAACCCTTATCAAACACAATTAATATATACAGATGAAACAACAGAAGATAGCCCTAGTATTATTGCAAGGTTATATAACGGCAAGGCTGGAACAAAGCGAGAATGTAAAAGATCTCATTCTATTTTAAGTCAGCTTTATAATCTTTCCATACAGAAGGATGTTTCAAAAGGTGTTAATGCGGTATGTGAGGCCTTGCAAGGGATATTTATATTAGATCCTATTCCAAGTTTAATGCGAAATTACACCGCGTTTTCTAAAACGTTAAATAATGATGCCTCAAATATTGCTGGGGTATTAGCTGCATTGCCCAAAGATGAAAAAGCACAGGTAGAACAAATTTTATCGAAATATGTGAAGAAATTGCCAGAGCGAGATATTACAGAAGTGTATACAAGGGCAGTTGGAGAATTCAGCCAAGACGCTATGCTGTACTGTAAGGAAGATTGGGGCATTGATAAAGAAATAACGATGGATGCACGTGGCATGTCTGACGGAACGCTTAGATTATTAGGGATTTTAACAGCGTTATTAACGCGTCCATCGGGTACACAAATTATTATTGAAGAGGTAGACAATGGACTGCATCCGTCAAGGTCTAAGCTTCTCTTAAATATGATTCGAAATATCTCGACTGACCGAGCAATTGATGTGCTTGTAACAACACATAACCCGGCACTTTTAGACGAGCTAGAGCCTGAAATGATTCCGTTTATCGTTGTAGCTCATCGTGACAATAAGACAGGCGAAAGTAAATTATCTTTACTAGAAGATATTCAATCATTGCCTAAGCTAATGGCATATGGTAAGGTTGGCAAATTATCAAGTGAAGGGATGATTGAAGAAGCTTTAGCTGAGGAGGAATCCTCAAATGAGTAAAGTTGTTGTCATGGATACGTCCATTTTGTGCTGCTGGCTCAAAGTACCTGGGAAAGAGACATGTGGACCTGTAGGAAACCAGTGGAATAATGAGCGAGTAGAAAAAGAGATACAGGATGAAATGCAGCAAAAGGCAACCTTTGTTTTACCGCTAGCAACAATTATTGAAACAGGCAACCATATTGCACAAGCAAATCGTAATCGTTTTGAAACGGCTCAAGCATTTGCTGAAATATTACGGTTAACAGCTGAAAACAAAACACCTTGGGCAGCGTTTACCGATCAATCGACTTTATGGGATGTGGAAGGCTTAAAAACTTTAGCAGATGAATGGCCTACTTTAGCGGCACAAGGTTTAGCAATTGGGGATTCAACGATAAAAAATGTAGCCAATTATTATGCAGCAATGGGTAAAACAGTGGAGATTTTAACAGGAGATCAGCTTTTAAGGTCCTATACTCCACCCAAGCCAACACTGATTCCAAGAAGAAGAAAATAAAATGGCAAAAGTCCCTTATTACATCGGGGCTTTTTTCATTTTCAGCTATAATAGGAATTGAGGTGATTCATTTGAATATCGAACAAATAGAATCTGCATTACAGGATGCGTTTAATGAGCCGTTAAATAGTGGCGAGCAGCGTAAAATTATATTCTGGGTAGATAAGGATCAAGAATTTATTGATGAAATTGATCAAATGACAATAGATGGTGTACACATACAGAAATTAACGAATAACAATCAATTTTATATGAAGCATTTATTAGAAGAAGAGGACACGCAATCGCATTATTTGATTTACACGAATTTGGAATTGAATTCGGAAGAAAATTGGTTGTACGATATTGTACTCTATTCGAAAACGTTTTTTGCGGATCGTATTTCATTAATTATTAGTGACCTACATATTGATCCATCGTTGCGAATGATTATTAAGAAATATGAAAAGTTCTTCAACAATAAAGAACGCTTTAAGAGGTTTCAGGCTTTTGGTTTGACGAACTATACAGAAGAATCGATTGAGCTTGCGATTATGAGCGTTCTTTGTGGCATTAAGACACCAGATTTTGAATCGGTCTTAAAAACGGTGCTAATGGATACTCTAGAAGATACTGAAAATAAATACATCGCACAGATGGAGAAGTTCTTTGATTTAGCGGCTTTTTGGAAGCATGTAGAGCAGCTTTATGGCTATGAGCGTGAATTAAAGACCTTGAAAACATTATTTATTCATTTGACGGTTACAGCACTTAGTCATGCAATGAAAGAGGAATATTTAGGTGGATTAAAGGACTTTATAGCGGTTCGTAATCGTACGAATTCATTAGTATTCATCGACCATTGGCGACACCATAAAACGGATTACGCTCTATTTGATGAGTACGCAGCATTAATTGAGCAAGAAGTGAAATTAGCAAGTATCATTCAATCGATTCCTGTTGAGGAATTCAGACAGGCGGATATTTTCCCTTATTTTGATAAGGCAATCATTATTAATATTGCGAATAGCTTGTTAGAGAATTTAGAGGACTTTGAAAATTATACAAAGCTAATTAAGCTGCGTAGAGCGAAGCATTATTATGAGCAATTCACATTTGTTTATGAGGCGTTGTATTATACCGTAAAGATGCATGAGTTTTACAAGGAGCATAAACAGGGGCTTATGCAGGGTGAACCAATTGCTATACATGAGGCGTATGTAAAAGAGTATTACGCTATGGATATGTATTACCGTAAATTTTATGTTGCTTTTGATGAGGACAGCAATAATGAATTGCTTAAAAAATTGAAATCATTAGTAGAAAATCTATATACGAATTGGTTTGTGGCAGAACTAAGTACGAACTGGTCACAGGCTGTGAAAGCTGAGATGGCAGAAGATTGGTCATTGCCAGGCGTTAGAAGTCAACAAAGCTTTTATTCGTCAGTTATTGCACCGCATATCCGTAAAGGTGAGCGAGTGTTCGTTATTATTTCAGATGCAATGCGTTATGAGGTTGGCGTAGAACTAACAGAACGATTAAATGCCGAAACAATAGGTGATTGTGAGGTAGGCACGTTATTAGGTGTAGTGCCTTCTGTAACAAAATTAGGGATGGCGGCTCTGTTACCTCATCGTAAGCTTGATTTTGATGCAAATGGTCGAGTAATGATTGATGATACGGATTCATCTGGTTTAGAAAATCGTAAAAAAATACTTGAATCTTATGTGGAAGATAGTATTGCCGTGCATTTTCAGGATGTGTTAGATATGAATAAGGCAGGACGCAGAGAAACCTTTAAAGGGAAGAAGCTCATTTACTTCTATCATGACACGATTGATGCGATGGGTGATAAAGCATCTACTGAAATCTATACGTTCAATGCCGTTGAAAAAGCGTTAGATCAATTATCTGCTTTAATAAAGGTGATACGTGATGATTTAAGTGGTTCGAATGTTTATATTACAGCCGATCACGGTTTCTTATATCAACGTGAAGAGCTCCCAGATAGTGATAAATTGGCAAAGGAGAAGATGGATGTAATCGAAGTGAAACGCCGCCATATTTTATCGAAGGAGCAGCGTGAACTAGAGGGGCAAATTGCCGTGGATTTATCTGCAATTATTCAAAATGAAGAAGCATTAACGGTTTATTTACCAAATGGTACAATTCGCAATCGCCTACAAGGTGCAGGTGTAAACTTTGTACACGGTGGAGCGAGCTTACAGGAAGTGGTTGTTCCTTTGCTAACATTTAAAAATAAACGTGCTGGTCAAAAAGGTGTACAAGCGATTCAGAAAGTGGATATTAAGCTAACAAATACGACACGGAAAATTACAAACAGCATTTTTAACTTAGAGTTTTTCCAAACTGAAAAGGTAGAAGATAAGCAAATTCCACGTACCGTTTTAATTTATATGACGGATGATGAAGGAAGCGTATTATCCAATGAAGAAACAATAATTGGGGATCGAACATTTGATAAACCTGAAGAGCGTACATTTAAACTGCAAT
Source organism: Solibacillus sp. FSL R7-0668 (assembly GCF_038006205.1). NCBI lineage: Bacteria > Bacillati > Bacillota > Bacilli > Caryophanales > Caryophanaceae > Solibacillus > Solibacillus sp. FSL R7-0668. Next base: position 3,157,405 of record NZ_JBBOUU010000001.1, on the reverse strand, counting down.
TTGTATTAAAAAGCATTACGTATGATCGTGCAAAAAACTATTATTTAAATATAAAAGATATGGAAACGGATGTTGTAATCGATAAAATACCGTTTTCAATTAACTTAGGCATTGTCAGTGATTTTGACTTTTAGTAAAGAGGTGTGAGCATGGACGAGGTTTCGACACTAAATTTAGATAAAAAATTAAATGAGCATTTTGCCGGGCGAGTGGTGCGTAAAGATTTAACAAAGCTGATTAAAGAAGGGGCAAACGTACCTGTTTATGTATTGGAGTATCTATTAGGCATGTATGCTGCTACGGACGATGAGGCAAGTATTCGTGAGGGCGTAGAGCGAGTGAAGAAAATCTTGGCCGAAAATTTTGTGCGTCCAGATGAAGCAGAAAAAATTAAATCAAGAATTCGAGAGCTCGGTCAATATTCTATTATCGATAAAGTAACAGTTGCGTTAAACCCTAAAATTGATACGTATGAAGCAGAGTTTTCAAACTTAGGGCTAAAGGGTGTTCCTGTACCACCGAGCTATGTGAAAGAGTTTGACAAGCTTTTAGTTGGCGGTATTTGGTGTATGGTGAAAATTGATTACTTCTTTGATGAGGAAGTCCGTAACACAAATCCGTTTAGTGTGAGCAATTTAAAGCCAATTCAAATGCCGAATATGGACATTACAGAGGTTTTTGAGGGGCGTAAACAGTTCACAAAAGATGAGTGGATTGATGTGTTAATTCGTTCAACAGGCATGGAGCCAACACAGCTTGAAGACCGCGTGAAATGGCATTTATTATTACGCTTAGTGCCTTTGGTGGAAAACAACTATAATATGTGTGAATTAGGACCACGTGGTACAGGTAAATCACATGTATATAAAGAAATATCACCGAACTCAATATTAGTATCTGGCGGTCAGTCAACCGTTGCCAACCTTTTTTATAATATGTCTACACGCAAAGTAGGTTTGGTTGGTATGTGGGATTGTGTCGCATTTGATGAAGTGGCAGGCATCCGCTTTAAAGATAAAGATGGCATTCAAATAATGAAGGATTATATGGCTTCAGGGTCATTTGCACGTGGCAAAGAAGAAAAAAATGCATCCGCATCGATGGTATTCGTCGGCAATATTAATCAAAGTGTCGATGTACTTTTGAAAACATCTCATTTATTTGCCCCATTCCCACCTGAAATGGCGAACGACACCGCTTTCTTCGACCGAATGCATTATTATATGCCAGGCTGGGAAATTCCTAAAATGCGTCCAGAGTTCTTTACGGATCGCTATGGCTTTATCGTGGATTATGTTGCTGAATTTTTCCGTGAAATGCGAAAGCGGTCCTTTGCAGATTCAATCGACCGTTATTTTAAATTAGGTAATAACTTAAATCAACGAGACACAATTGCCGTACGTAAAACGGTGTCAGGCTTAGTGAAGTTACTATATCCACATGGTGAATATACACGTGAGGATATAGAAGAAGTCCTGAAGTATGCTTTAGAGGGACGTCGAAGAGTAAAAGAACAGCTGAAGAAAATTGGCGGTATGGAATTCTATGATGTCATGTTTTCTTATTTAGATAAAGAAACGATGCAAGAAGAGCATGTTGCCGTTCCTGAGCAGGGCGGTGGAAAGCTTATTCCAGAAGGGATGTTACGATCAGGGCATGTCTATGTTGTAGGTCAAGCACTGACAGGCATGATAGGCGTCTATAAATTAGAAAACCAAGTTGTCAGTGGCACAGGCAAGTTTGATAAGGCGGGTATAGGCTCTAATCGAGAGGTAAAAGAAAGCCTAGATACCGCATTTCGTTATTTTACTGCTAACAGTAAGAGTGTCAGCAGCTCGATTAGTACCAAGACGAAGGATTATTTAATGCATCTTACAGACTTACAGGGCATTGGATTAACTGCTCAGGTTGCAATTGCAGAATTAATTGGTCTTTGTTCAGGAGCGTTAGAGAAACCTGTACAAGATGGTCTCGTCATTGTTGGAAATATGACAGTAGGCGGGACGATTTCGAAAGTAGAGGAGTTAGCTAATATCCTTCAAGTTTGTGTGGATGCAGGTGCAAAGAAAATTCTGCTACCCGCTCCATCAGCAGGAGACTTCTTTACTGTGCCGGCAGATTTAATTGTAAAAGTTCAACCAATCTTCTATTTAGATCCCATAGATGCGGTTTATAAGGCATTAGGGGTTAGTTGATTATTGGCAATTAATCGATAAAGTGCAAATAGCAATCGATGAAATTGAAAACCTCCTGACGCAGAAGAACGTATAATTAAGTCATTCAATGATTAGGTTGTAGACGATTATTGGATGTAACAAGACAGTAAATGAGAATAACGGTCATAAAATCATAGTCTCAACCAATATTAAATTCCTATCCTACATCGTAAATGGTGTAGGATTTTTTTGATTATTTCCTTCACTCCCTCTTTTAAATTGTTAGCTAAGTAACATTGAAGATAGTTTAGGTGTAAATGAATTTGGCATTCTGTTTAAATCTTAATTGGCAATGATGCATACTCATTGTTTTGCAATATTATTCATGTGACTAGTCATTAATTTAAATTGGTAAATACTATTATAAAGCTTATCTGGCTAATTATTTCGTCGTATCGTCCCTCATGTAAAGCTTAAAAACTCGTATTTTTATGCATATTCACATTATCATTTATAGCATTTTTTAGTTGACAAGCATAGTGTGAAAAATGTTTTTTGAATAGTTTCTCTCGGAAATTTGTAGAATGAAAAGTCACTTGAAATATGAGCAGTTAAGAGACGTAAATAAGCGGGGAATTTGGCGTAAGAAAGAAACGGTAATCCGTTGATATAACTGCGTTAAATAGAAAATCATCTGCTTCAAAAGAGGAGAGAAAATATGATTCATACAGCAGAATTTTCAATACAACTAGATTATGAACATATAAATTTTAGAAAGGATCACTATGGCAAGGAACCGATAAACCAAATTTTACACAGGCATATGATCAAAGGGATTAGTAGTGTGGAATACTCAAATAACTTTAATGCATCTTGTAAGATGGTAATAGATGTTCCTTTGATTTTAAATAAAGGGAATGTAGAGGAAAGCGATTATGAGCAAGTTGAGCGTTATATTAAAGGAGCATTGAGCATCGTTTATGGGGATGAGCAGCTATTCGAGCAACATAATCTTAGTAGAGTTGATTATCGATTTGATATTGAGGTTTCCGATGAAAATATTAGGAACATTTATTTTGAATTATTCAGGAAGTTAAAAATGAAAAAGGCTCACTTGGAAAAAAAGATTTATTTTACTTCACAATATCATCAATGTAAAAGCATTCATACTATCTTCTATGATAAGGAACAAGAGCGGAGAGATAAAAATGAACATGTTGAAGTGTGGGAGAGAGGGATGATGAGGTTTGAGGTGTGTGTTAAAAAAGACCATTTGAAGTATAAAAAATATAAAAAAGGAGAGCCGCGGTTTTTAAAGGATTATTTTAAAAAAGAAAAATACGTCAACTATATGAGCAAGTACATTTTGAACATTTGCCCTACTGGTGATTTTTATTCTTATCCTCGGTTAGAAGCAATGATTGCTGCAATGGATTTATCAATTAGAGAAAAATCAGAAATGAAAAAATTCACAAAATATGTTTCTAAAGGAAATTTAGATACACCTACTAAGCATTATTCAGAAAGCACCTATCGAAAATATCTGAAGCTGTTCAATGAGCATGGAATAAATCCGATTGCGATTCCACCAAAGTACAAGCTAGATTATTTAGAAAGCTTAGTGAAGCAGGCTGCCTTGTAATTAGGAGAAATTTCTTCAGTGAAAAGCAAGATACCATTGCCTAGTATGTACTAAGCAATGGTATTTTTATTTGCTAATAGCTTGGTCCTTTGAAATGTTCAACAGATCGAGTGCCGTTGAAAGAATGATTTTTTTCATGTCTACACTTAACACCTCACCGTTATAAAAAACCTCGTGCTCAAGCAAAAGTGATTCCAATTCTAATTTTTCAGCTACTTCGTTCATATTCACAAGTCCTTTCGAATTGTCATAAAGACACCATTTTTATTTATTTGTTTACTGTAAGCAGGGAGTTATGGGAATATTCCGTTTTGAACTCCTTATTTATGTGGTTTTTGCAGAAAATTCAGTATAGGAAAGATTTAATTATAGCGGAGTATAAATCGCATAATATATGGGCTTGTATTTAGGTTTAGAGATTTAATAAAGTGTGCAAAGTTACGGAATTGTTTTTTTGCTTTATAAAGAAATCGTGCATAACAACTGAATTGTAGATTTGAAGTATCAAAATTTCATAAAAAAGAATGTGGTTCTGTAGTACGGAAAAACCGTACAGAAATTTCTTTTAAAATATGTATATAAATTTTATGGTTCTTTAAATTTATAATTATACAACTAGGTATTTTAGTTATATATGTAAAATATGTTATGATTAAATTGTCATATAACCGATGTGAGGTTATGACGAAAAAAATTAATTAGGAGTATTTAATAAAGTATTTGAAGAAGCTTTTGAAAAGGATTCAGCATTAAATAAATTTTCTGTTATCTCAAAAAATTTTATTGGCTTTAGTAGGATATATCAATAGCGGAAAATCTTCCACTATTAATAAACTTATGAATGAAGAATTAGCTATGGTAGGAGCTAAACCTGAAGAAACTTGATTAGTGGAAAAATAACATATAAAGAAAATGCTGTTTTTTGATACATCTGTTTTAGATGATGTTCAAAAAGAAAATTCCAACATAACACTTGATTACATTAAAAATGCAGATATTATATTACCTTTTTTAATGCTGTAGGTACAGTATTATCAGAAAGTGAACTTAAAATCTTACAGATATTTCTCGAACTAATAATTATATAGTTACTGTTTTGAATAAAATAGATGCGTCTGATGATGTACCTACATTATTCAAAAATATAGAAGATAAAAATTAGGGTGAATACCCAATGTAGTATAAAAAAGGTGGTAATATCGAAATGTTACAAAAACATCTATTGGCTATATTAAGAAAGAAATCAGAGAAAACCCTTGTTCAAATGTTGCTCGTGTAAACTAATTTATGCCATAGTCCTTTATTGGGAAAGGTTTATTACCAGCCAACCATTAATAAGGATTTCTTTAGGGAAAAATTATACTACAAGAAGTTTTTAGTATTATTTATTATAACTGTAGTGAAAATTAATATAATAATTAAAGTGGTGAATTTTAATGGACGCTTTGGAATTTAGAAGTCTTATACCAGATCCTGAATTAGATGAAAAAAAACAACCATATATAGATGCTATTAAATGGGCGATAAATAATCCAGAAATAAAGAACATAGCAATTACTGGGGCTTATGGTGCGGGTAAAAGTAGTATAATTGATACTTTTATTAAACATGAAAATATGGAGAAGAATACTGTTAAAATCTCAATAGCTACATTTGATAAAGAGTCAATAAAAAATGCTACAGATGAAGTAAACAATATACCCATTGAAAACGTTTTAGAACAACAAATATTGCAGCAATTATTTTACAAGATTGAACCTGATAAAATCCCTTTTTCACAGTTCACTCGAATCAATGAGATTAATAAATATAAAGCTTTTTCTCTCATTTCATTTATTTTTTTTATGTGTATTATAGGCTATCTTATTTTATTTAAAGATGGATTTAATAAAGGATGGGAGTTATTTATCTCTGAAGATATAAATAAAACGATTTTAGTTTCATTATTGAGCTTCAGTCTTTTTATATTGTTTACATTATTAATATATATATGTGTATTGATATTCCAAAAATTGGGGCTCAGCAAATTTGGTTTTGGAAATACTTCAATTGAAGTTGTTACAAAAGATAATAATACTGTGTTTAATAGATATTTAGATGAAATAATTTACTTCTTTCAACAATCTAAATTTCAGTATGTTGTATTTGAAGATTTAGATAGATTTGAAAATATAGGGATTTATGAACGATTAAAAGGATTAAATATAATCTTAAACGGTACAAAACAATTAGAAAATCAAAATATTATTTTTATTTATGCTTTAAAGGATGATTTATTTACTAATAACGATAGTAACCATGATATTTATAATAGAACTAAATTTTTTGATTTTATAATTCCAACTATTAAAGTTGCACATAGTTCTAATGCTGAAAGTTTATTATTAAATATATTATCTAATGAATTTATTTGTGAAGAAAAACCAAATGGACTTACTAAAGATTTCATTGAAGATATAGCACTATTTATAAATGATATGAGGATATTAATTAATATCTGCAATGAATATAAAATTTATAAGGAAGCATTAAATAATAATAGTATTACTTTTAATAGATTATTTGCTTTTATAGTATATAAGAATATTCATCCTGGCGATTATTCTAAACTATTGAATAATGAGGGTAAGTTGTTCGAAATATTAAATATAAGGGATAAAATAATAAATCAAATTGAAAATGATATTCAAGAAATCCAACATAAAATAAATATGGGTATTCAATCAGATATGTATAATCCAATGGATATAGCACTATTATTCAATTTTAAGAAAAAAGAAGAATTAAGGTATATAAATAAAATAAGTATTCATAATTCATCAGGAGAATTTATTCAATCTATAGAGGCAAATAATAGTTATAATTCTGATATTCGATTTACAGGTCTATTTGAAAGTTGTATAGGATTAGAAAATGATTTTACCGTTCATCTTTATCGATCAAATTATCAACCTATAATACAGCAAGGAAAAGCTTTTTTTTCTAGTGTATCTGATGGTAACTATTTGGAGAGATATGAGTGGATATATTATAAATCAGAAACTGAAAATTTAAAAAATGATAAAGAGGAATTGCATAAAAAAATACAAAGAATTAAAAGAGAATCATTATCTAAATTAATAAAAAGCGGAGAAATAGAATGTGAGTTGTTAGAAAACTTAAAGAGTGGTAGTGAATTAATTTATTTTCTAATACGTCATGGATGGATAGACGAATCATACGAAGATTACTTATCTTATTTTTATGCTGGAAGTTTAACAAATAATGATATGAAGTTTTTAAAAGCAGTTAGAAACGGGACAATTTTAGAAGTAGATTTTACTTTAACTAATATTCCGAAAATAATAGATAGAATTAAATTAGAAGAAGTATCATCTAATGCAATATTCAATTACAACCTATTTAATTATATGATAAAGAATTCAGAAAAATATTGGTACAAGCTGAAAAAAATAATATCCCATATGTTCAATAATAATGATGAGGGGATTAAAAATTATTATGGTTTTATAGAAAACTCATATAAAAATCAAGAATATAAAATAATAGGTGATTTATTTCATTTATCAATGAAAATTGATATACATTTTTGGATTCATACAATAGATGAATTAGATAGTGTTCAAAAGCAAAAATACCTGTATTTTATAATCAGTAGTTGGAATTATGTTAAACCTAATGAATTTGAATTGGGGGGGTGGGAAAGTTTAAAGGAATATACTGAAGAGCAGCATTTACCAAGTTTATATGAGAATTGTTCAGAAGAAAACATTCAAAAATTTTCTGGTAATTTAAATGTGAAATTTAAAAATATATCTACATTAGATTTAGGAAACTTATCATATTTAATTAAAAATAGTTTATTTGAAATAAATAAAATAAACATGCAACATTTACTTCAAGATATAAATATAAAAAATGCAATCGACAATGAGCTTTTTGGTAATTATATTGAAGAGAATATAGAAAGTTTTATTTACAATGTTATCAATAATTTAGATAGTTATATAGAGGACGAGACAGTACTTATCAATTTTTTAAATAATGAAGAGTTATCAGATGGAGCTAAATTTATATTGGTTGAAAAATACTCCGGAAAATTAAATGATATTTCAAGGTTGAATTCAGTAAAGGAAATTATAAGTAAAAACAAATTTAAATCTAACGTAAATAATTTAGATTTTATATTAAACCATGAAGATTATAACGATAGCTTTATAAACTTAAATAAAATCCTTAATAATCCTTTAAATATTACAGAATTATTAAATGATAAGGAAAATATTAACAAACTAGAAGGTGATAATTATCAAAAGTTAATGAATGAATTGATTATTAGTGAAAATATTGATAGGACTATCCTTCAAAATTTAGCGGGAAATTCTTCCTACATTATGATTGAACCTACAGTGATTATTAATACCTCAACTGTTATTATTGATAAGTTAGAAGCATTAATAAGTATTGATGCTGTTTATTGGTCTATAGAAGTTTATAAGTTTATTTATTCTTTATCAGAAAAACAAATCTCATTATTATATTTATATAATGCAATTGAATTGTACAATAAAGGTGAAATACAGGAATTGCAAGGAGACCTTGTAGATTTGAATTCAGAAGGGATATTACCATGGACAGAAAAGTTAGTTAATTTATTGATTAAGGAATTTGAATTTATGGATGATGACATGGTTAATTATTTTGATCGAGTTAGTTCTGAAGTATCAGAAGAATATATTTTAAGAGAAATAAATGGGAATATACCTCTTTCAACATTATTAAATTTTAAATGGAACTCGGAAAAAGCAAATACAGCTTATTTTATTGCCTTATTAAAGAGTGGTTTATCAAGTGATGATATAAAAATTCAAATAGAAGAAGCTAAATATTGGGATAAAGAAATATATGATGAATTGTTTAATTTCTCGAAAGAGTATGCAACACGATATGCATTAAATCAAGAATCCCAACTTTATGATCGTATTTTCTCGCAGGAAGATTTCGATTTATTTACGAAGGAAAATTTTGATGATAATCTAATTATTAATTTATTTAACTATAATAAATTTGAATCGAGTATAGATTTTAGAAATTGGTTACTTAAAAAACAAAGATATGAAAGAATTTTAGAGTTTCATAATAGTGAGAAAATAGTGAGCAGTTTTGTAGAACAAGAAGATATTTCAAAAATGGCTAAATTCTATATTGAGAAAGCAAACTTATCTAGGACTCAGATTTTTGAATTATTTTCTAAACTTAAACCTCCATATAATTCCATCGGATTAAGGAAAGGAAATCGTATCCATTTCTCTAATGAGGAAAATAATTTAGAACTAATGAATTTTTTAGCTGAAAGGAAAATTGTGTCCCTAAACATTACAATTACAGAAGAGGAAATAATAATAAATAATAAAATGAAATAGAAGGCTGATTAACTCTTAGGAGATTATGTTGACACCATAAACCATATTGTGGAGAAAGATCAGCTGTAGGAGGAGTCTAGCGGGTGCTACTACACTTGCTTTAGAATACGCAGTTAAGTACATGTATGTTATCTAACTAACATTTCATTCGGACTAGTGTAGTAATGCATGATGTTTATAGGTTTAGCGATTTTTGTTAAATGTGTATATTTTGCCATGAAGAAGCTAGTTTCCCTGTATGGTGGTTTATTATACGGTGTTGGCACGTCTGGCTATAATCTGGCTAATAATAATCAGAAGTGCTTGAAAACGTTGATGTGACTAGGTTTATAAGCAATCAGTTTAAATACCCGCCGTCTCCATAATTTACCAGCCTATAAACGGTGGTATATCAACGTTTTAAGAGCTAGGGATATTGAACGGGAGTTGAACTCTTGTTGAATATCCCTTTTCTTATCCCTAAGGAAATGTACTATATTTGAACACGCTCAAAGACCTTCTAAACTCAATTTAGGAGGTTTTTCTATGTCTAATAGAAAACGTAAGCATGGCATCTTTTCTGTCTCTAGAGAAGCGGTAGAGATGATTCAAGCAGAGGAATCACAACAACAGAAGCCAACAGGTAAACCAATAGCAGAAGCACTTGAAACGGTGTTTAATCAAATGAAGGTAGCAGGGAACAGACCACGCACAATCGAAAGTTATGAGTACATCTTTAAGCAGTTTGTACAAATGAACGGCATTGAGTATGTAGAGCAAATTAACATTGATAGTATTTACAACTACTTAGGTTCACTTGATGTAAGTCAACGCACGAAGTTAATTCGTCTCAAGTCCACAAAAGCCGTACTAATGGTTATGGCATTATAAGAATGTAAGTTATGGCGGTTAATTTATGTATGAAAAAACCACTTGCCAACAATCCCCAATAAAAGTAAACTCCTCGTTGGACCAACAACGTTTAACAGGAGGGATTGGAGATGTTAGAAGTGGTAGAAATCCATTATATCAGACATGAAGTAAACCAAAAAGGCAAAACTTATGCGGAAGTGGCACGACAGGTGCAGCACGATCCACGTACGGTAAAGAAATATGCCAACCAAGAGGAATTTCCTCAAAAACAGAAGCAAACGAGAAAAGCACCGGTTATGGATCGAGTGAAGCCAATCTTAGATGAATGGATTCGCGAAGATTTAAAAATGAAAAAGAAGTATCAACGAACAGCGCAGCGTATGTTTAATCAGCTAGTACAGGAGCATAACTTTGAAGGAAAGGCGCGTACCGTTCGCGAATATGTTTCAAAAAGGAAAAGAGAGCTTACAGCAGAAGCTGAAGGCGCAACATTACCTTTGGAAACGATACCTGGAACAGCACAAGTTGATTTTGGGAAGGCACCATTCAAATACTTAAATGAAATCATTGAATTACCCTTCTTGGTGATGTCATTTCCACACGCAAATACCTTTTATTTTCAAGTATTTCCTTCGGAAAATACTGAGTGCTTACTAGAAGGCTTACAACGTATATTTCAGCATATGGGTAGCGTACCGAAAACGATTCGCTTTGATAATTTGAAGCCCGCTGTGAAAAAGGTTTTCGCAAAAGGTGAACGCGAATTAACGGATATGTTTGAACGGTTTGTGTTGCACTATGGCTTTGAATATGAATTCTGTAATCCAGCCCAAGGAAACGAAAAGGGTCACGTTGAGAATATGGTAAAATATGTGAGGAATAACTTTTTATTGCCGGCACAGACGATTGTAGATTTAGAGGATTTTAATGAAACCTTATGGGCATTAGCCGAAGACAATCGTAATCGACTTCACTATGAAAAGGAAATTGCCTTAAACACTTTACATAAAGAAACATGTACGGCCCATCTTGTGTTACCCGAGAAATCATTCCTTTGCGCTCGATTGATGGAAGCGAAAGCAGATAAAAGTGGATTAATCCACTTAGAGACAAAGGTATACTCTACCTCGCCACGTTTCGCCCAAAAGAAGGTAATGGTACAAATCACTTATAATGAGGTGCAAATTTTAGATGAACACCAGCAGGTGATTGTTACACACCCTCGCTTATATGGCAGTAATGCCAAATCTATGGTTTGGCAGCCTTATTTGAAGCTTTTATCACAACGGCCCCGTGCCATTAAATATTCAGGTGTATACGATCATCTACCCGTAGATTGGCAAGTCTATTTAAAGGCTTGTACGGAGGAAGAACAAAAAGAAGGCTTCGCCCTTTTAGCAGATTTAATGAAATCAGCGACGTTTGAACAGCTGACGCAGGCATTAAAGATTGCCAGTAAAACCGGACATCCAAAAGCGGAGCACATTCATCAAGCTTTTAATTCGCTTATCTTCGATGGCGCAATGCATCAGCCGATTACACCAGCAGCAGAGTTACCAGCACTTCCGAATATTGAGCGTAGTATTTCCCGGTATGACACGCTTTTTGAGGAGGTGAGTTCCTCATGAGTGAACGATTACAGGAATACGCCAAACGACTAAAATTAAGTCATTTACGTGCGAATCACATGAATTTCACCCCTGAACAGGTGACGTTTTTAGAACATATTTTTGAAGAGGAAATCGAGCAACGTGAAACATCAAGAATTAACCTCTTATTAAAACAGGCGAATCTACCGAAGTGTGGCAATGAGCCTTACGTTTGGCAGCATGTGCAATTGCCAAAGACAATTACATCAGAAGAAATACTAAGCGGTCAGTTCATTGCCGAAAGGGAGAATCTGATTTTATATGGTGGGGTCGGAGTAGGAAAAACCTATTTGAGCCGTTTGATTGCCTTAAATGCCATAACTAGTTTTGGCTATAAAGTACGCTTTTATACGGTAGCTGGCTTAGTCAATCAATTGATTGATGCCAATCAGAAGGGACAATTGACGAAGCTGATGAATCAGATTGAGAAGTTAGATTTACTAATTTTAGATGAGATGGGCTATCTCCCACTCGGTAAAGAAGGAGCAGAGCTTCTTTTTCAAGTAATTTCCATGTGTTACGAGCAAAAGAGTATTATCATCACGACCAATTTACAGTTTGGCCAGTGGAATCATGTATTTGGCAATCAGATTTTGACAGAGGCAGTAATTGATCGACTTATTCATCATTCACATCTCGTGATTTTTACAGGTGAAAGTCATCGTTACCGTGCATCGACAGTAAGAAATTAACGAAAAACGGGGCTGTTGGCAATACATACAAAATTAAATACCAAAAACGTCATTTTTTGATTGCCAAATCCATACTAAGCAAGTTTCATAACAATGGTTGGATTAAAGACCGCTTCTGGAGCAATATCCATATTAAGATTGATAAGGAAGTTAAGAAAGGAGCAAAGGAAACAGATATAGACCGCTTGCTTCAATTGATAGATAAGACAACATTCATTGGCTTTAGAGACGCTTGTGCGGTCATGGTGATGTACAAGACAGGTATTCGTATTCGCACGTTAGGAGAGCTTAGGGAGCGTCACATCGACTTTACAAACCCATGCTTGAATCTTGATGGCTCTACATTGAAAAATCATAAGTTCCTCAAGTTGCCTATCACGCAAGAACTAGCAGACATGCTCCAAATGTTAATCAAACTAAACACAGGTATTCGTGAATACTACGGAACAGATAATAGTAATGTATTCATCACACAAAACGGTTTACCGATGAACTCAAGTAAATCATCTAACAGTGCCATCTCAAAGCAACTAAGCAAGTATTCAAAGCGATTTGGCTTAGAGAATATCAATGCACACGCTATTAGGAGGGAGGGATTATCATGGTTTTAGCTAGGCAATTAGAAGTAACAGAAGATGATTATTTAATGATGGAATTAATAGAGGTCGGATTGAACATTAAATTATTAGAAAACGGCTATTATAAAAGATACTTTCGTAAAGATAAAAAAAGAGCATGGGGGTTTAAATGCTTCCATTGCGGCGACAAAGTAAGAAGCGATAGGGATGAAGCGTATTATATCGTATCAATTATATGGAAAGAACCTAATGCAACAAATCGTCGCTTCTGTTCAAAGGATTGCTCGTATATTTATTTTAATGAAGAAATGCAAATGTTGCTTCAAAAGCGTGAGCGTGTATTAGCTACGAGAGAAAAGGTGTTGAGGGGATAAGACTTCAATAGAGGACAAAGTGGAAAAAAAGTAGGTATACCAAATAGCGTGGGTTAGGGAGCGGGCTTTTATGACAGACAATCAAAATCTGTTAATGAAACTTACAGGCTATAACGAGGATATGCATTTAATGAATTGTATATGGGAAACGGGATATCAAATGGAGCAGTTGAAAAAAGGTTATTATCAAAGATACTTCCCAAAAGATTTAAAGCGCGGGTGGGGATTTAATTGCTATCACTGTAATAAAAGAGTCCATAGTGATAAGGATGAATCATACTATGCTGTTTCAATGGTTTGGAGTGAGGAAAGTCTAATGCCTAAACGCTTTTGCTCTAAAGATTGCTCGGATGTATTTTATAATGAATCAATGGAATGGTTATTAAAGGAGCGGGAGAAAATTGAAAACAAACGAATGCAGTTGAGAAAGGCTAGTAAATAGTATGGTAGTGAACACGTAATGTCATTTGATGTTGCGTGTTTTTTGTGTTTTGTTGGTAATTAGAGGTAAAAAAGTGAGGTTTTTTACTTATTAAATATAATAAATTTAGTTAATATATTCCTATTTATTACCTAGTGATTTAAACTGTATATAAGCAAGTACGGAGGGGATACAATTGACAATTACTACAGCTTACCAAAGCCAATATTATGCACATGAGTTAACGAAGCAAAATGCATCTGATTTAGTAGTGCGTTTAAGCCAATCTTTAATTAGGGCAACAGTGGATCTAAATCCCTATCAAGTTGAAGCAGCTTTATTTGCATTTAGAGCACCATTAGAAAGGGGAGCTTTATTAGCAGATGAGGTAGGCTTAGGAAAAACAATTGAGGCAGGGTTAGCTTTAAGCCAGTTATGGGCGGAGCATAAACGACAAATTCTTATTATTGTGTCACCTCCATTACGAAAGCAAAAACTACAATCAATTCGTTAAAGAAGGCTCGTTAAATCCCTTTTTCCAAAAAGATCAAGTAGTGATTATTTCACATACATATGCCCGAAACAAGGCACAGGAAATTCAACGGATTCCTTGGGATTTAATCGTGATTGATGAGGCACATCGATTACGAAATGTATACAAAAAATCAAATAAAGTATGTCGAGTTATAAGAGAAGCAACGGCTGGCTTTCCGAAGCTACTATTAACTGCAACACCGCTTCAAAATTCATTGATGGAACTGTATCGCTTGATGAGTTTTATAGACCCTTATTTATTTGGCGATGAAATAATTTTTAGAAAACAATTTGGTAGCGGTTCAAGAGAAATTTCAAAATCTAACTTAGAAGATTTAAAAGAGCGTATTGCTCCTGTGTGTCATAGAACACTGCGAAGATAAGTAATAGAATATGTACCTTATACAAAGCGAATACTATTGCTACAGGAACTTGAATCGAGAATGGTTCGTGAAGAACTCGAAATGAATAATCTCATTCAAGAAAAAGAGCGTAAACGTAACAAAATGCGTCGAAATCTATATGATGAACAAGATGAAATCGACCGACAAAAACAGCGATTGTTTATTGATATGGAAAGTCGATTAGAACAGAAGATTAGCGAGCAGAAGTTGTTTATAATAAAATGGAGTGTTATCTAACTACTACGAGGTGAACGGAATGAGTAATAAAACGAAATTGGAGCTAACTTGGATTGGTAAGGATAATCCCCCGAAGTTAGAGCCACGTATTTTAATTGCAGACCCTGAACTATCTTATCGTGCTGAAGCAAAAGTGACAGATAATGATATTTTCGATAATCGATTGATTTTTGGGGATAACTTATTGGCATTAAAAGCATTAGAAGATGAATTTGCTGGGAAGATTAAATGTATTTATATTGATCCTCCTTATAATACTGGGAATGCTTTTCCTCATTATGACGATGGTATTGAACATTCAATTTGGTTGAGTTTAATGAAGCCGAGGTTAGAAATTATTCATAATTTATTAACTGAAGACGGTTCTATATGGATATCTATAGATGATGATGAATCACATTATTTAAAGGTATTATGTGATGAGGTGTTTGGACGTAAGAACTTTGTTAGCAATGTTATTTGGGAAAAGAAATACTCACCGCAAAATGATGCTAAATGGTTATCTGATAGCCATGATCATATTCTTGTCTATGCAAAAGATAAGAATATATGGAGACCAAATTTATTGCCAAGAACTGAAGAAATGGATAAGCGATACAAAAACCCAGACAACGACCCAAGAGGATCTTGGAAACCAAGTGATTTATCAGTTAAAACTGCAAATCCTAAAGATATTTATCCTATAACGACACCATCTGGAAGAATTGTTGTACCACCTGAAAGTAGAAGTTGGGTTGTTTCTGAAGAAAAATTTCAGGAACTATTAGAAGATAATAGAATTTGGTTTGGTAAAACTGGTGGTAACGTTCCTTCAGTGAAAAGGTTTTTAACAGAGGTGCAGGGTGGGGTTGTTTCGAAAACAATTTGGCTTCGTTCAGAAGTGGGAGATAACCAAGAAGCTAAAAAAGAAGTAAAGGCACTGAATCCCAAAGATGTCTTTACTACTCCAAAACCTGAAAGACTTTTGCAAAAGATCATTACCTTGGCTACTAATAAAAATGACATTATACTTGATTCATTTGCAGGTTCAGGTACAACAGGGGCTGTTGCTCATAAGATGGGACGTAAGTGGATAATGATAGAATTAGGGGAACATTGTCATACTCATATTATCCCACGCATACAACAAGTTGTGGATGGTACAGATCAAGGTGGTATTAGTAAGTCAGTAAATTGGCAAGGTGGTGGAGGCTTTAAATATTATCGCTTAGCACCAAGCCTATTAGAAAAAGATAAGTTTGGTAATTGGATTATTAGTGAAAATTATAATCCAGCAATGTTGGCAGAAGCGATGTGTAAGCATAAAGGCTTTACGTATGCGCCTGATGAGCAAATTTATTGGAAGCAAGGCTATTCTACTGAAAATGACTATATTTACACAACAACGCAATTTATTACCCGTGAGGTAGCTGATAATATTCAAGAGCAAATGAAGGAAGATGAAACGTTATTAATTTGCTGTAAGGCTTATACTGCTAATCCTAATGATTATCCAAATATAACGTTTGTTAAAATTCCGACAACGATTCTGAAAAACTGTGAATACGGTAGAGATGATTATAGTTTAAAGGTTGATGGTTTTATGAATACCGAAAATAAAGAGCAACTGTCGTTATTTGTTGAGGAGGATTCCAATGAATAAACAAGTAAAAAATATTTCTGCACGGCTGAGTTTAAGAACGCCGCAGAAAGATTCATTAGAAATATTAGCCGATATTATCGAAATGCTTGATTTGAAAAAGCATGATGAGGCGTCATTAAAGCTTGAACTTGAAAAAATTCAAGCAAGTTATCCAACAGTTTCAGACTTTGAGCGTGACTTCCCGTCCCTGTGTTTTGCATTAGCCACAGGGGTGGGGAAAACCCGCTTAATGGGTGCGTTTATTTCATATTTGTACATACAAAAAGGAATGAAGAACTTCTTTGTACTTGCGCCAAACTTAACTATTTACAACAAGCTGATTCAAGACTTTACGCCTGGTACACCTAAGTATGTATTTAAAGGTGTCGCAGAAATCGCAGCGAATGAGCCACGTATCATTACAGGTGATAACTACGATTCAGGAAAAATGTATGTGAAAAGTAGCTTATTTAAAGAAGACGAGATTCACATAAATATTTTCAACATTTCTAAAATTAATTCAGAAGTGCGTGGTGGGAAAGCTCCTCGTATTAAACGATTAAGTGAATATATTGGCGAAAGTTATTTTGAATATTTATCTTCATTACCTGATTTAGTTCTATTAATGGATGAATCGCATCGTTATAGAGCGACAGCTGGTGTAAATGTTTTAAATGAATTAAAGCCAGTAATCGGATTGGAGTTAACTGCTACACCACAAGTCGAATCAGGCACAAAGACAATTCCTTTTGAAAATGTAATCTATAGCTATCCATTACATAAAGCGATGGAAGATGGTTATGTAAAAGAGCCAACAGTTGCTACAAGAGAAAACTTCAATGCAGATGATTTTAAAGGGCAAGAACATATGCTAGAAAGATTAAAATTAGCAGATGGTGTTCGTATCCACGAAGAAACAAAAACTGAGCTTGATTTATATAGTCGTAAAACGGGCCAGCCATTAGTAAAACCTTTTATTCTTGTAGTTGCTCAAGACACAAATCATGCAGAAGAGCTACTAAAATATATTGAATCAGACGAATTTTATGATGGTCAATATGAAGGGAAGGTTATAACAGTACACTCTAATCAGCGTGGAGAGGAGAAGGATGAAACAATTGCAGAATTAATGGCACTTGAAGATCCAAACTCTACAACTGAAATTGTTATTCATGTAAATATGCTAAAAGAGGGCTGGGATGTAACAAATTTATATACAATTATTCCATTACGTGCAGCTAACTCGAAGACGCTTGTAGAACAATCAATTGGACGTGGATTACGTTTACCTTATGGAAAAAGAACAGGAAATGAAGCGGTAGATAGGTTGACAATTGTAGCACATGATCGATTCCAAGATATAATTGATGAGGCAAACAATCCGAATTCGGTTATTCGAAAAGGTGTTATTATTGGTAAAGATGTTGCCGTAGAGAAAAAAGAAGCAGTTACAATTACGACAAAAATAGAAGAAACGATTCAACAGGAAGTACAAGCTGAAGTTGATAAAATAATCGAGAATAAACCTGAAGCGAAAGAAACGTTCACGACTAATCGCGTTAACGACATCGTTCAAGCGACTCAGAAGGCAATGAAAAAATTTGAATACCTTCCGAGTTCTAAAGACCTTCAAAAGCCTGAAGTACAGGCAGCAATTGTAAAAGAAGTGAAGGAAGATCTCAATACACAAGAATTAGATTTATTCCCAGAAGAAACAGAAAAATTTGTAGCACACGTAGTTGCAACCTCTGTTAATAACCATGTTCAGCATAGTATTGACATTCCAAGGGTTATTATTCAACCAGTAGGCGATGTAACATGGGGATATAAAGAATTCGAATTAGACGTAAAAAATATACATCTTCAGTCCACTGAAGGTAAAATAGTCATTCAAAACTTAAGAACGAGTGAACGTTCCACGTTAAATACGAGTGGAATGATTTATAAACAAGAGAACTTAGCAGACTATATTATTGAGCAACTAATGAATTATTCGGACATCTCCTACGATGATCATGCAGAATTACTTTACAATTTAGTTGGTCAATTAATCAAACATCTCCAATCGTATTTGGCAGATGATGAGGCTGTTGAAAATGTTCTTGCTTATAATTCAAAACAATTAGCAAGCCATATTCACGAACAAATGCAGGAATATTACTATCAAACTTCAGAAAACGAGTATGATGTGAAGATTAGTAAGGGATATGAACAACTAGGTAATGTGCATTACACAATGGTTGTTGAAGATGGTGAACGTAACTTCAGAAACCCTGTTGAAGATAAAAGTAAAATTAGAAGTATGGTATTCAGCGGCTTTTCAAAGAGCCTGTACCGAGTTCAAAAATTCGACTCAGATAGTGAACGTAAATTTGCTGTAATCTGTGAAAACGATCCTAAGGTGCTGAAATGGTTTAAACCAATGTCAGGGCAATTGAAAATTTACTACGGGCGTGGTGAAACGTATCACCCAGACTTCGTAGTAGAAACAGATGAAGTGAAATTTATTTGTGAAATTAAAGCTGAATCGGATATGCAGGACGAGATTGTTCTAGAGAAGGCAAAAGCTGTTACAGCATGGTGTGAACACGCATCTAAGCATGAATTAGAGCATGACGGAAAAGAGTGGGGATACTTGCTTATTCCTCATACGAACTTAAATGAAAATATGACGGTTGATGGGTTGAAGAATAAATATTACCGTCAGTACAAGTGATTTAACAAACTATAGCACCTTAGTGATCTTTTAAACATACTTAATAAGATTATACTGAGGTGCTTTTGTGTATTAATTATGTGTGTAATTCACGAAGAGGAAGTGGCTTGCATGAGTAAAATTAGAATTAATGAGATTTATATAGCAAATTATCGATCATTTGGAAACAAAGCACAAACAATTACTTTTCCGAATGAGAACTACAAAAGACCTGTAGCAATAGTTGGTTATAATAATGCAGGTAAAACAAATTTATTAAATGCCATTTTAATTGGCCTAACTGCTAAATATGTTGGAAAAGAAACATTTTGTATTGATGATTTTCATAACCGTGATTTGTTGAAAAAAATTTCTATAAATTCGACGCTTGAGGGTAGTGCTGAAAAAACTTCAAGTGGCAATGAAGTTAAATTGGATGGGGAATTATTTTTAGAATTAGAAGTTGACGAAACGGAAATATTAAACGCAAAAATGAATAGTGATAATAAAAAAATATCGGGTGCAGCAAAATATTATAAAATATTTTATGTTAATTTTCATGAAATAAAAAAGGAACTTTCTATAAAGAAAAGTAGCTGGGGAAATTTAACGTCTTTTTTAGCAAAGTTTATTAAAAGTTCAATAACTTCCGATCCAGACATTATAAATAAAAGAACATTATTTAACGGAAAAATGAGATCCTTATCTGATGAAATGATTAGTGAATCATTTTTAAACGATTTCATAGATAATATAAAGACGAATTATGAAAAGAATTTAAGGGATAATTCATGTTTAATAGAATTCGGATTACCAGAGTACGATGACCTTTTCCTAGAAATGATATTTAAAGTAGGAATTAATGGGGATAGAGAAAATTTAATTCCGATAGAACATTTTGGGGACGGTTATATCTCAATGTTTGTTATGTCGATCATTCAAACAATTGCCGAAACAAATACCGATGATAGATGTGTATTTATATTTGAAGAACCAGAGAGCTTTTTACACGAAAACCATCAAGAATATTTTTATAAAAAAGTTTTATGTGAACTAACAGAAAAAGGACATCAAGTCATTTACACTACTCATTCCCATAAAATGATTGATATTTTTGATACAAGAGGTTTGGTACGTTTAGAGTTTGACGAGGATTTAAAACAATCAGTGGTAGCTTTTAATGATTATAACGGTGATTTTGATGAAGATATTAAAGAAGTTTTTACATTAGAGGAAATTGCCGATTATAACAATTACATAAAAAGTATCGAACCAAATTTAAATAAGATAATTTTCAGTAAAAAGGTACTTTTAGTTGAAGGGCCGAATGATTTGATGGTATATAGGCAACTGATTAAAAAAAGAGTCCTTAATCTAACTGGTGATGAAAAATATGCCGAAACATATTTGAATTATAAAAACATCGCTATCATACCACATCATGGTAAAGCAACAGCGATAATTTTAGCAGAGTTGTGTAAGCATTTAGGGGTTGATTATTTCTTGATAAATGATTTTGATTTACCAGAGGGGTTATTAGAAAAAATCAATTTTTCGAGTGTCAAGGAACTTCAAGAAAGTATCTTTTATAAAGAAGAACTGGAGCTAATTACAATAAACAGTTTAACAACAGGTAAGCCATACGACCTTAAGACTAAAAGATCTATGATTACTAATAACTATAATTTAATTCAGGCTGCTGGTGGGAAAAATAATATTCATTTTAATATGCCTAAATTAGAGGCTGTAATTGGTTACACAAGTAATGATAAGAATAGTATTGGCATTTGGAATGAGGTTAATAAGGATGATTTTGATGATAAAGGACTGTTCACACCACATTTGCTTGAATTTTTAGAGTTAGATCAATTAAAATGACCCCCTTCATTGTCATTAAGAAGTTGACAAAACTGTAGCTGCTACTGTTATGCAAAGAAGTGCGGAGCAAGCTAGGGAACTATTGGTGAAGATGCATAATGAATTTAATTTAATTGAGCCAAGAGGGCGAGGTAAAGGACGCTACTATACATTAACTCGCTATACTTATGACATATTAGAAGAAAATATGAAATACGAGCGTCAGCAAAGCCTTGATAAAGAAGCGATTAAAATAAGGCTTTTAACTGTATTGAAGAATCGCCCATTGGCTAATAAAGAAATTCGTCAAATGACAGGAATGGACCGAAAACAAGTGCACAGGTTAATGCAAGAAATGGCAGCTGATGGCGTCGTTGCAATCGGAAAAGGCTCGGGGACAAAATACACAGTACAATCTTAAATAGGGACAAATTTTGGGACAATGCAAATTAAAAAAGTCCTTTAAAATAAAGATTTGTTTTGAATTGGGGACAAAACTTGGGACAAATTGGGGACATTAAATGTATTAGAAATCATCTAATAGCGAGTTTTAGTTAGGGATAGGGACAAAACTTGGGACAATCAATCATTTCAAATTCTATGAGGTGGAGCTTTGTTTTATTATTGGAACAAATTTTGCGACAAAATAGGGACAATTTAAAATGGTCCTTAATATAGTGAATAGGATATGTTATAACAAAGATAGCATGTGTCAGGAATTCCCTGTACAGGTTATCTTTGTTTTTACTATAAAGACCATTTTATAGTTCGTGGGAGGTAAACTTATGGAACAAGAAGAATATAATCGAGTTATCAAATTAGCGGAAGCTGTTGTACAAGAAAAATATCCTGATATGTTAAAGTGGCAACCTACCCATTTTCATGGTGTGGCATATACGCTGCTCTTAGAAATGGAAGCATACGACCTTACACTTGTTTCAGATGAACATATAAAAGAATTAATGAGAATTGATTTGGATGAGTTGAAGAAGTCGTTGGAGTATACGGTTTAAGCGAATATACTAAATTACTTGCTGAAAGCTATATAAAGGGGTGTGTATGATGGTAAAAGATAAAAATGAATATGAAGAACGAGCAGATTATATAGAAGAAACTTTACTTTCACAATGGAATGTACAAAGTGAAATTTTAGAAGAGGTTCAGAAGAAGTTAATCGAAAAAGGAGCTAAGGTTCTTATAGGACCAAGAGGTACTGGTAAAACACACCAAATGAAGATAGCCCAAAAAAATTGCTTAGAAGATTCTAAAAAGCCATTTTCTATCTATGTATCATTTAGTAAGTATTATCACTTAGAGCCCTTAATTTCGAGCAATCCAGCTGCAATTAAGATTTTTCACACATGGATGTTGAGTAAAATTATTTTAGGTTGTTCAGAAAGTAATAAGAAACTAAGCAACAAAAAGGTAACTTTTTTTGAGGAGATAACTGAAGAAGAGTTGTTGAAATTTGTTGCACAATCAGAAAAAAATGTAGTAGAACCTTGGCATGAAAAAATCTTAAATAATATCACAATATTTAGTACAACAAATTTTATAAACACTTCCATGAAGGCTGCTAAAAGGAAACGAGCTATTTTACTTTTAGATGATGCAGCATTAACTTTAACAAAGGAATATATGATTGAATTTTTTGATGTGTTTAGAAGTTTGAAAACAATTAGTATTTCTCCTAAAGCATCTGTATACCCAGGAACTACAGAATATGGACCTAGATTTCATCTGAAACAAGATGTCGATTCTATTAGTTTGTGGTTTAATCCTTTTGGAGAAGACTACAATAGTTTTATTGAAGAATTCTTTGAAAAACGATTTAAAAATACAACTTTAGATTCTAATATAAAAGCTTTGATAAAATATGCTTCTTTTGGCAATCCTAGAGCTTTTGTAACAATATTAAGAGATTATGAACTAAAAAAAGGTTCCACACAAAGTAAATTTAATCAAATTATTGATGAGAGAAGTAAATTGTTAAAAGATGAATATATTTCTATTAAACAAAAGTTACCTCAATATAGTAGCATATTGGAGGTAGGGATGGAAATTCTTGAAGCAATAGTAAGTGAGTTAGCGGATTTAAATAAAAAATTAGTGTTAGATGAGGAAACAAAACAGGTTATATTTGGAATAGGGGACGTCACTGATAAATCAACACAGCGTATGTTTCAGTTTTTAATTGAGGCAGGTATGCTATATCAACTACCTCCAGTTAAGCATGGTCCAAAGCGAGAATATGAAAGATATATACCTCATCTTCTTTTACTCTTACAAAAGAAAGCTTTTTCTACAAGTAGGGGTTTTAAAATAAGTGAAATAATTAGTTTTTTAGAACGTCCAGATAAGAAACACCCCCATAGAAAAACGGGTATTCAAAGTATTCTAAGTGCAGAAGCTTTACAAAGATTAAAGTTAGATCTACCTTCGTGTTTTAAATGTGGGGCTCATAGATTAAGTGAAAATCAAAAGTTTTGCCACAACTGTGGAAGTGAGCTAGTATCTAAATCTACTTTTGAGGAATGTATGCGATTAACTATTGATCAGTTACCTTTAACTGAATGGCAAAAGAATAAAATTTTGGAAGAAACAGATTTAAGAACAGTAAAAGATTTTTTAGCAAGTGCCAATATATCAGAAGAATTAACGAAACCTAATGGATTTGGAGTAAAGAAAGCAGGGAAAATTATTAATACAGTAAATATATTAATAGAGGAGTTTTTAGCATAATGTCAAAGTTCAATTATGTTATAAGTAGCCATACACCTGTTAGTAATTTTAGTACAGAAGGATTATTTGATGAAACATATGAAGAACCTAAACAATCAGCTATTGATGATTTTATAGAAAAAAGGCAAGCTCTGTTTAGGTTAATTAGACCTTATGAAAGCAGTATTGAGAATATACCTAAAGATTTAACGAATATGATAGTTTTAGGAAGTGTCTCTGCCGTAGAAAGTTTTATTAGGAAATTAATAAGGTCTATAATTATAAATGATGAGATTTCTAAAACTAAATGTGAAGGTGTAACTTTAAAATATGGAGCAGTTATATCGAATCAAAACTTGCTAATGTTACCTGAGGCCTTACTTGAAGGATACTCATTTACAAATGGGAAGAATATTAGAGAGACTTTGAAGAGTTTATTAGGTGTAACATTAAAGAATACAGACACAGTGTTTAAAGAATTTTCAGATGTATGTCAATTAAGGCATTGTATTGTACATAGGTTTGGAATGTTGGGTTCAGATAATGCTATGCATTTTGGTTTAAATACATATAAAAAGTATATTGAGAAGCCAATAGTTATAGATTTTGACATTAGCGTTGCATAAAAATTTTTAACATTTGTCAAAAGGGGCATAATACCTACCTGACTCATATATCTGAAAATTCAGAACGAACGATTTCTCCGTATTTGAAAAAAAGTCAACGTGGGCATAAGCGGTAGTCCTCATCCACAAATTGTAAATTATTTACATATGATATAACCTAGAAAATCGGGTCGTACGTTAAATTGTCTAAATGTTCCACCTCTCTTTCGTCAAACTGTTTGACGATGAGCTGAAACTCACTGTCCCAATCATGCTTTTTTCGTCCTTTGGATTGCCTTGTCGGCGGTCTGAAAAGTGCTTTAACAAAAGTTTCAAAAGGCTTGAAAAGAAGATTCTGAAGCGTTTCTTTCATCTCTAAAAGTGGTCCATCATGGTTCAGTTCCAGCTTTAGCAATACTTGCAGGCAATACGTAATCAGAGCAATCCAGATTTGTGTGTAGACGGCGTTCTGACTTTTTCCGAAGAACTTTTTGATTCTTAGGTGCTGTTTCATCCATTTAAAAAACGTTTCAATTTTCCAGCGGTAGCGATAGAGGTCTCCAATTTCTTTCGCCGACAAATCGAAACAGCTTGTGAGAATAATGATTTCATTTTTCTCGCGATCGACTGTTCGGATTAAACGCAGCGAATTCGACATTTTCGTGCGGTTCTGCTCATCCCCCAAAAAGACTTCTTGATCCGAAAAGATGTTATTTTCAACGTCTGGGGCTTGCTCATTCAGCACTTCAATCTTTGCATTTTTCCTCAATCGCGTGATAAAGCGAACCTCTTTCTCACACAATTTGTCATACTGTTTATAGTCCGTATAGCCTCGGTCAAACAGATGAATGGCATCGGAATCGAACGCCACCAGCGTATCCATTTGCGTACGGTCTGCATGTTTCGCCGGCAAAAGAACCGCCTGATCTGGGAGCGTCACATCTTTTGTGACAACGACGCGTAAATGCAGACGAACACCTGCCTTGGTTTTTCGAAACGTAGCCCAGGGATATTGGCTCAGACTCATGGACATGGTAGAAGAATCGATAACAAGTAGTTGATCGATATCCCGAACAAACGGTTGCCTTCTCTTCAATTTTACCTGGGCGGCAACGACGAGATGGCGAAAGACCTTTTCAAATATGCCCGGCGTCAAGCAGGACTGTCTGCGTGAAAGCTGCGACGAACTAATGGTACCCATTTGAACAAAGGTTTGAAGCTCTTCAGTTTCCTTCAGATGTTTCGCCAATTTTTTGAGCGAATCTTTTTCATTCAGCTGTGCAATGATGAACAGTTGTAAAAACTTATAGGCTGACAGCTTTTTCACGTAATAATCAAGATTGGAGACGTTCACAATTTTTAAAAATGTTTTCTCATTTAGTACTTTTAACAATTCATTTAATGTGGATTTTGTGGTATCCTTGTTCATGGTTGGCTCCTTTTAATTGGGATTTGGACAGAACTACCAAACCTAATTATAAGGAGTTTTTTTGTGCAACGGAATACCTTGTTTTGGAATTTTTTTAGTTAGAAGGACTCTTGATGAATAGTGTTTTAATTTAATGCAATGTTAATGAGATTTTGATCATTTAAATGAGATTGTACAAGTATGTGAAAATTTAGTTAAAGTAATAAATAATCAATTATTTTCAATTATTTTAGAACGAACTTTTAAAGAACGTTCAGAATATTGGAAACTAGATTATAGAAGCGATAAAAAAATTTTTTTAAAGTATTATGGTATTTTTAAAGATTCTTCTACCAATGCAGTGGAAAAAGATATTTACTATAATTTTAGAGATGCTATGATAAATGGATATGGAAGGGGGCATATTATGAATGGAAGAGTTAGGTAGATATTATACACAGGATAAAATATCTCATCTATTAATATCTCAAATAGAAGTAGAAAAGCCTAAGAAAGTTCTCGAATTAGGTATAGGAAATGGCTCATTGAGTTTAGCTGCATTTAAAAGATGGGGGGCAGCCGAATACTCTGCTATTGATATTGATTTTGAAATTGTAGAGCATATAAGAAAAAGTTTGAATTTTGTTAAAGTGGAAAATGGAAACGTTTTAGATAATAATTTAAATAAAATTTTATCACATTTTGAAGATAACTTTGACCTCGCTATTTGTAATCCCCCGTACCTAAAATATAAACCTAATAATCATGATTATGATCTTTTGGATAGAGCTGGTTTTGAGAGTGTAAAAGATTTGAAAAATATTCCAACAGACCTTATGTTTTTAGTCAAAAATTTAATTTATCTTAAAGATGGTAGTGAACTAGCCATAATATTACCAGATAGTTTATTAACCAATCATACTTTCCAATTATTTAGAGCAGATTTATTAAAATATCATAAATTGAAAAAAGTTATTCAATTACCTGATAAAGTTTTCCAAAAGACCGAGGCAAGAACTCATATTTTGATTATAGAAAAAGGTAAAGAAACGTTCAAAAAAGTTATTTTAGCAAAGTCTAATTTAGATGGAGTAATAATTAATGAAATATCTGTGAATAAGAATGAATTAATACAGAGAATGGATTATGATTATCATTTTTGGAAACAGAATATAAAAAAAACAAATGGTCGATCTCTTCTGAAACTGAAAGATATGGATATTCTTTTAAAAAGGGGAAATAAGTCTAAAAAGTATCTAGATAACTTACAAGTACCATACTTTCATACAAGTACCTTTGAAGAAAATAAAGTTTACTATACATTTCCATATAAATCTTCTGATTTTCCAAAAGAGGTACGCTTAGCTGAACCTGGAGATATCTTAGTTGCTAGGGTTGGGAAAAGATGTATAGGAAAAGTGGCATTTATAGAAGATGGATTTATACCAGTAAGTGACTGTGTTTATCTTTTAAGGATACAAGAAGAAAATTCTCTAAATTTAAAAGTACTAAATGAATTAATTTCTACTCGAGCTAGTTTATGGTTCCAAGCTAATGCACATGGTGTATGTGCCAGAGTAATTAGTAAAACAGATTTTCTCGACTTTGAATTTGAATCATTTTGTTAAAAAGTCACCTGTCGTAGTTAAACCCGTAGTTAATACTTTTACAAAGGCACTAAAAAACCTTATAAACACTGCTATTACGGCAATCCTCGGCGGTGCTCCCAAAAGCCCCGCCGTCTCCATATGAAAAAATAAGTTTCGTAAAGTGTCAAAATCCTTAGATCTAAAGGATTTTGACACTTTTTTAATTTCGAAAAGTAAAACGACTTTAGTTTCTGAATTATTTCCAGGCCAAAATTAAAATAAAAATTAGGCTGCTTTTTAATCATTGCTTATTTCTTTCTAATGCTTGACTGGTTTTGCAAAGATATAAAAAATCACACATTTTCAAATCTATTTTTTGCTATTTACCTAAATCCATATACGACTTAAATTTAAATAAGTGACAAACGCCTTTTTCAGCATCAGATAGCGCTTATTTATAAATAAGTTGTATACCAAATTTACCAAATCACGAATATATTAAAATATATGTAGGACAATTTTTTTACAAATGCTTTTAAAATTAATTTAAGCCTGTAACGACGGCATTTTCATGTGTTGAATAATAAATGATTGTTCGATATTTCAAAGTGTTACTGTCTATTTTACGCTTTGGTTATGGCAATTAACGAATGCTACAAATGGCAATGTAGGGTATGAATAATATTCTGTATAACTACGCTTTACGTGGAGGGTTCGTGTATGATAGGCTATTTTGCCAGCTAAGCTCTCTGCTTGGCTTTGTTAGCCGAAATCATATCGATAGAGGCTCCATGTCAAGCGACGAGATTTATGAATAAATTTACGAGAATCTGAATATGCTTCATTGCCATTCATGGCATAAATTGAATGCCATAACCACGCTTAATAAACAGCTTTTTTCTTATGAAATTACAGCTTTTTAATTAACATCCTAAACATCAATAACCATAGGAAAGTTATATCCGATTAATGACAGTGTCGAATCATCACGAGCAATCTTTAAAGTCGACCAGAAAGAAACCGCCGTATTATCGGAATGAGCAGGCAAAGCTTGAAGGGTCTGTTAGCTCGGCACATAAATGTCTAGATCAATTGGAAGGAGCGTAGTGAAATGAAAAACAAACTAATAGCACTTATAGAAGTGCGGAAAATCATTACATTGATATTTGCTCTCGTATTTGCTTATTTAGCGATTTTAGAAAGAATTCCGGTGGAGTATACACTATCCATTTTAACGATGGTATTTGGTTATTATTTTGGTAAATCAACTGCACAGGATGGTGGAAGCAAATGATTATGAACTGTTCCCTGTTAAGGAGACAGTAGAAATAAATGACGTCGAATCACCGCCCCAAACCGCAAATTTGCATGAGGCGATAAATTCATTTCTAATTTTATCCCTCATTATACTTCTTCATATACGCCATGACACAGAGTCTGATTGCCTCATTGGTTAAAGAATAGCAACTGTAATTTCATAGACAAAACGTACAAAAACCTCTCATATTAACGTCAAAAAAGCTGATTTTTTCCTGCTTATATAATTCCAAAAGCATGATCAATTCGATTCGCTATAGCTGAAATATCTTCATTAACGAATAGAAACGTATCTCTAATTTTGACATAGCTTTCAACCGCTTGTTCTAAATGCTCATCTACTTCAAGTATTGCTTCTAAAGCTTCACTAACATATTGATCATCATAAGAACAATTTTCTACCTCACTAGCAATGCCTTTTTCTTCAAAATAGTTAGCCATTTTCTCCATTACATCATATAACTTTTTATCAGAATAATATTTATACAAAGTGCCATCAGCCATCTCAATATATAAATAGTTGAAACAATGTTCGCTCCAAAGGTCATCCTGATTAATAAGAAATATGAAAAGAAATCTTTCCTCTTCCATATCATTTCTATAGTACATCTCATCAGAATTTAACTCATACCTAATAATTCCATTTAGAATGATCCTTTTGTTTTCTAGTACTATAACACTCATTAAATAATCACCCTTTGTACACCGACTTATAAATTATGAGTATTCTAACCTAAAAAGGACCTTCTTAGTCTTTTTTATAAATTTAGATATGCCGAATTTCACTAATTCCACCGACTCGGACAAAAGGCGAATTTTTCGATGTCATTATGGCAGACACCTTTCTTTTTTTGAAGAAATCACAGCAATTGTCCTGCCCTTGTCTTTAAGTTTTCATATTCTGTATTAAAGCGGTGTAAAAACGTGCTTGAATTGTTAATAGTGTTTAAAAAAGGTGCTTTTTTCATCAAATTTGGAATATAGTAATCGATAAATAGGGTAAGGAGAAGTAAGGCCAATTAAACAACTGAGGCGAGAGGGGATTGTAGGAAAGCGGCGTGATTGGTATTTCTCCGTAAGTGAAAGGCGGTTTATGAGTATATTCGAAAAGGATGAGGATAATATGAATCAAATTTTCAAAAAAGATGAGTTTATTATTATTCCTTTTTATAAAGGGCGAAAGCAAGAATATATGGTCGTCAATACGAAGAAGGATTTTAAAAAAGGGCATACGCACTTGAAGTCTTTTAAGATGGCCAAGTATTTAATTAATCTTGCGCGATGCCAAAAAATTAATTCCGGATTGAGACCATATTTATTAACGAGCCTTACAAGAATATCAACAGATCATGAATATATTCAGAAATTAGAAGAGCTGCTAGCCGTAAAGAGAAGTAAAGGGAACAAAGCTTCTTATTATAATAAAGCGATTTAAAGAGGCAATTGTGATTGAACCTAGGGATAGGCAATGAAAAATAGATAGACCGCTTTTTCGAGAAATTGAAAGAGCGGTTTTTTTGCAAAAAGTATTGAATCTAGATGCCAGTCATTTTTTTGCACAGGAAAATTTGCTGGATCTCATTTCCCCTAAAATTACATACGTATTTGGCTTTTAAACCAATTTAAATCAATTTTAATAACGCTTCTTCGCCAGTCATCCCTTCTTCGATGCCACACGCTTTTGCTTCGTATGTGATGGATTCTAATGGCGCTTTTAATAAGTCGTCGATTGTTCGTACCCCAACCGCGCGACCAGCAATGATTTTGCGATCGGCTAATTTTTCATTTAACAAGCCCACATCCAGTGCACCACACATAATGTAGCCACGTTCATTCGAAATTGTGAGCAATGTTGTTTTAGGTAACTGAACGGTAACAGCTGTAAATAAATTGCCTTGAAGATCAATTGTTTCCGTAAATACGATAACCTTCTCCTCCCTCTATAAATGTTGTTGTATCAATGTCTCACGCCATTTTTGAGTGTCTAAAAAAATATTTTTCGACACGTACACCTATCTTTATTTTGTAATTATTGATTTTTCTTACAATCCGTTCGAACGCTCCGCTAAAGGATGAACCATTAATTGGTAATGATCCTCCTGATCCCGTGCTGTATATTGATGCACTTTTGGATCTCTGCGTTGCTTATGATGACGGACCCTCCCATGTCTCTAGGCGTCTGTTTGCGCGTACATTCCTTCGTTCGGTCTATTCATAAGGCAGAGGCTGGCGATGCTCCTATAGGGACTCGTTTCAATTCATCACGGTCGGATGGAATAAATAATGCCGGCTTCTCCGTGTCATCCTTTTGACTTTCACTGCTGATGGTGCCGCTTATGCAGCCGTTTGAAGCTGGGTGAAATCCTTCATCATTTGTTGTTCGTTAAACATCATTTTCTTGTTGCACAAGGCGTGTAAAATCTTGAGTAATTTACCACACAGGACGACAATGGATTGTTTTTTACGCAGTGGATTGACGGCGCGTGTGGTGTAATGTTCGTGTAACGCTTTAAATGCTGGATTATGGCGAATCAAAGGCATCATCACGCGGAACAGAAGGGCTCGTAGCTTCCGTCTGCCTCGTTTGGAAATCCGCTTTTGTCCTTTTTGCTTACCAGAAGAGTTTTCGCGCAATGTAAGTCCCGCTAGCTTAATTAATTGGCGTGGATGCTCGTATTGCGTGAAAGAACCAACTTCTGAAAGTAACTCGACAACGGTTACGTCTCCGATTCCTGGTACCGATACTAAATAATCATAATCGGTCATTTGTTTGGCTAGCTCTGTGAGCTGAACCGTTAATTCATCGAGTTGAGCCTGCATCAATTTGATTTGGGAAAGCAGTGTGGCGATTTCATATTTGGCCATCACTAAACCTTCTGTTAGTCCAATTGAGTTTTGGGCTACTTCAACTAATTGCTTTGCCTTTGGTAGTTGAGGGCTTTTCATTCCCTCTACTTGGCGATATAAGAAGAGAAGCTCTTCGGGTGATTTCCCTTGAATATCCGAGGGTAATGGCGTCATTTCGAGCGCCGCATACGCCATTTTCCCAAAGTCCTTAAAGACTTGTGGAAACTCGGGAAAGAAGCGATCTAACCAACGAATGAGGCGATTTTGAAGCGCGTTTAAATCTTCTTGAATTTTAGAGCGCAATGTCGCGCCGTTTCGTAGTTCGGCTTCCACGCCTTCTAACAGCCGTGGATAGCTAAAGCGTCCATCTCGCATTAAACGTGCGATGACAAGCGCATCTTTTTGGTCATTTTTCGTCTGCAGGTTGTCGTCCAGTTCTTTCGAGCGGTTGACGTGCATTGGATTGACCATCACAAACGGAATTCCGTAATGCGTTAAAAACGCTGCTAAGTTCATCCAGTAGTGACCTGTTGGCTCAAATCCAACGAGGATTTCTTGTTTTTCATGCGCTGCTTTTAAGGCAAGCAAACGCTCGTAAAACCCTTCAAATCCAATACGAGATTGCAGGATTGGAAACGATTTTTGGAGCACACGGCCACGATCATCTACCGCACAAGCGAAGTGTTTGTGCTTGGCGATGTCGATACCGATTACTAAAGTATTTTCAGAAACTTGATTAATTTTTTGGTTCGTATTACTATTCATATACGGGTTCCTCCTGTGTGGTGATTGGGTCAATGAGCGTTGACACTCAAGCATCATACAAGAGGACTTTTTTTATTTCAAGCCCCTGAAAATCCTTCTAACAGGAATGCTCCTTTTATATAAATCATATGTAGCAGTGAAAAATAGGTACTTAATTTTATGTGCTGTGCTTCGGTTTTCTTTAAATTCATGAGGGGGGAGCTGCATAACACTACTCGATTTTTAAACGTTTATATTTTCAATTTTCATGTAGGTTTTGTTTCCTACCATATAACGTCCCCCTTTTGGTTAAACTCCCCTTGATTTGCTATACTAAAAATAATTAGGAGGTGCACGGTTGGAAGATCAGCTTATTCAATTTAAAAAGTCATTTATTACCCTCTCACAATTAGAACAAATTGTTGGAAGACCAGAAACGTATGAGAATTTCGCGATGCTAGTGCTGCAACTTGTAGACCAAAATTTACTGCAACCTGTGAAAAGCGCTGGACAAACCACTCAAACACCGAGACTTTACTACAAATATAAAATTTTAAAGCACTCCGCAAAAAAATCCCTGCGTGAAATAATCGAGCGTCTACAGTTAACACTTCATATGAGCATTTCATTAGATGTATACTATCGTTTAACGCAGCAACAGCTGGAGCAGGATTTACGATACATTGAAAAAATTAATCACTATATTACTACATATGGCTTGCCAGCAGTACCAGCTCCAGCACCTGAGCGGAGTCAGCAGCTTGTTGGAGATGAAAAATGGATACAATATAAGGGCGGTAGATGTGTATTAGAGCGGCTAGGATTATGGACGAGTATGCAAATTGTTGATGCAAAGGAGCCGTTACGTTTTGCTATAAATCCGCAAAATATTGGTCGCTCATCGCAATTTCATTTAATCGTCGAAAATAAAACAACATATGAGGCACTATTACCTGCTCTTTCAGCTACTTGCTTTACAACATTACTGTATGGAGCAGGTTTTGAAATTGTCGGTAGCTTTAGCTTATTTGATAAACAGCTGCCACTGCCAAATGTACAGCATACGTATTACTATTTTGGCGATATTGACTTTGCTGGGATTTCTATTTGGTATTTATTGCACAAGCAACAACCGATTGAGCTGGCTTTGCCGTTTTATAAGGCAGCTCTTACACACGAAGGTAAGCCGATTCCTAAGCAGCAGCTAATCGATGAAGAGGCGATCCAAGTATTTATGGGACAATTAAATCATGACACTAAGCAAAAGTGTCAGCAGCTACTAGATAAGCGGTTTTATATCTCACAGGAAGTGTTAGTGACAAGGACGCTTCAGCAAATATGGTGCGAAATGAGTGCGGATATAATGGAGGATTTGGATGGAGTGGAATTTTAATATTACGGCAGATGTGAAGGAACGTATGCGGCGCATTTTTTTATTTGAGCCATTACATGAGCTGTCGGCGAAGCGTCAAATAGATGAGGATGAGCAAGAAATCGATATGCGGATGCTTGGACTCTTAACGCTATTATATTTTTTTGAAATGAAACTAATGCGTGAAACGAAGATTGGTATAGATGAGGCAGCAAATTATTTACGCCCACTCATTCAAACGCGTTATAACGTATCGGATGAGCGAGTGTCTGAGCTAGTTTTTTTAGTAAAGAACACATTTCGACCGGCGAAAGGGTATTACAAAACCTACTCTTTTTTGAATTGGGAGACAAACCTAACAGAAGAAATTTCGTTTTCCTTTTTAAAAACAGACTTTTTTGATGCTAAAGAAAATCGGCAATATTATCAGCTAGATGATGATGGGCTGGAGCTTATATTTGCGACGAAGGAATATTTCCAGGAGTTTCAGTTATCTATTCATCAGCTAATGCTGCGTAAGCTTCTTGAAAAAGGAGAGCTGCAAGGCGCATTACGTCAAATCAATGAAATGCGTATGGATGTAGAGCAGTTGCATGAGCGAATGGAAAAGCTTTCGTATGAGATTAAACGCAATATTATTAATATGGAAACACAAAAGCGTTTTATGGAAGTTTTACAGGACCGGAATTTAAGATTGCAGCGGGAGAATACAGAGTTTGAGGAGCTACATCAATTCATTATGGAAACGAAGAAGGCATCGGAGTCGACAACAAATGAGGAGGACATCCGTGCATTTCGAATGCTTATGCAAATTGATGAAGCATTAATGTCAGTCCATGAGCAGCATCGAGCCTTATTGACTCATAGCTTAAAGCTTAAGCAAGAAGCATTAGAGGCAGCTGAGCAATCATTGTATAGCATTGGCATCGACAATTTTAATTTCGATAAAGAAATTGTATCAGAAATTGTAAGTACGCCATTGCCACTTGAATCAATGAAAGGTATTTTAGCTCCCTTTTTAAAAATTGGTCATGTGAAAACGTGGTCACTACTCAGTATATTTGGCGCACAGTCATGGTCGGAGGAAGAGCAACGTGCAGAGCTGGCACGTTATGAGGAAATTGTGTCAGAAGAGAAGCGTGAACAATATGCAAAGCAAGTTCGCGCATTGTACGGTGCCTACATGAAACAGATGCTCACATTTGCTGAAGGCCGTGAAAGCTGGATGTTGTCAGAGTGGCTAGACCATCTAAAACAGCATGAAACCTTGTCAGTAGATGAGCGATACTTTTATGATTTTTTAATGCTTTGTCATCAGCGTGCACCACTCCAAAAGGATGCACAAACAAACGATGAGCAATCGATGCATTTATTAGCAGAGGCGTCTCAATTGCTAGGTGAGCGTCAATTAGTGATAGAAGAGCTTCCAGAGATTTTAAGTGCAACATCACGTTTTACGATTCAAAATTTGCAGTTTAACTGGCGGGAGGTAATGTAAATGCTATACCAGCAGGAAAAAATTATGCATGCATTTGATATGTATAGTCAGCTTGCAATGGATGGACGTGTCAGTGGCGATGTTGTGCGTTTATTTAAAATTGATACGGACTTTCGGGCACTTGTTGAAATGTTTTGCAAGAAGGTACATGCCGTTTGTATTGAAGTGGGCAATGAAGTGCTACTTGTTCCTGAGACAAAGCTTTCACCCTTTCATGTGACGAATGAAGCGTTAAAGCGTGAGTATTTTAAATCAAAGGGACGCAATGATGATTTATATTTGATGTATTTCGCCACGATTTGTGTTATTGGTGAGTTTTATAATGCGTTTCATTCGAAAAATCCGACACGTCCATTTATTACGTTAGAAGAATGGATGCAGGCGATTGATCGTCGGATGGCTATACTTCGTGAATATAACGAAGGGACATTGAAGGAAAAGGAGAAGCAATATTCTTATCGCTGGCATATGTTGCTAGAAAAATGGGACGGGCTAGATGATGTCAAGGAAACGGCGAAACGACAAAGTGCCAATACAGTGAGTCGCGTAAGTTTTTTACATACGACGTGTCGCTTTTTAAAGGATGAGGATATTTTAGTTGAAACCGGTATGGGTGAGTATGAGCTCACAGAGAAAGCACAGGTCATTATCGGAAATTACTTTATGGATTCGGAATACAATCGTGGAATTATCGCCTTTTTATATGGCATGAAGGAGGAAGACGATGCCGACAATTAGTAAAATTCGCTTCGCTAATATTATTTATGAGCAAGGCTTAAAACGTTAACATGATGAAACCTTTCAATTTGATGCACAAAATGGCGCGGTTTTATTAGAAAATGGCGGTGGCAAGACCGTGTTTATACAGGCGGCAATGCAGGCCATTATTCCACATGCCTCTGTATCTAATCGAAATATTAAAGACACGCTCTATTTAGAGGAGGGCCCTGCTCATATTGCCATTGAGTGGCTATTAAACGAGCGACCACGTCAATATGTCGTGACGGCTGTGACGCTTTATACAAAAAACAATAAAATTGAGTCACTGCGTTATGTGTATGCGTACAGTGAGCGTGATAAACATAGCATCGATGCTATACCGTTTACAAAGCAGGAAGCAGGTATGCAATATCCGGCGAGTAAAGATGACATTCACCTGTATTATCAAAGTGTTGTGCAGCAAACTCCGATGCGTGCTAAGCTTTTTCTACAGTCGATTAAAGCATTTACCGATTATTTAGAAAGCAATTATTTCATCATTCGTGAGGAATGGGAAAATATGATTGTCATGAATAGCGCGGAGGGTGGTATTGAAAAGGTATTTGAGGAGTGTAGAGGAACACAGGAGTTATTTGATCGCTTGTTGATTCCTTCTGTTGAAAATGCAGATAAGCACTTTAATCCACTTAGTATGACCGATCAATTTGAAAAGCAACGTAGCAATTTAAAAAAATATAAAGAGTTTAATGAAAAGAAAATTGAATACCGTGCGATGCAGGAGCAGATGGACCGCTATGTCGATCGCTATCGTATTTATCAAGATGCGTTAACGAGCTATGAGGAAGAGCAACAGCGTACAGCATCGTATATGTCCTATTTACGCCAGCAAAAAGAAGAGACAGAGCAAGAGGTTGCGAGTATTGAGGACCGACTTAATAGCTTAAAGGACATACAGCAACAGCTATTAAGGCAGGACAAAGCAATAGAAATCTACGAACAGCAGGATAAACAACAACAACTTCAACAAGCGTTAGCCAATACACAACAGCTACTCCAGAGCATAGAGGAAAAACGACAATCTGTTCGGCATGAGAAAATCTCTTTAGAATATGCATTGGATGCTCAAAAGCTCGAGCAAACAAAGGAAACGATTGCATATAATCAACAAATGCTCCAACAGGAAAACGAAAAAGAAGATGTCAATGACTATCAAAATGAGCTAGAGCTGTTAAAAGGGCAATGGCTGTTTCTATTAGAAGGAAAAAAAGAGCAGTTAGAAAAACAGCAGCAACAAAAGCAATTCGAGGCCAAGCAATTAAAGGAACAAAAGCAGGAGATAGAACAACAACTAGATGCTGTTCGCCAAAAGAAAGAGGATACGAGCAGTCGCATGGCAAAAAATGAAGCTCTTATTGAAGATAAATCGAAGCAACTAGCCCGATTAAAAAGAGAATTAGTAGCAAATGAAAATGAACGAGTAGACGATTTACTAAAAGAGTGGAAAGCGCGTGTCTTACAACTAGAGCGTTCCATTCGTAAGCATGAGGATCACTTAAAGCAATTGCAACAGCAAGTAAATGACCAGCTTCAAACGCAACAATTACTCACTGATAACAAAGGACAGCTGGAAATTCAAATAGGTAGATTAGATGAGAAAATCAAGCAGCAACAGCAAAGTGAGACGGAAGCGAAAGAAGCCTTGCGAACAGTGCTCCATCAAATGAGTACGAGTGCATCGATTTATGACCGTGCAACGAGTTATACAAATCAGCTGCAAGAAAAACGGACGCAATTAGAGGCGGAGCGTGCAGATAAACTTGTGCTAGAACGTAAGGCAAATCGCTATTTAGACGATTATGGTGCTCAAAATCAGTTTTTTGCGGATGCTTATGTAGCAGAGCAAATGCCGCAATGGTCACAGTTTACCTATATCCAAACAGGTGTGGAGTATATGCAAACACTCGAAGAAGAAATAATGCATCAGACCTCCTATCCATTTTGGGCAATTACACTCATTACAACGGCCCATGAAAAGCAGGCATTAATTGATAAAGTACATGTCATCGCCGATAAACTGACGACCCCCATTATTGTGCTAGCACGAGAGGAAGCAAGGAGATTAGTGCAAGGAGAGGCGTTTGATGAATCATGGATTGCACCGTTATTTTGGCGTGACCATGTAGATCAGGAAATGTTTTTACAATGGAAGCGTAATGCGATGCAAGAAGCAGACCAACTAGAACAAGAGCGTAAAAAAGTAGAAGAAAAGCTTAATATGGTTCATCGCGTGTCTGAAATTCTTACTTCATTTTTAAAAAAGTATCCATATACGTATGTCAATGATTTAACAGAGCAGCATTTTCAAGCGACGGAATCTTATAACAAAACGGTTTACGACTTAAAGCAGCTAGTGCAAAAAATAGAAGAATGCCAACAATTATTGCAGCAAGTAACAAACATCCACCAGCAGGAGAAAGAAGAATTACAACACTTACAACTCGATCGTATTCCTAAGGCACAAGAGTATATGCGCACAGAAAAGCAGTTGCAACCACTACAAGAGCAATATGAAATGGACAAAGCGGAGGTTACGCATCTACAACAAAACATCACGCAGCTTGATCAGCAAACAAAAGACCTACAACAGCGGTGGTTGGATGTCGTGAATGAAGAACGTGATGTAACCTACACGATAAACCGCGACATTTTAAATCACGATATTTATCTGGAAAAAACTTCGTTACACGCGCGGCCAACAACATTATCGGAGCATGAGCTAAATCTACAGGTAAAGCATATTACCAATGCAATTAATCAAGTATCAGTGACTATTCAGCAATTAAACGATCACATCGCAGAGCAAGAAAAATTACAAGCACAATACGCGCATATGCTTAAACAAAGGCTTGAAGAATATCCAAACTTAAATTCCAAAATGGCACTACCAATTCAGCCTGAGGAGCGCATTAAATCGTTGCAAAAAGAGCTGAAGCATCTACTCGATGAGCAACAAAAGCCAAAAAAAGAGGCGCAACAGCAGGACACTGAGCTACAGCAGCTAAAAGGAAAAATCATCGTATTACTTGAGCAATACGATGGTGACCTTCCAGTACGCACACAGCCTTTAGCGCAATTACAAAAAACACTGCAACTAGAGCAAATACAATTAGAAGAGCAGCAAACCTTTTTGAAAAGTGAACATGAGCGCTTGCATAAACAAGCAATGAAATTAACAGATGCCGACGACAAATCACGTGAGGCATATTTTGCTCATCAGCTCAATCAAGTCAAGGAACTGTACCCATTGTCAAAAGAACAGCAAACAGCATTTTTATATGAATTTGAAAAGGAGCTAAAACATCTATTTGCGAGCTTGACGGAGCGCATAAAGGAAAAACAAAGTCAGCAGCAAATGATTGAAAAGGAAAAGCAGCAGTTCCGCCAATTTTGTGCAAGCTTACAGGACCAAAAGTTAAGCAAGGTAACGATAGACGGCATTGAAAACCGTTATACGTATAAAGAAATAACAGAGCATCAGCAGCTCATTCGTCAAACGATTCAACATGCCATTCATTTGGCAGATACGGCCATTCAAGAATACGATAAGGATCAGCAGCAAATCATTCAGTATGCCGTTCAACAGCTTGTGCGTGTACGTCACAATTTACTAGAAATCCCGAAAAAAACACGTATTCGCACAGAGGACGAAACGAAATATATTTTCCAATTTTCAATCCCTGAATGGGAGGAGCACGAGGCGAAAGAGGCCATTCGTGATTATATTAACTGGATTCTTACAACATTGGATCAAGATAAATATCGCGATGAGTACGGCAATGAAGATGTCGCAGCGATTCGTAAGTTTTTAGAAAAGTACTTACAAACTGTACCACTTTTACGACAAGTACTCGGCAATAAAAAAATGCAGGTGAAATGTAGAAAGGTAGAAAGTGAACGCCACATTTCTACAAATTTCTATAGCTGGGAACAGTCTAATCAGTGGTCAGGTGGCGAAAGCTGGAGTAAAAATATGGCGCTGTATTTAGGTATTTTAAAATTTATTTCAGAAAAATCAGGTGGTCCAAGCAATACAAAAAAAGATCGTGTCCTCATACTCGATAACCCATTCGGTAAAGCATCGAGTGACCATGTGCTAAGCCCAGTCTTTTATATTGCGGAGCAACTTGGTTTCCAAATGATTGCCCTGACCGCCCATGCAGAGGGGAAATTCATCGCTGATTATTTCCCAGTCGTGTATAGCTGCCGATTACGCTCTGTGCGCAATGCCTCACATCAGGTAATTCAAAAGGAACAGCAACTCAACAAAGCTTTTTTTGCGGACAAGCAACCAGATGCCCTACAATATGTGGGCGAGAAAAAACAATTGTCTTTGTTTGATGAGTGAGTACGGCGACTAGATATAAAAATTTAAATAGGAAAGCCTCGCCTATACCATCGAAAAAGCGGGGTAAATTAAGAGCTCAACAGTGAGACTAAGTATCAGCCTAAGCTCTTTAAAAATTGAAAATAGCAAATGGTTCTCTGACATGCTGCTCCTACTTTCGGTGAATAAAAACGCCGTAACGTTGTGAACTTTCCATCTTTATGGCATTTTGTGCTGTCATGCCGGTTTAATAAATTCTTGTATTGCTCATCTACTTATAATAGATATTACAAAAGTTGCTCAAAAACCTATATATTACTACAATCATAGTGATAGTACTAATATACGAGGGGTGAGATAATGCAAAATGAATCAGATTTTTTAATGTATCAAACCGAAAACGGCGACACGAAAATTCAAGTGCGCTTAGAAGATGAAACCGTTTGGATGACGCAAAAATTGATGGCAGAGCTGTTTCAAAAAGGTGTTTCAACAATTAATGAGCATATAAAAAATGTTTATGCTGAAGGTGAACTTACTGAAGAAGCAACTATTCGGAAAAACCGAATAGTTCAGGTTGAAGGTAGTCGAGAAGTAGAGCGGGAAGTAACTTTCTATAATCTTGAAATGATAATAGCAGTCGGGTATCGTGTCCGTTCACATCGCGGTACGCAATTCCGACAATGGGCGACAGAGCGTTTAAATGAATATATGGTCAAAGGATTCACGATGGATGATGACCGCCTAAAAGACATGCGTAATCTTGGTGCAGACTACTTCGATGAATTACTTGAACGGATTCGCGATATTCGAGCATCAGAAAGACGCTTCAACCAAAAAATCACGGACATTTATGCAACATCGATTGATTATGATCCTAATTCAACGATTGCAAGAGAGTTCTTTGCAACGGTGCAAAATAAGCTTCACTTTGCCATTCACGGACATACAGCTTCTGAATTAATTGTAGAGCGCGCGGACGCAACGAAGCCGAATATGGGATTAACAAACTGGAAAGGCGATAAAGTGCGCAAAAATGATGTGACAGTTGCGAAAAACTATTTAACACAAGATGAGCTAAGTGACTTAAATCGTATTGTAACGATGTATTTGGATTATGCAGAGTTGCAGGCGAAAAAGAAAAAACCGATGCATATGAAAGATTGGGCACAAAAGCTGGATGCATTTTTAGAATTCAATGAGCACGATGTTTTATCGAACGCAGGAAAAATTAGCGCAAAATTGGCGGAACAAATTGCTACTGAGCAATATGGAATCTTTCATCAACAGCGATTAGTCGAGCCAAAGAAGGATGATTTTGATAGGTTTATAGAGAGCAAGGATTATGAAAAATAAAAGAGTATCAGACGATGAGCGCCAACAAATGCAAATAATAGAAGCGGCGATAGAAAATAGGTGTCATCCTTCAGAAATTCGATATCAATCTAAATTATTAAATATATAGTGTAGTAAGCACTACTAAATAAACGAAAAGTACTAAATGCAACAACAAGCTTATGTTGTTTTGCGCTTAGTACTTTTTTATATCATTATTCTAAATTACTTGAAACCGAGCATATTTCCACGTAAAGTGGTTATTCATACCGCCTATTTATAAACAATTATGAATAACAACCCCAGAATTCGGTGGTGAATCAATTACATACATATTTGGCTTTTAAATCAATTTTAATAACGCTTCTTCGCCAGTCATCCCTTCTTCGATGCCACACGCTTTTGCTTCGTATGTGATGGATTCTAATGGCGCTTTTAATAAGTCGTCGATTGTTCGTACCCCAACCGCGCGACCAGCAATGATTTTGCGATCGGCTAATTTTTCATTTAACAAGCCCACATCCAGTGCACCACACATAATGTAGCCACGTTCATTCGAAATTGTGAGCAATGTTGTTTTAGGTAACTGAACGGTAACAGCTGTAAATAAATTGCCTTGAAGATCAATTGTTTCCGTAAATACGATAACCTTCTCCCCCTTTTATATAAATCATATGTAGCAGTGAAAAATAGGTACTTATTTTTTAAGTGGTTTGCTTCAATATTCATCTAATTAATGAATGACAGCAGCACATTCCGATAAAAAAGCCGCGCAATCAATTCCGTTGCGCGGCTTCATTCGTTCATATATACAGCTTTAGGACTTCGATAGCTCGATAAAGCCTTTTCCAAATACATCACGTACATCATGGACTGCAATAAAGGCATCCGGATCTACCGTTTTTACGATATTTTTTAGTTTAATGACTTCTTGTCGGCTAATAACGATATATAAAACTTCCTTTTGTTCCTTCGTATAATAGCCATGCCCAGCCAGGACTGTTACGCCACGATTCATTTTATAGCTTACTTGATCCGCAATGGCATTAGGATTTTTTGAAATGATGGTCACCGCTTTTTGAGGGTTCACACCTTCAATGACGAATTCCATCACCTTTGTCCCAATGTAAAGCATCATAATCGTCAGCATCAGTGCTTCTGCGCCAATAATGAAATAGGACGAAAAGGCGACGATTAAATCGAAAAATAGTAGCGCGTAGCTAATATTCCAGCCGAGGAATTTATTCGCTATTCTCGCTAAAATAGTCGTGCCAGCTGTAGTACCGCCAACACGGATAATTAATCCAATCCCAACACCAATAAAAACCCCACCAAAAATAGCATTAATCATAATTTCATCTGATTGAATCGACCAAGGCTCTGTTAAATGCAGGAAAAAGGAATTGAAGACAACGGCGATAATTGTATAAATTATCGTTTGCCTATTAAGGAATCGATAGCCAATCACTAATAGGATGGCATTGATTACAAGACTGACAATACTAGGCG
Organism: Solibacillus sp. FSL R7-0668; assembly: GCF_038006205.1. Taxonomy (NCBI): domain Bacteria; kingdom Bacillati; phylum Bacillota; class Bacilli; order Caryophanales; family Caryophanaceae; genus Solibacillus; species Solibacillus sp. FSL R7-0668. The sequence goes on along the minus strand of NZ_JBBOUU010000001.1, from coordinate 3,114,221 downwards.
ACCATTCCATTACATAATAAAGAATAATCGTTACACCTGTTACACCGCCTTCACCTAAATTGTTTGGAATAACGAATAGGTTGACTCCAAGTGCAAAGAAGAATGCCCCGATTATGATTATCAAAATATCAATTGAAACTTTTTTCATTTTTTACACCACCGTTTAGAACTAAAATTATATCTCTAGTCCATACATTTTAAAATATTGCTAGAGAATAAGATAACGTCAATCGATTTTTTAAATAGTCTGCAAAAGGCTTGTTCCCAATCAATTATTCATAGTACCATCATTTTTAAATTCTGTATAATCAGGGTGCTTATGTACTTCATTAATACAAAAAGAGCGAATCCTATAATAAGAATTCGCTTTTGATAAATAATTATATTAACATCACATATTTATTAGCAAACAGAGCAAGGTACTGTTCAGCATTAGTGATAGATGAGAGAATATGTCAGTCTCCTGTCATTGTTATTAGCTTTGGGCTAACGTCTAAATTCGCATTAATGCGCCATTAGGCTTTGGTAACTCTTGAGCTGTTATCTGATTCATTTTACAAAAATGTTTAAAAAATTGTTGTGCCAATTCACGTTCATTTGGGTCACTTTTCAACGAAACGATATCAAGCAAAATTTGAGCCATCCATAAATTTTTAAAATAACGGTATTTACCTGTATTCCATGTCATTTTTTCGGGGAATTTTTCATTTATATAATATTTCCAGAAAAGCAGCTGATCTGATTCCTGTTCTGTAAGTTGAATTCTATATTTTGAATGAGCAGGAATATTTCCATCTATACAAAGCTTACCGATAAAATCTTCATTCACCATATAGACACCTAAGATACGTCTGTCTTTTTCAGGCATACCGGAATCTATTGCTGTTAATAGGACAGCGCTATTTTGGTGCAAGCGGCTCGGTTTATTTGGCTTTCCTTTGTTATTCCCACTTTTTAATACGCCTGAAAAAACTTCCCACTCAGAAAAGGAACTATTCTTTTCTTCTGTGTCACACCAGAAAACCATTTGTGATTCGGGATGAAGTTTATGATTTTTCATAAGTTTTTCGTGTTCCCAGCGAAGTTCGATTTTTTTACGTTGTAGCTTTTTTTCCTCTTCTTTCTTCGATTCTTCCTCCTTTCGTTCCATTTCCTTTTTCTTTATTATTTTTTCGAGTGAAAGAGCATCACTTTTATCATGTAGTTTTAAGTACTTTCCAAATACATCAGGGAAAACAAACATTTTATTTTCCGAAGCGAAATGTATTTCAATACTAGAATCATTTTGTTTAACTATACTACCCGTACCAAAATGCTTGTGTGTAACTTTCTTATTGATTAGGTTCATTATTCTAGTCCTCCTTATGGAATAAAAATTCGTTTACTATTAGATAGAAAATAAATAATTTTATTCAACTAACTCCTTTCAAAGCTCGCACATTTGTTTTATTTTTTCTTCCGCGCTTAAAAAGGATATTAAAAAAACGTATCCAAATTCTATCTGCAAAAAGGACAGCGGAATTCGAAATACGATTTAAAAAAAGTTATAAGACTATTGTAACATTTTTCTGAAAATTTGTAAAATTATTATTGACAATGTATTTTATTGTGAGGTAAAATAAAATATTTATTCTCTAAAAACCATTGAAGTAACTATGAAATAAATGGCTTCAAAAGTTACGAAACTTCTGGAAGGCACCCATAAATAACCACTTGATTACCGGTGATACGCATACGAGGGCTTTATGATATAAAAATAAGGGGCGGGATTGAAAATGGTCTGTATGATGAAAAAGGGGAATTATTTGCAGCTAATTTTCCAACTATGTCTAAGTCTTTCTTTATGTATGAGCTCTGACAGCTACCAAAATTAAATCGCAATTTATTTCGCCACCCTTTATTAATAACGAAGTAAGTATTTAATCTCGAATTGATTCGAACGGGCATTACTTTATCAACCAATCTCGCGCAGCATTTGCAGGTTTCAACAAGTGCAGTTAGTCAATTGCTTAATAAGCTGGAAAATCAAGGCTATATCGAGCGCACAATTAACCCGAAAAATCGGTCCATTAAATTTAAAAAAAGTAGAGGTGCTTAAGATGGAAGAAAGCCAATTTGATAAGTTAAAACAAAACGTAAAGGAAACAAATGAACATGCCAAGCCAAGGAACATAGAATGGATGATTCGGCAGCTTAAGAAAGGTGAAAAGCTTCCTATGGACTTACTGCTTTTAGCTGATCCATCAGAGCAAAGTGTCGAAAAGTATATTCATAAAAGTGAGGTGTATGTAGCAGTTGAAAACGAGGATTTAATAGGTGTATTTGTTTTGCTGGAAATTGCTCCAGGTAAAGCAGAGCTGATGAACGTGGCGGTCGCTGAGTCTCATCAAGGAAAAGGACTGGGGAAGGCGTTAGTTTTGCGTGCAATTGAAGTGGCTAAAATGCGGAGAATGCAGTCAATGGAGCTTGGGACGGGTAACTCTAGTATTCAGCAGTTAGCGCTTTATCAGAAGTGTGGATTCCGTATGAAAGAAATTCATCATGATTATTTCATCGACAATTATGATGAGCCGATTTTTGAAAATGGGATTCAATGTCGGGATATGGTGAGGTTGGGGATTAAATTAAAATGATTGATACCAACAATTTTATGTTTAGCTAAGTAATTTCTTTTGTAAGAATAAAATAAATAGAACCCTAAAATGACTAAAGCCTCGATTCGATTATGAATCAAGGCTTTTTAAATTCTCGCAGTTCTTTTAAATAGAAGACTTCAATATATTGAACTTTCCATTAGAACTTTCAATTGCCATTGAAGCGAGTTTGCTATAAAAATGGGTAGTACATAATGTTTTTTCATCTGGATTGCCTAGCTCTCTACTATACAAGGCGATTGTACCTAATAATTCTTTATTTGGAGAGAGAAGAGGGATTGAAAAACAAGCGCGAAAACCATGAACAATGGCAGTGTTTCGATATTTTTCTAAAATCGGATTCGTTTCGATATCTGATACGATAACGGGTTGCTTTAAATAGGCAGCAGCGCCACAAGAACCACCATAAGGACTTACTTCTACGGGCTCCATAGATTTGATAAAGTTTGTAGGAAGAGAGGAGCTTACTGTTTCACCTAATTGATTGAGTGTGGGATTGTATAACATGATGGACCCATATAGGCTACAAGAATCGCATGAATTTTCGATACTATTTATAATGAATGTTAGGATTTTAGTTAATGGCATACCAGATGAAATCATATGGATAATCGCGGATTGATTTTCAAATAAGGATTTCTCAACTGTAATCATCATTTTTACCCCTTTTCAAAAAAGTTATGAATTAGACGAAGTGTTCTTATGTACTATTATTACAATAAATGTGAATAATCACTATAAGGGAAAGCCCTAAGTGTAAATATAAAAATCCCTATACTTTACTCGTTCATTACCTAGATTGGGTGGGCTATTCACCCTAACCTGTAAAATTAATCAAAAGTCCCTGTGTTTAACCAATATATGTGAAGAATATGGTATAGTATTTTTAAAGATTCTAATTGGGGAGGTGCAAGTATGATTTCAGTATTACTTGCCGACGATCATGCCATTGTACGCTCGGGAATAAAACATATGATTAATAGTCAAACAGATATGAAGGTAATCGATGAGGCTGAGAACGGAGAAGAAGCCGTTCATAAAGCATTAGAAAAAAGCCCAGATGTTATTATTATGGACTTAAATATGCCCAAAAAGAGCGGTCTTGTTGCAACGAAGCAAATTAATGAAGCGAATAATCAGGTGAAGATTATTGTTTTAACGATGCATGAAGGGAAGGAATATCTCTTCCACGCATTGCAGGCAGGAGCATCTAGTTACTTATTAAAAAGCTATCATGAAAATGATTTATTAGAAGCGATACGGACGGTATACCGCGGAGAAGCTTACTTATATCCGAATGCGACAAAGCTATTATTAGAAGAATATATGAAGAAATCTGTTGACGATGACAGCGATTTGCAAAAGCTAACGGGTCGTGAACAAGAGGTCTTATCTTATTTGGCTAAAGGCTATACCAATCGGGAAATAGGAGAAAAGCTGTTTCTATCCGTAAAAACGATTGAATCCCATAGATCCAAAATTATGGATAAATTACAGCTGAAAACACGTCCAGATTTGGTGGAATTTGCAGTGAAAAATGGCTATTTAGAGTTTGATTAAGGGAGCACAGGCAAATGGCAGCTTTAAGGAAACAGGAAATTAAATTTATCATTGTCGCAATTTTTGCATTACTTTTGCTGTTCCGCTTTCAAATGGCACACATATCTGGTGATGTAGATACTCATTTTTTATTACTACATACATTGCTTGAGCTATTTAGTATATTTGTTTCTTTTTCTTTATTTGTACAGGCGTGGATTACTTATTCTACCCATCGATTGAAATCACAATATTTTATTGGGTTAGTGTTTTTAGCGGTAGGTTGCTTTGATTTAGCCCATACATTTACTTATAAGGGAATGCCTTTTCTCGACGATGAGTTTTCTGCTACTCGTGCCACATGGTTTTGGATTGTTGCACGATTAATCGAAAGTGTTGGTACTGCTCTGTTTGTTTTTAGACCAAACCAAATGCTATTTATTAAACGTGGTGCGGGTCTTTGGGGAACTATCCTATTTGTTAGTATTTGTACAACGACGATTCTTCTAGTGCCTGAAAAACTACCAGTTTTACTTAATGAACAAGGGGTTACAGGGCTTAAAGTATCGTTGGAGTATGTAATAAGTGCGACGATTTTTATTACATTTATGACTTTATTGATAAGATATATCAAATCGTTGCAACCAGCCCTCGATTTGTTACGCATGATATTTGCCTTATTTATCATGATGGTGGGAGAGCTGTTCTTTACCCTGTATACGCATGTGTATGCGATTGAAAACCTATTGGGGCACTGTTTCAAATTTATTGGCTATATTTATATTTATCGGGCGATTTATTTCCCTGAAATTCAGCAAATATTAACTGATAAAGAAAATGCAGAAAAGCAGCAGATGGAAGCTGAGCTGAAGTTATATGAGGCTGAAAAAAGTTTATCCAGACAAGTGTTTGAAGCACATGAAGAGGAAAGAAAGCGTGTATCGAGGGAGCTCCATGATAGTATCGGCCAATCGCTATTTAGTATTTTAGTTACGCTAAATACGGTAAAGAAAGAGCAATCCGCAGATAAAAATGAAGAAATCCTACAAACGACAAAGCTGATGACACAAGAGGCGATGAAGGAAGTAAAAGAAATTGCCCGTTCATTAAGACCAAGCACATTGGATGATTTAGGGTTTATTCCAGCGGTGAGGTCCTATCTCGAAACATACAAACAGATTCACAATATTTCCGTTCATTTTGAAATCAATAAGGGCATCGGGAGATTAAAGCCAGAAGCTGAAACCGCGCTTTACCGAATTTGCCAGGAAGCGCTGAATAATACAGCGAAATACGCGAATGCAAGCGAAGTCTTTGTATCGATCAAGATGGATGAGGATTCAGTGAATTTGACAATTAAAGATAATGGTATCGGATTTTGCGTAGAAGATTATTTAAAAAACGCACAGCGAAAAGGGATTGGTTTATACAGTATTAAGGAGCGAGCAGAAGGGGTAGGTGGTTCTGCGAAGTTTTATTCTAAAGCAAATGAAGGAACAACGCTCGAAATTTTCGTCCCGAGAAATGTGGATGAAAAAGTTGAAAATGCACGATTCGCGTAAGACAATACTCTTTTGTAGAAGACATCGGTCTCAGTCTTCTACAAAGGAGTTTTTTTGTTCATGTTGGCTAATTGATTGTTTCAAGAACCAGATTAACTGTAGTGTCATCTTTTTCTACAATCTCTACATTTTCGATGCTGTCTATTAATTCTTTAAACAGTTGATAATTGGATGAATGGTTCAGCTGTTGTGCTAAAGCCTGTCCTTCAAATGAGGTTACGATTTGTTCTTCTTGTTCATTAATCGTGATCGTTAATGAGACAACGGTTTGAAGGTTATCAATCAATTGAATCAAATGCTGAATGAATCGATAAATTTTATTTTCTATATTAAGGGGCTGTCTTTTAAGTGTTCCTTTAAAGTCAATGTCGATCGTTAGGTTATGATTGTCTTTGAGTAGTTCATAGTAAGATTTAATAGCCCCGTAAGGTCCCAAATCCTGCATACATATGGGATAGACACGAATGGAAGCTTCTTTTAACTGAAGTAATTGTTTTTCAATTTCTACTTTTAGTGAAGCTAAATACTTCTTTGCAGATTCGGATTGGGCTTCCTGATTTAATGTACGGATTCCTAATAAGGAGCTGTATAAAATTTGTTCGAGAGGATCCAATGTTTCTTGAGCCAATTGATGCTTTTCGTTCTCTTGGAAATCCCAAATTTGATTAATCATCTCATTCTTTTGTTTGAATAACTGGAGGAGTTCTTCATAGTCGTCTAAGATTTTAATCGTTAATTCAGATTCATTAGGGCTTAGTTGGGATCGATAATCTTGAGCTAGTGGTTGAATGTCATCAAAACGTTTCATCACTATGTACACTCACACCTGTCATGTTATTTTCGTTTTACATGACCATTATCTCGCAATTTTCTAACGGCTATCAATAAGGGTTTTCCCTATACTTTTAAAAAAGCTTTTAAATTTATTCTGTTGTGTAAAAGTTTCTAGTGAGATTATCGACGGTAACAGTGTTCTTAAGTAGTATATGAAACTATTGCTTTCGTCAAAACAATGCAATCGATTATAATAAAGAAACAATAGATTTTTGAATGAGATTTTTTAGTAGGTAAGGAAGTATAAGTTTGTCAATGTAATCTAACTATAAAAAATATGATTAGTGAAGTAAAAAGGGGTGAGAAAATGGTTTCATCAAAAGATGTTGCAAAGTATGCTGGGGTTTCGCAGACGACCGTATCGCGTGTGCTTAATACGCCAGAGCGAGTAAAAAAGCCTACATTAGATAAAGTATTAAAGGCAATTGAAGAGTTAAATTATATACCAGATGCAAATGCGCGGTCACTTGTTCAGCAACGAACGAAAACAATTGCGTTATTATCGGGTCCTTTACATAATCCATTTTTCGTGGATACTACAACAGCTATTGTCAATTATGCAACAGATCATGGCTATAAAGTAAATGTACAATTCGTAAATGACAAAAATCTGAATGAGGCATATGCAACAGCAATTGCTACAAAAGTAGATGGGATTATTCTTTCGTGTATTTTGTATGATGATCCAATATTTGATCGTTTAAAAGATATGAATATCCCATTCATAACATATAACCGCAAGCATAAAAAAAATGAACAATTTGTTGAAATTGATAATTTTGAAGCGGGATATTTATCGGCGAAACATTTAATTGATCAAAAACATACACAGTTAGCATGGGTAGGGGGACCGCTAGAAGTAAGTACCTTTAAATATCGGTATGAGGGATTTTTAAAGGCGTGTAATGATTATGAGATTCAGCTTCCACAGGAATATATTATTCAAACAGATACTTCAAAAAAGTGTTGTTTTGAAGCGCTTGAGAAATTAATGGCTTTGGAAAATAAGCCAACTGCAATTAGTACAGGCTCTGATTCGATTGCATTAAATATTTTAGATTATGCGACAAAATTAGGCATTGCTGTTCCAGAAACATTAAGTATTGTTGGTATTGATAATGTTGAATTAAGCCAATATGGCAGTATTCAATTAACAACAGTAGGAAGCATTTCAGAGCGTAATTTAGGTTTACTTGCTATTGAAGAATTAATTAAATTAATAGAAAATAAAAAAAAATCTTGCAATAGTATTACTGAATCTGTTAAAGTTTTTCCAAGAAGTACGACGAAATAATAAAGCACTTATAAAAAGTTGCTTTATTTATTTTTCTATAAAATGAATACGTAACCATTTCGTTTATATACAAGAAATTAGTTTTTTGAAGCCTGAAAGATGAACAAAGTTAGGGGCTGTCCATCTTGGGATTAAACTTTATTTTTAAATGACTACGTATTCATATAGTTGAATAGTATTTCTAACAAAATTATTTCACAAGGTGATTGGGGGAAAAAGTATGTTGTGGAAAAAACGAAAGTACGGAGAGGAATCTCCATATATTCCAGCTGGGCCATTTAAAATTAGAATTCCATTTATTCACTATCGATTTGAATGGCCAGATTATGTGCAAGGATTATTAATGTGTGCGGTAGATTTATCTGCCATTCCATTATTAACAGCACTACTAGGAATGCCATTTGAAGTAGCTTTAGCGATTGTTGTATTAAACGGATTATTTTATTTGCTACACCATTTACTTGGGGATCCAGCAGTGCCAGGTTGGATTACACCTGCCATTCCATTAATTATTTTATATTGTGAGCAGTTTCCAGAAGGACCAGAGCGTGTACATTCACTCATCGCCTTTCAGTTAACGCTTGGTATATTGAGTTTGATATTAGGTGCAACAGGGCTAGCGGCAAAAGTAGTAAGCTTAATCCCATCAGCGTTAAAAACAGGAGTTATTATGGGGGCAGGTATTGCAGCTGTTATTAGTGTGTTCCAGGTTGGTGGGCGTTTTGATTCCTTTCCATGGACAATTTCTATCGCAATTGGTATCGGGTTTTATTTATTATTCTCGAAACATTTCGTTAATTTTCAAAAACGAAATATGTTTTGGGGAACGGTTGCCAAGCTAGGTATCTTCCCAGTAATTATTATTGCAGTAGTAGTTGCACCGATTTTTGGTGAAGCACCATGGCCAAAAATTGAATGGGGCTTCTCATCTCCAGACTTTATGACGTTATGGAATGAGTACACAGTATTCGGTCTAGGCTTCCCGCCAGTTATGATGTTTGTGACAGCGCTCCCAACAGTATTAGCAACATACATCGTATTATTTGGAGATGTCTTACAAAATAAAGTATTAGTAGAAGACGGCGCGTCGAAGCGTCCAGATGAAAAAGTAGAATATTCACCAAGCCGTGCACATTTAATTTTTGGTTTACGTAATGGATTCATGAGTATTTTAGGTCCGGATGTAACGATGTGTGGTCCTACTTGGTCAGCAATGCAAGTTGTCATGATTGAACGTTACAAAAAGGGTCGTAAAGCAATGGATTCCTTCTTCGGGGGTGTTGGCTCATTCCGTTGGGGTACAAATACTGGGCTATTATTATTACCAATTGTTGGTTTAGTAGAGCCGATTTTAGGTGTCGCATTAGCGCTAACAATGTTAATTCAAGGTTATGTAAGTGTAAAAGTAGGTATTTTAGAGGCACGTAGCCAAACAGATTTAGGTATTGGGGGCATTATTGCAGCAGTGCTTTGTATTAAAGGTGCAGCATGGGGCTTCGCAGTAGGGATTATTCTATGCTTATTAATTTATGGTCGCGATTTCTTCCGCGGTGAAGTAGACGGTACATTTACAAAAGATCAACGTAACAATCCATATTCAAAAATTGAACAACAGGAGGGATAAGTTTTATGCAAAAACAATTATACATGAATGGTGAATGGGTAGAAGGACAGCAATTTGCTGACCTTTACTCTCCACATACAAAAGAGCTACTCGCTCAAATTCCACAAGCGACAGCTGAGCAAGTAACGCAAGCGATTGACTATGCAGAAGCTGCTCGTGTTGAAATGGCCAATTTAACAGCACTTCAGCGTGCAGAAATTTTGGAACATATTGCTCAGTTATTTAAAGAAAACCGTCAACGCGCGGCAGAAATTATTTCACTTGAAGGTGCGAAGCCAATTAAATTTGCATTAGCAGAAATCGATCGCACAATTGAAACGTATAAATTTGCGGCAGAAGAAGCAAAGCGCTTAACAGGTGAAATGATTCCAATGGATGCAGCAAAAGGTGGAGCGGGACGTTTTGGTTACACAATACAAGAGCCAATAGGCGTTATTGGTGCAATTACGCCATTTAACTTCCCACAAAATTTAGTGGCTCATAAAGTAGGACCAGCAATTGCAGCAGGGAATACAATTGTTCTAAAGCCAGCTTCACAAACGCCACTTTCAGGATTGTTTTTAACGGAGCTTATTGCACAAACGAACTTGCCAAAGGGAGCGTTTAATTTAGTTACTGGTGGCGGTCGAGTTGTAGGGGACGCACTTGTGACAAGCGATAAAGTAAAAATGATTACATTTACGGGTAGTCCTGCAGTAGGCATCGGCATCCGTAATAAAGCAGGTTTAAAGCGTGTTGCATTAGAGCTTGGTTCAAATGCTGGATTAATTATTGATCGTGATACAAATATTGATGAAATTGTAGCGAAATGTGTAGTTGGCGCATTTTCGAACCAAGGGCAAGTATGTATTTCGATTCAACGTATTTATGTTTTAGACGAAGTAGCTGAACAATTTATAACAAAATTTATTGCGGCAACCAAACAGCTCAAAGTGGGGAATCCACTTAAGGCAGATACTGATATTGCGGCAATGATTCATGCTGATGAGCAATTACGCGCGCAAAGCTGGGTAGACGAGGCAGTTGCAAATGGCGCCGAATTGTTAACAGGTGGCAAAATTGTCGAAGGTATTTTCGCTCCTACAATTTTAAAAAAAGTGGCAGCGATTGAAAAAGTTAACTGTCAAGAAGTATTTGCACCAATCGTTAGTGTAAATATCATTTCTTCAATTGAGGAAGGTATTGCGGCAATTAACGATTCAAACTACGGTCTACAGGCGGGAATTTTTACAAAAGACATTCAAACCGCATTCAAGGCTGCGAAAGAGCTTGAGGTTGGAGGCGTTATAATTAACGATATACCAACTTATCGTGTCGATCAAATGCCCTATGGTGGCGTTAAAGAAAGTGGCACGGGTAAAGAAGGGCTTAAATATGCAATCCATGAAATGACAGAATCAAAATTAATCGTTTGGAATCAAGCGTAAGGAGGAATTCATATGGCTGAAAAAATTACATTCGCGCCCATTAGCTACACTGGCTGGGGTTCACTCGCGCATTTATTAGATGAAGTACAACGCTTTGAAGCAAAAAAAGTATTAGTTGTAACTGATCCTTTTTTAAAAGATATTGGTATGACTAATAAAGTTGTAACACCTTTAAATGAAGCTGGAATTGAAGTTGAAGTATATACAGAGGTAGTACCTGAGCCGCCATTAGCTGTTGGAGAAAAGCTTGTTTCTTATACACGTGAAAATGCATTTGATTTAGTAATCGGCTTAGGGGGGGGGAGTGCGCTAGATTTAGCTAAGCTTGCAGGTACACTTGCAACACATGAAGGAAATGTAGCGGATTATTTAAACTTAACAGGCTCAAAAAAAGTTTCTAAAAAAGGCTTACCAACGATCTTGATTACAACAACATCAGGCACAGGCTCAGAGATTACGAATATTTCTGTACTGTCACTGGAAACAACAAAAGATGTCGTTGCACATGACTATTTACTAGCAGATGTAGCGATTGTTGATCCGGAGTTAACGATTTCTGTACCACCAAAAGTAACGGCTGCAACAGGAGTAGATGCATTGACACACGCAGTGGAGGCATATATTTCAAAAAATGCTAGCCCTGTTTCGGATGCATTAGCTTTACAGGCAATTCGTTTAATTAGTGGCTCGTTACGCACTGCAGTATTTGAAGGCACAAACAAACAAGCTCGTACAGATATGAGCTATGGAAGTTATTTAGCGGGTCTTGCCTTTTTCAATGCAGGGGTAGCAGGTGTACATGCATTGGCATATCCACTTGGAGGACAGTTCCATATCGCGCATGGGGATTCGAATGCAGTATTGCTTCCATATGTGATGGGCTATATTCGAAATAGCTGTGAAAAGCGTATGAAGGATATATATGATGCAATGGGCTTCAGCTCAGCGAATTTATCGCAGGAGGAAGCTTCGTATAAATGTGTGGCTGAACTTAAACGTTTAGTGGAGGACGTCAATATTCCATCTACATTAAAAGGGTTTAATATTACAGAGGATGCGTTAGAGAGCTTAACTAACGATGCGATAGAGCAAAAGCGTATTTTAGCCCGCAGTCCATTACCATTATTAAAAGAGGACATCGCAAAAATTTATCGTGCAGCCTTTGACGGAGAAATTGTTCAGCCTTAACTAAAATGACTGCATGAATAGGTTTTTTCATTTCGAACATACATTGTAACTAATCTATTTCTTATTTAAAGAAAGCGGTCAAACATATTAAAAGCGGATTGACAAAAAGAAAAATGAAAAATTCTTTTATGTGAACTCGCTTTTTTTATAATGTTTAAGGGAGAAAAAAACCTAGTGCAACGATGGGCTCTAGGTTTCTGAAAAACTGATCATTTATGTTTTTTATGCTGCTTCATCCGTTTGACCAAAAAACCACCCTTGAACGACTTTGGCTCATAGGAAATAATAAAGGCATTCGGTTCATGGTGTTCGATGAGCATAAATAATTCCTTTTCGCGATTCCGTTTCGTTAAGATTTCGTATTTATAACGCTGACTGTCGCGTCCTTCGCCAATATAAGTAGTGACTGCAAAGCCTTCTTCACGAATAATTTTAATCAATTGCTCATTACGACTTTGCGTATTAATCGTTACGTAAATATAGCCAATCGCCAGCTTTTGCTCGATGCGCGTCCCAATAATAATTCCGATACCAAACCCGACCGCGTAAACGACCATCGCAAGAAGTCCTTGATCCCCATTGAATACGAGTGAAAGACCAAATACATAAATGAGCATTTCCACAATTCCAATAAGAGCTGCGAGCATCGTAATATTTTTAACTAGGAATATCGTGCGCAGTGTAAATAGCGGGACATATACAAGTTGTAGCAGTAGAATAAGTAAAATTTCCTTCAATAGAATCGAATCCTTTTCAAGAGATTTTGCACATAAAGGTGAAATTTTGCATTGTGTGCATTATATTATTTCTATATAGACTATATACCCTAATTCCCCTCATTTTAACGATTAACTTTTCAACTCGCCCATCATTATTAGTTCCATCAAATATCGGAAGCTTTAATTCATTCACAATTTTTCCAACCCTTAATAAATTCGGCTTTCCCTATACTATTAACGCAAAAGGAAATAAAACTATTTATAAATGTCGATTAACGTTTTTTAATGAACAGCATATAGTAGTCCGCACTTTCTTAAATATTTTCTTTTTCAATCTATTCATTTTAACAACTATACTCTCATACAGTGGTGTTGTGAGAGTTCGCATTTGTAAGGACCTGCGCTATTTTACAATAGTCAATAAACTCGAAGGAGGCTTCTCGTGAATTTAACAGAATCTTACCGAGCATCCATACAAGAGGTAATGAGACAGTTAGATGTAACGCAACAAGGATTAACAGATTACGAAGTTCGTTCTCGACATAAAAAGTATGGCTATAACGAGCTGAAAGAAGGTAAACAGAAAAATATTATTCATGTTTTATTGGAGCAATTTCAGGATTTTTTAGTCCTCATTTTAATTGCTGCTGCACTAATTTCTATCTTTCTTGGAGATGTAGGAAGCTCCTTCGTCATTTTAGTCGTAATTGCTTTAAATGCCATTTTGGGAACGGTTCAGCATGTACGAGCAGAAAAATCGTTAAACAGTTTAAAAGCAATGTCGGCACCCGTCTCCAAAGTAAAGCGTGGCGGAGAAATTGTTGAAATACCATCAAGAGAAGTGGTTGTTGGGGACCTGCTCATTTTAGAAACGGGGGATTTTATTAGTGCAGATGGTCGGATAATTGAAAGCCATAGTCTGCAATTAAACGAAAGCTCATTAACAGGCGAATCCTTAGCAATCGATAAAAACGCCAATTCCATTCAGGAAACGGATATTGCACTTGGGGATAAGAGGAATATGGTTTTCTCAGGTAGCTTTGTAACGAGTGGTCGTGGACAAGCGATCGTTACCTCTATCGGAATGAGCACTGAGATTGGGAAAATTGCGAACTTACTGGAGAATGCGCAAGAGAAAAAAACGCCCTTACAAGTCAGTCTGGACCGTTTTGGAAAACGTCTGGCACTTGGCATTATTATCATTTGCCTTATTATATTTGGGTTGGATCTTATTCGCGGTCGCGAGTTAGTGGATTCCTTTATGTTCGCTGTTTCACTAGCTGTTGCAGCGATTCCAGAAGCACTCAGCTCGATTGTGACCATTGTTCTTGCTGTGGGAACTCAAAATATGGCAAAGGAAAATGCCATTATTCGCAAACTGTATGCCGTAGAAAGTTTGGGGAGTGTGTCAATTATCTGTTCAGATAAGACGGGCACATTGACTCAAAATAAAATGACGGTTCAAGAGCTGTATATAGAAGAACAGGTTTTACCTTCTAATCAGCTACAATTGGAAAATCCACAACACAAAAAATTACTCAATTTCGCAATGCTCTGCAATGATTCCGTTATTGTCGAGGACAAGCAAATGGGTGATCCTACAGAATTAGCATTGGTAAAATTAGGGCGCACATTTCATTTAAATGAGCAGGTGCTACGTGGTTTGCATCATCGCGTTGGCGAAATTCCTTTTGATTCTACTCGAAAATTAATGAGTACACTGAACCAGATAGGAAATCATTCCGTGATGATTACAAAAGGGGCAGTGGACGTACTTCTCCCACGTATTAGCCGAATCGATTCAAGTGATCGTTCAGCGATTACGAAGCAGCAACTGGAAAGAATTAAACAGGTCAATCAAGACTTTTCGAATGCGGGGTTACGGGTAATTGCTATTACGTACAAAGATGTCTTTTCTTCTACGATAAGTGAAAAGGATGAGCAGGATTTAATATTTATCGGTTTAATTGCGATGATGGATCCACCTCGTGAAGAATCTGCTCAGGCAGTTGCGGATTGTATCAAGGCAGGTATCAAGCCTGTCATGATTACAGGGGATCATAAAATTACAGCAGTAGCGATCGCGAAGCAAATTGGTATTTTAAAGGACCCTACTGAAGCGATTGAAGGGACGGAAATTGAAAAGCTTTCGGATAGAGAATTGAAGGTGCTCGTAGAAAAATATTCTGTTTATGCGCGTGTCACACCGGAGCATAAAATTCGTATTGTCAAAGCTTGGCAAGAAAAAGGACATGTTGTGGCAATGACGGGAGATGGTGTAAATGATGCCCCGGCATTAAAACAAGCTGAGATTGGTGTCGCAATGGGCAAATCAGGAACAGAAGTGGCAAAGGATGCTTCAGCGATGATATTAACTGATGATAATTTTTCTACCATAGTTAAATCCATCTCAAATGGCCGAAGTATTTATGCAAATATTAAAAACGCGATTAAGTTTTTATTATCTGGAAACGCCGGCGCGATTATTGTCGTGCTATATGCAACACTATTTGCGTTACCCGCGCCGTTTTTACCGATTCATCTATTATTTATCAATTTATTAACCGATAGTTTACCTGCGATTGCCATTGGTTTGGAGCCACATAATAAAAAGCTCATGAAGGACAAGCCGCGAAACATTAATGAGCCACTTTTAAATAAATCCTTTGTTTCCCAAATAGGATTTGAAGGTGCGGTTATTGGGGCAGTGACGATTATCGCATTTCATATTGGGCTATCGTCAGGAGACACAGGAGTAGCGACAACGATGGCATTTGCCACATTATGTTTATCTAGGCTTATACATGGATTTAATTGTCGCTCGGAGGAATCTCTTTTGAAGCTTGGTATTTTCTCTAATTTGTCCGTTTGGATCGCCTTTTTAATCGGATTTTCATTGCTTAACTTCGTGCTAATTACCGGGTTTTTTGAAGTTGCAGATTTGAACGACTTCCAATATTTAACGATTTATGGTTTATCATTGGTTCCGCTTATTATGATCCAGCTGGAGAAGTTACTTACGAAGGTTTAGGTGGGGGATGACCTTACTTGAAAATTCTTGACGTTTTAGTATGAAAGGTATAACTACTATCGGGGGATGTGGAAGTTATTGAAACGGCACTTCTGTTAATCATTTTACTCAGACTTTTTTCAGGAAGTATAGATTTAGCGGCGGCTGCATTAATGTTTAAGTTCAATGATTTAGAAAAGGCCTTTTATATCAATACGTTACTTGCTTTGGTGGGCCCCGTTGTATTAATTGTTACGACGGGCATCGCGTTATTTGGTTTAGCGGAAAAAATTTCACTTCTAAGAATGGTTTGTCTATTTTCGGGGATTGGCCTTATTCTTTTTAGTTTGAGAGCTCAGTGAGTAATGTAAAACCGAAACTTCGTATTGACGAAAATTCCTCGCTTCTTTACACTAGGATGTAACGAATTAGATTCGAAAAAGCTTGAAGGTTTACAGGAGTGTAGACCGGCTTCTCGTATGAATCGTTATGAAAAGTGGAGTAGCTGTAATTACTCAGCTAAGTTTAGGAGGAGTTTAGATGGAGACAAAAGTTAAAAAAGGTTATTTTGGTGAATTTGGTGGAAGCTTTGTACCACCTGAATTACAAAAGGTACTTGATATATTAGAGGATAATTTCGAGAAATATAAGGACGATCCTGAATTTAATGCGGAGCTAAATTATTATTTTGAAGAATATGTTGGACGTAAATCACCACTCTATTTTGCCGAAAATTTAACGAAGCAATTAGGTGGTGCGAAAATTTATTTGAAGCGTGAAGATTTGAATCACACAGGCTCTCATAAAATTAATAATGTACTTGGTCAAATTTTGCTAGCGAAGCGCATGGGTGCCAAGCGTGTCATTGCCGAAACAGGAGCAGGGCAGCATGGCGTTGCGACGGCTACGGTTTGTGCGATGTTTGGTATGGATTGCACAATTTATATGGGTGCTGAGGATACGAAGCGCCAAGAATTAAATGTGTTCCGTATGGAGTTATTAGGTGCGAAAGTTGTCGCAGTTGATAAAGGACAGGCACGTTTAAAGGATGCGGTCGATGAAGCATTTGCGGATCTTGTAGAAAACTATGACCATACATTTTATTTACTTGGCTCAGCGGTAGGACCACATCCATTCCCAACGATGGTGAAGCATTTCCAATCGGTTATTAGCCGTGAATCGAAAGAGCAGCATTTACAAAAAGAAGGTAAGCTACCAACAGCGGTATTAGCATGCTGCGGTGGAGGTAGTAATGCGATTGGCTCATTTGCAGAATATATTGATGAAAAAGAAGTTCGCTTAATTGGTGTCGAACCCGATAAAGCAGCAACAATGGCGCATGGTACGCCAGGAGATTTACATGGTTTCCGCTGTCTTGTCCTACAAGATGAGGCAGGTAACCCACTTCCTACGTACTCAATCGCTGCAGGTTTAGATTATCCGGGTGTTGGCCCAGAGCATAGTCATTTGAAAACAACAGGTCGCGCGGAATATGTGACGGTTTCGAATGAGGAAGTGCTAGAAGGCTTCAAAACATTATCGCGTGTAGAGGGGATTATTCCTGCACTTGAATCTTCTCATGCAGTCGCGCATGCACTGAAATTTGCACCCACTTTATCAAAAGAGGATTCGATTATTGTCAATATTTCAGGTCGTGGCGATAAAGACGTAGCGCAAGTATATGAGATGCTGAAGTAAGCACTAGTTTAAAATATAGAAAACCAAAAGCTCTATTCAAAAGAGCGATGGTTTGATCCCCCTTTAAGGAGAAAATGTCTAACATTATTCTTAAAGGGGATTTTTTTATGCCAAGTAGCTTTGTAATGAAGGGCAGTTATTATACAATAAAGGTAAATTCAAAGTAGAAGGCACAGCGATGGTAGCTTTTATCGAGCAAGCAGCAGTTGTATTTGGACTAGTTGAGAGAATAAATAATATGAAAAGAGTGAATGTATGTATCAAATTTATGTAGAAAGTGTCAAAAATCCACAGGTATATCGCGTGTTTCAGGTGTTTCCAGAGCAAACATTATTTGATTTGGAGTTTGTAATAGCGGCAGGCTTTGATGAATTGGACACTTTGGATTCGAGATTTGAAGTACAGTTGAAAAATGGTCAGCCTATAAATAAGATCATTTATACATTTCCAGAAGAAGACAAGGATTTGAATAGCGGAGAGGAGCTTTTAGAGGAGTGGCTTGTGCAGCCAGGCGATCAGCTCTTGTATTGTGCTAAAAATAAATTCGAAGCAAAAGTTCGACTAGAGAAAATTTTGGAGGAGCGTTTGGAGTTTGAGGTATGCATTGCAGGACAAGGCTCGCTGCAATCACCACGCAAAAAAAATGTGGATTTAGAAGAGTTGAATTTGAATTTGAGTTTAAAGCAAGTAATGAGGGATTTGGCTTTTGAAGAGATTGACAACTATATGGACCCCGATTATGAGACATTATTACAGCTGTCAAATGCATTCAATAAGATGAAGCCTTGGACGTTTTTCAATAATGAGGATATTATCGCAATCGAACTGGAGAAGTATGAGGAAGTATTTTATGTTTCGGTAATGGGCGCGGCTCATCAAGAATTTGGCTTAATGATTTATGATGAAGAAAATGGCTATGAATTATTAGCTGATATTTTGTATGGAAAGCAGCTTGCTGAGGACTTCCATTTGGATTTAAGTGGCTTGACGGTAAATTTTGTAGACCGCGCAGAGTTAGAGCAGGAGGATTACCAGCTAATTAAAGATTGCGGTATGACCTTCCGAGGAAAAAATAAATGGATTCAGTTCCGCTCCTATGAACCTGGCGTCTTTCCAAGGATTCCAGCTTTTAGTGACGTAGAGCTGTTAAAAACAATCGTACAAGCAATGATTCAAGTAACACAAAAACGGATGCAGGGCTGGCATTATCCAGTTGTTCCGATGCATACGTATCCAGCATTTAAGATTTCTGAATTTGGGACGATTAGTCAAGAATATATAATGGAAGTGAATCCGCCAGCTAAAGGTGAGATAGAAATCGAAATTACGGATATCGAGCGCGCACAATTTAAGCGAAAGCCAAAAGTGGCGCTCCAGCTTGAATTTGATTTATTTTACTTACCTCATGTCGTGCCTTCTGATGAGGATGAAAATCGTCTCATCTACCCTGTTGTGTGCGTCGCATTCGATCGAACAACAGGAGAAGCTTTGTCCCATGATATTCTGCCATTTCCCAAATTTGAATTTATTCAGCAGCAAATGTTTTGGGGGCTGTTAAAGGAAATGCCGGTTCGTCCAAATAAGGTTTATGTGAATAAGGGAACAAAAGAAGTTTTAGCACAATTGGCCAAATCAATTGGTGTAGAGCTCGTAATGAGTGAATTACCGAATGTGCAGAATTTCAAGAAGTTTATGGCTAATACCCCGCCGATTGACTGAGGAAATTCGGTAGTTAATCGATGTATGTCCTAACAATATTAAAAAACATGGCACTATAAACGAAGGGAGCTATGACCCATGCAAACCAATCCACTACAAGTAACACTAGATGATCCGACTACGATCGTTGCGGATTTTTCTGTTTTTCTAAATTATTTAAAGCAGCAGCCGGTAAAACTAACGAAAACAAAACAACAGCTTGGTAGAAAGGATTTACGAGCCTTATATGAGCTGTTACCGAATCTTGGACTAGAGGTGGGTGAAAAAAGCACTCAAAGCTATTATCCAGTCATTAATTTATTTGTGGAGCTAGCACTTAAGCTAGAATTAATCAATCAAACCTATAAAGGAAGTACATGCGCATTTGTCGTTGCAGATGAACAATTACAAGTCTTTGAAAAGCTGACAGCAACGGAGCAATATGCCACGCTATTAAAATGCTTTTGGCTAGAAGCGGATTGGGAAACATTGCAAGGGGCGCTTTATGCAAGCCCACCTTTAAATATAGCAGCTCTTTTTGACCATTTGACCCGCTTACCCGTCAATGAAAAAATCCTGCTGCATAAGGACCAGCATATGGCGCATTTACTTGCATCGTACGGGCATTTCCTGCTCTATTTCCAATACTTTGGTTTTTGGGACGTTAAATTAAACAGTGAGCTCGAGCCTAAAACAAAGGTGCAAGCGACTACGATTGTCGTAAAGCCATTTTTAAAGCCACTGATTCCCATTTTACGAAGCAGCTTTGATAATCAGATGAGTGTGCATTCTTTTGATTTTTTGAGCTTATTTGCATCGCATTTAGCAGAAGGGGATCAATCCTTTACAAGTGAGGCGGAGTTTGTTGCTGCGCTAAAGCCACTGTTTGCAGAGGGACAGCTTGATAAGGTGCTTGAGAAAAAAGAACCGGTTATGCTGAAGGGTGAATATTTATTTAAGGTGGCTCTTTCAGGAAGTTGTTGGCGAACAATTGCACTTCAGGATTCGCATACTTTGCTGGAGCTACATAAATGGATTCAAGAAGCGTTTGATTTTTCGGACGACCATTTGTATGCGTTCTATATGGACAACCAGCCTTTCAGCTCAAATTGCTTTAATTCACCATATGATGATGAAGGACCATTTGTAAATGAGGTAACAATTGGAGAACTTTACTTACGCGAAGGCCAGCAGTTCATGTATTTATTTGATTTTGGTGATGAATGGACATTTAGCGTAACGGTTCAAAAAATTAATGAAGGTATTGACGCTGTTGAATCTGGCATCCGTGAAAAAAAGGGTGAATCGCCAGAACAGTATGGTTGGTAGTGAGAAGGAGCAAATTTGATGAACACACGATACAAAATTACACGTCTTGATCAAGAAGGGAATCCAACGTTAAGCCTGGAGGAATGCCAAAGCTTCTTTGTGAAAAAATCAGATTTCGAGTACCAAGATTCCTTTGGTGCAAGTCAAGACGGTGTGCATATGAAGATTAAGGGTCACTTTTTCATGTGGCAACTAGAAAATATTAAAATTCCGTTTCGTTTCTTTGAAGGTGAGCTATACGTAGCAGTTTCACATCCGATTGTTTTGGAAAAAACGATGGAAATTGCGCGTTTATTAGAAGCGAATTATATTGAAGGGTAATTAGAAGGTGGAAAGATGTCAAAACAAGAGCAATGCCCTGTCTGCTACAATTACATCGAATTTGAAGATGGTGTAGCATATTGTTTCATGTGCGATGCTGTGTTCAATGAAACAGAGGATGGACTAGAGAGCGAATTACTAGATTCTATTAATAATCAGCCATGAAGAGAGGCCGTACAATCTACTAGGTTGTACGGCTTTATTCATCTTGCTCATTTTTTTAACACCACATAAGAAAACACATTTCACGTTTAGTTTGGCGAAATGTGTTTTCATTACTTAATCATCCATTTCATCTTTTTCAAATTTGAGAATTTTCCCAGATAGCGCGTCGATGTCAAATTCATACTCATAGGCGCCATTTTCGACCTCGATTTCATAAATTACGCGATTATTTTCATTTTCTAAGGCTACTTTTACGACTGTGCCATTTGCTTTTTTCAGAGCAATTTTTTCAGCAGCTGCCGGTGTGATAAATTTTTTATTAAATGCAATTACATCATCGTCATCTAAATTATCTAGGTCGTCTTTTTCCTTCTTTAGGATTTTTCCTGATGTTGCATCAATGATTAGATCAAATTCAAAGCCCTTTGATTGAACCTCCACCTCATAAATACCACCCGTATATTTGCGCTTTAATTCAATATCTGTCACATTTCCGCCAACTGCCTTGACTGCAATCGTTCTCGCCTTTTCCATTGTGATGAATCCTTTAGGAGCTGCTTCGACTGGATTGTCAGTTAGCGCAATACTACCAAGTGCAAGTGCCCCAGCCAATGCCGGAATTAAAATTACTTTTTTCATTTTGAATAGCCTCCTTTTGTTGATACTACTAGTGTAAACGAAGAAAATGAGAGAATACTGTAAAAATTATTAAAATTTGATGAGAAAAAGGATATTTTTGGGGGTTCGCAAATATATGTTGAAAATCGCAAATATCTTCAATATTTCGCAAATATAAACTGGAAATCGCAAATAAAATCAAAAAGTCGCAAATATATCTCTATTAGCACAAAGTAGAGTTTGCCTCCAGCCCACTCATCAAATCATGAGTTGGAAAAAATCAACCCTATGTTCAGCGATAAACCTAAAAAAACCATCCCCCCTATAAGTGGAGAGAATGGTTTTCGTAAATCCTATTAAGTTCGAATTACAGCTTCGCCCAACGTTCCTCAAGCCAAGTCATAAATTGCTCACCTTTATCGCCTTCATAGGCATCAAATACATCTAAGCGCATACGTTTTAGCTTGTCAGCAAAATCTGCCACGCTATGCTCCTTAGGCAAACTTTTTTTCACACGTAAGAAAATCTTGTCCGTGCCTTTAATGATATCAAAACGTGCGGGTTTAGGCTTATCTACATTTTCGCCAAATGCTACGAGCGCATTGTAAGCGGCTGTTTGTACGTTGTATACTGTATCATTTTTCATGCGGTGAGTTAATAAATCAATCACCTTTTCGTGTTGATAAGCAGATAGCGTCTCAACTGCGGCTAAACGCTCGCGCCAGCTTGATGTATAATTCGCCTGTTTCTTTAATGCTTCATATTGTTCTGGTAATTCTTTTTTAAACGATTTCAAATGTGTGCACCTCTTTTTTCAACTAGAGGAAAAATAGAATTCTTCTTCTGATTTTTTCATTATACGTTGTAATGGGGGAAAAAGCGATTTATTAAGAAGTAAGGTGGTTTTTACTAAGAGCTATTAAATCGCGCCGTTCTATTTTAGTGATCATTCTTAAAAAGTTACTATTCATAACGGGTCTAACACCTTAAATTTCAGTCTTATTTCATTTTCAAGCGCTATAGTAGTAATTTGATCATACTTAGTACTTATGATTACCTACTATAAAATTTATTTGTACTGAAAGCTTGATATGAATGGATTTCTCGATTATAAAAGGAAATTTTATACACGAAACTTATGAGGTGAAAAGAATGTGCGGATTTATTGGCTATATTAATGGAACAAATAAGATTGACCATCATCAAACAATAGAACGGATGATGAATACGATTATCCACCGTGGACCGGACAGTGGAGGTATTTATACAGATGATAAAGTAACATTAGGTTTCCGTCGATTAAGTATTATTGATTTATCTGATGCGGCAAACCAGCCTATGTACAGCGCTGATGGCAATATCGTCCTTGTCTTTAACGGAGAAATTTTCAACTTTCAAGAATTACGCGCAGACCTTGTAGCGAGGGGCTATTCGTTTACAACCCAATCAGACAGTGAAGTTTTAATTTATGGATATATCGAATTTGGTGTCGAATTTGTCAAGCAGCTTCGAGGGATGTTCGCGTTTTGTGTTTGGGATAAAAAGAAAGATTTACAGTTTATTGCTCGGGATGGCTTTGGCATTAAGCCACTGTATTATACGAGTTATACATATGATCAAACCTTCATTTTCGGCTCAGAGATTAAATCATTTTTACCTCATCCCTCGTTCATTAAAGAATTAAATAAAGAGGCATTACGACCCTATTTAACGTTTCAGTACAATTCAATGGATGAAACTTTTTTTAAAGGGGTATATAAATTACCGCCAGCACACTATATGGTCATCCAAAATGGAAAGAAGAATATTGTACAATATTGGAATAAAAAATTCGATGCCCAAGAAGCGCCTCTCGAAAAGTATGTAGAAGAAATTCGTGAAACAATGAGAAACTCTGTAAAAGCACATAAAATTAGTGATGTGAAGGTGGGGTCTTTTCTATCAGGTGGAGTAGATTCCAGTTATATTACGGCATTACTACGTCCAGATAAATCATTCTCAGTTGGATTTTTGGACTATGAAGAAATGTTCGACGAGACAAGCTTAGCAAAAGATTTATCAAACACGTTAGATGTTCAAAACGAACGAAAATATATTACGGCAGATGAATGCTTTGAGGCATTACCTAAAATTCAATGGCATATGGATGAGCCACAATCCAATTTATCGTCTTTGCCACTTTATTTTTTGTCACAATTAGCAGCAAAGGATGTAACAGTTGTTCTTTCAGGCGAGGGAGCAGATGAAGTTTTTGGTGGCTACTCCTGGTACCAAAGCTCAAATAAAATGCGACAATATGAAAAAGTACCATTTAGTGTACGTAAAGCATTAGGCAGTGTAGCAGAAATGTTTCCAAAAAATCGCTATACACAATTTCTAATAAAAGGTGGTCAAACAGTTGAACAGCGTTTCATCGGTCATGCTATCGTTTGGGAAGAACAGGATGCCTTAAAAGTTTTAAAGCCGGACTATCAAAATGGCCCCTCAGTTAATTCTATTACAAAACGTATTTATGATGAAATACCGAGTGGTGATGATGTCACAAAAATGCAATATTTAGATTTTCACCTGTGGATGCCAGGTGATATTTTACTAAAGGCTGATAAAATGAGTATGGCACATTCAATTGAATTACGTGTACCATTTTTAGATAAAGAAGTAATGGAGCTTGCGAAAAAAATACCGTCTAATTATCGAGTGAACACGACAAATACAAAATACGCCCTTCGACAAGCATCGTATCAGGAGTTGCCAGAGGAATGGGTAAAGCGACCAAAACTTGGGTTCCCTGTCCCTATTCGTCACTGGCTACGTGAGGAGAAGTATTATAAGTTAGTGAAAGAACTATTTAACGAGGATTTTGCAAAGGAATTCTTCGATACAGATCAATTAGTCGGTTATTTAGATGAACATTTTGAAGGCAAAGCAAATCGTGGCCGCTATATTTGGACAGTGTACGTATATCTTGTTTGGTATAAGTGCTTCTTTGTTGAGATGGAATGATGATTAAAAGGTATTCGCGAGTTCATCGTTGAGTACCTTATCTTTTTCAACCAAATTTATGACATCTGATTGAACCTGCTTAGCTTTGCGAAAATGGTTTGGCTGCCTAGTACATGTTATGATTTGAAATAGGCAAGAAACGCTCCATTCGCTTATTTTCCGTTTGCCAACGTACAGTAGATAGCCTAGATGAGGAGGAAATACTTTGAAAATATTACTAGCAGAAGATGATGCACGCTTAAGAAAAAATATCGGCTATATTTTAAATAAGGATTTTCACCATGTAGTCGAGGTGAATAATGGACAAGATGCGCTAGATAACGCGATTGCTGAATGGTATGATTTGCTTATTTTGGACTGGATGATGCCAAGTTTATCTGGTATTGAAGTGTGTCAGCAATTGCGTAACGCGGGCTTTAGTGGTGGTATATTAATGCTAACCGCAAAAGACGATACGGCTGATGTCATTCAAGGGTTAGATAGCGGTGCAGATGATTACTTAGTCAAGCCTTTTAAAATGGAAGAGCTTTTGGCCAGAATTCGATCTGTATTACGAAGAAAAGAGAAGGCAATCGAGCAAATCATCGAAGTAGAACAGCTACAGCTCCATATAGATTCCCGTTCTGTCATGCGCAATAATGTAGAAATTAAATTAACGAAAAATGAATTTTTGCTTTTGGAATATTTATTCCTCAATAAAGGGCGTGTGCTAACAAGAGAGCAAATTTGTACGTATATTTGGGGCTATGAGTATGATGTTTCCAATAACTCTTTAGATGCACTTGTAAAACTTGTTCGAAAAAAGGTAGATGCTAGCCAAGATAAATCGTATATTCAAAATGTAAGAGGAATTGGCTATAAACTAAGAGAATGCTATGTTTCATAAAACAAGGATAAAATTATCATTATTATATGCAACATTATTCTTTTTGTTTTTCTCACTCTTCCTCATCATCCTATATGTTTCACTTGTAAATTTGATGAGTAGCCAGCAATTAGATGAACTGGAATCTCTCTACATACAACAAAAGCATGATTTCTATGTATATGGCGGCCAAGAAAAAAGTAGATTAAGCTATGAACCAAATCAAAATTATTTCTATTATATTTATACAAAAAATCAGGAGTTTATTCACGGCGATGAATCGCATAAAGGGCTGAAAAGGCAATTAGAAAAATACTTTGTAGAAAGTGAAGTTACGGAAGATTCTGTGCTTCGTTACGAATGGCAAGAACAGTATTTCCTGCTCTTAAAAAAGCCCATTTACGAACAAGGGGAGGCGGCTGGTTATATTATTTTAGGGAAATCTATTACATCTCAGCAACACTTTTTCCAAAAATCTATTCAGTTATTTATTTTCTTAACTTGTATTTCCACTGTCTTTATTGGTCTGCTTAGTTACTATATGGCGAGGAAAGCGATGATCCCTATTCAATGGTCCTTTGATAAACAACGAAAATTCGTTTCCGATGCCTCTCATGAATTGCGAACACCCCTCAGTATTTTTTATAGCTCACTTGATATATTAGAAACCGGGGAAGCGTCTAATTTAAGCCCATTTGGAAAAGAATTGGTCGATGATATGAAAGACGAGGCTCAATTAATGAAGGAGCTTTTGGAAAAGCTATTGTTTTTAGCTCGACATGATCAGCAGCAAGGGTATCAAAATACAGAAGTTATTCAGCTCTCTAACATGCTCGAACGAATAGGGCATAAATTCCAAAAGGTAATGCCAGCTGAAATTCATTTTACTACAGATATTCAAGAGAATATTGAATTTTTAGGAGATGCAACAAACATACAAGAGCTCCTTTATATTTTATTGGATAATGCTATTTTATACGCGACTAAAGGGAGTATAACGCTTACTCTTTCAAAGGAAAGTCGTTTCATTAAAATTACTGTATCTGATAATGGGGTTGGTATTCCCGAACAGGAATTAACGTTAATCTTTGAACGGTTCTATCGCAGTGATCAGGCTCGTCAAAGTAAAGGGAATGGTTTAGGTCTCTCACTAGCAAAAGCAATTGTCCAACAGCATGATGGTGAAATCTATGCTACAAGTATAGTGGGAGAGGGGACTACATTCCATATCCTATTTCCAATTTGAACTATAAAAGCATCAACTGCTCCTTTTGGAAGAAGTTGATGCTTTTTCTCTTTATATTGAATGATTACTTTTCGAGGCGACACTCTTTTTTTTATTATTTTGGTCGATCATGCGTAGAACAGATAGAATGAGTGTTGAACCTGCTGTTACTACATAAAAGAGTAAGACCAAGAAGTTTTCCGTATCACTCCCTAAATTGATCCCATGAAAAAGAGATAATAGCCATGCAGGTAAAACGAGGAAATGTATATTTTTCCAGATAGAGCGGTTCATTGTTTTAATCCATAAATCCGAGGTCATTAACACGATTAAAAAGCAATAAAATGCAATTGTGCCAATACCAGAAGCAAGGGGCTTATGAGCGGCAGCAAAAGGAATTAACACCTCTACTATGCTATATGGCATATAGCTATCAAACATTAATACAAGGATATGAATAAGTACTGTGAATAAGCCCATCCAGCCCGCACTTTGATGCAGCTGATAAACTAAGTTTTTATGTGATTTTACATAAGAGGTTTTTCTCAGTAGCCCAAAAATAATTGAAATTGTAAAATAAAAATAAGCTAAAAATCCAAATAAACGTGTCCATTCCCATGTGCTATTTAACAATTACTCGCCCCCTTGATGACGCCCAATATCCAGCTTGACCTTCTTTCACAATGAAACGTGCATTTCGTTGGCAATTTTTATTAAACCACCATTGTTGCTCGCTATCATCTAGTAGAAAACAAAGCTTGGCTCCGACCTCTGCATCACATAGTGAGGATGTGACAACCGTTGCTTGGATTACATCTGTTTTAGCAATCTCTCCTGTTTGTCCATTCAATAGATGATACTTTGTCAAATTACCTTGTGTCCAACTTCTATACAACCGATTGGAAGTGGCAATTGCGCCAGTTTTCATTTTGATTTGGCTAATTTCTTTCGTAATATCTGATGGGTTTGCAACACCAATAGTCCAAGTCTTTTCACCGGTAGACCACATTTTCATATCACCGCCACCATCGACAATGCCGTAATCGGGGGCTACTTCTTTTTCAAGCCATTCAGCTAATTTTTCGATGGCATAGCCTTTAGCAAACCCGCCTAAATCAATTTCCTGCGATCCTAGTTTCATGACTTGCTGATTGTCCAAAAATTGAATGGGCGTTTTTGAGCTAACCTGTTCAATGGTAGGTTGATTCTCTGCCACTTCAAAGGGAAATGACTGATTGTAGCCCTGTTGTTCTAGCTGTAGCTTCAAATAAGGGGAGAATAAACCATTGGAAACAAGATAGTATTCATTTGCGAGTTGTAAACAATTGTATAATACTGACTTTAGTCGCAATGTTTCGCCTATTTTTAAGTCATTTAATCGTGCTAATTCATTGTTCGGTTGGAATCTTGACCATTCTTTCGCTACGTATTGTAACCACTTCTCCGCTTGATCTTTCCAATTAGAATGCATCCCTTTTGGAAGAGCGATATAAAAATCGGTATTCATTAATTGAAGGGAAAGTGTATCCATTGCCATCATCTCCACTATGTTCTTTTTGTTTTTCGATCGCTCTTTGTCATAGGTTGATTCGCAACTTCGAATTCAAAATTTGTCCAATCGAGTTGGATCAGCTCTTGTTCTCTCGCGGTTAGCTCTTTTTCTTGCTGCTTCGTCAGCTGAAACTCATTTAAACTAGTTGCTTTTGTTTTCTCAGCGGTGTTTATTTGTGTTAACAGTGCGGCTGATAGTATGAATCCGGATGCTCCGATGATCCACTTTGCTTTTTTAGAATCTTTCATCTTTTAAAACTCCTTCCTAATTGATTAAAGGTAGACATAAAAATACTTGGTCGTTCTCTTGCCACTCAACGATATAGCCTAAGCCATTTGTAATGACACTAATCGGCACATATAGATCTTCATTTAAAGAGAATGAAAATGCAGGTAGCGGTGTTTTAACGTTACTATCAAAAATAACATTTGAATCGGAGCGGAAAATTAGTTCATTTTCTTGATATTGAATATCTAATATTTTGCTTGCTTTATAGAAGGTTGCCTCTGCTCCTAAAAGCTGAGCTACCTCTTTTCCTGGAACAAAGAACTCTCTATTTTTCGGGATCACATAAAAATTCAATTCTTTATTCGTATTTGCTACTTTCATTTTGACTAATTGAGAGGTGTTGAACGGCAACTCCTCTTTTTCCATTACTAAATTTCTTGACCAAATATTCCAAGTACCTTTATCGTATATGACGCCATTCATATTATTGAATGCATCATCATCGTAGTAGTAATCGTCATAGTCGTTATCATCGTCGTCATAGTCATCATAGTCATCATCATCGTGGTCATCATAATAATCATCGTTATCATATTTTTCATACCAATGTTCATTGTCGTCATCAGCTTGGACAATTACTCCTCCTGTGACTGTCCCTGCCAATAGCATCGCGACAAGCATACTGATTTTTATATTCTTCATAGTCATCAATCCTTTCATAGACAATACTGTAACTTTTAAAAATGATAAAAATCTGAAATTGCAATAATTTTTTTAAGAAAAGCTACTTCTAGGTCAGGAAAGCATTATATAATTTGCCACTTTAAAAGAAAAAACTATTTCAATATTAAAATAAGACACTCCCTACTTTAAATTTAATAAAATAGGAAGTGTCTTATATTTTTGTGTATTTTCTTATTGAACAATCAGCCTATCTTTCGCCACGCTGTTCAACCATCGTTAAAAAGTACGCCATCACACGCACGTCCTCAGTCAACTCTGGGTGAAATGAACAGCCCAAGTACTGTCCATCGCGAGCGAGCACAATTCGGCCATCATGCTCGGCTAGTATCTCTACATTTTCTCCAACTGACACGATATGTGGGGCGCGAATGAAGACAGCTGCGACATCTTCGCCGATCCCTTTTGCGTGGAGCTGAACTTCAAAGCTATCCTTTTGTCGTCCAAAAGAGTTGCGCGCTACTGTACAATTCATCAGTCCTAAATGGGGCGCTTCATAGCCGACAACCTCAGCAGCCAATAAAATTAAACCTGCACAAGTACCAAAAATCGGTTTGCCACTTTGACCAAAGTCCCGCAATGGCGCTAGAAAACCATATTGATCGATTAGCTTACGCATCGTCGTACTTTCTCCACCAGGTAGGATTAAGCCGTCAATTTCAGCTAAATCCTCTACATGCTTTACAATAATGGCCTGTGCACCAACTGCTTCAATGGCGTTTACATGCTCACGGACTGCACCCTGTAAAGCAAGGACACCAATCTTTGTCATCTTACCAGCCACGCTCCTGCATCCGATCTGCAGCTGCTAATTTTGAAATTTCAATACCTGTCATTGGTGAACCTAAATCTTTTGAAACGCGTGCGATTAATTCATAATCATGATAATGTGTTGTTGCTTCTACAATGGCGCGTGCAAATTTTTCAGGATTTTCTGATTTGAAAATACCTGAGCCTACGAATACACCGTCAGCTCCAAGCTCCATCATTAGTGCGGCATCCGCAGGCGTTGCTACACCTCCAGCCGCAAAGTTCACAACCGGCAAACGCCCTAAACGCTTAATTTCTAATAATAATTCAAAAGGTGCGCCTAATAGCTTAGCCTCAGTCATGAGCTCATCTACATTCATGCCGACAACACGACGTACTTGCGCATTGACTTTGCGAATATGACGAACTGCCTCGACAATATTTCCTGTGCCAGGCTCTCCTTTTGTACGAAGCATCGAAGCCCCTTCACCAATACGGCGAGCAGCCTCACCTAAATCACGGCAGCCACAGACAAATGGCACAGTGTAATCACTTTTTAATAAGTGGAATTCTTCATCTGCTGGTGTTAATACTTCCGATTCATCGATATAATCTACACCCATCGATTCCAATACACGCGCCTCGGTAATATGTCCGATACGTGCTTTCGCCATCACTGGAATGGAAACAGCTGCCATTACCTCTTCCACAATTTTTAAATCTGCCATACGTGCAACGCCACCAGCTTTACGAATATCTGAAGGCACACGCTCTAATGCCATAACCGCTACTGCTCCGGCTGCCTCTGCGATTTTTGCTTGCTCGGCGTTGACAACATCCATAATCACGCCGCCCTTTTGCATTTCTGCCATCCCTCGTTTTACACGATCAGTACCAATTTGAACCATTTGTAAATACCTCCCAAAGATTGATACGTTTAGTATAATTGAAATTGGTATCTTTAAAAGTACCAATAAACACTTTTTTGAAAAGGTCAGATTATAAGAGCTGCAATTTTGAAATGGAAGGTTATGGTTGTGAATGCTAGAAATATTTGTTATATTTTACTTGTGAATTAATTTACAAAATGTAAATTAAGTTCAATTCGACTAACGGAGGGATTATAGATGAGATTAAAAGATAAAGTAGCTATTATTACTGGGGCAGCAAACGGAATGGGCGCTGCCGAGGCAAAATTATTCGCAAAAGAAGGGGCAAAAGTTGTAGCGACGGATGTCAATGACGAAAAATTACAAGAGCTTGCAAAAGAAATTGAAGCAGCTGGTGGCGAAGTATTAGCAATCAAACAAGACGTTGCATCGGAAGAGCAATGGAAATCTGTTGTCGCACAAACGATTGAAAAGTATGGAAAATTAGATATTTTAGTAAATAATGCGGGTGTCGCAATTAATAAAAGCTTCGCAACGATGGAAATGTCGGAGTGGAATTGGGTTATGGATATTAACCTAAATGGCTGTGTGTTAGGAATGAAATATGCGATTCCTGAAATGCAAAAAGTTGGTGGTGGTTCGGTAATTAATATTTCGTCAATTGGTGGAATTGTAGGTATGGCTGGATCAAGCCCTTATACTGCAGCAAAAGGTGCATTACGTTCATTATCAAAATCTG
Organism: Solibacillus sp. FSL R7-0668; assembly: GCF_038006205.1. NCBI lineage: Bacteria > Bacillati > Bacillota > Bacilli > Caryophanales > Caryophanaceae > Solibacillus > Solibacillus sp. FSL R7-0668. Next base: position 3,082,548 of record NZ_JBBOUU010000001.1, on the reverse strand, counting down.
CTGCTGTGGAATACGGAAAAGATAAAATTCGCGTAAATTCAGTTCACCCAGGAATTATTGTGACACCAATGACCGAGGATACAATGGAAACGGCCATGCCATATTATCAAACATTTACACAGTTACCTTACTTTGGTGAGCCTGAAGATGTGGCACATGGTGTACTATTTTTAGCAAGTGATGAATCACGATTTATGACAGGCGCTGAGCTCGTTATTGATGGTGGTTGGACAGCGCTATAATTTGTTTCGATATTTTAAATCGTCTGTTTTCAATAATGATTCATGCTACTATAGAAATAGTAGGTGATAGAAAATGAAGATAGATCCAAGACGTGTTAAATCAATAGAAAAGCTTCATAATGCGTATTTAAGTTTATTAATTGAGGGACATGAGCAACTTACCATTCAAACGATATGCAATAAAGCAAATGTAACAAGACCAACCTTCTATAAAACATATAAGGATATTCCCGAATTACGCGGCGGTTTGTTGCAAAGCTTGCTAGAAAATTTAAAAGCAGCTCTAGTTATCCAAGATCCAAAGCCAATTGATGTAATTGATAAAGATGAAATGCCAAAGCATTTAATTTTATTATTTAATCATATTCAGAGCAATCATATTGCGTATGAAACCTTATTGATCTATCAACCAGATGCGTTATTTATAGATGGCATTCATGAAATCTTAAAAGAGTTTGTTAAAAACGGGATTTATGTCTCTGAGGCGCATCAATATTTATTGAATGTTCACGAGGAGTTAATCGTCAACTATGTTGTAGGTGGTTTCTTAGAGAGTATTCGCTGGTGGATTAAAGAAAATTATTCGGTTTCAGTAGTTGAAATGGCTGCTACATTAATTGAGCTTTCGGTAAACGGTCCGTATGTGAAACGCTTTCGCTAATTTCACTTGATTTAGCAAGTTCTATAAGGACAATTGAAGTGGATATAGGGTGTTCGAAAATCAGAAATATCTCTGATTTTTCGGGCACCCTTTTTCTTGTCCAAGCGTTTGTAAAATTCAAACTAAATAAAGTTCGCCTAAATATGAACTCTATTCGGCTCCCATAATTTGCACAATCTAATTCAAATTTCCTATAATTCCTGTTATGATGTTTGTTGTGACAAAATTGTGATAATATTGTCAAATAATAATGCGATAAATGACATAGAGGTGAAAGTGTGCGCAAGAAATCAATGAGAGCAAGGCTAATTTTTCTATTATTAGCTGTCTGTATTTTACCAGTTCTCGTAACTGTAACAGTCAATTATTTTGCAACAACGTCAAGTTTTAATTCAATTCAAAATGATGACCAAAAGCAAATGGAACATATTGTGAATACCCAAGTCGAAACAGAAAAAGCACAGCTGCAGGCGATTGCTACATCATTGGCGAAAAATCCAGAAGTGGTCGCTATTTTGCAATCAACAAATCGTGCAACTATTAATGAAAGCATACAGGCGTTGTTTGCCAAACTACAGCATGAGCAGCAACTAGCTGTACTTGAAATAGGCGATGCTCAAGGAATCGTTCATGTGCGCGGTCATAATATAGAGCAGTTTGGTGACGACAAGTCCGAAACATCCGCAATTCAAGAGGCATTAAACGGTAAGGTGATGAGCGGGCTAGAGTATGGGAAAAGTGGACTAGCGATTCGTGCTTTTGCTCCAATTGAAGTGAATGGAATAATTATTGGTACGGTACAAGTTGGGATAAATGATCAATTTATTCAACTCATTCAGGAATTATTACCATTAGTGCAGCTACAATTTTTAAATCCGCAAGAGCTAGAAACATTACTTGCCAAAAGCACGGACATTTCTTTAAAGGAATTATTAAATGGTGACGCTGCACGTGTATTTGATGAAAAGGTACAAGTAATCGAAAGCTACTTGCCATTTTTAGATCCAACAGGAAAAAAAGTGATTGGAGTCATGCTGCTAAAGCAAGATGTTTCAGCCATACAAGCTATCCAATCAGATATGTTTATAACGGGAATCATTGTTTTAGTACTTGCATGCATTATAGCCGTTGTTATTGCAATGATTTATAGTAAATCGTTAACAGCACCCATTGCGAAAACGGCGCATGCACTGCAATGTTTACGAGATGGTGATTTAACCCAAACAATTGAAAAAATAAAGCGCCAAGATGAGATGGGTATGATGATGCAGGACATGAAGGATATGCAGCAGCAGCTTCATAGCACGATACAAGAAGTGTCGCTTGCCTCAGAAACGGTTTCTGCTCAAAGCATGGAATTAAAAGAGGATGTATCAATTACATCATCTAGCTCACAAGCAATCGCACAAGTGATGGAGGATATCTCTTCGGGAACGGAGCGACAAACTTTTGCCATCACAGAAGTTTCAGAAACGGTCAATGATTTTTCCAACCGCTTACAAGAAACTGCGCAACAAAGTACGATTTTACAGGCCTCGTCACAGTCGGTACGTGCGCTATCAGAAAAGGGGGCACAGCTAATGCATGCCTCCTCAGCACAAATGAATGAATTGCAAACCGTTATGAATGATGCAGTCACGAAAATGGCGGCATTAGATGCTCAAGCGAGTAAAATTACAACCTTTGTCTCCATTATTGAAGATGTGGCTAATCAAACGAACTTACTCGCATTAAACGCTTCGATTGAGGCCGCGCGTGCAGGGGAGCATGGTAAAGGCTTTGCGGTAGTGGCAGAAGAAGTACGCAAGCTAGCCTTACAAGTAGAGCAGTCTGTATCAGAAATTACAACACTTGTTTCAACAATTCAGCGTGATTCTACAAATGTAAGTGGTTCGTTGCAAAACGGCTATTTGCAAGTAGAATTCGGGGCGAGCCAGCTAGCGACAACTTCGCATACCTTTAATGAAATCGAACAGGCAGTAGTGACAATTTCCGAGGGAATTGCTGACATGAGGACTAGTTTGGATGCAATGAATAGTGAAAGTCAGGAAATTAATGCAACAGTTCAAGAAATTGCAGCAATTAGCGAAGAAACAACAGCTGCTGTAGAGGAAACGACGAGCACATTAGCAGAATCAAGTGCTTCAATGCAAAATATCGCGATTTCGACCGAGCAGTTAACACAATTAGCCGAGCAATTAAATCGAATTGTGAAGCAGTATAAAGTTCATCGTTCCTAATATTGTAAAATAGTATTTCGTAAAAAACTTGAGAACGATCATTTAGGTAGTACGCGTATTGAAAGTAAATCTTGGAGGGCACAATATGAAGCTTCGTCAAGTAGTAGAAAATGATTTAGAGCGATTAGTTACGATTGAAAATTTGGGATTCAGTATTGAAGAAGCAGCGACACGAGCGGCATTTATTGAACGTATTCAAATGATAGCGGATAGCTTTTTAGTCGTTGAAATCAACGGGAAAGTTGTCGGCTATGTTAATGGCCCTGTTATGGAGCCTTTATATATAACGGATGATTTATTTACCGATGTAAAAGAAAATCCGTTGACTGGTGGTGTGCAAAGTATTTTAGGCTTAGCAGTAGATCCAGCATTTCGAGGACAGGGGCTTGCCAAACAATTATTAGTGGCATTAGAAGACGTTGCGCGTAAGCAACAAAGAAGAGCCATTTCATTGACGTGTAAGGAAGACTTAATCGCTTTTTATGAAGCATGTGGCTATGAAAATCACGGCGTCTCCGATTCGGTGCATGGTGGCGTGCAATGGTTTAATTTAGTGAAAGAATTATAGATTAAAAATAGCAACACCCGCTTGATTCTTTTACAGCAATCGAGCGGGTGTTTTTAATTCGTTACTAAACCTTTTACATTATATATTTCTTTCAAATGCGAGCTTTACGCCTAAGGAAATTAAAATAATGCCGGTCATTTTATTGAATACTGCTTGAACAGTTGGGCGTAAAAACCAAGTTCGAATCATATTAAGTATGTACACGACCAAAACGAGCCAAATGATCGAAATGGCGATAAGTGTCCCCGCCAAGATTAATAGCTGTGGTGTAACGGCTGCCTTTGTATTGATAAACTGAGGCATGAGCGTGACATAAAGAAGCAATGTTTTAGGGTTCATCAAATCCGTAACAATTCCCTGTGTAAAGCAGTGACGATGCGTATTGTCTGGGATTTGAAGGGTGTGATCCTTTGTCAGCAGTGCGCCCATAGACGATTTTTTCGCTAGCAATGCCTGTATACCTAGCCAAATTAAATAAACGGCTCCAGCATATTTAATCAGCATAAATAAAAATGTAGAGCTGGCAACGATTGTAGCTAGGCCAAAAACAGCAAGTATGGTCCATATGCAAAGCGCTAAAATGATACCTAAAGTTGTAAAATGCCCCGCACTTTTTCCGAAGTTGAGTGTATTTTTGGTAACCAATAAAAAATCGACGCCGGGTACAACGACGATTAATGTGGCAATTGTAATAAAGAGCCAAAGATTGTCTATCATAAAACCCACCTCAAAATTAATAAATATGAACAACACTATAACATAGTAGTGAGAGGATAGGAGGTATTTTTGAAATGTTGCGAATATTATAGCGCAAAAGCAAGAAATAATTGTTAGGAATGCGTTTTACTTTTACGAAATAGTAAGTGATTGACAGAATTAATTAGGAATGCAAGTAGGATAAGAATCTAATTTTACGATTGTCGCATTCCAAAGTTATGCAAAGTGTACGAACTATGATACAGTAACTACACAATCGCCAAGCAATTGGCAAATATGGAGGCAATGTGATGACTAATACAGTTGATGATTTTGTAGAATCGTTAGTTGCGGCAACGCTAAATAATGAAGTAAAGTGGAGCGCAGGCACAGAAGCGTTAACTGCTGCAATCGAAGAAGTATATGGCGATGCGGATGCGTTGTATACGTTTTTTGATGAGGAAGCCGGTGCCAATGTTGTGCTTGTAACGTACCAGTATTATGAAGGTGAAGTAGAAGCAGATGAGTTCATAACAGATGGCGCGAGTATTTTACTTGTTGACGCAGATGATTTTGAAATTTTAAATGAAGTTACCGATGAGGATGTAGAAGAGGCAATCATTTTTACAACGTTAATCCAGGCAATTGAAGAGGCAAAGGAATAGTTGAAATGAAGGTAGTCCACCGATTAATTTGGGGGCTACTTTTTTTCATGGAGCAAAGAAAATATTACGAAATGTTTTTTTCGATAGCTTTGTAGAGATGTGACACTTCACGTCAATAGAGTTGAAGCGATTGGTCGGATGATGATAAAAAATAAAACGGCTTGCACACGATTTGTCAGAAAAATGCTACACTAATGATAGTGTGATGAGGGGGCAACTTATTATTTATGTAAGGCCATCAAAAAGGGGTAGAAAAGGATGGGTCTCTCAGAAACCACTCAAAGGGATTGACTGAAAAGGGAGCGATTGACATGAATTCAAAGCAACTTATTGAAAAGACAGAGCAATTCGGTGCAAATAACTATCATCCACTGCCAATTGTCATTGAAAAAGCGCAAGGAGCATGGGTAACGGATCCAGAGGGCAATCAATATTTGGATATGCTTTCAGCGTATTCTGCATTAAATCAAGGGCATCGTCACCCAAAAATTATTCAAGCATTAAAAGACCAAGCCGATTTAGTAACGCTAACGAGTCGTGCATTCCATAGTACTACATTAGGGGTATGGTATGAAAAAGTAGCAAAAATAACAGGCAAGGATATGGTATTACCAATGAATACCGGTGCTGAGGCAGTTGAAACAGCAATTAAGGCTGCGCGACGCTGGGGCTATGAGGTAAAGGGTATTCCGGCAAATGAAGCGAAAATTATCGGCTGTAAGGGCAACTTCCATGGTCGTACAATGGCGGCAATTTCCTTATCATCTGAAGCCGAATACCAACGCGGCTTCGGTCCTTTATTGCCTGGATTTGAATTAATTGAATATGGTAATTTAGACGCATTAAAGCAGGCTATTACACCTTCAACAGCGGCTTTTATTATTGAGCCCATTCAAGGAGAAGCGGGTATTCATGTACCTCCAGCGGGCTTTATTCAAGCGGCGGCAGAGCTTTGTAAGGCGCATAATGTGCTATTTATTGCCGATGAAATTCAAACAGGTTTAGCACGTACAGGGAAAATGTTTGCCTATGAATGGGAAAATATTACGCCGGATGTTTTAATATTAGGAAAAGCATTGGGCGGCGGTGTATTCCCAATTTCTGCAGTCGTTGCAAATCGTGATATTTTAGGGGTTTTTAACCCGGGTTCACATGGTTCAACATTTGGTGGAAATCCACTGGCCTGTGCGGTATCGAGTGCTGCATTAGATGTGATCGAGGAAGAAAATTTAGTTGCTCGTTCATTAGAGCTAGGTGAGTATTTCCAACAGGAACTTCGTAAAATAGACAATCCTGTTATTAAAGAAGTGCGTGGGCGTGGGCTATTTATTGGGGTAGAGCTAAACGAAGCGGCACGTCCCTATTGTGAACAATTAGCTAAGCGAAAATTGCTGTGTAAAGAAACGCATGAGACAGTCATCCGCTTTGCACCCCCTTTAATTATTTCAAAAGAGGATTTAGCGTGGGCAATTGGTGAAATCAAAGCGGTATTTGCATAGAAATATAGAGAAGTCAAAATGAAAAACGCCTTATTTGTGTAGCTTGAACACAGATAGGGCGTTTTTGTATAGGTGATATTAAATGCGGCCATAGCCTGTAAACTTCGATCCCCAATAACCATTGTGGATAGAGGTAATATTAACTTTAGAGCCACTTGCGTTAATCATTTTGCCATTACCAAGGTAAATCCCTACATGGGAAATGCCCTTTTTATAGGTATTGCTAAAGAATACTAAGTCCCCAGCTTTTGGTGAAGATACTTTTTGTGCTTTATTAAAGAAACCAGCAGCAGTTTGGCGTTCAACAGATTTACCTGATTTTGAAAATACATAAGAAATGAAGCCTGAGCAGTCAAAGCCAGATGGTGATGAACCACCAAATACATAAGGTGTCCCTAATTGTTGTTTGGCCACAGAAATCATTTTAGAGCTGTTTGTTGAAGCTGAAGTAGTCTGCTTAGCATTCGAACCAATTTGTAGTGTTTGTCCAACGTTGATGTTAGTTGAGACTAAACTGTTTGCGTTCATGATGGATTGGTAAGATGTCCCGTATTGCTTGGCGATTTTTGATAATGTGTCGCCACTTTTTACGGTATATGTAGCTGCCGAAGCACCAGATACGGATGTAAATAATAAGGATGTACCTAAAGTAAATGCGGCCATTGTTTTAAGAATTTTGTTCATGATGTATGTTAAACCTCGATGTATGTTTTATTTTTGTGCCTGAATTGAACTAACGAGGTTAATCATAGCAAAGTAATATTTCACTTACTTTGCAATAACATTAAAAATAAATGTTATTTTGTAATAATTTCGTAATAAGGTATGGGCTTAAATGATCTAAAAATAAAACGAATTAGAGGTAGGATGCCTATTTATCTAATAAAAAACTTTTAAGTAGTATAAAAGTCCGTAATTTGTCTTTAAATGGACAGTAAATGTCACGGTTATTTTATACAATAAAGATATGGAAAGAATTTCATAGAAAAATAGAGTGGAATTATTACAAAATCAACTTAAGGGAGTTTAAACGATGATGATAATGATGCAGGATGTACTAAAAAAGGAAACTTTACAACAAAATTTAAGCCGTTATACGAAGTTTACACATAAAGATTGGTTTTTAGAGCTTTCCAATTTGGAAATGGCCTTTTTTGAAGAATATATTGATTTGTACCATAACAAGCCACAGGAATTTTTAGAGCTATTAGTAAATCGAAAAAAGCAAATGACCATCTTTCAAAAATTGAGTAAAACGGTAAAGCATAAGGCAAGTAAAAATGAGCAGAGCGAGACCGTAGAGCAATTTTTTGAACAAGTGTCAATGGACCGATTATTTACTGATTTAAGCGCGATCCCACTAGCAGCTCCTTATGAAGTTGACAAAAATGTTGCTCAATTCGTCATTGGTAAAAAGGAAGGCGATGAATTTATCGCATTTGATGCTACGGACTTTTATGATGGCAAGCTGCATTTGATTGTTCAAGAGCAATCTGTTGTCGTAACGGTACAGGCGTTAATTTACTTTATTTTTGTCAATGAAATGCAACACCGCTTTGATGAAGAGCGGATTGTTAGCAGCAAATGCGAATATCCAGAGGCTATTTTTGCAAAAAGCTATGCTGATATTGTGTTAGCAGATAAATTAAAAGACCTCTTCATTTTAAAACAGGCAAATTTTGCTACGTCCATATTAATTGCAGCGGTGACATTCGGAAAAACGATTCGGTTTGTATCAGATGTGTATTGGCTGCCAGCGTTTGAAGAGGCACAAGCGTTTAGAGAAGAATTGCACGATAATTTGATCGAAATTATATCCAAAAGAGAAGAAACGCTGAGCATTTGCAATGAAAATTTTTTAGCAAAGAAAATTGAGAAACTGGAGCAAAAAGAGAAATTACACCTAAAAAAACAAGTAGAGCTCCAACAAAAATGGGAGAAGCAAAAAGAAAAATACGATGAGCAACTTGAAAAAGTACGCGCATTGAAGCATGAACTAAATGCAAAGGATAACGTAAAAGTACAACATTTAGAAGCCGATAAGCAGCTAACAGAGCAAGTAATCGATTTGAAGCAACAAGTAAAAACAGCAAAGGATGATTTGAGAGAGGGCAAAAAAGAACATCAAAAGGAATTGGCTACAACGAACAAAAAGCTAAAGGAGGTAGCGGCAGAAAACGAGCGTCTTGTTGGGAATGTGAGTGTCCTTCAGCAGCAGCTAACGGCTGAAAAACGTGTAAAGCTACAAAATGAGGAGCTAACCTTTGAAAAATGGCTACAAAAAGGACCAGATTTCTTGCATAATATGACGCTTGAGCAAGAGCAGAAGCTGAAAGGCTTTATTGCAATTGCCGAAAATATGATGTGTGAACGTAGTCTAGCACTACCTAAAACCGATTTAGCTACGAATCGTATCGGGTATTGTAAGGTAAAGGAGGAGGGGCATTTCATTAACTTTGGTGATGGTCAGTGGCACGAAATTTTAGACATCCCACAACATATTTATTTAAGTGATGCTCAGTTTGTAGAAGTGACGAAGGATTTCGAATTTGTCCGTCCGTTTCATTATCATTATTCAGAAGGCCCGATGGATCACAGCATTACCCATTTTGTAGCAGTGGAGGAGCGTCATAATCAGGCATTTGCGAAGGTCGATGGCAAAACGACGCAAATCAAATATCGTGACAATGCATTTATTAAGCATGATCAAGTCATTAGTATTAATATGCAGGGGGAGCTCGTAAGCTATTATCAAAGTCGGTCCATACAGTTAGACGATTGGCTACAGTCTATTCATGTAAAGCGCCATGAACCACTCTATGTATTAATGGCGCTAGCAAATGGCTATGTGGTCCGCGGATTAGATGGAAATCAACGCTTTATAGAGCTAGACCAAGATGTATTGGCGCATAGCTTTGTGATTTTAGATGAGCAAGAACATGTTCAATTTGTCGATCAAAGTGGGTTAATGTACAAGCGTTCGACGATGTATAAATATAAGCAGCTTGCCTCGGTTTCAGAAATTGATGAGGACATTTATGTATTGAAGCAAAATCAAGAGTATGTGCAGCTACACGATGTGCCCCATCAGGTAACGATCGATTTAGGGGATATGGTATGGGTAGACGAATCGAATCGCTTCATTAAGTTAATGGAAGTGGCTATGGAAGAACAGTATATGGCCGTAGATACGATTGAGAAAAAATTATTAGATGGCGGGCGTAAAGTAACACGTAAAACACCAAAAGCGCAAGTTGACAAGGATAAGGAGCTACTTATTATTGGCAATATCCGTATTTCGGAGCGCTACAAAAAGTACTTTGGTGAACATGGCTATGAAGTGGAAGTTGTAGACGGGACAGGACCATTCGAAAAAATTCGTCAGGCCTGCTCAAAATACAATACGATTTTGTACTCTACAGCATTTACGAGCCATAAAAATTCAGGAAAAATGAATATTGAAGTGACAAAGCCGTACATTTTATGTGATTCAACGGCACCAAAAGTGATGCACTTTGCTCTAGAATCCGCGGTGTAAAACGTATTTGATTTGAATCTTTCTGATGTTCAATTTCGTATAACAGAAAAGGCCTTTCAAAAAGGAGCGGATATCGATGAAATCATTTTACTTAAAGCAAAAGGTCATGAGCATGCGCGGACGATTTAATGTGTTTGATGATTTACAGCAAGAAGTGTATAAAATCGAAGGTAGCTTTCTACAAATTCCGAAAACGTTTACGATTAGTGATATGCAGCATAATGAAAAGGCACTAATAACGAAAAAGACCTTTAGCTGGTTGCCAACGTTTTATGTTGAAGTAGCGGGTCGGCAAATATTTACGATTAAAAAGGAATTTACATTTTTTAAGGCGAAATATTCGGTTGACGGTGCCGGTATTGAAGTGAACGGCAATTTGTGGGATATGAATTTTGATGTTGTGAAGGATGGCCAAGTGATTGGCAGCGTGACGAAGGAATGGTTGACATGGGGGGACACGTATCAAATTCAAGTGCTAGATGAGGCATGGGAAATGATCGTGATTGCATTAGTTGTAGCGATTGACTGTGTAAAAGCCGACCAAAATGCAGCCGCTGCAAGTGTATAAAAAAAGCATCTCCATGTTTATTATAGTGGAGATGCTTTTTCGTATGCAATTTGTAAGTTGCTAACTATCTCGTTGTTTAGAAAAGCAGTTGCAAATATTACTGTGCTGGGTTTACTTCTAATCCCACATTAATTTTAATATCTTTTCCTACAAGCACGCCACCAGTTTCAAGTGCTTGGTTCCAAGTAAGACCGAACTCTTCACGGTTAATTTTTGCTGAAGCCTCGAAGCCATATACTTCTACCCCCCATGGGTTTTTTCCTTTACCACCAAATTCAACGTCGAATGTTACAGGTTTTGTAATGTCTTTAATCGTTAAATCACCTGTTACTTTGTAGTCATCACCATCTTTTTTTACATTTGTAGAAGTGAATGTGATGTGTGGAAAAACGTCTGTATCAAAGAAGTCTGCTGATTTTAAGTGATTGTCGCGGTCTGTGCTTTTTGTGTTGATGCTTGCAACGTCAAAGGTAAAGTTGATTTTTGCATCCGATAAGTCCGCTGGGTTGGCTACGTCAAGATTTGCCGTGTAGCTATCGAAATGGCCTTTCACTTTTGATACCATCATGTGTTTTACTTCAAAGCCTACAGTTGAATGAGATTGATCGATTGTCCAGTTTGTCATGTTCATTTTCCTCCTAAAGTTATCTCGAAGTCGAGATATTATGTTAAAATAAAATTCCCAATGTTTTTCGGGAAGAATTGCTATTATTAAGTTGAATTCATTTATCTTGAATTCGAAATAAATATACCATGTATAAAAATGGCTGTCAATATATTCAATAAAACTTTTTGGATTTTTTTCGCTGTAATACTTGAACGTATCATGACGATAAAAGAGCCTATCTGGAAATCAATGTTCCAAATAGACCCTTAATTGATGGAGTGCCTGTAGTGCCTCGGTAGCATCCTGAAATGGCGTATTGATCGTCAACAAGCGCTCAATATAATGCTGAAGTGCGGGAGGAAGCTGTAGTTCCTGCTGCCAAGTGGTACTTTTTTTAGCAAGTGGCTCATAGAGTGAATACAATAAAAACAACATAAAATGACCAACTGCATATAAATCACTGAGTGGATGTGGTAGCCCTTGTGACAATTCCATATCCTGTAAGGGCTCTATCAAAATTTACTTCACAATATAAAAGCTTTATAATTAAAGGATAAAGCAAGTTTGTGGAGGGGTTCTTTTGTCTAAAATTCATTTGGAATGCGACGCCTATAAGCGCGTAGAAAAAAACTTAACGCTTGAAAACTTTCAAATTAATAAAGAAGTCGCATTGCAAGCAATTGAAATTGTCAACGAAGGAAAATCACTGACAGCAGAAATGATTAAAGAAGTGGTGAATAGTGAAAAGGTATAATTTTGGTGAAGATGAGTCCTATTTATTCGAGCAAAATTTATTAGGCATTGATAATTTTGATGATTTAGAACTTGCCGAGCAATTTGCATTTACCGTGCGTAGCTTAGAAATGGAGTGCGGTAAATTTACGATGAATAGCTTTAACCTAGCGTCACTGATGGCGCTGCACCATTATTTATTTCAGGATATTTATCGATTTGCAGGTAAAATTCGCGAAGTCCAGCTTATCAAAGGGGAAACGCGCTTTTGCCAGATGCAATATATTCTACCTATGTGTGAAAAGCTTTTTACCGAGCTAGCGCAAGAAGCGGATTGGCCTAATGTTGAAATAGCAGCACAACGTCTTGCATATTATAAATCAGAGCTGAATATGATCCATCCGTTTCGTGAAGGAAATGGTCGTGTAATCCGCTTATTCATTCATGCGTATGCGAAAAGTAAAGGCTATTTTTGGGATTTCGCAAAGCTAGAGCGTGATGGTTATTTGCAGGCGATGATTGATGCGGTGCTTGATCCGAATAAGCTACAAAACATCTTTATGCAGACATTACAAAAAGGAGATTGCCCACAACAATAGGGAATCTCCTTTTTAAGTTTGTTAACGTAATTTACTTTCAATAAAGCTACGGCGCTGTTCTAAAAATGGTGGTAAGTATAGCTCGATATCATCTAAATGATCCGTTGTCATGACAGCCTTTTTGAAATTTGTTTGCTCTGTTGCGACTTCGATTAATAAATTATTTGGCTCGCGGTAATAGAGCGATTGGAAGAATTCACGGTTTTTAATACCAGAATAGCGGAAATTTTTTTCTAAAATAGCTTCTTCAATTTCCAGTAAAGTATTGTGATCTTTTGCATTGAGTGCAATATGCTGAATCGCACCGACACCCATTTGCTCTAAGTTTCGTGTACGATCCTCATACAAATGCAGCTGTTGATTAAATAATGCATGTTCTGTGCCTAAAACAGTAACATGATAGCCGTTATCTTCAAATGTTGTCAGTTGCTTTAAGCCAAATAGTTGTTCAAATGATGTGGCTGTTGCCTTCGTATAACGCACGCGGCAGTGTACGGAATGAATACCAAAAATGGCATGCTCTACTGGTATATCCGCTGTTTCATAGGGAGAGTATGGCTCATCTTCATGCATCGTAACAGGGGTCAATCCGAGCAGCACCCCGTCGTGATCTTCAAAGCGTAAAATCTTGCTCCCATTATAATTCTCAATTTCGCAGTTGAACACGCCATGCAAATTCAGCCGTGCTTCCCAAAATGTTAACGAAGCTTCACTAGGTACCGCGAAAACTGTACGCTCTAATGCGTTTGTGCCGTAAGTTTTTTGCGCACCATTCTTCATTTCAAATACACTAAATTCGGTACCAGGGCGTCCTGTTGTATCACCGAAAAATAAATGATACATTTCCATATCGTCTTGATTGACAGTTTTTAATAGAAAATCTAGGCCAAGTAATTTATGATAAAACTCGAATGATTGTTTACTGTCGCGGTTAATGACAGAAACATGGTGAATAATTGGACTTGTCAATTGTCGCACATCCTTAAAAATAGTATAGGGAGAGATGTAATTGTGGATTATTTTAGCATAGATGGCCCATTAAATGAATGGATTGTACTTTTTCATGGAACGGGGGGCAATGAGTTTAGCTTATTACAAATCGCAGGAGATATTGAACCAAATGCCAATATTTTATCAATGATTGGCACTGTCGGTTCAGGGGAAAGTAGACGCTTTTTTGCGCCATTACAAAAAGGCATGCTCGAACGCACGGATTTCAATGAGCGCGTTGAGGAATTTCTTAAGACGTGGCAGCAAATGAAACCTACAAATGCAGAGAAGATTACGTTTCTAGGCTATTCGAATGGGGCGAACTTTATTTTAGGGATTTTAGAAAAGGCACCAAAAATAGCGGATTGTCTTGTGCTAATGCATCCGTCAAATTTAGGCTATACGTTTGAAGAGGGAAGCGATGTATCAATTTATATCACTGCTGGTTCACTGGATACACTGGCGATTCCTGGTGATACGATGAAATTGAGTAAGCAGCTTGAGCAGCAATTCCCAAATACAATGTTGAAACTTGTTGATGGTGGGCATGAAGTGAGAGATGGAGAAATTGATTACTTACGAAAAGTATTAAAATAATAAATCATGCGAACGCTCGAAATGGGGTGTTCGCTTTTTTGTGCATTAAATTTCAAAACGGCTCTTATTTTCTTTTCATTCTATAAAAAATCGGGAATAGAATGGAAATAATCGATAGTAGGAAGGTTGAGCGCGATGTTGATCTTGCACATAAAATGCATTAAAAATCCAACCATTTATCGTAAAATTCAAATGCCTAAAACATTGTATTTTAGCGATTTAGAAGAAGTAATTCATAAAGCTTTTGATTTAGATCGATTGGACATAGGCTTTAGTAATTTTGTTGTAATCCGTAAAAATGGTGTACCAGTGGATACAGAAATTATTACCTTTGATCCCGTTCACTTGCAGCAAAGAAAGATGAAAACGACGACAATCACGGAGTATTTTGTGACAGTGGAGGATGAAGTTCAATTATTAATGGACAATCATATTAAATTTCACATTACGCTGGAACAATTAAAAAATGAATGCAAGCAAAAAATCGAATGCTTAGAAGGCAAGGGAGATATCGTGACAAATGATTTGGGTCCTTTAGATTTAGCACATATTAATGCGCACTATGCTAGCCTGAACACTAAATACTTTGGTGCGGTTGACTATACAGAATTATTTCATGTTGCAAGTAGGCTCAACCAAATGAAGCCGTGGCAGCATTTCGATCAGAGGGAAATCATAGTACTCGATTTTTTAGACTTGGAAGGAATGGTATTTATCCAAATACTGGGGGAAGCTAAAAAGGACTATGGCTTGATGATTTACAACGGTGGGCAAGGCTTGCAAACATTAAGACAAATACTAAATGGAACGATTCAATCAGCAGAATTTACATTGAATATGCAGGCGATAGCGCTTCAATTTATCGACCGAGCCATGTTAAATGAGGAGGATGTTGAAGTCATTGAAAATCATGGGCTTCAATTTCAAGGGAAAAATAATTGGATTCGCTTTCGACGATACATGCCAGGAGCTGTACCCACTTGGCCAAAACATGATGATGCTGCATTGCTACTAAAAACTGTGAGGGCCATGATTCAAATAACAGAGTTCTATAATGAACAATGGCGATTCCCACAGCAACAGCAGCCACTTGTATTTCCATTAATTGCTGTACAGCAGGATGGTCAGTTTGCGGATATTTCGTCAATAGAAGTGGATTCTAGTCCAATCATTGAGCTATATGTGGCGATCAATGATATTGAAAAGAAGTATTTTCAACGTAAACCAAAGCTCCCAGTTATATTGGAGTTTGATGTCAGCTATAGCCAGTTGTCAGAAAATAATTTTCAAAAAGTAGGGGAGCGACAAATTTATCCGATTGAGCTGTTAGTGATGAATCAGCAAACAGGTGAAATAATTGCGCAGGACATGTTGCCTTTTCCAAAAACAGCAAGTGTGTGTCAAAAACTACTTTGGAAATTTTTAAATGAGCTGCCGAACAGACCAATAAAAATGTATGTCACGAAAGAAATGAAACATATGCTATTTCCTTTAGGTAATTTATTAGGAGTAGAATTTATCGAAAGTGAGTTACCGACGATTACACAATTTAAACAGTTTTAACAATGCTTGAAAATTGCCGCTTCAATAATTAATGGTCAAGCTAGAAAATACATGACGGTGTGGATAACCAAATCAAACAAAATACTTTAAAACAGTAGAAATTTGATAATTCATCAGAAATTGACTAAAATCACAAAGGATAGAGTTAACAAACAGAAGGGAATACTTATATGAAAAAATATGTATTATTAGTAGCGATGCTTTTATTAGCAGGCTGTGGTGCTAAAGAGGATAAGGGGCCAATGTTTACTGAAAATCAATCTGTCCCATTTGAGATTATTAAATATGAAGAAAAAATTTCACCGATTTATGAATCGCTTGTGCCACATATTGCTTATGCCAAAAACGAAGCGCAGCTAGAGGCGTTAAAGGGACGATTTAAAGTAGATGGCTTTGAACTAGACATGGAAAAATATATGGCTATTTTTATTGTTACTTATTCAGGTAGCTGTGGAATTGCAGTGGACGGTACTTATGATGTTAATAATTATTTAGCTGTACAACTTTTAGAAAGCAGCGGCGAAAATTGTGATTCAGAAGGGATGCCACATACATTTGTATTACAAGTAGATAAAAAGGATTATGAAAAAGCTCAATTGTATAATGGAGATATTATTAAATCGTCAGCTGATATTGACTAATAATCGCATGAAAGGGTCTGCCCGAGAAGTAATTCTTAGGTAGACCCTCTGTGCTTAGTTAAAATATGACTTTCACAAAGCGGTCTAATAGTGTATCGATTTCTTCACGCTTAGGAATGAGCTCCATCCAATCCTCTGGAATATTGAGCTTGTCATAATAAATGCCAGCAAGTCCCCCAGCAATCGCAGCAACCGTATCGGTATCGCTTCCTAGATGAACCGCATTGAAAATCGTATCATAATAGCTAGTACTGTTAAGCATACTCCAATAAACAGCTTCAAGTGTGTGCATAACATAGCCATTACTATTAATCTCATCACGTGTGAGTTGATGGATGGAATAGATTCGCTCAAAATGTGGTTTTTCATTTGGATAGTCCTTAAAGAAAGGAAATAATTGTTGATTTGCCTGTTTAAGGCTTTCTGTCATCGACAAACCATCTAATAAATGATGTACGACATATGTATAATGCATGCAGCAAAGCGTCGAACGGATATGGCCATGTGTAAGTGTTGCATAATCAGTTACATAGCGTTCCTCGATACTACGCTTATAGCTATAAAGCGCAATGGGTAAAATTCGCATTAAGGCGCCATTTCCATTGCTGTTTTCATCGTTTTTTGCCTGCTCGAATGGCCCGTTTTTCTCCCAGCGATTAAGCACTTCTGAGATGGTTAAACCGACATCAAATGAAGGCTCATCATTATAAGTCCAATAGCCACGATAAGCCCAATCACAAAAGGCCTTCTTTAAGTCTGCGAGGGAAGTATCTGCTATTAAATGTTCGATTGTAATTAGTGTCATGGCACTATCATCTGACCACGTGCCTGCAGGGACATCCCAGCAACCGTAGCCGATCATATCGTGTACGTTAAATGTATCCCGCTCCATAAATTCCATCGGCACCCCATAGGCATCGCCAATAATAAAACCCCAAAGTGCCTGTTTTCGTTTATTCATTGTATTCACCTCCATGGACAGTGGCATGTCTACTATTAGTGTACCAAAAGCTGTTTTTACATTCGATCATTTTTGTCTATAATTCGCGTAAAGTTTTTCAAGGAATTATAATGAAAGGAGGAGAGTGGTAAGGATGCAATGTGGTGCGAAATGTTTTTTAGTAGAAATTGAGCTAGCTGGTGAAAAGAAACTTGTTCCAGTGAAAGCAAAGAGCTCTATACTAGCGCGGAAAACCGTACGCCTGCAATATGAGGAAGCGGTAAAAATTATTTCGGTAAAGCATCAATAAAATAAGGGATAGCTAAAATTAATGTTTAGCTACCCCTATTTTTATTGTGTTTTTCGTGCTTTGTCTTCTTTTATTTGACGCACTAAATGAACGATTAGCATAATGATTCCTACAGTGCAAAGGATCAGGCTAATGATGAATAAAATCATCCAGGCCGTTAAACCCCAATCACTTGTGAAAAAAATCGAAGCAACTAATAAAATAATGCCGACAAATAATGTTAAGTAACCACTTTTAGAAAGTGACACAACAAACGCCTCCTTAAATGCCCTATCATAAAAATAACATAGAATATGTAGGATTTCCTATTCAAAGGCATAGGAGATTGACAGCAATTCAAAAATTAATGGTGAATAGGTAGTGTAAAATAAAAGCGCGAGCCTGTATCATTACTATCTGCGAAGATTTTTCCTTGAAGCTGTGTAATAATTTCCTTGCAAATAGCAAGACCGATGCCGTGCGAATTAAGCACACTTGAATTAGAGGCGCGGAAATAACTATCGAAAATAAATGGCAGTTCATGTTCAGGAATGCCGATGCCACTATCCTCTATAATACATACGAGCTCCTCACCTTCTATCGACATCTTCAGCGAGACACGGCCTTTTTCTGTATACTTAATAGCATTTGAAACGAGATTTGAAATCACTTGTTCTACGCGCAGTAAATCGACATTTACATAGTGATTCGGTTCTAAATTGGCTGAAGCAGAGTAAGCCAATTGCGCTTCTAATACATTCGATTCAAAGCGATAGGCAAATTGCTCGAAAAATTCCTGAACTGAAAGCGACGTAAATGTAAATTCCATGCGTCCGGCTTCTAATTTTGCTAGCTCAAATAAATCTTGAATTAAGCGATTAAGAGAGATTAAACGCTCATGGCTGCGTCGTAAATAATGCATTTGCTGTTCCTTTTCATTGACAACGCCGTCCAAAATGGATTCAATATACCCCAATGTCGATGTTAAAGGGGAACGCAATTCATGCGAAATACTTTGTAATAATTTTTTGCGCTCCTGCTCATTAATTGCTAGGCGTTCATTGACTTCCTTTAATGAAACATTCATTTGATCGAGTGTTGTTGTTCGTTCCTGTACACGATTTTCAAGCTCATTGTATATCTCTAGGTTTTCCAAGGACACGGCCATCTGTGTCGCGATAAGGCGTAATAATTCTAACTGCACATGGCTAAAGGCATTGACTAATAATTGATTTTCTAAAAATAAAAATGCTTGAATTTTCCCTTTGTATTTGATTGGCATACAGAGCACAGATTTCGTTGAACGCTTCATATGAGCATACGCTGGGTCTTTATCTAAATTTCCAATCACAAACGCTTCACCAAGCTGCAGTACATAATCGAATATAATTTTCATTGAAGGATCGGCAAGCTGAGCGGGCAATGATAAAGGTGTAGGCTGTTGATTGCTTGTTACGTTTGCTAATATAAAATATTGCTGATTCACATAGCGAACAAAGTACCCAGAAGTGGCATTCGCCTGTTTTAGCATCGTTTGTAGCATTTGCTGTAATAATTGATCTGTATTAAAATCCTCATTTGCTAACAAATGGGTTGCATCGAACAGGTTAATCATATCGTAGGAAAGAATCGGCAACGACTTGACTACACGAGTTGTAATATAATCGGAATAGCTTTGCTCCCAATTATTAGCTATCGTTTCTGCTCCCCATTCGCGAAGCTTTTCAATCCCTTGCGTAATATGATAAGTGGCCTTTGTTACTTCTTGCTGGCTTATATAAAGCAATGCGAGTCGTTCATGAATAACGGCTGCATCATGGCCAAATTGGTAGATTTCTGCTAGCTGTAGCGCTTCATTGTAGGCTTGGGTCGCCTTTTTATACTGCTTTTTATAGGCATAGGTCTCCGCTACTAACGCCATATACAGATGCTCATATTGATGTGGCGCATGCTTTGCCCAATGTTTAAAATGACGCAAGCTCGCCGCAATTTCTTTCCGTAATACGTTTTGCGAAAAATGATGTGATTGGCGATTTTGTAAAAAGTCCATAGAGCAAAGCGTACGGAAAAAATGATAAATCGGTGTTGTTGGTAAAGAGTAAACTTCTTCACTTTGTTTTGCTAACTCTTTTAGCAATAATTTTATTTGTGCTTCATTTTTAAATAAATAGGCCATGCGCAGACGGAGCGTATAATGCATGACTAATACCGCCTCATCATTTTTTAACGTAATATGGGAATCCCAAACTGGCTCCGTACCAGGGGATTTTAAGACGTGAACCCAGTGCTTAAATTCCTCTAAAAAATCAATCGCCAAAACACTTGGGTATTTTTCATACAGAGTTTGCTGGAGGCTCAATTCCTCAGAAATTTCTTGTAAGGAGCGCCCGTCTAATAGCTTTGCACTGCTTACAAAACAGGACATAGCAGTAACTGTGTAGTAAAGACCTAGCTGCTCCATATTTTGTTGGACATTTCTCATATAGTCTATACTCGTTTCAAAATCACTTTCCCAATGATTTAAGAAAATACTATATATAAAATAGACGCGTGATTTAATATAGGTATTTTCTGTTTCCTCTGCCATCGAAATAGCTAGTTTGCCGTAACGTAATGCTTCTTGTACATCATTTGAGCCTGTAATGAGCAATAACGAATAGTTAATAAAGACAATGGCACTTTCTGTTGGGGCACCATATTGTAATTGCAATCGCATTAACCGTAGTAGAATGATCCCCGTTAAGTTTTGGCTAATACGGAACGAGTTACTTACGATGTTAATCATAATTTGGATGACCACATCGATTTCTTCGTTTTCAATTGGCTTCAAGTTCAAGAGCTGTTCGTTTGTTTTATTGCGAAGTGCCATTTTAACAAGAATGAACTCTTTGGCAACCTCCCATGTTTTCGGTTCGAGCTTAATGTTGAGATTACATAGCTCCATTGCTTGTAATCCCGCATTTAATACGAGCTCTGAATTTTCCTCTTCAATAAAAATAAGAGACATTAAGCGATAAATTTTTAATTTCTCAAGCTTTGTTTGTGCATGTGCTAGCGCCTCAGAAATATATTGCTTGGATAGCTCATAATTGCCAACTAAATATTCACATTCGCCGATAGACATATAGATTTGGATCGTTTCTTCGCGCATAGACTGCCATTTTTTCTCTGGTAAAAAATGTAGGCTTTGCTTGAAGTATTGGCGCGCATTACTATATAGACCTGCATTTATTGCCTTAATGCCTAGCTCATAATTCCAAAGAGCTAATTGCTGATGCTCAGAAGTAGAAAGGAGCTCCATACAATGATTGAGTTGTCGAACGAGCGCCTGCAAATGATTTTCGCGTTCAACATCTTGCCGTAAAAGTTGACTAATAGCAAAATGTGTTCTTAAACGCATTTCATAAGGCAGCGTTTCATAGGCCGCTTGTTGAATACGGTCATGCACAAATTGAAAGTACATCGTGTTTAACTGCTGGCTATTTTCGATAATCGCTTCATGTTTAAAATCTAAGAATGTATCCAGTGCTTGAATAAAGCCATTTGATATTAACTCTTCCAAATTAGATAGTATTTCATAGTAAGGGGCCTGGATGAATTTTAATAAAAGCTCAAAGCTAAATTGATGGCCGAAGCAAGATGCGATCTGTAGCAAAGATAAGGCCGCTTCTGACAGCATATTCATGCGACTTTCTAAAAAGCTGAAAAGGTCCGTGTTGCCGATATTTTGGTGAAGCTTTTCTACATCATACTCCCAGCAACCGTTTTTTAAATGATAGTAGACGGTCTTGTCTTTAATAAAAATTCTTAAAACTTCATGGACAAAAAAAGGATTCCCTTGCGTCATTTGAAAAATTCGCTGTGCTACGATGTGGGCCGTTTCACATTGGGATTTTAAACTATCACTCACGATTGAAAAAATATGATTTTGAGAAAGTAATCGAACGTGAATCACGCTAAAAGCAGCTAACTCTTTTTGCCAAAGTAGCAGTTCATTGTTGGCCTGCCCGACTTCCTCGCGACTGGCGATGATTAATAGTAAATGACCATCTTCATATTGGTTGTAGATTTGCTCTAAAATTTGAATGACTTCAGTTTCGGCCCATTGGATATCATCAATAAAGATGACAAGTGTCTTTTTTAAACGTGCAAATATTTGCAGGATTTTTGCGATGGAAGCAAAAATAAATGCGTTTAATTGAAGCGTATATTGCTTGCTTTCTTGTACGATGCGACAATCTTCGTTGATAAACCATTCGAGCTCAGGGATGAGTTGAATTAAACTGTCGGTTAGTGTTAATTCCATTTCCCGCATGTTTATTTGAAAGCTTCCAATCGACTGCTCCCCCTCCAAATAAATTTGCTGCAATAGCTTTCGAAGAGGCTCGACAATAGGTGAAAAGGAGTGTTGCTCTTGTAATTGTTCGAATTTACTTTCTAAAAAATAGCCTTGATCTTGAATAATTTGCTTCATTAATGATTTGGCGAGTGTGGATTTTCCAATTCCAGAAATCCCTTTAATAAAAACGATTTCTTTTTGCCCCGCTTTTGCTTTGTTATAGGCCTGCTGTAAAACAATTTGCTCGCTTTCTCGTCCGTATAGCTTGGATGAAAACATTGGCTGTAGCGGTGTATCTTGTTCGCCAAGAGCAAAATGTGCATGGAATTGATGCTGTATGAGTAAATCCATCGCCTTATGTAAATCATGACGTAGCCCCATTGCCGATTGATAACGCTCGACTTTATCTTTTCGCAATAGCTTTAATGTGATATCTTGTAATACTTTTAGTTGACAATTCTCTTCAAGTAAATGTTCGTTTGGTGTTTTGGTTAATACAAAATAGAGCGCATCGCTAACATTGTCTGCTTTAAATAGTGGTGTTTTTGTCAGAAGCTCATACAGGATAGTACCGATAATATAAAGGTCAGTACGTTCATCAATTTCTGTCTCCACTCGCCCTGTTTGCTCTGGTGCTAGATAGACGATTTCCTGTAAATTTTGCAGTGAGCTATGCGCATGGATCGGTGTAACCGCGCGTTTGGCTGTCAGTGTTGCAACTAATTTTATTTTATGACGCTTCGGCTGAATGGCAATCAAACGAGGTGAAAAATACTCAATTGTATCACCTTGCTGATGAAAACTAATACAAGCATTCGTCAGCTCCAAAACGATTTGAATAATTTCATGTAAGGATAGCTGTTGCTCTTGCTGATAGTGCTGTAATGATTGACCCAAAAAGTCTTCATAAACAACGACATACTGCTGCTGAAAATGGATTATATCAACAGGCTGAAAGAGCCACGGATTATTTTTGGTCTTTTGTTGAAGCTGTACAAGTAATTCTAGTGCCTGCTGTTCGGTTAAATGATGCTCGATCGGTTGGACGAGCATCATGCGCTCAAAATGCTCCACATATTTTCGAAGCAATAGCGGATGTAATAAATGCGTTTCGGTAATCATTGGCAACAGCTCCTTTATCGAGTAGAGAATAATGCTCTTGTTTTTATAGTTTTATTAATTTCTGAAAATTCTGAGCAACCTATCATTTTGTTGAATTTTAACATAATCCAATTTAATTTCCTATTAGTTATTAGGATAGAAGAGTTAGGTTAAAATTAGGTTAAAAAATCACAGTTTTTTTGAAAAAGGTGTATTCTTAAGCGAGGCTAAGGAAAAATTATAGTCAATATTCTAGACGTTATAAGGAAATGAATTCCGTATGAAATGAGGGACATATTATGGTTCAACAACTAAATCAATTCATTCAACGCTATATGCCGATTTTAACGCCACTTAGTTTGGTACTAGGTGTGCTACTTGAACAAATAGGGAGTCATTTTTTATTTTTAGTACCTATCTTATTTGCCGTTATGACGTTTATTAGTAGTTTGAGCTTGAAATTTCGTGACATTAAAGTATTTAAAATGTATCCGAAATCGATTTTATTTGTCATTGCCTTTTTACATATTTTAATGCCGTTATGGGCGTATGCAGTCGCGCAGCTAGTATTCGAAGATTATTTATTAACGATTGGTTTTATACTATCTGTAGCTGTTCCAACAGGGGTTACAAGCGTTATTTGGGTCACGATTAGTAAAGGAAATTTACCATTATGCTTGGCGATTATTTTGATTGATACATTGCTTGCGCCAATATTAATGCCACTACTTTTACATATTGTTGTTGGTGAGGCTATTCATGTAGAGACAGCGGCCCTAATGATCGATTTAATGATTATGATTGTTTTGCCGTCGCTACTCGGTATGCTGGTTAATGAATGGACGAAAGGGGAGCTGCGCAACCGCTTTAATCAGTCGTTTGCATTCATCTCGAAGCTATGCTTATTTGGCATCATTATGATTAATAGTAGCGCCATCGCACCCTATGTGAAAAATATCAACACGGAGTTAGCACTTGTTATCGGGACTGTATTATTCGTTGCGATGTCAGGCTATTTGTTTGCACTCACACTAGGGAAGCTGTTTTTACAATCAAAGGCAAATCAAGTAACCTTTATTTTTAATGGAGGGATGCGGAATATTGCAGTTGGTGTTGTCATTGCAACCACCTATTTCCCATCAAAGGTAGCGATGCCCGTTGTTTTTGGGATGCTCTTTCAACAAGTGTTAGCCTCTATCTTCTTTAAAGTAACACGAACGTAACAGAAAAATATTTGCAGAATGTACGCATGTGGTGGATGTTTTGGTGATTTGAGATTTATTTTATTCGTATTTTTCTGCTCGTATGGAAATGAAACCTTTCGTATGAGAGGGATTTTAAGAGGTGCGGGGTAGATTAAGAGTTGTCCGTTTGGAAGATACAGTTGTATTAATAGAAAATACAAGTTATTATTGTTAAATAGCAAAATTAAGAAAACAGAAGTGTTATAAACGAGGAGCTTCAAATAGATATGAATTTATTTTCCGATTCATTTGTATCTTTCAACTGTTTCCGATTAGCAGTATGTAACAACTTCGAATTGCGGAGGCGCTTATGAAAAATTTATTCGATAAATGGAATAGCATTAATTTAGTAAACCGCATTATTATTGGTATTGTTATCGGTGTTGCATTGGCACTTACGATACCAGAAAAGGTAAGTGGTATTACGATTTTAGGTGCTTTGTTTGTTTCTGCTTTAAAGGCAGTAGCACCTGTCCTAGTATTTGTGTTAGTCATTAACGCAATTGCTTCACATGCTAAAGGGAAAGCAAACAATATGAAAACGGTGATTCTTTTATATGCCGTGGGAACATTTTTAGCAGGCTTTGTGGCGGTAGTTGTCAGCTATATTTTCCCAACTACTTTAACGTTAAAAACAGCTGCACAAGATGTAGCACCCCCAAGCGGTATTTTAGAAGTATTAGAAACCTTATTATTCAATATTACAACGAACCCCGTAAGTGCACTGTTAAATGCCAATTATCTTGGCATTTTAGCTTGGGCTGTTGTGTTAGGGATTGCTTTAAAATCAGCTAATGATTCGACAAAAACGGTGATTGCCAACTTATCAGAAGCTGTAACAAAGATTGTACAATGGGTTATTAGTTTAGCACCAATTGGTATTTTGGGAATTGTATTTGAAGCGATATCGACAACAGGGATTTCAGCATTAGCAGAATACGGTCGTTTAATTGTCATTTTAGTTGGCACTATGTTTTTTGTCGCATTAGTAGTCAATCCATTGATCGTATTTGTGGCGGCACGTCGCAATCCATATCCATTAGTGTTAGCCTCATTAAAAGAGAGTGGGATTACGGCATTCTTCACGCGAAGCTCGGCAGCAAATATTCCAGTGAATATGGCATTAGCTGAAAAGCTGAAGTTGAATAAAGATACCTATGCTGTATCGATTCCTTTAGGGGCAACGATTAATATGGCGGGTGCAGCCATTACGATTTCAATTTTAACGATGGCAGCAGCACACACATTAGGAATTGAAGTGGATTTCTTTACAGCAGTTATTTTAATGGTATTATCAGCCGTTTCAGCAGCGGGTGCATCAGGAGTTGCAGGTGGCTCGTTACTATTAATCCCGTTAGCATGTAGCTTATTCGGTATTTCGGATGATGTGGCGATGCAGGTCGTTGCGATTGGCTTTATTATCGGTGTCATCCAAGATTCTTGTGAAACGGCATTAAACTCTTCTTCGGATATCGTATTTACTGCAACAGCGGAATACGCAAACGAACGCAAAACTAAATAAGACTAAAAAAATTCACATCGTCAAATTGAGCGGTGTGAATTTTTTTGTTAAACAGACATGTTTAGTGTGAAAACGGGGCAATTGCCGTAGATTTTTGTCGATAGTCATTATTTCTTGGGAAATAAAGTACAAATTGTTGGAAATTAACCGTTATATAGAGTGAGGAAGATTTCCTGTTAGTCAAATTTGGAGGGGACAATATGTCAATTTTAGATAATTTACGTCAAGTAAAGCGCGAGTTATTAGATGAAAAGCACCCACTTGCAAACGAAGCAATTCAATTCCGCAAAACCTATGCGATTGGCTATGCCATGCTTGTCTGTGTAAATGGTTATCCAAGTGAGATGGCAAAGGATGTATTAAAAAAACAAATTGCCGCACTCGATTTACCTGCTGAATTTAAAAAGCTTTCGATTTCAGTGGCGATGGAAGCAGAAACCGATGCCATACATAAAGTATTACAAAATTTAAATGAGGCAAAGCATAAATATTTATTCATGCTCGATTTATATGACTACGCGCAAAAGGATCGAAAAATTACTGAAAAGGAACAGGAACTACTTGTCTTATTTGAAGAGCTTTTGCAGCTAAGCTATGAAGAGGTACAGTTCATTCGTGGCTTCCGTTTAGCGATGCTGAAGAAGGATGTCGAAGTGGCAACAAAGGTTGTACAGGCAGCTTTCGAGCAAAATGTCGAGATTCCATTAAAGGAGCTTCCGTATTTTATACCCGGCTTTGAATATCAGGAACGATTAATGCAGATGACGCTACTATCAGGGCAAAAGAAAAAGCTGGGCTATGCGACCTATTTAAACGGGGAAGTTATTGTTGGCAAAGGTGCTGAACTTGATTTAAATGGGATGAAGGTGACGTTTGGCAATGAGGCAACCATTATTGTAGATGGTGGTTTATTAAAGGCGGATGGGGCACAGTTTATCGCTTCCATGGATGCCAATAAAACCATGCTATCTTTACGCAATGTGGGTCTTACAATATTACAGGACGTGCATTTCTTCGGGGCGAATAATGTGCGTGCGATTGAAATGAATAATGCCAAAGTGGAGCTCGACACATGCTCGTTTGAAAAATGCTTTGATGAGGAGCGTGGAGGGGCTATTTACTTTACGAATAGCGATCATTTCGTATTGCGAAATTGTGTGTTCGAGCATAACTCGACGCTTGGTAAGGGCGGTAGTATGTATATTGCAGGGACCGAAGCAAGCCATATGAGGAAAAGAGACTTCTTTAGTCGCATCACAGGTAAAATCCAAAAGGTTAAATTAGTGATGAACAGCTGTCATTTTAAAGAAAGTCGTGCTGAAATGTCAGGTGCTTTGCATACGTATGATGCAGAAATTTCAATTCATAATTCGACATTTGATAGCTGCTCATCTCGAGCGGGAGGTGCAGCAATTGATACGTTAAACTGTACGATTGAAGCAAATGGCAATACTTTTACGAAATGCAAAGCTGGCATGACTCAGGCGGTCGTCATTTTAGGAAGTACAAAAGGAACGACAGAAAGTGCAATTGGCCAATTTGAACAATGTGAGCCGAAAAATTTGATGATGAAATAACATGAGGCATGCTGGGTTTACTGGCATGCCCTTTATAATTGGGGGAAAATCACAAACATTCCCCTACCTCGTCATTAGCGCAATCATCGCCTATAGTCTCAGAATCAATATGCAGCATGTCACAAAAATTTAACTCATCTTCAGGTAGGTCACCGATGGGCTCATTCGAAGTATAAATTTGCGTTGCTAAAAGCAAAGAGTTACAGTCGTATCTTTTTATGTTTAACTCACGGCATATTTCATCGTGAATTGCATAGAGTGCGGGAAATTGAGCTATGTCAAATTTCGCCAAAGCTAATAGCGCAATGGTGTTGTAATGACAGCGTTCGAGCTTTCCATTGGATTTGCGAATAGTGTGAGCAATAAGCTGTATATGGTCACTTGTTTCATCGCAATATATGCCTGTACCGAATGTTAATAGCAATGCACTCATTTTGGTTGTATCTACTTGCTCATAGCCATATGCAAGAAGTTTCTCGTAATAGCGTTCATACGTTTGGGCAAGCGTTGTAACGTCATTTTCGCGGGCGAGTAGCAAGGCCGTTGTGGAGAGCTTTAGTGTAGCATAGGATAAACTCGGTAGCTGTGCTAATTCACGAATGAGCGCTTGCAATCTTTTTATGTCGGCTTCCTGCTTCATGTACATGGCGGCTAAGTATGTTTGTTCATTGCGTTTAAAGTGCTTCGTTAACTGCTTGTACATATGTAATGTGTGCTGGATTTGATCAGGGGTTTTGGCGAAATGTACATAGTAATTATGATAGATTGTTTGACCTACGCGAGCACTACTATACCATTTTGTATGGGCTTTAACTTGTTGAACAACCTTCTCATAGTCTTCATAATAAAAAGGAATATTACGCACGGTTAATTTAAGCGCGAGTTCTTTTTCAAATGGCGTCGATTCTGAGCCAAAATAAAGGCGGATTTTTTCGACATTCTGAAAAAATAATTGGAGTTGTTCAGTCATCCTTATCACCTCTTAGTTATTTGTACGAATTTACTGAGCGAAAGTTTCACTAAAAACGAGAGGATTACTCAAAATTAAGTTTGCAAATTAAAGCATAAATGGGACGAGTGGTGTATGATAAATAAGTAAAAAAGATAAGTTTACATGAACAAAGTTGAGAGGAACTAAATGTTATGAGCCGACAACCATTTTTACCAATTATCGTAGGTACAGATATAAATGCATACAATATGGCGATTTCATTCCATGAAGAATATAAAATCCAGCCTGTGTTAGTAGGGAAGGGTGTTTTACCATTCACCAATTTAAGTACAATTCCTCGTGCAATTGAATACGATAAAAAGCTAGCTGATCCAGCACAATTCGCTAAAATTTTAATTAGTGTTGCCAAAAAATATGAAGAAGCAGCCGAGAAGTTAATTCTAATCGGAACAAACGATTTATATGTGCGTCTCATCATAGAAAACCGTGCTATATTAAAGGATTACTTCGTATTTAACTACATCGAAGAAGACTTAATGAATGAGATCCAGTTTAAGGAAAACTTTTATAAGCTATGTGAGCAACACGGGATTGACATTCCAACGACTGTTTTTTATAACTGTCAAACAGATGGTGAGTTTACAAAGGAGATGATGTATCCAGTCATCATTAAGCCTAGTAATGGGATTGAATACAGTCGTCATCCATTTGAAGGACAGGCAAAAGTATTTAAAGTCGAAAATCTTACAGAGCTCAACAATGTAGTAACAATGATTAAAAACAGTGGCTATGCCGATACATTAATCATTCAAGACTATATCCCTGGGGAAGATACGGCAATGTGGGATTCCGTTGTTTACGTAAGCTCAAAAGGAGAAACACAGCTTGTATCGTTTGCACAAGTGGTGTTACAGGAGCACACGAAAACCGCTATTGGGAACTATACCGCACTAATTACACGCTATAATGAAGAGCTTATGACCAAGCTGCGCAACTTTTTAGAGGCGTTAAATTACCGTGGCTTCGGCAACTTTGATTTAAAATTCGATGAGCGTGATGGCAAGTTCAAAGTATTTGAAGTCAATATTCGTCAAGGCCGTTCAAGTTATTATGTAACCGCGATGGGACATAATATGGCGCGCTATTTTGTTGATGATTTAATCTATAATAAAGAAAAGCCGTGTACGTATTTAAATGGAGATATGCTATTTTCAGTTGTTCCGAAAATTGTCCTGAAAAACTTCGTAGCCGATCCAGCCGTTCAGGCAGATATCGCGCGCTTATTAAAAGAAAAGAAAATGGTCAATCCGTTATTCTATAAGCAAGACAAGCATTTAAAGCGCAAGTTCTATATGTTCATACGTCAGGTGAATTATTACAAAAAGTATAAAGAGAACGTTTGGTAATGAATATAAAACGCAATTTCCTGTAATACGGAGATTGCGTTTTTCATTTGCTTCTAGTCAGGATAGGCATCCTGCTGCTAAAAAAATGTTATAGTAAAAGAAAATGGAAAAGAGTGATTCTCCAATGACAAAGCATACATTTACTTTACATATTGATTGGCCACAGGGGCGTAATTCAGTAGGCAACTTATCGACACAACGCCTACAAACACAAATTTCTATCCCACCAGAAATGGACGGACCAGGAATCGGGACAAATCCTGATGAAATGTTGCTTGGTGCAGCAGCAACATGCTATATTATTACGCTTGCAGCTATGTATGAACGCAGTGAAATCGATGCTGAATTAGCATTAAAATCAGAGGGTATCGTGGATGTGACAAATGGCGTCTTTACCTATCAGGAAATTCACCACTATGTATCTATCACGCTAAATGATCGATCGGAGCGTACACAAAAGCTGGCAGAGCGCTATGCATATAAAGCAGAAGAAACCTGTATGATTAGTAAAGCGTTAAAAGGGAATGTAGTTATTCAGGTACATATTAAGATGAACTAAGGGGGGCGAGCTTGTTGAATATTTTTTCAGCCGTCATTCAATTAGTAGGTGCGAGCATTTTAATCTTCTTTATTAGTGGACGCTTAATAGGGTCGCAAGTTAGTCTCGTGAAGCGAGTACTATCTGTAATTGTAAGCGTTGTTTTTACAACCTTTGTTTTTTGGTATACGTATTTGCGAGGTTCGGATTACTATGATTTCAATATCGTATCGAATGTAGTCAATAGTGCGACTTTGCTGTGGCTTGGTAGTATGTTACTCATTTCAATGCTATTGTACTTGTTTTTTGAATTATTTGATTCAATTGAGTTAAATGAAAATGGAACACCGGTTGGTAGACGCTCCTATGTTAAAACAATCATTACGTATTGGAAGCGTCAAAAGCGTTTGCGTGAAGTAGTCAGTGTCGCTGTAAAAAACGGTGTTACACGGACAGTAAAGTATGCACGTTCTCGTGAGGATGAGCGTGAGTTAGCGAAGGCTTTACGTGACACACTGGAACAATGTGGCGGGGTATTCATCAAATTTGGGCAAGTCCTTTCTACAAGAAAAGAGCTTTTATCGCCAATTTTTATAGAAGAATTAGAAAAGCTTCAGCAGCAAGTAAAGCCATTAACAGAACAACAAGTAGAGCAAATTTTACAGGATAATTTCGGGCAAGAAGTAGATCAAATTTTTTCCTACTTCAGCAAAAAACCATTAGCTTCAGCATCTATTGGTCAGGTGCATAAGGCTGTTTTGAAAGAAACGAATGAGCCTGTTGTTGTGAAGATGCTTCGTCCAGAAGTAAAGCATATTATGCATGAGGACTTATCAATTTTAATGGAGTTTGCAAGCTGGATATCGAGTAAATCTAGTTGGGCTGAAAACTTAGGCTTTTATGATTTGGCAAAAGGATTTAGCTTAGCGCTTAGTGAGGAAATCGATTTTAATATTGAAGCACGCAATATGGAGCAAATGGCGCTCATTGTGCAGAAGGGTGAGATCAATGTAAAAGTGCCCCGAGTTTTTTCGCGCTATAGTAATAAAAATGTGCTCATTATGGAATATATTAAAGGACAATCCGTCAATGCGGCACATGTATTATTTAAGGAACATGATGCCAATCGTCATGAATTTGCCCAAACATTGCTTTATGCCTTTTTAGAACAGGCACTTGTTTCTGGTATATTTCATGCCGATCCACATCCGGGAAATATTTATATGGAAGAGGAAACGGGTCGTGTGGCGATGCTAGATTACGGTGCAGTCGGTCGTTTAGCCATACAGCAGCAGGATGGTCTTAAATATTTTTTAGTAGGGATTCACCAGACGGATGCCGCGCTCGTTGTGGATGGCATTAACCTGCTTGTGGAAAATGGGGAAGCAGCAAATCGTCAAGAAATGGAGCAGGCCATTAGCCAAATTTTACTTAGAATTAGCTATGTGTCACATATCGAAACGGACGAGCTTATTTATTCTATTTTCTCGGTTGCACGTGATTTTGGTCTGCATTTCTATCCAGCAGTCAGTGTTGCTTTACGCGCAATTGTTACACTGGACGGAACATTATCAACCATTGACCCTCGCTTTGAAATTTTTAGAGAGATTAAAGATTTTTCCAATGACTATTTAAAGGCGAGCCTAGCAAAACCGTTTAAGCAACCAAAAGAAACAAAGCAATTTATTGAAGAAGAGCTTGCACTGCTGTTACCGAATATTCGTAAGATCCCGCGTCGAATTGACCAAATGATTAAAAAAGCAGAAAGCGGCAAAATCATTCTGCACCACGATATCTTTTCGGATAAAACGAATGCGATGTTTGTGACGCAGCTATTTTCACGTCTTGTGCTATTGCTTGTGGGCATTACATTCGGTATTATTTCAGTTGCATTACTCGCAATTTCGCAGTTTATTCATACTGCCTATGCGGTTTATTTAAATACGGCTGCTTATCTCGGTTTATTTTTATGTGCGATCTTACTTGTGCGTTTATCAATCCAGGCGATTCGGGATATGAAGCGAACAAAATAACAATTTTGTAGAGACTCGATTTTTCGGGTCTCTTTTTTATCTTGTAAAAAATACTTTACTATAATAGAATACTAAATCACTAGAGAAATGGTTTATTAGCATAAAAGTGGAATGAAGTGAAAATGCTGACGTTAAACATGTAAAACTTGAATTTTAGAGAGAAAATGCGTTTTCACACAAAAATAGGTGGAAATAAACTGTTATTTGTAGAATAATAAATTCAAAGGGATAATGATTTTGAAAAATCACAAAGGATGGTGTCATATGATTCAATTAAACGGTAAAAATTTAACAATCGAACAAATGGCGAGTATTTTATATGGGAATCAAAAAGTAGCAATTGTCGATGATGCCAAACAGAAAGTGGCCAAAAGCCGTGAAGCTGTCGAACGAATTGTGCAGCAAGATAAAACAGTGTACGGTATTAATACAGGCTTTGGTAAGTTTAGCGATGTTAAAATTGTAGAGAAAGAAGTCAGTAAATTGCAGTTAAACTTAATCCGGTCTCATGCCTGTGGATTTGGTGAGCCATTTCCACTATATGTTGCAAAAGCCATGATGGTATTACGCTTGAATGCATTGCTAAAGGGGTTTTCAGGCATTCGTCTAGAAGTACTTGAGCGACTTTGCTATATGATTAATGAGGATGTGATCCCAGTTATTCCACAGCAAGGCTCGCTTGGCGCATCAGGTGATTTAGCGCCGCTTTCGCATTTAGTGCTGGCATTAATTGGCGAGGGAGAAGTGTTTGTTCAAGGAGAGCGTCGACCAGCGAAGGAAGTATTTGAGCAACGAGGCCTTCCGAAAATTGAGCTACAAGCAAAGGAAGGTCTAGCGCTTATTAATGGAACACAGGCAATGACGGCACAGGGGATTGTTAACTATATTGAGGCCGAAAAGCTAGCATACGCGAGCGAATGGATTTCGGCGATGACGATGGAGGCATTGTACGGTATTATTGATGCCTTTCACCCGGCTGTTCACGAAGCGCGTGGGATGCAAGAGCAAATGGATGTTGCTATGCGTATGCGTCATTGGCTAGAAGGTAGTGCGCTGATTACGCATCAAGGGGATAAGCGTGTACAAGATCCATATTCGCTGCGCTGTATTCCTCAAATTCATGGAGCGAGCTGGCAAGTACTAAATTACGTCAAAGAAAAGCTAGAGCTTGAAATGAATGCAGCAACGGATAATCCATTAATTTTTGAAGAGGGCAACCTTGTTATTTCAGGTGGGAATTTCCACGGACAACCGATTGCCTTCGCGATGGATTTTTTAAAAATTGGTGTTGCGGAATTGGCAAATGTTTCAGAGCGTCGCATTGAGCGTTTAGTGAATCCACAGTTAAACGAGGGGTTACCGGCATTTTTAAGTGCCAAACCTGGATTAGAATCTGGCGCGATGATTTTACAATATAGCGCAGCCAGCCTAGTATCGGAAAATAAAACACTTGCACATCCCGCATCGGTTGATTCGATTCCATCTTCAGCTAATCAGGAGGACCATGTGAGCATGGGAACTACGGGCTCACGACATGCGCGTATGATTATCGGAAATGTCCGCAATGTATTGGCGATTGAAGCATTTTGTGCTGCACAAGCTGTAGAATATCGTGGGGTCGAACAGATGTCACCAAAGCTACGTGAAAAATGGGAGCAAATCCGTAAAATTGTACCAAGCATGAGGGAAGATCGTATTTTTAGCGCGGATGTGAATCGAATCATCGACTACTTATTACCATGCGACTAAATAAGTGTTCATGAGCGCTTTTCGACATGCGGTTTTGCTATAATGAGAGTCGACAAGTTTGAGAGGAAGTATTGTTATGACAAAACCGCATTTATTAATCGTTGATGGTATGGCACTTTTATTCCGTTCATTTTTTGCATCGGCTGCGATGAAGCAATTTATTCGCTTAGATGATGGCACACCGTCAAACGGGGTACAGGGCTTTGCGCGTCATGTATTAACCGCACAAAACTTAATGAAACCAACGCATTTAGCTGTTTGCTGGGATATGGGGGCACATACATTCCGCAATGATTTATTCGATGGTTACAAGGCAAATCGCCCAGCACCCCCAGAAGAAATGCTGCCACAATTTGATATGGCTAAGGAAGTATCCGACATGATTGGCTGGCAAAATTTCGGGACAAAGGGTTTAGAAGCCGATGATTTAATCGGATCTATGATTGAAAAATGGAAGGACGAGGCACAAATTACCGTTATTAGTGGTGACCGTGATTTGCTGCAGCTACTAAATCCAACAACTACAATTGCTTTTACGAAAAAGGGATACTCAGAATACGATGTGTATACAGAGACGCGCTTTGTTGAGGAATACGGCATAGCACCAAAGCAATTTGCCGAAGTGAAGGCATTTATGGGTGATACAAGTGATGGCTATCCAGGCGTTAAGGGGATTGGTCCGAAAACCGCACTACAATTAATTCAAAATCACGGCTCGATTGATGGCGTGCTACAAGCTTTACCAACATTAAAGCCAGGTCAACGAATTAAAATCAGTGAAAATAAAGACATGCTCCACTTATCACATCAACTGGCAACGATTAATTGCGCAGCGCCAATTGAAGCCGAGCTGGATGCATTACGTTTACAAGCATATACACCGGAGTTATTTAATTCTGTGGAACAAAAAGGCTATCGTTTAATTGCCAAGCATGCGAGATCATTAAAGTAAGGTAATACAGAACAAGCATACAGCGCTACTATATAAGTGAGCGCTGTATGTTTTGCTGTTTATAGTTACTGCCCATGTCCTTGTTGAATATTATCTGATATAACACGTTCCCCATTCATTTTGACAATTTCTACGTTAATGGAGCGAATTGAATTTTCATTTAGTGGTACAGTGCCGTCTATATGGAATTTCTTCCACGCTTTATTATGCTTTCGATAAACAACCTCGGATAGACGGAAAACATCCACGTTCAGCTTTAATGCGGCTAAATAGGTCGTTTCAATTTCCTTTTTTATTTCTTCCTCCATTTTTTTCTTGGATTCCGCCATAAGTGCGTTATTCAAAGATTCAATCCCTTTCACAACGCATTTTACATCGATTTCAAAATGGACCGAATCATCATTAATAATAGGGCGAATTGTCGGTTTTACCGTTTCGACGATATTTGTTACATACTTCTCGGCAAAACCCTCCATTTCAATTGTAATATTTCCCCTTTTGGTCTTATCTGTCATCCATTGAAGCCCTCGAACATCATCACCTGTTAATCGTCCCAAATATCCGTCCTTTGAGTTTACTAAAGAAACAGATTTAATCGAATATACACTATCTGCCCCTTTTTCTGTTGACCAGTTATCACTTAGTTCAAGAAATGGAATGATGGCCGAATGACTTGGTTCATCCACATTAATCAAAATTTCTCGAAAGCTGATAGGCTGAATTAAAGAAGATTGACCGAATAAACTAGTAGGGTCGGCTACCTTTGATAAGGTGATGGCCTTATTTAGAATGGGAGTTGCAAGCATAATTTCTTCTAATGGTTCGTCCGTAATATAGGTCCAGGTTTTATAACGCAATTCTCGATAGCGAATAAAGGAATTGACAATGGCGCTGCCTTTATGTGCTTTGATAGCATCTTCAGAAAATACAACATATTCCAACTGACCTAAAAATAATCGTTCATCCATCGTCTTATATAAATTAAAAAAAACCTCATTAAATGTGCGACCTCTAGCAATACCAACCTCTGTTTGAGTTGCTTCAGGATTTGGTTGTTCGGATTTGGCGATATTTGTAAAATCGATAATTTGTGCATACATAATATATTCATCATCCTGAAAATCAATTCCGATACTATACAGATAATACATTCGCTCAGGCTGATTAGTATCCCAGCACCCAGAAAGTAAAAGGATAAATGGGAGGAGGAGTAACTTTTTCAAGAGTCCCCCTCCTTCGTTTTATCTTGAAGCGTGTTCATGTCTGTACGCTTTTTATAAAATTTTAACGGTGGACGGAATAAAGATACTTTTAAGTTTGCCCAAGATAAATTTGCGGTAAAGTTGAGATAAGGCACACCGTAAACGCGCAAATTCGCTAAATAAAGAATAACTAAATAAATTGATAAAAATAAGCCAAATAAACCAAAAATAGAAGTTGCGATAATAAAGCAAACTCGTATCATACTGACCGTTGTGACAAGCGATTGATTGACAAGTGTAAAGGTTGCAATGGTTGAAATCGCAATGACAACAATCATCGCAGGGCTTGTTATACCTGATCGTATTGCGGCATCTCCAATAATAAGTCCCCCAACGACACTAATTGACCCACCAAGTACACTAGGGAGGCGCAACCCAGCTTCTCGAAACAACTCAAACATGAACAACATACCAAGCATTTCAATAGCTGAAGGGAGCGGTAATCCAGTATTCGCTTGAACGATTGTAGCAAGCAATGGAAACGGGATTTGCTCTTGATGAAAGGTCGTTAACGCAAGCCAAAAAGCAGGTAAAAGTAAAGCAATGAGAATACTAAAAATTCGCAGCACTCGTTCGATAGAGGTTGTTACTGCAGGATAATCGATATCTTCACCGGCTTTTAAGAGCATTAATAAATTAATCGGTGTAATGACCGCATAAGATACACCATCAACAAGAATGACGAAACGTCCCGCTGAAAGTGACATAACTGCAAAATCTGGACGCCCTGTTGTATCGTTAAGGGGTACAAAATACGATTGTTTATGAAAACGCTCCATTAGCGACTCGCTGCTTAATAGCACATCCGTGTGAACAGATTGCAAATCCTGTTTGATTTCCTTTAATATTGCTAAATCCGCGATATCTTGAAAATAAAGAATAGCCAATTTCGTTTTCGAGCGTTCCCCAATCGTTAGCTTTTCTACTGCTAGTGAATTCGTAGGGAGTCGCTTACGAATGAGCGCAATATTAGTAGCTAAATCTTCAATAAAGTTGTCTCGAGGCCCTTTTATTTGAACTTCTAATTTAGTTTCTTCTGGGCTTCGATTTGGTTTTTTTTCAATATTACTTGCAAATAGGGTTTGGAGCTTTTCCACATAGATGAGGACAAAGCCTCCAAATACATTTGATACCGCATCATTTAAATCTGTAATTTGTTGTAAATCAGGGAGATATAAATTTTGTAATAGTAAATCCTCTGTTAACTGCGTATCTGGGTCACTACAAATTGTTTGAAGTCTCGGTACAATAATTTCATTTAGTGAATACTTGTCTATCATTGCCTCACAAGTGATAAGGGTTACATTAGTTGCTTGAAATAAATACGTTTGAAAGTGAATATCCTGACAATGTTTAAATTGCTCTTTTAACGAGTTTGTATCAATTTGATGCATGGCGATCCACCTTATTGTTTGATCTCTTTCGTAAAAGGAACAGGAATAAAAATGCTAAAATGAAAAAGAACAAAGATGTACTTACTAAAAAATACTTCCCTTTAATTTCGATAAATATACTGTCATTTATTAAAAACAGTGGCAATGATAAAAAAATAAACGCGGGTGCAACAGTTTCCCAAATCCGCTTTTTTTGACCTGTCATCCCGAGTAGTTCAATTGAAATAAATAGCAAAAAGCCAACGCGTATAAACGTACCTGTTAGCCATTGGTATATTGAAAAGAAATCCATATGCGAAATAAAGCTACCAATTTTTGCGATCCGCCATTCTTCAAATGCGGGATAGCGTTGTTTGGCAGCCTCTGTTGGACCAAATTCTGTAATGGCCCCTACCAATGGACCAATCGTTAAGCCAAGAAGAATGAAAAGTATAATGAGTAAATGCTTAAAGTTTAATTTTTTCTTGAAATGCTGCTGAATAAATAAAAGTAAGAGTAGTTCAAAATAGCCAGAAACGGGATACAGTATCGTTTTAATTATTGGCGTAAAGCCATGCTCAAAAAATGGCAGTAATAATTTATAGTCTTTTATTTGCATATTGACAAAGGCAACGAAAAAACCAAAAATAACGACACCAAATAGAACAATGACATTGGCCATTGTAAGACTGTATACAGAAGATACGGCTAATAAAATACAAACAATTGAAAAGAAGAAAAATAGCAGGAGAACTGGTGTTTCAATCAAGAAAGTTGTTGACACCCATTGTAATGTTTCGCGCATCGTGAAGGCTGCCATTAATAATAAGTAAAAAACAATGATATAGATGATGACATTGCCAATTCTCGGGTAATTTTCAAGCAGACGCATACGAACGGAATCAGATTGAAGCTGCTTTTGAATATAAATAATGATGAATAGCCATGGAATTGTGATGAGCGCAGCTAAAATGACCGACATCCATGAATCACGTCCAGCGCCGTTTAATAATGAAGGAATGATCGTCACATGATTTTTCAAGCCTATCACTGTCATCGATAAAAAAACAATATGAAGGACACTAATTTTACCAATTGATTTCATAGGGATTTCCTCGCACTTTTTCTCTAGTAAATGATAATAGAAGGTTATTAGTCCTCTTAGCATGAAGTATTGCCATAAATTGAGTAGTTATACAATTTGATGAATTATCACGGCATTTACATCAGAGGGAATGGTGGTTTTTTGAAAATGATTATATGTCTCAGAAGTTAACACGTCATCATAAAAAATTCATATTAAAAAAACAGCGCTAGCTAGAGAGCTAACGCTGTTTTGGTGCGACTTTGATGAAGTTTAATACTTTACGATTGTCATCATATTTAAAGGAGCGCACTTGGCTATCGCGATTGCGACCTCCATTATCATGAATTGTCAAGTATAGTTCGCTGTCTTTAATTTCGTAGCCAATGAGGGGTACCCAATGGTAGTTATAAAGCGGCTTATGTTTGGATAAAAACTGCCCTGAAAAATAAACATCAAAGCGCATCGCCACAGGATTGCCTTCGCGTAGTTGCTCGATGGCCTGTGTTAAGGTGCATTCCTCCACACACCAATTCTCGCCAAGCAGCTTACGTAAATTACGAATCATGCGCCATTTAAAAAGCCCAATTTTTGTACCACCGAGCAATGTATACAATTCATTAATATCATGTGTGAGCACGGCATCGTTCTTTTGGCATAAATAAGTTAAAATGACATGCGCTGTCGTTGGTCCGCATGCAGAGTTTTGAAACTCCGGTCGAATCTCTGCACTATATTGGGACCGTCCGTTTACATTTAGTAGTACTCGCATACAAGCACCTCCCTAGTATTATAAGGTTATCATATACCCGAACAAAAAAATTTAAACCAATTGAAACTATTTCGAAGGGCACTCCGTCTAACGGCTAACGAATTGAAAGGTGGTGACACAATGCAGCTAGAGCAATTGATTCGAACACATGGTGAAGAGTTACTGCGCCTTGCTTATACATATGTGAAAAATCAACAGGCGGCAGAAGATATCGTACAGGATGTGCTACTGAAAGCCTTTGAGCAGCAGGAAAAATTTCGTGGAGAAGCCAGTTACCGTACGTATTTATTCCGCATGACCATAAATCGTAGCTATGATTACTTACGCAGTTGGAGCTACAAAAATACCATTCTTATAGAAAAAATTCAGCAAATTTTTAAAGGAACGAAATCTGCAGAGCAGGAAGTACTCGTTTTAACCGAAAATCGTTTATTAGGTGAGGCTGTGCTCAATTTGCCGATGAAGTACCGAGAAGCCATTATTTTATACTATTATAAAGAGCTAAAAATTGAAGAAATTGCGGACTTGCTCGCTTGTTCAGATAATACGGTGAAAACAAGGCTAAGGCGCGGACGAGAAAAACTAAAGCAAACGCTAGAAGGAGGTGCGTGGGATGACGAGTTCTCAAATGAAAAAAGCTATTGATGAAACGATTAGTAAGGAACCAATGATGAATGAAGCCTTTGTGCAAAAGGTGTTGCATGGCAAAAACCGTCGTAAAAAGCCGATCCCATTTTTGCAGCCAGCACTTGTAGTCGTCATGATGCTTGCGATTGGGGCGGTGCTGTATTTTACACCACAGCAAAACGAACAATCTGCTGTGGATGTTGAAGCACCCAATTTAACTGAAAAATACCAGCGCCTTGTTTCAGAATTTTATAGTGCAATATTACAAAGGGACAGTGAAGAGTTAACTAAAATGACCGTCATGGATAGTGAAGATGTGCTTTCTCGCTATAATAATTATGATTTAACGAAGCAACTTCAGGTGATGCGAACAATTGACGAGAAGGAGCAAATGACCATTGTTATGAAGCTCCCAGATTTAAATGGAGCAGCATTTTTAGATACGCTCGTTATTCATAAAAAAACTGAAAAAATCGAGCTTGATATGTTACAGCCGCTGGAGCGTTATGTAGAGGATGTAGCGCTTCCGAAAGAGTTTGTCTTTGAATATCGAGTAGCGCCAAATGCACCCATCATTTTAAATTTAGAACTTGATCTGCGTGAAGCGGAAATCCAAACGAATAATGACCATACCCTCTATCAAATTCCGACAGACGCTGGCATTTGGCGAGTATTTGAAACACCAAGTGGCGAGCGCTTTGATTTGAATATTGTCAGTAATGAACCAACACAATTTAATTTTGGCGGAGATGGCCGATATTATTTGATTGATAGTAAAACGCTCGAAACAACCTTTATTTATCATAATCAAACAGGAGAGTATCAACTGGTAACAGGGCAGCTTAAATATCCAGGAGTGACGCTGTATTCGACAGATTATCATGAGGCGCCAACCTTTTTATTTGGTGGTGACGAGCCAAAAGTCATTACCATTGAGCAAGGGCAGCTGATGTATGCCAATGTTTTTGAGCATGCAGATCTTACTAATTCCTCGGCATTTTATCATACGGAAGCAATTGGTCAGCATTTACTTGTGAAGTATACTGAAGATTTGAGACAAATTTCTACGTATTATGAATTTACCTCGGCTGATAGGCTAACGGATTACCGCACAATCAATCTGCTCGAAGCCAAGCCGGAGCATTTGAAGAATATGTCGTTAACGAACCGTTATAATGATCAACTAATGTATATTTTTGATGGGGATACGATTTATTATAGGGGGAGAACAAATACATTCGAATTAGTCGAAAAAACCTATACCAATATCCAAATCGAAACAGAGGGGGATCAGTATTTCATTACCGGGGATGACGGCTTTAGCTGGACATTAACACGCACCGCACCACGCATCTTGCAGGATGAAAAGGGGATTGAATATACGACATCTGTGAAGTTTGAGGATTTACCGTAAGCTGGGGTTGTATATGATTTTACTGGGGAAATGGTGGGGGTTTTTGGGAGTTCGCAAATATATTTTAAAAATCGCAAATAACTCAAAAATTTCGCAAATAAACTGTGAAAATCGCAAATATCCACGCGAAATCGCAAATAAAATTCTAAAGTCGCAAATAACCCTGCACATCACTATCTCAACAACGCACAGATAAAACGGGAAGGGAATTGTCCCAGACCACCAACTCAAAACGAAGCCTACCTAAAATTTTGGGGTAGGCTTTTCGTTTTATTCCCATAAAAAAAACGAACGAAGCTACTGCATGCCTCGTTCGTCCTTTATTACGCTTGTGCGTTTAAGAATTCTTCAACTTGTGCAGGTGATTTTGCATTAGCACTATGTAAGTGAGCTAATTTTTCACCGTTTTTGAAGATTAATAATGATGGAATACCCATGACTTGATATTTCTCTGCTAAATCGGGGAAGTTATCACGGTTTAGTGAGTACCAGTCATATTGGTTGTATTCTTCAATAATTGGATCGATAAACATATCCATACGTGTGCAGTCCGGGCACCAGCCAGCGAAAAACTTCACGATAACCGCTTTGTCTGTAGTTGTTAATTCAGTAAACTGTTCAATTGTTGTAATTTCTTGCATTATATTCACGCTCCTTTATGCCATTGTACACGAAACCAGTCGATTACGAAAAGTAATTGAACTTTGAAACATAGACAAACAATCAAAAAAATTTAAGAATAATAATTTTATATAAATTTACGAGAAAATTATTGCGCAAATTGTCAAAATAATCTACACTAAGAACAGAAAAGCTGTTTGAAGTTTTTTTTTCATCTCAAAATGAATGATTGTTCATTCAAAGGAAGAAGGGGGAAGTGCTCGTGTCTTACAACATTCAAAAAGTAGCGGTTTTAGGTTCAGGGGTTATGGGTTCAGGTATTGCAGCACATTTAGCAAATATCGGTATTCCTACATTATTATTAGATATCGCACCTAACGAGCTGACGAAGGAAGAAGAGGCAAAGGGTTTAACACTTGATTCAAAGGCGGTAAAAAATCGTTTTGTAAATTCGGCTATGCAAAAATTAGTAAAGCAAAAGCCAGCACCACTTTCAGCGAAAAAAAATCTAGCCTTAATTACACCGGGGAACTTTGATGATGATTTTGACAAATTAAAAAATGTGGATTGGATCATCGAAGTTATCGTAGAAAAATTAGACATTAAAAAAGGGTTATTCGAAAAGATTGATGCCATTCGTAAACCAGGCACAATCGTTTCATCCAATACATCAGGGGTAAGCATTAACGCGATGGCAGAAGGTCGTTCGGAAGATTTCCAAGCACACTTCCTGGGCACACATTTCTTCAACCCACCACGCTATTTAAAATTATTAGAGGTTATTCCGTCAACTACGACAAAGCCAGAAGTAGTCGAGTTCATGCAAACATACGGTGAAGATGTCCTTGGTAAAGGGGTCGTAATTGCCAAAGATACACCAAACTTCATCGCCAACCGAATCGGTACGTACGGGTTAATCGTGACGATGAATGAAATGATCGCACGCAACTACTCAGTAGGTGAAGTGGATTCAGTAACAGGCCCAATTATTGGCCGTCCAAAATCGGCAACATTCCGTACGCTAGATGTAGTTGGTTTAGATACATTTGCACATGTGTCAAAAAATGTATACGACCAAACAACAGGCGCGGAACAGCAAATATTTGATGAATCACCAATCTTAAATAAGATGATTGCAAATGGTTGGTTAGGTGCGAAATCAGGTCAGGGCTTCTTCAAAAAAGAGGGCAAAAACATTTTAGAGCTAAACTTATCAACCT
This sequence comes from Solibacillus sp. FSL R7-0668, assembly GCF_038006205.1. Classification (NCBI taxonomy): domain Bacteria; kingdom Bacillati; phylum Bacillota; class Bacilli; order Caryophanales; family Caryophanaceae; genus Solibacillus; species Solibacillus sp. FSL R7-0668. Next base: position 3,039,127 of record NZ_JBBOUU010000001.1, on the reverse strand, counting down.
TTGAATACGAGCCAACGAAAAAGCTTGTAGCACCATCACTTGAAATGGCAAAGCAAGCTAAGGGCCCGGGTGGCAAATTAAAAACATTAATTTACGCAAAAGACCGTGTAGGCGAATTATTATGGCATTCATTTGCACCAACATTAATTTACTCAGCGCAGCTAATGGGTGAAATTGCAGACGATATCGTAGCCATCGATAACGCGATGAAATGGGGCTTTGGCTGGGCACAGGGTCCATTTGAAATGTGGGATGCAATCGGCGTAGAAAAGTCAGTCGAAAAAATGAAAGAAGAAGGCTATGAGATTCCTGCATTTGTTACAGGATTACTAGATAAGGGCCTTACAACCTTCTATTCAGAAATTGACGGCGACCTAGCATACTACAACGGCACTGAGTACGTAAAAGTACCGGTAAATGAAAAAGCAATTGACTTGAAGCGCTACAAGAAAAAGCATGGCGTCATTAAATCTAATTCAGGTGCAAGTCTAATTGATTTAGGGGATGGCATTGCCTTACTTGAATTCCACTCAAAATCAAATGCAATCGGCTTAGATATTATACAAATGATTAACTATGCGATTGATGAGGTAGAGAAAAACTATAAAGGGCTTGTGATTGGTAACCAAGGTAAAAACTTCTGTGTAGGAGCCAACCTTGCGATGATTTTAATGGAAGCACAAGATGATAATATTTTCGAGCTTGATTTTGTAATCAAGTCATTCCAACAAGCAATGCGACGTATTAAATATGCTGCAAAGCCAGTCGTTGCAGCCCCATTCCAAATGGCTTTAGGTGGTGGTGCAGAAGTATGTTTACCTGCTGCACATATCCAAGCATCGGCTGAAACGTATTTAGGTCTTGTTGAAGTAGGTGTTGGTTTAATCCCAGGTGGTGGCGGTAATATCGGACTTTATGAAAAGTTCATTAAAGGCTTACCAAATGGCGTTGAAGTAGACTACCAACATATCGCCAACAAAGTATTTGAAACCGTTGCGATGGCCAAAGTTTCAACATCAGGCGAGGAAGCGCGTGAAAACAACTTCCTAGACTTTGCAGATGGCGTTTCCGTAAACCCAGATCATTTAATTTATGATGCAAAACAAGCAGCGTTAGCACTAGCGGATGCAGGCTACACAGCACCTGTGAAAAAGCCTGTGAAAGTAGTCGGCGCACCAGGTTATGCAACATTATTATTAGGCGCTCAAGGAATGTTTGATTCAGGTTTCATTTCAGAGCATGATTTAAAAATTGCGAAAAAGCTTGCCTATGTAATCGCGGGTGGTAAAGTGCCATATGGAACAGAAGTAACAGAAGAATACCTATTAAACTTAGAAAAACAAGCATTCCTAGAGCTAGTTGCAGACCAAAAATCACAAATGCGTATGCAGCACATGCTAGTAAAAGGAAAGCCATTACGTAACTAATAATAGATTCATGAAACTATTACGCTAGCAAGATCATTCTTGCTAGCTCATCACAAGGGGGAAAAATCATTATGCGTGAAGCCGTTATTGTTGCAGGTGCACGAACACCAATTGGTCGAGCAAAAAAAGGAACACTTGCTAATACTCGTCCAGATGATTTTGGTGCAGTAGTAGTAAAAGAAACGTTAAAACGTGCGGGCTATGAAGGTCCGGTTGATGATTTAATTATGGGATGTGCGATGCCAGAAGCAGAGCAAGGTATGAACGTGGCACGCTTAGTGGGTGCGCTAGCAGGTCTACCAGATACAACACCAGCATTAACTGTAAACCGCTTCTGTTCATCAGGTTTACAAACAATTGCCTATGCAGCAGAGCGTATTATGCTTGGCCATGCAAAAGCAATCGTTGCAGGTGGGACAGAATCCATGAGTATGATTCCAATGACAGGAAATACGGTTCGCTTAAATCCAAAGCTAGCGGAAGAAGCGCCACAGTATTATATCGGCATGGGTCATACAGCAGAGGAAGTAGCAAATCGTTACAGCGTTAGCCGTGAAGATCAAGATGCTTTCGCAGTACGCTCACATGAATTAGCTGAAAAGGCGATTAAAGAAGGCAAATTCAAGGATGAAATCGTACCGGTAGAAGTGATTGAATACTATGTGGATGCAAATAATCAATTACAAGAAAAGAAAATCGTTTTCGATACAGATGAGGGCGTTCGTCCAGGAACATCGGTTGAAGGCTTAGCGAAATTACGCCCAGCATTCAATGTCAAAGGCTCGGTAACAGCTGGTAATGCTTCACAAACATCAGATGGCGCGGCAGCAGTACTGGTCATGGATCGTGAAGAGGCAGAAAAACAAGGCATGAAGCCACTTGCGAAATTCCTAGGCTTTGCGGTAGGCGGGGTACCACCGGAAGTAATGGGAATTGGTCCAATCGTAGCCGTACCAAAAGCGTTAGAAATCGCAGGCATTACACAGGATCAAGTTGATTTATGGGAAATTAACGAAGCATTCGCCTCACAATCGATTCAAGTTGTACGTGAGCTCGGCATCGACATCGACAAAGTAAACGTAAACGGTGGCGCAATTGCTCTTGGCCATCCACTTGGAGCTACAGGGGCTATTCTATCGATTAAGCTCATTAATGAATTAAAACGTCGTGGCGGAAAATACGGTGTCGTAACAATGTGTATCGGCGGCGGTATGGGTGCAGCAGGCGTGTTTGAAGTACTGTAAGCAGAACGAAAACTAAAGGGAAATTCATAAAGGAAACTAGGGAGGAATTCATTATGGAACAAACAACAAACATCATTAGAGGTGGCGGCTTCTTAATCGAGGACGTAGAAATCGATCGCGTTATTACACCAGAGGACTTCACTGACGAGCAAAAAATGATTGCGCAAACAACGCAAGACTATGTAAATACAGAAGTTTTACCAGTAGTTGAAAACTTAGAGCACCATGAGTTCGAGCATTCGGTACGCCTTTTAAAAACAGCGGGTGAGCTAGGCTTATTAGCAGCGGATGTACCAGAAGAATACGAGGGCTTAGGCTTAGATAAAATTTCTTCAGCATTAATCGCTGAAAAAATGTCGCCAGCGGGTGGTTTCTCGATTACGCATGGTGCACATGTTGGGATCGGTTCTTTACCAATCGTATTATTCGGGAATCATGAGCAAAAAACACAATACTTACCGAAGTTAGCGTCTGGTGAATTAATCGCTGCTTATGCATTAACAGAGCCGGGTTCAGGTTCAGATGCATTAGGTGCAAAAACAACAGCGAAGTTAAACGAAGCAGGCACACATTACATCTTAAATGGTGAAAAGCAATGGATTACAAACGCGGGCTTTGCAGATGTATTTGTTGTTTACGCGAAAATCGACGGCGATAAATTTACAGCCTTTATTGTAGAACGTGCATATGCAGGCGTTTCTGTAGGTCCAGAAGAAAAGAAAATGGGTATCAAATCATCTTCTACACGTACGTTAATTTTAGAAGATGCACAAGTACCAGTGGAAAACGTATTAGGTGAGATTGGCCGTGGTCACGTCATCGCATTCAACATCTTAAATATCGGACGCTATAAATTAGGAGTAGGTACTGTAGGTGCTTCAAAACGTGCATTTGAGCTTGCAGTTGCTTATACAAACCAACGTCAACAATTCAAAACAAAGCTGTCTGATTTCAACTTAACAAAAGAAAAAATTGCAACAATGGCGTCTCATATTTATGCATCTGAATCATTAAACTATCGTACAGTGGGTTATTTCGAGGATCGTTTAAGCCAATTATCTGAAGCAGAGCAAAAAGACGGCAAAGTAATCGCTGGTGCTATTGCAGAGTATGCAATTGAATGCTCGATCGCAAAAGTATTTGGCTCCGAAACATTAGATTATGTAGCAGATGAAGCTGTGCAATTACACGGTGGCTACGGCTTTATGGCAGAGTACGAGGTAGAGCGCATTTACCGTGACTCTCGTATTAACCGTATTTTCGAAGGCACAAACGAAATCAACCGTATGATTGTGCCGGGTACATTTATGAAAAAAGCATTAAAAGGCGAGCTACCATTATTACAAGTAGCACAAGAGCTACAAAATGAGCTATTAATGTTAATGCCAGAGGAAATCGGCACAGAAGCATTAGCACAAGAGCTATATTTAGTGAAAAACGCCAAAAAAATTGCGGTACTTGCAGCAGGTGCAGCCGCTCAGCGCTTCGGAGCAAAATTAGATGCAGAACAAGAAATCCTTGTAAACATCGCAAACATTGCAAACCAACTATACGCAATGGAATCAGCAGTAATCCGTACGCAAAAAGCGATTGCTCGTGACGGTGAAGAAAAAGCAGCGCAAAAAATTCTATACACGCAAATTTTCTGCCAAGAAGCATTTGCTGAAATCGAAAAAGAAGCAAAAGAAACATTAATCGCATCGGTTGAAGGTGATGATGCACGTATGATTCTTTCAGCATTACGTAAATTAACGCGCAACAATCCATACAACTTAATTCCGAAAAAACGCGAAGCTTCAGTAAAATTAATCGAAGCGGAAAAATACATCGTTTAATCGGTCAATATAAACAAAAACGAGATGTGGCGTCCCACATCTCGTTTTAATTTGGATAACCAGCCATGACTGCTGATAGTATTTTTTCTGGAAGGAATTTACTGATTGATGAAGAATAGATAGGTAAGGGGAAGGGGCGATAAGTATGGAAGAAATCGATATAATCAACAAAGAAGCGATTAAAGCAGATTTAGCTCTTATCAAGACCTGTTTGAGGCTAATTAATCAAACCATTGTCATCAGCAAACAAAGAGGCGAAACCTTTACAGCCACTGAAAATGAGGGATTACATAAGTTAATCAATAAAATTGACCGAGACTTAAGCAAAATTAAGAAAAATATTCAATATGAACCAATGAATACGACGAAGAGCTAACTGCTTTGAACTAATCAAAAATGTCACATAGACTTATACAGAAATTTATTAATAATGCGATCCACATAATGACTGGAAATGAGCGTTTTTCAATACAAGATTTTAAATTAAGTGTGTTTTTCTACTAAAATTCGTTCTGCTACGCTACGGGAGGCGTGGCTTCAAAGCTTTTGAATAAAAGCTTTGCGACGAAAGCGGCAGCGACAGGAGCAACCTAATTTTCCGCGCACGCTTGAGCCCCCTCCGCGTCACTATGTTATAAAGCTAAGAGTGGTTTTAATGGCAAAGGTTTTGAAAAGATTATAGTGAATCAAACGAAATAATGTTAATAAGGTCAACTTTAGCCTAAAAAGGTTTTACCATAACACAATCATAGTAGATTATTTTATTCAAAGAGATAAATTTTGAACAAAATTACCCTATTGAAACAGCACCATATTTTATCTAACACCGCCGCCTCGCGAAAGCGCTAGCGGCAGCATTGAGCGCTTTTCATTTTATTAGAATGTCATATTTTAGTTTGGCGGGCCTTGCATGCGGCATTAAAGGCAGTAGTATGGACACGTACCACGTGGCCATAATGCTGTCATGCCGTAGCCCGCCAATAAGAATGCACACTGCACTTATTTTATTCATTGTTAATGGATGTCCACTTACTATTAATCGAATTTCGCTCGATTTGTTCTTATTTTTCGATTACAATAGAAAAAATTGAACTATACTAGGGGAGCAAAAAAAATGACAATTCAATTTATTCACTATCCAAAATGTACAACGTGTAAAAAAGCACAAAAATGGTTGGATGAAAACGGTATTGCCTACGAAGCTATTCACATCGTTGAACAAACGCCTTCTAAAGAACAACTTAAGGCATATTATGAAGCGAGTGGGCTGCCATTAAAGAAATTTTTTAATACATCAGGCATGAAATACCGTGAATTAGAATTAAAAGATAAATTACCGACAATGTCAGAAGAAGAGCAATTGGCGCTTTTAGCATCAGATGGTATGTTAATTAAACGTCCGCTTGTAACAGATGGTAAAAAATTAACATTAGGATTTAAGGAGTCTGACTTCTTGGAAACTTGGAAATAAACGTTGAATGTCGTTGAATTTCCGAACGAATTATGGCAAAATGAAGTTGAATGTACTACATATTACTTGGAGGTTTTCTCATGAGCACACCAAAAGAATTACGCTATACGAAAGAGCACGAATGGGTAAAAGTTGAAGGCAATAAAGCAACAATCGGTATTACAGACTTCGCACAATCTGAATTAGGCGACATCGTTTTCGTTGAGCTACCAGAAGTAGGCGACGAAATTGCTATAGATCAACCATTCGGTAGTGTTGAATCAGTAAAAACAGTTTCTGAACTTTACGCACCTGTGTCAGGTACAGTTGTTGCAGTAAACGAAGAATTATCAGATAGCCCTGAATTCGTTAATGAATCTCCATATGGTACAGCATGGATGATCACAATTGAGCTTTCTAATGAAGCAGAAGTTGAAGCATTAATGGACGCAGACGCTTACGCTGCATTAATCGAGCAATAATATTCCAACGTCAAAACCTAATATGTTTAGGTTTTGGCGTTTTTTGGTTATAAAATGATAGGGGTGCTTTCATGAGAAAATGTATCGTAGTAGAAGGACGGGCAGATAAGCTGAGAATCCAGCCGATTTTAGCTGAGGAAGTAACGATTCTTTGCACAAATGGCACAATTAGTGAAGTCGATTTAATTGATTTATTAGAAGCATACGAGCATGATGAAATCGTGACATTTTTTGATGCAGATAAAAATGGAGAAAAATTGCGTAAGCTCATGAATCGGGCATATCCAGAAGCGCAACAATTTATTATTCCGCAACAGTATATTGAGGTTGAAAAAACTCCGACCGTTATATTACGGGATCTATTACAGCAGGCTAAATTTTTAGTAAGATAGGAATGACATGACGATGGAGCAATGGACAAGAGAGCAGTGGGAGCAAAATGTGCAACAACATGAGCAAAGTGCATTTTTTATCTATACGCCCATGTGTGGAACATGCGATGTGGCTAAAAGAATACTAAAAGTAATTGAGAAATTACTCCCAGATTTACCGATAGGAATGGCAAATATCAATTATTTAGAAGAATTAGCGTATGATTTAAAAATCGAAAGTGTTCCTTGCTTATTAGTTTCTAATAAGGGGCAAATACAGGAAAAAATCTATGCATTTCAATCCGTACCATACTTGTATGAAATATTAAAAAAATAATTGACGAACCTGTTATCGCGTGTTAAAGTAACATTCATACAAAACAAACTTAATAGCGTTACTCTTATAGAGAGAGGTGGAGGGAAGTGCCCTATGAAACCCGGCAACCAGCAATTATGCAAAGGTGCCAATTCACACAAAGTGTTAAACTTTGAAAGATGAGAGAACGGTTCAACGTATAAATTTGCGAAACCTTTCTACTTGTCGTGGTAGAAAGGTTTTTTGTTTGTTCGAAGATGCGAACAACTACAAAAGTAATTATTGAACATAACGAGTAGGTTATTTCATGTAAAGGAGTTCAAGCGATGATTGAGATACAAAACATCACGAAAGTTTACAAAACAAAGAACGGCGATTTAACCGCTGTCAATGATGTAAGCTTATCGATTCATAAAGGCGAAATATACGGTATTATCGGCTACAGTGGAGCTGGTAAAAGTACAATGATTCGCTTATTAAACGGTTTAGAAAAGCCGACAACAGGTTCGGTCATTGTTAACGGGCAGGATATTGCCAAAGCTTCAGGCAATGAATTACGTGCCGCGCGCCAAAAGATTAGTATGATTTTCCAGCACTTTAATTTACTTTGGTCACGCACAGTTGAGGAAAACATTGCGTTTCCACTTGAAATTGCAGGTGTCCCAAAAGACAAGCGTGCACAGCGCGTAGAGGAACTTATTGAGCTAGTTGGTTTAAAGGGACGCGGAAAAGCATACCCGTCACAATTATCAGGTGGTCAAAAGCAGCGTGTCGGTATTGCCCGTGCACTTGCCAATAATCCTGAAGTATTGCTTTGTGACGAAGCAACGTCAGCACTCGATCCAGAAACAACGGAATCGATTTTAGATTTATTATTAGACATTAATAAGCAAATTGGTTTAACAATCGTGCTTATTACTCATGAAATGCATGTCATTCGTAAAATTTGTAACCGTGTCGCAGTAATGGAAGCAGGGAAAGTGGTAGAGCAAGGGGATGTACTGCAAGTGTTCCAACATCCTCAAGCACCGATTACGAAAAACTTCGTATCGCAAGCGGCTGGGGAAACACAGGAAACACAAGCATCACTCGAACAAATTTTAACGAATTATCCATCAGGGAAAATCGTAAAATTAACGTTTGCAGGCGCGACAACAGAGCAGCCGGTCATTTCCCAAATTATTAAGCAATTTGATGTGATTATTAATATTGTGCATGGCAAAATTTCAACGACAACGGGTGGTTCACTGGGTACATTATTTGTCCACATTGATGGGGACAAGCAGCAAATCCAGCAGGCACTCCAATTTTTAAAACAGCATGAAATCCAAATGGAGGTGATTGAGCATGATTAATCAATTATTTCCGAATGTCGATTGGGACAAGATGCTCGAAGCCACATACGAAACCTTGTATATGACAACAATCGCAACAGCAGTTACATTCGTATTGGGTATTTTAATCGGGATTGTCCTATTTTTAACGAGTGACAATCAGCTATGGGCCAATAAAATTGTTCACTTTTTAACGGGATCAATCGTTAATATTTTCCGTTCGATTCCGTTTATTGTGCTCATCATTTTATTAATTCCATTCACAAAATTTTTACTCGGTACAATTCGTGGTGCCAATGCGGCATTACCGGCTTTAATTATTGGGGCCGCACCGTTTTACGCGCGTATGGTATTAATCGCATTGCGTGAAATTGATAAAGGCGTCATTGAAGCCGCTCGTTCAATGGGTGCAAAAACATCAACAATTATTTGGAAAGTATTAATTCCAGAAAGCTTACCTGCTCTGATTTCAGGAATTACGGTAACAGCAGTAGCACTTGTAGGGTATACAGCAATGGCCGGCATTATTGGTGCAGGCGGTTTAGGGAACTTAGCCTTCCTTGATGGCTTCTCACGTAACCGTACAGATGTTACCTTCATGGCAACCATCATTATTTTAATCGTAGTATTTATCATTCAATTTATTGGTGATAACATTACAACAAAAGTTGATAAACGATAGTTCATGGCAAAGTGTCCATAATTATATTAGCCAGCTCTTTTTCGGACAAGCATCTCTTTTATGAGATGCCTTTGTAGAACGAAGAGTCAGAATCTAAGGAATGTTCCGTTAAGTGATGGCGACAAAAAATAAAGAATAGAGGGAAAAATGATGAAAAAATTATTATCTTCAGTACTTTTAGGGGCTTCTGTCCTTGCGTTAGCAGCATGTGGCACAGATGACAAATCAACAACAGGTAGCGAAATAGAAAAAGAAACAGATGGTGGAGCAACAGAGCCAACGACATTAGTAGTAGGTGCTTCAAATACACCTCATGCAGTTATTTTAGAACAAGTTCAACCAATTTTAGAAAAGCAAGGTATTGAATTAGAAATCGAAACTTACCAAGATTATGTATTACCAAATCAAGACTTAGAATCTGGTGATTTAGACGCCAACTATTTCCAACACATTCCGTATTTTGAAGGTCAAAAAGCAGAATTTAACTATGACTTCGCAAATGCTGGTGGCATTCATATCGAGCCAATCGGTATTTATTCTGAAAAATATGCCTCTTTAGAAGAGCTTCCTGAAGGCGCAACAATTCTTTTATCTAACTCTGTAGCTGACCACGGTCGTATGCTTTCATTACTTGAAGCACAAGGGTTAATCAAGCTAGCAGAAGGAATCGACAAAACAGCAGCGGAAATTAAAGACATTGCTGAAAATCCAAAAAACTTTGTGTTTGATTATGATTTAGCGCCAGAAATGTTAGTACAAATGTATAAAAATGGAGAAGGCGATGCGGTATTAATTAACTCAAACTTCGCAATCGACAACGGTATTAACCCATTAGAAGATGCAATCGCAATCGAGTCTGGTGATTCACCATACGTGAACATTATTGCTGTTCAATCAGGTGACGAGAATTCAGAAGAAATCAAAGCATTAGTTGAAGCATTACATTCTCAAGAAATCCAAGACTTCATCGTAGAAGAGTGGGGCGGCTCAGTAGTTCCAGTTGATGGAGAGTAATATTTATACAAAAAGCCATTTTCCAGTTTGTTTGGAAAATGGCTTTTTCTCATTATTGAAATCTCGACAGACGGGAATAGAATTTTGAAACAAAGTCAACGAAAACCTGTTCAGATGGAGCCAAATCGCGTGTTGTTGGTGCGATAATGCCCACGGTTCTGCGGATTGTCGGACTTGCAATCGGCATCTTTACTGTCATACGCGGTGTTGAATCATACAGTGAGCTTTCAGGTAGTAGTGTCACACCAATGCCCGCTGCAACTAAACCCTTCAAGGCATCCATATCCTCGCCCTCAGATGTGATCGTTGGAACGAAGCCAGCTGAACGACAAGCATCGACAGCAACCTTTTGTAAAATATATCCTTCTGGGAACAGCACAAAGTTGTCATTTTTTAAATCAATTAAATGAATTGAATCTTGCTTTGCTAATGGGTGTGTTGCGGGTAATAAGGCATGAATGCTTTCGCTAAAAAGCACCGTTGTATTTATGGACTCGTCTTTTGGTGGTAATGGGCCAAGTAATGCCAAATTAAGCTCGCGATTTTTCACGGCTTCAATCAAATATTTATAAGAGCCTTGGCGTAAATGGAATGAAACATCCGGGTATTCTTTCTTAAATGCAGAGATGACAGTAGGTAAAACATAGCTCGCTAAACTTGTAGGGAAGCCAACTTTAATGGTCCCTTTTGCTGGGTCTAAATATTCTTCAACTTGCTTGGCGGCAAAATCAATTGCCTTCAGTGCGGTAATGCTGTGTTCTAAAAATGTTTTACCAATTGGTGTCAGTTTGACGTTACGTCCGACACGTTCAAAAAGTGACGCCCCGAGCTCCTCCTCTAAATTGGCAATTTGTCGGCTAATCGCAGACTGGGCAACATGTAAATGCTCTGCTGCTTCAGAAATATGTTCACGTTCCGCAACCTCGACAAAGTAACGTAATTGTCGTAATTCCACTATTTCCACCCCATTCATCTAAAAAGTAGATTGTTTCTATCCAAACTATATATTGTTTATATTATTTGGAAAACTTTAAAATGTAAATACGTTATTGAAAGAATGAGGGGGAATTTTGATGAGTTTTCACCAGTTACCAAAAGCACAAGGTTTATACGATCCACAGTTTGAACATGACGCATGTGGCATCGGGATGTACGCAAATATGAAGGGCAAACCATCACATCAAATCGTGAAAAATGGCTTAGAGATGTTATGTCGCTTAGAGCACCGTGCAGGGCGTGGGGGAGACGGTAAAACAGGCGATGGTGCAGGGCTAATGGTTCAAATTCCTGATGCATTCTTTAAATTCAATTGTCCGGAACTCAAATTACCTGAAAAAGGTGCATACGGTGTGGGTCAAGTTTTCTTCACAGAAAATGATGAGGAACGCCAACGAATAGAACAAAAAATGAATGAACTAATTGTCGAGGAAGGGCAGGAGCTAATCGGCTGGCGTACTGCTCCAACGAATAAAGAAAATTTAAGTGAGATTGCAAAAGCAAGTGCACCCGTTGTACGCCAAGTATTTATCCAGTCAAAGGCAGTGAATAGCCAAAGCTTTGAACGGAAACTATACGTCATTCGAAAGCAGCTGGAGCATTGGGCTGAACAGCAAGGCTTTGAACTCTATATTCCAAGCCTTTCAAGTCAGACAATGGTGTTTAAAGGTTTACTCGCACCGGAGGAAGTAAGTGATTTCTATATTGATTTACAGGATGAAAGCTTCGTATCGGCATTAGCACTCGTGCATTCACGCTATTCAACAAACACCTTCCCATCTTGGAAACGAGCACACCCGAACCGCTACATTATCCATAATGGGGAAATTAACACACTGCGCGGGAATATTAACTGGATGCGCGCACGTGAGCAGCAGTTCGTTTCGGAAGCGTTTGGCGATGATTTAGAAAAGCTATTACCAATCATTGATCCAACAGGTTCAGATTCATCAATGCTTGATAACGCATTTGAATTTTTCGTGTTAGCCGGTCGTACACCAGCAGAGACGGCGATGATGATGATTCCAGAGCCGTGGACAGAAAATCCGCGTATTGAGGAAGACCGTAAAGCATTTTATCAATATCATGCAAGTTTAATGGAGCCTTGGGATGGCCCAACAGCTATTTGCTTCACAGATGGTAAGCAGATTGGGGCAATTTTAGACCGCAATGGCTTACGTCCAGGTCGATTATACGTGACAAAAGATGACCATGTAATTTTTTCTTCTGAAACAGGTGTTGTTGATTACGCGGAGGAAGATATTTTATATAAAGATCGTTTAAGTCCAGGTCGCATGCTGCTCATCGATTTAGAGCAAGGGAAAATCATCTCGGATGAAGAGTTGAAAGCGGAAATGGCAAAAGCTCAACCTTATGCACAGTGGCTACAAGATAATATGTTGAAAATTGAAGTAGCGGAAGAAACGAAGGCACTGGTAAATGACCTGACATTGCGTCAAAAAATTCACGGCTACACATATGAAGACGTACAAAAATATATTGTGCCTTTAGCAAAAGATGGTAAAGATCCACTGGGGTCAATGGGGAATGATTCACCACTTGCGGTATTATCAGATCGCCCGCAGTCATTATTTAATTACTTTAAGCAGTTATTTGCACAAGTGACAAATCCACCAATCGATTCCATTCGTGAGCATGTCGTGACATCTACAATGACGATGCTAGGCGCAGAAGGGGATTTACTTCACCCGACAGCAAACAACGCGCGCCGTATTATGTTAGAGACGTCGGTACTAACAACGGCAGAATATGAAAAATTACTGAACAATGGGCATCGTGACTTTGAAGTAGCAGAAATATCACTACAATTTACGGAATCTTTAGAAAATGAGTTGAACCGAATTAAAACAGAGGCAGAAGCAGCCGTATTTGGTGGTCGTACCATTCTTGTATTAAACGATTTTGTAGAGGATGCGAAACAGTTAACCATCCCTGTATTATTAGCAGCGAGTACAATTCATCAGTATTTAATTCGCATTGGCTTACGTACGAAGGCAAGTATAGTGGTCAATAGCGCGGAGACTCGTGAAGTGCATCATTTCGCTGCATTAATCGGGTTTGGTGTGGATGCGATTCATCCGTATTTGGCTTATGCAACGATTGCACAGGCAATTGACGACAAGCATATCGCCTTACCTTTTGACAAGGCTGTTCAAAAATATCGTAAAGGTGCTGCGGAAGGTGTCGTAAAAGTCATGTCAAAAATGGGCATTTCAACAGTGCAATCCTACCGCGGTGCACAAGTATTTGAAGCAGTCGGAATTTCAAAGGCTGTGATTGACGAATATTTCACAGGTACAGCTTCTCAAATTGATGGCATCGATTTACAAACAATCGGGGAAGAAGCAATACGTCGCCATGAAGTTGCTGTCCATGCCATGAGCGCAGAATTACAATCAGGCTCAGATTTCCAATGGCGTGCAGATGGTGAGCATCATGCGTTCAATCCAAAAACGATTCATACGTTACAATGGGCAACACGCAAAAATGATTACGGCTTATATCGGATGTTTGCAGAAATGGCCAATGAAGAGCGTATCGGCTTTTTACGTAACTTATTTGAGTTCAAAAAGGCGGAGCGTCGTTTACCAATGGAAGAAGTAGAATCGGTAGACTCCATCGTGAAACGCTTTAAATCAGGCGCGATGTCGTTTGGCTCGTTATCGAAAGAGGCACATGAAACATTAGCAATCGCCATGAATAAATTAGGCGCACGCTCAAACTCAGGGGAGGGCGGAGAAAATCCAGCGCGCTATAAGCTAGATGCGAATGGGGATAACCGTCGTTCAAGTATTAAGCAAATTGCATCCGGTCGCTTTGGTGTCAAATCGCATTATTTAGTCAATGCAGATGAATTACAAATCAAAATGGCACAGGGCGCAAAGCCGGGTGAAGGTGGTCAATTACCGGGCAATAAAGTGTATCCATGGGTTGCTGAGGTTCGTGGCTCAACACCAGGAGTTGGCTTAATTTCACCGCCACCCCACCATGATATTTATTCGATTGAGGATATGGCTGAATTAATTCATGATTTAAAAAATGCAAATCGTTATGCACGGATTTCCGTAAAGCTTGTCGCAAAAGCAGGTGTTGGGACAATTGCAGCGGGTGTCGCAAAGGGCGCGGCGGATGTTATTGTCATTTCAGGGTATGACGGAGGTACCGGTGCCTCTCCGAAAACATCGATTAAGCATACAGGCTTACCATGGGAGCTTGGCTTAGCGGAGGCACATCAAACATTAATGTTAAATGGCTTGCGTGATCGCGTTGTACTAGAAACGGACGGTAAGCTAATGACTGGTAAGGATGTCGTAATGGCGGCACTTTTAGGGGCAGAGGAATTTGGCTTTGCAACAGCTCCACTAATTGTTTTAGGCTGTGTGATGATGCGTGCCTGTCATCTAGATACATGTCCAGTAGGGGTAGCGACACAAAACCCAGAGCTACGCGCGAAATTTATGGGGAATGCCGATCATGTCGTGAACTATATGCGCTTTGTTGCTGAGGAAATGCGCGAGTACATGAGTATTTTAGGCTTCCGTACAGTTGAAGAAATGGTAGGCCGTACAGATGTGCTACAAATTTCAGCGCGCACAAAGCAGCACTGGAAAGCGAGTCAATTGGATTTATCAGCATTGCTACATCAAATGCAAGGGGTGCGTACGAAGCAGCAGGAGCAAGATCATCAAATCACAGAAAGCTTTGATGTACGTGAGCTATTACCAAAAGTCGAGCAAGCAATTGCCAATAAAGAGGTCATAAAGCTAAGCTATCCAATTAAAAATACAGATCGTGTAATGGGAACAATTGTAGGCAGTGAAATTTCACGAAAATACGGTGAAGCTGGTTTGCCGGATAACACAATCAATTTAACGTTCACAGGTCATGCAGGACAAAGCTTTGGTGCCTTTACACCACGAGGTATGGCAATGCGTGTGATTGGAGACGTCAATGACTACTTCGGTAAAGGCTTATCAGGAGGTAAAGTTGTTGCGATTGCGCCGATCAAAGGAGATTTTGAGAAGAACGTCATTGCAGGAAATGTTTGCTTATATGGTGCAACGAGCGGGCAAGCGTTTATTAATGGTCGAGCTGGTCATCGCTTTGGTGTTCGTAACTCTGGTGCGAATATCGTTGTAGAGGGTATTGGTGACCACGGCTGTGAATATATGACAGGCGGTAAAATCGTCGTATTAGGCGATGTTGGTCAAAACTTTGGTGCGGGGATGTCAGGTGGTATCGGCTATATTTTACCGAGCGACGAAGCGCAATTTAAAGCGCAGTGCAATATGGAAATGATTCATTTTGAAAAGCTAACAGATGCACATGAAATTGAGCAAGTGCGCCGATTAATTATTAAACACTTAGAAGAAACAGAAAGCTCATACGCATTGGATGTTTTAGCGAAATGGGCAGAATTTGTACCGAAATTTGTCAAAGTAGTGCCTACAGATTATAAGACAATTATCGAAAAAATTGAGCGTCATAAATTAAATGGGTTAACAGATGATCATGCGGCAATGCAAGCGTTTGTGGAAGTAACGGAAAGTCAGAAAAAGCTTGTGAGTTCGAAATAATAGGAGGGGTTCTAGCATGGGAAAATCAACAGGATTTATGGAATTTAAGCGTGAAAAGGTTCAGGAAAAAGCACCACTAGAGCGTATTTCGAGCTGGAATGAATATACGAGCAAGCTACCAGACGATAAATTACAAACACAGGGAGCGCGCTGCATGGATTGTGGTACACCATTTTGCCATATGGGGATTGAAATACGCGGTACGGCAGCAGGTTGTCCGATTAACAACGTCATCCCAGAGTGGAATGATTTAGTGTATAAGGGACAATGGGAGGAAGCATTGAAGCGTCTGCATATGACGAATAACTTTCCAGAATTCACAGGGCGCGTATGTCCAGCCCCTTGTGAAGGTTCTTGCACGCTTGCGATTACAGACCCAGCTGTTGCGATTAAATCTATTGAACGTACGATTATTGATAAAGGCTTTGAAAATGGCTGGGTAACACCGCGCGTACCAGAAATTCGCTCAGGCTATAAGGTAGCGATTGTTGGTTCAGGTCCAGCGGGCTTAGCGGCGGCTGATCAATTAAATCAAATGGGGCATTCGGTTACAGTATTTGAACGCTCTGACCGCTTCGGTGGCCTATTAATGTACGGGATTCCCAATATGAAGCTTGAAAAGGAGCTTATTGAACGCCGTGTGAATTTATTGTCATTAGAGGGCATTCAATTCATAGCGAATACAGAAATCGGCAAAGATCTGACAAAAGAACAGCTACAACAACAGTTTGATGCGGTTATTTTATGTACCGGTGCGCAAAAGCAACGCATATTGCATATGGAAGGCAGCGATGCGGGCAATATTCATTTAGCGATGGAATATTTAACGGATGTGACAAAAAGCTTACTAGATTCTAATTTTAAAGATAATAAAGCACTCAATGTAAAAGGCAAGGATGTCATCGTTATTGGCGGTGGTGATACGGGGGCAGACTGCGTGGCAACTGCGCTTCGTCAAAATTGCCGTTCTGTCTACCAATTCGGTAAACACCCACAGCAAGCAACAACGCGGACAGAGGATACAATGTGGCCAAAAGACCCGAATCTTTACACATTGGATTACGCGTATGCAGAGGCGGATGCGAAATACGGTCGCGATCCACGTGAATACTGCATTCAAACAACCAAAATTGTGAAGGACACAAAGGGCAATCTGAAAGAGCTGCACACCATCCAAATGGAAAAAATCCTCGGTGAAGATGGCTTCCATTTCTTTAAGGAGCTGCCAGGCACAGAAAAAGTATGGCCAGCACAGCATGTATTCGTAGCCATTGGTTTCGAAGGCGCTGAGAAAGAAACGCCAGCGCATTTCGGTGTGGAATTCACAAACAACCGAATCCGTGCATCTATTAAAGATTACGAAACAAGTGTACCCGGTGTATTTGCAGCAGGTGATGCACGCCGCGGGCAAAGCTTAGTTGTATGGGCGATCAAAGAAGGTCGCGCTGTAGCAGCAAGCGTGCATTATTATTTGCAGGAGCAAGCGAAGAAATTTTAATTATTAAGGGGCTCTTTAATTGGAGTGCCCCTGTTTTGGTTTGTTTTTAAGGGGTTTTTAGTGTGTGCTGGATTTAGAACGGGTAGTAATATGCATAGTTTTATGCATTATTTGAAATTGTGCAGCGTTTAAAAAATATGCTTAAACTGTTGCTAGATGTGGGTTTATAGTAGGGTGTATAAAATGATGTATAAGTAATAGTGCAAAGAAAAGAGCGACAAATACTGATTTGACAGTGTTTGCCGCTTTTTGGAGTGTTCCCAAACTTTGATTTGGGAACGTTATTTAACTTATAGGTGTATAAGATATTCAAGCAATTTTTCTTAGATTATGTTTTTGGGTTTATATTCTTCAACATATTCTTCGTAAGCTAAAACTTCAATAGCATTTGACCAATGTAATACAGTCCCTACGAAATCTTTGATATCTAAACCTGGCATTTCATAAGTTTCGTCCGTATTAACAGTTCCAGTGGCATTTTCAATAAATGTGACTGTATAACCTCTATCAAACGCTGCAATAGCAGTAAATAAGCAACAAAATTCCGTATTAAAACCTGTAATAAAAACGTGGTCTACACCTAATTTTTCTAATGTACCCTGAAGTTCTGTGTTATAAAATGAACTTGGCGTTTGTTTTTCTATTACATATTCAGCATAGTCTTTTAACGAATTATGTAATTCAGAACCAATAGAATTTTTATACAAACCACTTTCTTCTTCGTCATCTAAATGTTTCATAAAAATTACTGGCATATTCGCTTCTTTGAAATCTTTAATTATATTTTCCATAAGCGAAAGTTCTTCTTCAAAATCCCCTAAATTGACAATGCCATTTTGTACATCAATAACTAAAAGTGCTTTCATTATTTCAACTCCTAATGATTGTTATAAGAACATAATTCTATATATCGGGCATTATATCCTTTTATTGGAATCAAAAAGGCTCCCTAAGTGTCATTTGGGAACGTTATTTTGCATGTCTTTGTATAGCTCAAATAAATGTATCAATTGAACTCGAAGTCGGTTTTACTTGCTGCTGTGCTTCTGCTTTTAAGCTTCTCCAAGTATCCATATAAATCGCCATAAATTTACTTTCCCTCTTCATCTCATCCTTTGTCATTACACCTGTCCAGCCTGTATTCGGAGAGTAATTTGCAATTTCTTGACCGCTTGCATCTTTAATTTTCATATACGAAATTTGATTACGTTTATTCATCGGAACCTGCTGAAAGCTTTTGGCGATATAGCCTTTACGGTCTGGTGATGCAACAGAAACATAGCTATTTTTCAACGCACGATAAGCTGTATTATTTTCGCCACCACATTTTCCTGCTTCAAAATCTTTTTTAGCCTGATTACGAATTGCTTCTTCATACGCTTCTTCGCTCATAGCAGGAGCTGTTTTCGTTGTCATTGAATCAATTCCGTTAAATTGTGGTGTCATCATCGGTATCTTTTTATCAGATACCTCGACCCCTAATAGTTTTAATGTCATTTCGTTGATACCTACTGACCTCATTTCAAACATCCCCTTTTGAAATTCATTATTACTTAAACTATCGGCTAATATATCTTAAGTTAATAGGTAAAGATGATGTGGGACTCATAAAGAACATTCCCAAAGCGTGGTTGGGCACTTTTTTGAAGTATTTGTTACACTAAAGCACTCCGTTAGTTGAGTTATTACAAACTAATTTCTTCACCTATACTTATAGCATGTAAAGGATTTTTTTCCTTTGATTTTAACGATTCAATGAAGTCTGAAGTTAAGTCCTCTTTGTTAATAATTATTCTTGTAGAACCAGATACTTCACCGTTTAAAAAAATGGGTTCAATGGATTCTGGATTCTTAAGTCGTTGATAAAAAAAACTGTCTAAAACAATAGTAGCATAACTAAAATTGCCTGTATTGTTAGTGAATTGATAGTTAACTTCAATAATAAGTTCGTCATTATTTTCCTCTATCTCATAGGTGAAACTTTTTACTTCTGCACTTTTATTAGGAAATAAAATCCACACTAAGCACAATAAAAAAATCACAGATATAATGAAAATTATTACTTTGTTTCTTTTCAAAAATTCACCCCCATTTTATTTTATTAAACTGCTGCGTTAGTTGAAGTATAACCTACCCAAACCCTCGTTTGGTCACTTTATTTAACTATGAGGTGCATAAGCTTTTATCATAAAATCAAACTATGATTTCGTGAACTTCGCCTGTAAAAAACAACTTTAATCCAATCAATGAAATTATGATACCAATATAAAAGGGCCATAGGTTATCTTCTTTTTCTTTATCAAATGTAAAGTAGGTTAGTATACAAAAAATCAGAGTAATTATGGATAGACCGTATTTCGGGAAAAGAAATGCCAATATACTAAGAACAAGCGCTATCATGCCATATGGATTTTGGATTCGAATATGCTTCATTTGTTCCTCAGTTAATTCCACATCTGTGTCTCCCCAAATATCAAATTTTTTCATTTTGTTAAGAAAATCAATTATTTTTTTAAAGATATGCATAATTCTCCTTTACATTAATAATAATTTCTTACCTACAGTACGAAATAACAAATATAAAAGTTTCAAAATTTTGGGATTTTTATTTTAATAAAGTGTTTAATCCCGTTCCATTGTAAATTGTTTTAGGTTATTGTAAAAACAAACCTTCCCAAAGCGATGTTTAGGAAGGCTTTAAAATACCAACCACTAAATAAACCACTAGTTTGAAGTATGATTCCCTATTAATTCATCAAAATACTTTTACAGGCTTATTTAATCATTGCTATTAATTCAAGATTGGACATAGAGAAAAATGCATTTAATCTTTTAACAATGCTTTCACGAACTTCAGCTTCCTTTTCAGCATCGATCGCTTCAGGATATGCAAATGTAATGCCCATCGTACCTTCGTCTGGTGGGTTTAACATCACACCTGTACCTGTAATCAAAGCATTTGTCATTGCCGAAAAATGTAAGATAGCGTTTTGCAAAATTAATTGTTCTCTTTCAGTTAGATCTTGTTTAGAAATCCCATCAACTACTACTTTAAAATATGACAAATTATGTCCCCCTTTAAAATGAACTATTATCTTTACTCTATGATTTCTTTTGTTGAGCGATTTCTTTGAGTAAAGAAATTATTTCTTTATCTCGTTTACTATTTTCTCTCAATTTTGCATCAATAGATAAACAAGAAATGGCTATAATAATTACCCCGATAGTAATAATAAATTCCAATTCCCTTAACACCTGCCTCTAGGTCAAAATAGATTTAACTAATTTTACCAAATATTCTATGGATCATCACTATATGCTAGCGATTTCTTTAAAATAATGGGGAAAAATTGAGGATTCGCAAATATAAGTTGAAAATCGCAAATATCCCAGAAAGATCGCAAATAAAATTAAAAAATCGCAAATAAACGATCTGCAGCGCACAACATGGTTTGCTTTTCAACTTTCTTTCTCCAGTCAATGACAATCCTGTGAATTCAATTAAATAAGTGAAATTGATTCTCAATTGAAAGATTATTATTGAAAATGAAAAAGGCGTACAAAGCACTGTATTAATAGTAGAAACAACTTAAATAAACACGTTGCTTAAAAGAAATAAAGATTTTTTAATTAAAATCATTCTAAACTATTTGCAACCAACATTCATTTCGGGTAAGATTGGTTATGAAATTAATTTAGCATGCATGTGTCGTGCAAATGAACATTTGGAGGTAATTTAATGACAACTTTAGAAATTAAAGATCTTCACGTTGAAATCGACGGAAAAGAGATTTTAAAAGGTTTAAACCTTACAATTAACACAAACGAAGTACACGCGATCATGGGTCCAAACGGTACTGGTAAATCAACTTTAGCTTCAGCAATTATGGGTCACCCTAAATATGAAGTAACGCAAGGTGAAGTACTTATCGATGGTGAAAACGTATTAGAAATGGAAGTAGATGAGCGCGCAAAAGCTGGTCTATTCTTAGCAATGCAATACCCATCAGAAATCCCTGGTGTAACAAACGCTGACTTCTTACGTTCTGCAATTAATGCACGTCGTGAAGAAGGCGATGAAATTTCATTAATGAAATTCATCCGCGAATTAGACAAAACAATGGACTTCTTAGAAATGCCAGAAGAAATGGCACAACGTTACTTAAACGAAGGCTTCTCTGGTGGTGAGAAAAAACGTAACGAAATTTTACAAATGATGATGATCAAACCAACATTCGGTATTTTAGATGAAATCGACTCTGGTTTAGATATTGACGCATTAAAAGTAGTATCTAAAGGGATCAACCAAATGCGCGGTGAAGGTTTCGGCTGCTTAATGATCACGCACTACCAACGTCTACTTAACTACATCACACCTGACAAAGTGCACGTAATGATGCAAGGTAAAGTTGTGAAATCTGGTGGCGCTGAATTAGCTCATCGTTTAGAAGCAGAAGGTTACGACTGGATTAAACAAGAGCTAGGTATCGAAAATACGGACGCGGTAACAGAAGAAGCATAATTAAGGAGGACGACGAAGATGACGGTTGAAACAAAATTAGCGTTATCAGCAGAAGAAGTACGCTCGTTCTCAACAACAAATAATGAGCCAGCAGCATTTGCTGATTTCCGTGTAGCTGCAATTGAAAAAGCGGCTTCACTTGAATTACCAAAGCCAGACAGAACAAATATTTCAAAGTGGAACTTCACTGATTTCCCAGCGCATACTGTAGAAAGCACACCATTCGCCACTTTAGACGAAGTGCCTGCAGAAGTGAAAGCAGTAATCGATGCAGAAACACAAGAAAATTTATATATTCAACGCAATAATACACCAGCATTCATCAAAGTTTCTGAAGAACTTACGAACAAAGGTGTTATTTTCACAGATATTCAAACAGCTATTCGCGAACATGCGGATTTAGTAGAAAAGTATTTCATGACAACAGCTGTAAAAGTAGATGAGCATAAATTAACAGCGTATCACGCGGCATTAGTGAACGGCGGTATTTTCGTTTATGTGCCTCGTAACGTAGTCATTGATGCACCATTACAAGTTGTTTTCTTAAATGATAATGCAGAAGCTTCTTTATTCAACCACGTATTAGTGGTAGCAGAAGAATCTTCAGCAGTAACATATGTAGAAACATATATCTCTACATTTGAAGAAGCAAAAGGCCAAGTGAACGTTGTGTCAGAGGTCATTGCAAAAGATAATGCACAAGTGACATTCGGCGCGGTAGATAACTTAGCTCATGGCTTTACTGCTTATGTAAACCGTCGTGGTCACGCACTGCGCGATGCAAAAATTGACTGGGCATTAGGTTTAATGACAAACTCAGATACAGTTTATGAAAATACAACAAACTTAATCGGCGATAACTCTACTTCAGACTTCAAAATGGTAACAGTAGGTAGCGGCGATCAAAAATTAAACTTTACAACATTAATTCGTCAATGGGGTAAAAACTCAGACGGTCAAATTTTAAAACACGGTGTTATGAAAGACGCCGCACAATCAATTTTTAATGGTATTGGTCACATTATGCATGGTGGTACAAAAGCAAATGCTGAGCAAGAATCTCGCGTATTAATGCTTTCTGAAAAAGCACGTGGTGATGCCAACCCAATTCTTTTAATTGATGAAGACGATGTAACAGCAGGACACGCTGCATCTGTTGGACGTGTTGACCCAACTCAACTGTACTACTTAATGAGTCGTGGTATCTCAAAAGCAGAAGCAGAGCGCCTTGTCATTCATGGATTCCTTGCGCCAGTTGTTACGAACCTTCCAATCGAAGGCGTTAAAAAACAGCTGACGGAGGTTATCGAAAGGAAAGTTCGATAATGATAGCAAAAGACATTAAAAGCTATTTTCCGATTTTAAATCAGGAAATTAATGGTCATCCTTTAGTGTATTTAGATAGCGCTGCGACTTCGCAAAAGCCTATCCAAGTAATTGAAGCATTAGAAAACTATTATAAGCTGGACAATTCCAATGTTCACCGTGGTGTGCATACACTTGGGAACCGCGCAACGGATTCGTATGAAGGTGCACGTGAAAAAGTTCGTAAGTTTATTAATGCAAGCTCTACGCAGGAAATTATTTTTACTCGTGGTACAACGACTTCATTAAACACAGTAGCGTCAGGCTATGGCCGTCAAAATATTGTGGAGGGTGATGAAATTGTCATTACGCACATGGAACATCACTCGAACATTATTCCATGGCAACAGCTTGCAAAAGAAAAAGGCGCGGTACTGAAATACATTGATCTAGAAGCAGATGGCACTCTTTCATTAGAAAAGGTACGTGCAACGATTACGCCAAAAACGAAAATCGTATCTGTCATGTATGTTTCAAACGTATTAGGTACAATCAATCCAATCAAAGAAATCGCGAAAATTGCCCATGAAAATGGTGCAATCATGGTAGCGGATTGCGCACAAGCAGCGCCACATATGAAAATCGATGTTCAAGATTTGGATGTAGATTTCGCGGCTCTTTCTGGGCATAAAATGTGTGCTCCTACTGGAATTGGGGTACTATATGGTAAAAAAGCGCTTCTTGAAAACATGGAACCGGTAGAATTCGGTGGAGAAATGATTGATTTTGTAGGTTTACAAGAATCGACATGGAAAGAGTTACCGTGGAAGTTTGAAGGCGGAACACCAATCATTGCAGGTGCAATTGGTTTAGGTGCAGCCATCGACTTTTTAGAGGAAATCGGCTTAGACAATATCGCTGCACATGAGCACGCGTTAGCAGGCTATGCAATGGACAATCTGTCTACGATTGAAGGCTTAACGATTTTCGGACCACGTGACCCAATGCAACGCTGCGGACTTGTAACATTCAACTTAGACGATGTGCATCCTCATGATGTCGCAACCGTTTTAGATATGAGTGGAATAGCCGTACGTGCTGGACACCACTGTGCTCAACCGTTAATGAAGTGGCTTCAAGTAACAGCAACGGCGCGTGCAAGCTTCTACATGTACAATGACGAAGCAGATATTGATGCATTAGTAGCTGGATTGCGCTCAGCGAAGGAGTATTTTGGCGATGTCTTTTAATAACTTAGATCAACTATACCGTTCTGTAATTATGGATCACTATAAAAACCCTCGTAATAAAGGGTCTTTAGATGAAAATACAGTAACAATTGATATGAATAATCCAACTTGTGGGGATCGTATTCATTTAACTTTAAAGCTAAACGATGGCATCGTAGAGGATGCAAAATTTGACGGTGAAGGCTGCTCAATTTCCATGTCTTCTGCATCAATGATGACACAAATCGTTAAAGGCAAAAAATTAGACGAAGCTTTAGAACTAGCGGAGATTTTCTCGAAGATGATGTTAGGTGAAGACTTCAATGATGAAAAATATGATCTTGGCGATGTAGAGGCACTTCAAGGTGTTGCAAAATTCCCAGCTCGTATTAAATGCGCAACATTGGCTTGGAAAGCAATGGAAAAGGGCGTAAACAACGAAATGAAATAATGTAAGCGAAGGGGAATGTCCGAGAAGTAATTTTTAGACAGCCCCACTTCTCAAATGATGAACGGAGGAGACAACATGGCTAAAAAAATGCCTGATATCGGCGATTACAAATATGGCTTCCATGATAAGGACGTATCGATTTTCCGTTCTGAGCGTGGATTAACAGAAGAAATCGTTCGTGAAATTTCCAATATGAAAGAAGAGCCACAGTGGATGCTTGACTACCGCTTAAAAGCTCTTAACAAATTCTATGAAATCCCAATGCCTCAATGGGGTGGCGACCTTTCAGCGTTAAACTTCGATGAAATTACGTACTACGTAAAACCATCTGAAGCTACGCAAAAGTCTTGGGATGAAGTACCTGAAGAAATTAAAGCAACATTCGATAAATTAGGTATTCCTGAAGCAGAGCAAAAATACCTTGCAGGTGTATCTGCTCAGTACGAATCTGAAGTAGTTTATCATAACATGAAGCAAGATCTTACAGATATGGGGATTATCTTCAAAGATACTGACTCAGCGTTAAAAGAAAATGAAGAGATTTTCAAAGCACACTGGGGTACAGTCATTCCTTACACGGACAATAAATTCGCTGCGTTAAACTCAGCGGTTTGGTCTGGTGGTTCATTCATCTACATGCCAAAAGGTGTTAAATTAGATACACCTTTACAAGCTTACTTCCGTATTAACTCTGAAAACATGGGGCAATTCGAGCGTACGCTAATTATCGTAGACGAAGATGCATCTGTACACTATGTAGAAGGCTGTACAGCGCCGGTTTACACATCGAACTCACTACATTCAGCTGTAGTAGAAATTATCGTTAAAAAGAATGCATATTGCCGTTATACAACAATCCAAAACTGGGCTAACAACGTATACAACCTCGTTACAAAACGTACGGTTGTAGATGCTGGTGGTACAATGGAATGGATCGACGGTAATATTGGATCTAAATTAACAATGAAATATCCGGCATGTATCCTTAAAGGTGAGGGCGCTCGTGGTATGACATTATCAATCGCTATCGCGGGTAAAGGTCAACACCAACACGCAGGTGCGAAAATGATTCACTTAGCACCAAACACGTCTTCAACAATCGTTTCGAAATCGATTGCAAAACAAGGCGGTAAAGTAACGTATATGGGTCAAGTAAAATTCGGTAAGAACGCTACTGGCGCTCGTGCAAATATCGAATGTGACACATTAATCATGGATAACGCGTCTACTTCAGACACAATTCCATACAACGAAATTTTAAATGATAATGTATCTTTAGAGCACGAAGCGAAAGTTTCAAAAGTATCTGAAGAGCAATTATTCTACTTAATGAGCCGTGGTATTTCTGAAGAAGAAGCGACAGAAATGATCGTAATGGGCTTCATTGAGCCATTCACAAAAGAATTACCAATGGAATATGCAGTAGAAATGAACCGTCTGATCAAATTCGAGATGGAAGGTTCTATCGGATAATTCACTTACTCTAACACTTGCTGTTATTATGCAGCAAGTGTTTTTTTAGTGCTTTCAAGAACAATTGTGTTGAAATCGTGAAAATTTGGTGATGAAAAAGGAAATTCATAGCGATAGTTTTGAGGTAATCATTTACAATACCTGTATTAGATGGAATAATAGATAGTATACATAATGAACATAAAGGAGCGATTTTTTATGGAAAATTTATTTTGGCCAATTACACTAGGCGTACCAGCTGTTGTATTAGTCGTAGCAGTTGGCGTTATCTTTTGGGCATTAGGACAAAAGAAGAGTGGCAAGCTTTGGAAGAACGAAGAACATGAGGGTATCATTAAATAATAAAAAATGCTTCAAACGCTTAAGTCGCGTTTGAAGCATTTTTTATTTTAAACCTGTGATAAAGCGCTCGATTTCTTCTTGTGTTTTGCGGTCTTTACTAACGAAGCGACCTAGTTCAATATCATTTTCATAAGCAACAAAGCTTGGAATCCCAATGACATCTAGCTCGATGCAAAGATCGATAAATTGATCACGGTCTACTTTCACAAATTGAAAATCTGAATATTTCTCTACTACTTCGGGCATAAATGGATCGATAAATTGACAATCCGGACACCAATTTGCTGTAAACTCGAAAATAACAGGCTTTGCACCAGCTTTAAATTGTTCAAATTCATTTAATGATTGTAAAATATGCATAAAACTTATTCTCCTTTTTTCTATTAGTATGCTTGGAATGAATGAATTTTGCAATGAATTCGTATAGAGAATAAGAGTTGTAGTACAATCAAATTGAAGAGGTGAACGGGATGATTGCAATCGGATTAACTGGCTGGGGAGATCACCCCGATGTCTATAGCTCCGTGACAGCAGCAAAGGATAAATTATTTGATTATAGCGGACATTTTCCAGTAGTGGAGTTGGATACATCGTTTTATGCGATTCCTTGTGTTGAAAATGTGGAGAAGTGGTGTAATGATACACCGGACACATTTCAGTTCGTAGTAAAGGCGTATCAAGGGATGACCGGGCATTTACGAGACGAAATCCCATTCGAAACGCGCAATGATATGTTCAATGCGTTTCGTGCATGTGCAGATGCTTTCCAAAAGCATGGAAAGCTCGCAATGGTACTCGTACAATTTCCGCCGTGGTTTGATTGTCAGACGAAAAATATAAACTATATTCACTATATTAAGCAGCAGCTAGCTGATTATCCAGTAGCCATCGAATTTCGCAACCAAACTTGGTATAGCGCACAGCTGAAGGATAAAACTTTGGCCTTTCTTAAGGAAAATGAATTGATCCATTGTGTGTGCGATGAACCACAAGCAGGAAGTGGCTCAGTCCCATTTGTGCCAATTGCTACACATGATCAGGCACTTGTACGGATTCATGGACGCAATGTGCACGGTTGGCGTAATATTGGTCATGGTGAAAACTGGCGTAAGGTGCGCTTTTTATATGATTATAATGAACAAGAACTACAGCAACTTAGTGAGCAAGTAAGATTTTTAAATAGCCAAACGGAACAAGTAATTGTCCTGTTTAATAATAACTCGGGTGGACATGCAGCGAAAAACGCCAAACGAATGCAACAAATGTTACAGCTTGAATTTGAAAACTTAGCACCAAAACAGCTAGGCTTATTTGGAGACTGAGTATTATTTGTGGTAAAAAATTTTAAAAGAGGTGGCAGTTGTGCGAGAACATATTCATTTTTTTCATACGAATGATTTACATAGTCATTTTACGTATTGGAAACGTAGTCAGCATTTTATTGAAGCAACGCGAAAAATGCTCGCAGAACAAGGAGAGACGAGTTTTTTAGTCGATTTAGGAGATCATCTAGATCGCTCGAATTTATATACAGAGGCCACGCTTGGACATGGCAATGTCAAAATGCTAAATGATGCCCACTATGACGTCGTAACATTAGGCAATAATGAAGGCATCACATTGGGGCATGAGGAGCTGTATCATCTGTATGACGAGGCACAATTTGAAGTAATTATTAATAATTTATTTGCTACTCAGCAGGAAAACCCCCAGTGGATGAAGCCGTATACGATTTTGACAACTCAATACGGAACAAAAATCGCCGTTTTAGCTGCGACAGCACCTTTTGAAGTGTTTTATAAGGAGCTTGGCTGGGAAGTGACTACCCCAAGAGCAGAAATCATTAAATGGGCCTATGCATTGCAGCAGGAGGTAGATTTGATTGTTTGTCTATCCCATCTAGGCATTACGGAGGATGAGCTGCTTGCACAAGAATGTCCGATTATTGATGTTATATTTGGAGCGCATACACACCATGTCTTTGAAAATGGACGGATTGAAAACGGAGTACTGCTAACAGGCGGTGGAAAATTTGGACAATTTACAGGTCATTTACAATTGGTATTTGATCATACATCAAGACAACTAGTGAAAAAGTCAGATCATTTGTATGAAAATGCCCTATTACCAGAAGCTCCCGGTGAAACGGCATGGTTACAAGACATCCAGCAGCAAGCAAAGCAAATGTTGGCGCAACCGTTATTTTATACAGCGAAGTCTCATAATAAAGAATGGTTTCATCGTTCACAGCTCTCAGATTTGTTTGCAGAATGTTTGTATGATTATACGAATTCAGATTGTGTCATGTTTAATGCAGGAATATTTGTCGAATCGTTGAAAAAAGGCTATGTTTCCAAATATGATATTCACAAAATTTTACCGCATCCGATAAATGTATGTGTAGTGCATATTACAGGTAGGGAGCTAAAGGAAATCTTTGTGCAATCTGAAAATAAAGATTGGCCACGACTTGAATTAAAAGGTCTCGGTTTTCGAGGCGTTATTTTCGGTAAAATGTTGAATTATGGATTGAAGATGAATCATGAGCGTGAATTATTTATTAATGGTATACCTGTTAGGGCAGAGCAGGAGTATCGTTTAGCGACATTGGATTTATTTACATTTGGCTTCTTTTTCCCAAGCTTTAAATATGCAAAGAAAGAGTATTTTTTACCACAGTTTATACGGGATGTTTTTCTAGATTATTGTGTGAAGAAATTCGCATAATTTTATAAATATACCTTTTCACCGAATATTTATAATTATATAATGTATGTAACATTAGAATGGAGAACAAATAAGAAATGCGATTAATATCGGTCAATGTGTTGAAGGAAGGCATGGTAGTCGGTAGAACTATCTGGAACGAAGCGGGACATCCACTATTACATAAAGACGTCATCATAACTAGCCGAATTGTTGAGCGATTGCGTGAATTGAATATTCAATATTTATATATTGATGATAATATTTCGACAGGGATCTCCGTTGAGGAAACAGTGCCCCCAGCTAAACGTATTGAAGCAGTGAAGAATATGACAAAGGCTTTTACAGAAGTGAAGCAAGCAAAAACATCTCAAGCTTCCTATGTATTAGATCAGCAATCCAAGGTGCTGGGATTAATTGTCGATGATATCTTAAATTCTGTCATGAATAGTAGCGAAGTATTAATGATTTTAACGGATGCCTATTTATATGATGAATATATTTACCAGCACTCATTTCAAGTAACGATGTATTCAGTGGCAATTGCCAAAGAGTTAGGCTATCGCTATGAGGACATTCGCTTAATCGGTATCGGTGCACTGTTGCATGATATTGGGAAGCTGTTAATTCCATCTGAAATTTTAATGAAGCCTGGTAAATTTACGGAAGAAGAATTTGAAAAAATGAAACAGCATGCACGATTTGGTTTTGATATATTACGCAATTTGCATTCTGTGTCATTGCTCGTGGCGCATTGTGCGTTCCAGCATCATGAGCGAATCGATGGGAGCGGATATCCACGAGGGCTAGTTGATTTTGAGATTCACCCTTTTGCAAAGGTCATTGCAGTAGCAGATGTATTTGATGCATTAACATCCAATCGTGTATATCGTAAAAAAATGCTACCATCAGATGCGATTGCCATCATTATGGAAGATCGAGCAAAGAAGTTCGATGCGCGTGTAGTAGATGCCTTTTTACGTAGTGTCGTACATTATGCTAATGGGACGATTGTGTTATTAAGCGATGGACGACGAGGGATTGTCTCAAAGCAAAATTTAGTCGATGTTGCTCGTCCGTGGGTGCGTATTTTTGAAGCGAACGACAAGCTATTAGAAGCAACATACGAAATTTGTCTAAGTGACCATCCGGAAGTAACTATTGAAAAAATCGAAACGGACTATGTTGTCCCAGCCGAATAACCTCATTCTCCTTCTCATATTTTGTGGGAAGGAGGATTTTTTTGCGTTTTCGTAAAAAAACTGGAATGCGATTTAGGAAAAAAAAGAGCCATCGTAAAAATTTAATGACGCTTATATTAGTGAGTTTAGCCTTCATGACGGCACTGAGCATTTATATTATTAACGGGCGTTTAATGCCGATTTATTTAGAGTATGCTGAAGTACAAACGTATAAGGTGGCTTCGTATGTTGTAAGCAAAGCAATTAACTCGCGTACTTCTAGTGTTCTTGATGTAAATGAGATTATTGTGAACTTACCTACACAATCAACAGATATGATTACGACAAAATTCAATACCGAAATTATTAATCAAGTGCGTGCAGAAACACAAGCCTTAGTAAAGGAATATTTAGAGCAGGCTGAAAATGGGGATCTATCGCATTTGCCAAATTTAGATAGTGTTGAATATGATGTCGGGAAAATGGAGGCTGGAGATGGGATTGTATTCTTTGTACCACTCGGGCAGGCACTTAATATTCCAATTATAGGGAATTTAGGTCCGAAAATCCCGATACGCTTTCATATTATTGGGAATGTCGGTAGTGATATAGAATCCCCAATC
The DNA here is from genome assembly GCF_038006205.1 of Solibacillus sp. FSL R7-0668. NCBI lineage: Bacteria > Bacillati > Bacillota > Bacilli > Caryophanales > Caryophanaceae > Solibacillus > Solibacillus sp. FSL R7-0668. The sequence goes on along the minus strand of NZ_JBBOUU010000001.1, from coordinate 3,008,048 downwards.
ACTGAATTTGGTATTAATAATGCCAAAGTGGAAGTGAATTTGTTTATTGAGGTCAATGTTAAAATTATCGTTCCATTTGCGAGTAGCTCTGCGACAGTAAGGCAAAAAATTCCTGTAGCAATCGGCTTAGTTCAAGGCACAGTTCCGCATATTTATAGTGCAGGGGAAGGCACACAGCCATCGATCGAAGTTCCAATCCCGTATGATTGAGCTATATTTTAACTAGTCAAAATAATAGCTATAGTTAGTTGTTGGTAAACGCTATCTATGGTACATTGACAACAGCAATATCTTAGTAGTAGTTGAGTGAAAGGGAGAAGAACAATGACATCTTGTAAACCAACTAGTCCAAAAGAGGAGCATCTACGCAAACCGGAGTGGCTAAAAATTAAGCTAAATACTAATGACGAGTATAAAGCACTAAAGAAGCTAATGCGTGAAAAAAATTTACACACAGTCTGTGAGGAAGCGCGCTGCCCGAATATCCACGAATGCTGGGGAGAGCGCCGTACTGCAACGATGATGATTTTAGGCTCTATCTGTACACGTGCCTGCCGTTTTTGCGCGGTAAAAACAGGTCTTCCAAATGAGCTTGATTTAGCGGAGCCAGAGCGTGTAGCCGATTCTGTAGCACTTATGAACTTAAAGCATGTTGTCATTACAATGGTAGCACGTGATGATCTAAAAGATGGGGGCGCGGAAGTACTTGCCGAAACGGTGCGTGCAATTCGTCGTAAAAGCCCATTAACGTCCATTGAGGTATTACCATCAGACTTAGGTGGCCGTGAAGAAAACTTACGCATGCTAATGGATGCAAAGCCGGATATTTTAAATCATAATATTGAAACGGTACGTAGCCTGACACCGCGTGTGCGTGCAAAGGCGACCTATGAACGGTCACTAGAGTTTTTACGTCGCGCGAAGGAAATGGAGCCAACAATTCCAACAAAATCTTCATTGATGATTGGTTTAGGCGAATCATTGGAAGAAATTTATGAGGTAATGGATGACTTACGTGCAAATAACGTCGACATTATGACAATTGGTCAATACTTACAGCCAACGAAAAAGCATTTACCCGTAAAGAAATATTATTCACCGCTAGAATTTGGCAAGCTTCGTAAAATTGCAATGGAAAAAGGCTTTAGTCATTGTGAAGCTGGCCCACTCGTACGTAGTAGCTACCATGCCGATGAACAAGTAAACGCGGCAGCCAAACATCAGCTAGAAATTTAACGGTCGATATTGCTTTCAGGTGAAATGTTTTATAACATGGAACGTATGATAGGTGGGGTCTAATTTGATTATTGTAGAAGGTTATTTGTATGAAATGATTGAAAATGTGCGAGAGGGCTTTCAAGAAGAAGCGTTTACAGCACGTTATTCGGATATTTTATCGAAGTATGATTATATCGTAGGGGACTGGGGCTATGGTCAGCTACGTTTAAAAGGATTTTTTGACGACAAAAATCAAAAATCTACATTTGATACGAAAATTAGTACGGTGCAGGATTATTTATACGAGTATTGTAATTTTGGCTGTGCCTATTTTATCGTGAAAAAAACGGGTCGTGCACCAGAAGTTGTAGCGGTGGAAGCTACTGAGGAAGCACCGACAGAAGAAATAATTGAACAACAAATTGATTAATATTAAATGGAGTGTCCCAGAATTACTTTTGGGACACTTCCTTTGCGCCGAGGAAGCATGCTGCATGCTTCCTCGTTGTTTTTTAACTCAATAATTCTCTCAAGTATTCACGTAAATCTTCTGTTTCTACTTCTGTGCGGTTGTATACATGTTCTAAGTATCCTGGTTCTTCGACATCATCTGCGCCGATAATTGCAAATCGGCCGAATTGGATGTCTAGTACAAGCACCTTGCCAAAAAATCGGCTACTTTGTAAAACTGCTAAATCGTAGCGCTGTGTTTTTCCTGCAAAGCTCACAAAGCGCGTTTTTGTATCTTCTACATCATCATATAAGAAAAATCGTTCCATTTTGTTTTGAACCCCTTCCATCTCTAAAGAATATGGTACTATAGATTAGAAAACACTATCAACTTTTATTGATTGAATGGAGGCTTTATCTATGTATTTCGTAGATAGAAATAAAATTACTAAAAACTTAGCACATTTAGACGAATTAATCACCATTTTTGAAGGCACAGACAACTGGTTAGCCGACGATATTCATAAATTAGCATTACAACGTATTGGTCATAATGTGATGGAAGCGATGATGGATGTAGGAAACTTAGTAATCGACGGCTTCATCATGCGCGATCCAGGCAGTTATGAGGACATTATTGATATTTTTGTCGACGAAAAAGTCATTACACCAGAAATGGATGCACCATTAAAAGAAGTAGTTGGCTTACGCAAAATGATTGTGCGTGAATTTATTGCCGTAGATAATGAGGAAATTTTAACGGTCCTAACGAAAAACCTACCAATCCTGAAGCAATTTTCAGAGAAAGTGCAAGCTTACTTAACAAATGAATTAGGACCAGTATCTGCATTTTTACCAGAGGATAAATAGTATGCACTATCAAGCCTATTGCTTTGATTTAGATGGCACGATTTATCGCGGAAAGGCTGGAATTGATTCAGCAATTCGCTTTGTACATCAACTACAGGCGCAAGGAATCGAACCGTTTTATTTAACGAATAACTCTTCAAAGACGCGTGAATCGTTACAACAAATGCTAGATGCAATCGGCATTACCGCACCGCTTACGCATATTTATTCGAGCTCGCTTGCCACAGCAAAATATGTAGCAAAGCTGAGTAAGGACAAGCGCGTTAATGTTGTTGGGGAGCAGGGGATTCGTACTGCACTTGTTCAAGAGGGACTAAAGATTACAGAAGAACAGGCGGATATTTTAGTCATGGGCATTGACCGCCAGATGACGTATGAAAAACTTGCTCAGGCATGTGTATATGTACAAAATGGCGCGGCATTAATTGGCACAAATGGCGATATTAAATTTCCCAATGAGGCTAGTTTTGCACCAGGCAATGGTTCATTTGTAAATTTAGTGGCGAATGTTGCAGGGGTGACGCCGATTTTTGTAGGCAAGCCCTCACCTCTGATGCTACAAATTGTGGCGGATGATCATGGCTTTGATAAGAGTGAGATGGTCATGGTTGGCGATAATTACGACACGGACATCTTATGTGGTATCCATTTCGGCTGTGATACGATTCATGTAAACACAGGCGTCACACCAACCGCTATCGTCAAACAACAAACACAATTACCAACTTATTGTGTAGAAAACTTATTAGAACTGAATAAATAAGAAAATCCGATGTGGGAAATTACCACATCGGATTTTCTTCAATATATTGATAAATCGCCTTCGTTAATTCGTCTGGCGTATCTGCTTCCACCACTTCACCATTGACTACTGCATAAAAGCCGCGTGCACATTTTGTACAATAGCTCATGCAGCCGTATTCAAGCACATCTATTTCAGGATCTTTCTCAAGCTCCTCATAGGTTTTCTGTGCGCCATTTGCTAAATTTGTAATACAAAATTCAACCATATTAAACATCTTGTCACCTCGCTACTTTCACATGCTACTTTGTTTTGCGACAGACGTCAATTGCTATGTACTCGCATTTAGGGTGATTCTATGTGAATTTTTTCACAAAATATACTTTAATATATTGTGAATGTTATCACAAACGGTTATAATGTTTATGGAAAGTTTGTGAACAATGGCGTTCTTCATTTTGTAAGTAGTGACCGTATTGGTAAGTGAAGAATGAACCTCTTCAAAGCACAAGAGGTGTAATTGATTAATTAAAGATATGAGGGAAAACGCTATGCAAAAATTAGTTTTATTAGGCGGCGGTTATGGGAACATGCGTATTTTACTACGTCTATTACCGAGCTTACCGGCAGATGTAGAAATTACATTAGTAGACCGTACACCATTCCACAGCTTAAAAACGGAATTCTACGCACTTGCAGCAGGTACATCAACAGATAGAGAAATTCGTGTTGATTTTCCTGAACATGATCGATTAAAACGCGTTTATGGAGAAATCGTTCGAATCGATCGAGAAGACAAAAAGGTTTACTTAGAAGATGGACAGGAAGTAGCGTACGACCAGCTTGTTATTGGTTTAGGCTGTGTGGATAAATATCACGGTGTTCCGGGGGCAGATGAATTCACATACAGCATTCAAACGATTGCAAAGGCTCGTACTACCTTCGAAAAAGTATGTGGTTTAGCGCCAGGTGCAACAGTAGCCATTATTGGTGCAGGTCTTTCAGGTATCGAACTAGCGAGTGAATTACGTGAAAGCCGAGCAGATTTAAAAATTAAATTATTTGACCGTTCTCATCGTATTTTACGTGACTTCCCTGAGAAGCTAAGTGAATACATTAAAAGCTGGTTTGAGAAAAACAACGTAGAAGTTATCGCAAAATCGAATATTACACGTGTAGAAGAGGGCCGCTTACACAACCATGACGAAATCATCGAAGCAGATGTAATCGTTTGGACTGCCGGCGTTCAACCCGTAAAAATCGTCCGTGAATTGGATGTAGAAAAGGACAAATTTAATCGTCCAATTATTACAGATCATTATCATGTGATTGGTGATGAAGATGTTTATGTAGTAGGAGATTCGGCTTCTTCACATTTACCTCCAACAGCTCAATTAGCAGAAGAACAAGCAGAGCGTATTGCCAAGGTGCTAAAAATGCGTTGGAAGGGTGAGGCATTACCTGAAAAGCTATCTGACATCAAAATGAAAGGCTTCATGGGCTCTTTAGGGAAAAAGCAAGGCTTCGTTCATTTAGCAGACACAACCGTAACAGGCCGTATTGCCCGCTTAATGAAATCAGGTTTACTTTGGTACTATAAACGACAAAACGAAAACTAAAAAAATGTCCAGCACAAGAAATTCTTGGCTGGATATTTCTTATTCTGCTTCAGGAACAAAGCCTAGCTGTTCAAGTGCGGTGAATACTGGCTTGATTTGTACGTATCCTTCACCGACAACTTCATCGTTAATTAGGACAAGTGGGTAGAAAAATTCATCCTCTTGAATACGATTCGCATAATCCTGATCGCGTTCATTCTCAATTACGCCTTCAATATCGATATAGCGGATTGAAAAGGCTTGGTTTGGATATTTACGCGTTACAGCAGCTTGTAGCCATTCGTATGTATCCTTAGAGGATGGTGCATTGACACAGCTTGCGCACATAATATCCGCACCGTAAATTTCAATAATGGGTTGTTTTATAGACATAGAATTCAAACCTTTCGTGATACAATAATGGATTTTTTTACTTCTTCACATTATAATAACTTTAGTGAAGGGAGTCGAGCAAAATGACAGAAACAGAACAATACCAACAAGTACAAGAAGTTTTAGATAAATTACGTCCGTTCCTATTACGTGACGGTGGTGACTGTGAATTAGTAGATATTGAAGATGGTATCGTAAAATTACGTTTACTAGGTGCATGCGGTAGCTGCCCAAGTTCTACAATCACATTAAAAGCTGGTATCGAGCGTGCTTTATTAGAAGAAGTGCCAGGTGTAATTGAAGTAGAGCAAGTATTCTAATAGAACGAAAAAAGGCAGGAGAGCGATTCTCCTGCCTTTTAATTTGGTACTTTTTCGCGTGCGGCGCGTACTAGTTCCCATTGCTCCTTTGCCATATCAACTAGCTTGGCCTCACCACCAACACGTTGATTTTCAATGACACGGGAGAAGAAGCGTGTGGCATTTTCGTAGTCTTCTAAACGACGTGATAATTCTGCAACCATGTACATGATGCGCACATCAGACATTTGTGTGCTTGAATAGTCACCGTTCGAGAAGCTTTCCATATAATGATCACGTGCAATTTTTAAAAAGCGCATTTCTTGACCTGTATTCTTCAGTGAGCGATATAGCCATGCTAAACGCAATGCTAAGCCAGAAGTAATAACAAATTTCTCTTTTTTGATTGTTGCACATAAAAAGGCTAATTTATATGCTTGAATGGCATCAAATACGGTGCGCTCCGTTTTGAAGCTATGCGGTATCCATTTATCACAAATTTGCGCATTTAATTGCTCTTTTACCCCAGGTGCAAAATATTTGTTGAAATCCTCCGTAAATGAAAATCCGCAATGCTGACATACGAATACATTATAGTACAAAGCATTGACATGCTCATCTGCATAAATGGGTTGGAAATCGGTTTCGGTATGCTCGATTTTGATTGATTTTGAGCGAACTTTTAGTGATGGGAAACTTTTTTTACAATGCATACATTCGATGCTTTTTTCATAAAATGGAGAAATTTCCATAAAATCATACCTCTCTGCTGAAAATAGTAAGTATATTATAACAAGAATCACAAAAAAATAGTAACTAATTATTAGAAGAAATATGAAAAAATTAGTACAATGTTCCTTTTTGCAATTTTGTAAATCTAGTCTTATTTGCTTTAGTGATTGCGAAGATTATGTTATTAACATTAAAAAATACGTCATTTTATGTGTTTTGGCGCAAATGGTATTTTCTTAACAGGCAGTTTTGTTGTCAGAAGGGAAATACTATTGATATGATAACTGTATAAAGGAAGGTGACTGAAATGGCGATTGAAAAACAAGTAGTAATTTTAACAGAAGCAGCCTCATTTCAAGTCAAAGAAATGATGGCTCATAACGAAGAGGAGCACGCAAGCTTACGTGTCGCGGTAAAGGGCGGCGGCTGCAGTGGTTTATCGTATGGAATGGCTTTCGATAATGAGGTAAACGAAGATGATTTTACAGATAATCAGCACGGCATTCGCATTTTAGTATCAAAAGAAGATGCTGGCATTTTACAAGGTACAAAAATTGATTTTAAGCAATCACTTATGGGCGGTGGCTTCACTATCGATAATCCGAACGCACTTGCATCTTGCGGCTGTGGAACGAGCTTTAAAGCAGCAGCACGCCCAGCAGAAGAGCAACCATGTGAGTAAGATGATATGCCATTAGGGTTGTAAATAACGAGTAAAAACTGTGTGTACACAATCCCCAAAGAGTGTAAACACAACCCCAAAATGACGTATTAAGGGTTGTAAATACCAAGCCTTTTTGATTTGTATGTTGTAAAACATAACAAATTGAGGAGGCTTTTTGTGTGGTTTGGAAGAAGAAAAAACGAAGCGCAATGGAACCAATGACATCCGCTAAGTTTATGAGAATGCTGAAGAATTCGGACTACTTTATAAAATGGATTGAATAGTATCCTATCTCAAATATTGGATTTGTGATATCATATATTAGAATCTTTTAACAATTGAAAATGTGAAAGGGAGTGTAGTAAGCAAATATGAAGAAGATATTGAAACCATTGATTAGTGTGATGGCCATTGGTACCCTCTCGCTATCTATAAATACAGATAATAATGTATCAGCTAATAATATTGCAAAAACTTGTGAATATAATTCGGCATCAAAAGTAAACCCTAATTATTCTATAATGAACTGTTTGTTAACCGAAACAGCCTTGAGTTATGATGTTCCGCCTGAAATTGTGAAGGCAATAGCGGAAGGTGAAAGTGGAAACTGGCGTCATTTCGATCAAAATGGTAAGGCGATTGTGACAGCTGATAATGGAATTGGCATTATGCAAATTACAAATCAAGCCAACTACAATCAAGATAGACTAAAAAGCGATCTTGTCTATAATATTCAAGCTGGTGTAGAGACACTAGATAACATGTTTAAGCGAAAGGATCTACCTCGTATCAATGGTGGAGAAAGAGATGTACTGGAACATTGGTACTTTGCTGTCATGGCTTATAACGGTACGAAGCCAGTCAATAGTCCAATTTTCCAAGCAACTGGTGAAAGAAATGTCAATGCCTATCAAGAAAAGATTTTCGGAATCGTTGAAAAAATGGGACTTATTGACTTAACAGTACTACCATTTTCACGTGAAGATTTTCAATACGACTCGAACAGCAAGGAAAATATTAAATTTTCAGCGATGAACTATGATTTTGATTTACCATTAACTAAATCAAAGCATTTTTTTGAAACCAATCAAAAAGTTAGGGCAACAACAACTGTAAACTTTAGAGCAAGACCTACTAAGGATAGTCCTTCTATGGGTACTATAGGTGAAGGTGAAATTATTACCATTACGGGTCCTTTTGAATTTGATGAAGTATCAACGAAGACAAACCATTTTGTTTGGTATCCTGTGAAAAGAAGTGACGGGACAAAGGGATATGTAGCATCAAGCTATTTAGACTACTCAGCTTCAACGCCAGCACCTCCAGTTACCACTACACCAGATTACTCAGATTATGCTAAAAAGTTTGCGGACTTCAGCAAGACCGCTTGGTGGACAGATGATATGATTTGGGCAATCGACCGAAGTTTAATTAGTGGTTATGGTGATGTATGGAATGCAAAAACAAAGAAATACGAAACACAGTTACAGCCGAAAACACAATTAACAGAAGCACATTTTCTAACAATCTTCTTCCGTTTTGCTCAAAATGAAGAATTAGCAAATGTAAAAAATAACTCGTCATGGAATAAAAGTGGTTTATACAACATGGCGAAAAAGTATCATATGCCCGTACTAGCAAATGAAGGGTCTACAGCTTCTAAAGCGCTAGCGGATAAAGGGATTAGTCGTGGCAAAATGGCACAACTGATGGCATCTTACCATTATGGGAAAACAGTAAGCCAAAACGAAGCGATTCAATTTTTCATGGATAATGGGATTACTACAGCCACAACAACCTCTCACTATAAACCTGACCAAATTTTAACTCGTGCTGAAATATCAGCGTTTATCCAAAGATATGAATCTTTCGTATCAAAGTAAAAATAATCGAAGGGGGAACGTCCAGGAAGTATTTCTTGGACGTCCCCTTTTTTGTAAACTTATTTCTTACTTTTCTTAGTATGTTACTATAGTTTGACGTAACCTTTTGTGTTATCTAATTTTTTGGATTATGATAAGGGTACAGCTTGCGAGTGAAGGAGGCTTTTATATTGAGTGTTTTGGAAATGTTAGATAAACTCGATCAAATTGAAATCTTATATGAACCAATATATAGTGCAGATGGTCATCGTGTCGTTGCTTATGAGGTCATTGGGCAAGTAGATGGTGAAAGTGGCATTATTAATATGGAGCAATTTACATACGAACAAGACGTACCAGCAGATATACGTGCCGAGATTGAACAGCTATTTGTACGTAAGTCCCTACAATCCGTTGCACACCTGATTTCGGATGTCGGGCTCTACATTCCGTGTAATCCGAATTTACTCATGTTAGATTACGGTGAAAGCTATTTTGCGATGTTGAAGGAGCTAATTGCTGAGCAAAACTTATCGCAAATTACGCTTGTGATGGCAGAGCATAAATTTGCAGGGGAAATCAAGCAGCTACACCATTTAATCCGTTATATTAAAACTTATGGAGTAAAAATTGCGCTTTCGGAAGTTGGCTCACAAACACAGCTAGAAAACTTACTTATGTTAGAACCAGCCGTTTTAAAAATTAATGTCGGGCAACTGAATTATAATTTATGGGGTTCACAAAACCATGCATTTGCAACGATTCGTGCACTCGCGGTGAAGATGGGGACACTGCTATTAATAGAAAACATCGGAACGGTATATCAATTACAGCAAGGCTGGAAAAATGGCGCACGCTTTTTTAAAGGGCCGTATTTACAATTACCAGACAAACAATTTAACTCGCGTGATTCGCTCAAAGAACGTTTTCGTAGTGAATGTGAGCAGTTTATTGCAACAGAAAAAAAACAACTCCTTCATAAGTACGAAGAAATGAAGCGATTAGAAAAAACGATTTGTACAATTGTTGAGCAAGTAAATCCATCAGGCACACAGCCTAATAAGCTTATGCAGCTAGCGAAAGCACTCCAAAACTGCGCATTTCGTCTTTACATCTGTGATAATAATGGCTTCCAAACAAGTCCAAATATCCGATGGAAAGAAGGTCAGTGGGAAGTACAAGAAGAAGCGCTCGGTAAAAATTGGAGCTGGCGTCCATATTTTCTATTAAATATTATTAAGCTGGCGAAGGATCATCAAGGGGATTTGTCATCTGTCTATAGTGATATTGAAACAGGTGATTTAACACGCACCTATTCAATGGCATTAGCAAGTGGCGAATTTTTATTCATTGATATTTCGTATGATTATTTATACGAACATAATATTGTGAATTGATGCAGTAAACTTAACTGAAGAAGAAACATGTGAAGGTAAAACTTTGCATGTTTTTTCATATATGGAGGAATTCAAATGACGAAAAAGGATCGAGGTAAAGTTTGGCTAGGTGTGGCATCCATTGTAGAAAATGCAAAGGGTGAATGGTTACTTGTAAAAAAGACCTATGGGGGACTTAAGGACGTTTGGTCCTTACCGGCAGGCTTTGTTCAAGAAGCTGAAACGGTAACGACCGCGGCAATGCGTGAAGTACTTGAAGAAACAGGTGTGATGTGTAAAGTCGTTGGGTTAGTTGGTTTTCGCTCCGGTGTAATATTAAATGATATTAGTGATAATATGGCGATTTTTTATTGTCGACCGGTCGATGAGCTGGCACCGTTTATGTTGCAAGAGCGGGAAATTCATGAAGCGTGCTGGATGGCGCCAAGTGATATTGTGGTGCATGAATTATCGTCTGTGATGCTAAAGGAAATGGCGCAGGAGCATGTTGCGCGCCATATGCACCCGATTATTGAGGATATTAATCCTGGCGATGTTTTTGGTTATAGCGAATATCATTTATATTTCAAGAAATAACGCTTACAAAATGATAAAAATCAAAGACAATATGAATGAATTTTGACAATTCTGTTCTAAATTTCATTATTTTGGGTGGGCAATTGAAAGCATAACCCCAATCATGTAAAATTATGAGAGATAATTGGGGGTATACATAACATGAATGACGTTTCATTAGTACAATTAATTATTTCGGTTGTGTTATTTTTTGTCATGTTTTTCGGAATTGGTTTTTTATTAAACATGTTATTACGCATGACGTGGTTAATGGCCGTGATTTATCCGGTTGTAGTAGTTTTTATTATTGATGATGTGAGTTTTTTAGATTATATTTTCAAGCCGGGAACAGCATTTCCAGCTTTAGTCGATAAAGCTCAAGCACTGCATTTAGTAGATATTTTAATTTTATCTGGTGGTTTGGGTGGGGCAATTGTAGCAGGTTTTGTTATGATTGCACTTCGAAAAGCAGGCTACCGAATGTTTTAATCCAGTTAAAAAACACGCTTACAATATGAATGTAGGCGTGTTTTTCAATTTACATGAGCGCATACCAAGTTATAGATAGTACTATTCCTGCGAGTCCACCGATGAGGACCTCGCTTTTTTTATGGCCTAATAAGGTTTTTAAGTCTTGAATTTTTTCTTGCTCATTCATTTCGGGCCAACGCTTGATCTCTTTGAAGAATAATTGGAGGTCGTGGCGCAATTCATTGAGCACTGCAGCGTGTTGACCGGCTTGAAAGCGTACGTGACTAGCATCATACATGACAATACCAGCAAGCATCGCCGCTACCGCAAATGTAGGGGAATCGAAGCCTGTTTCTATACCAACAGCGGTTGCGATACTTGTGACAGCAGCAGAATGTGAACTTGGCATTCCACCGGTAGAAGTAAGTAAGCCCCAGTCTATTTTCTTCGTCACAATAAAATTGATGGGGATTTTTAAGATTTGTGCAAAAATAATGGCAAAGACACCCAGCCAAAGTGGCGTATTTTGTACCAGTTCCATCATCACACCCACTTTTCTAATTTTAACAATATTATAGCATTAATTGTTTTGTCCTATTAACATCAAATGTATTAGTTCCACCCAAAAAACTTGAGTTGTTTCGTTTCCCGAACTAATAGTTTTGTATATAATGTAAGTAAACCTTAGGAGGTATTAATTCATGAATATTGAACATACAGCACAAACATTTGACACACAAACTTCTGAAACATTAATTATCGGTGTACAAAAGCACCGTGAGCAAATGAAAAATTGGTCAGCGTTTAGCGAATTTTACGGCGAAACAGTAGACGCATGGTTACGTTCTGGCGAAATTTCTACTGACGCTAAAAAAATTACAAAGCTACCTTATGCAGGTCCACAGGCTTCATTAAAGCGTGTGTACTTCGTCGGTTTAGGTGAGCGTAAAAACCTATCAGCGAATGAATTACGTGAAGTTTTCGCTACAGTGGGGAAAGAATTAAAAGCAGCCAAAATCGGTAATGTCGCACTTTGGGTAGAATCGTTTACAACGAATACATTAGAAGAAGCAGAAGTTGCTTATCTAGCAGGGGAAGGTCTAAATCTTGGCTACTATTCTGTACAAAACTATAAAACAACTTCAAATGAGGCTGATGTTTATTTTGACCAAATCCAATTCGTAACAGAGGCGGCAATGGACGATGTGGTCGCAAACTTCGAAGTAGGTAAAATTTATGCCGATGCAGTAAATGAAGCGCGTACATTAATCAATTTACCACCAAACTTACTGACGGCTACGGATTTAGCTAACTATGCTACAGAGCTAGCGAACCAATATGATTTAGAAATCGAAGTGCTGAACAAAGCACAAATGGAAGAGCTTGGTATGGGCGGAATTTTAGCGGTTAATAAAGGTTCGGTGGAAGAGCCACGCTTAATTACGATCAAATACCAAGGCAAGCCAAAATGGGAAGATGTCATTGGCTTTGTTGGTAAAGGCGTAACCTATGATACAGGTGGCTATTCACTAAAACCACGTGAAGGCATGGTTGGAATGAAGGGCGATATGGGCGGTGCAGCTGCTGTACTCGGTGCAATGCGCATTATCGGCGAAACACGTCCAAAGCAAAATGTGGTTGCAGTCATTGGCTCTACAGACAATATGGTTTCAGGGGAAGCGTTTAAGCCAGATGATGTCATTACAATGTATAATGGCAAAACAGTAGAAGTATTAAACACAGATGCAGAAGGGCGTTTAGTATTAGCCGATGCTACGACCTATGCAAAACAGCAAGGCGCGGATTATTTAATCGATGTGGCGACATTAACAGGTGGGGTTATTGTAGCACTTGGTAAAGATAAAACAGGTGCACTTACGAATGATGAGGAATTTTTCGAGGAATTCATGGGTGCTGCGATTGAAACAGGTGAATTCGTATGGCGATTACCGTTAACAGAAAGTGACAAAAAACGTATTCGTAAATCAGATGTAGCTGATTTAAACAACTCACCAGGGCGTGATGGTCATATGATTTTCGGCGGTGGCTTCGTAGGGGAATTCGCAGAGAATACGCCATGGATTCACTTAGACATCGCAGGCACATCAGACGCCGACGCACCACATGTATTAGGACCTAAAGGTGGTACGGGCGTTATGGTGCGTACGTTAGCAACATTAGTAGAATTACGCGATAACGAATAATTAATTCAATCATGTAGGACAAGCTATTAAAAGTGTAATAAATTGAAAAAGAGCTGAGAAAAGCCAGCAAACGTGATTCTATTAGTGTTTGCTGGCTTTTGGTATGCATTGAACTATTTAATCCTTGGATGCCTATTTTAATTAGATAAAATAAGAATGATAGCTAATAAAAATATCGGTATTCCTACTACAAGCGAAAGGGTTGAAATGGCCATATGTACATGCTCTTTTGATTTCAATAGTGCTCTAAATAGTAGGTGAATCAAAATACCAATGAATCCACCAATTGCATTTAACAATAAATCATCTATATCCGTTGCGCCACGCTTAAAAACATATTGAAGCACTTCAATCGCAAAGCTTGTCCCCATTACGATTCCCAAGGCGCTCCAAAATTTAAACTGTTTCATAAAGTGGGCGACATAGAGCCCGAGTGGAATAAACATCAGAATATTTCCCCATACATTTAATGTAAAGCCATGCGCTGCAATCATGTCAAATGGAATGAAGTTAACGCTTCGTCTAGCATCTCGTGCAAAAAATACCGTTTCGATTAAAAGATAGGAATAGAATAATAATACAATCCAATATCCGATGTTTAAAAATTTTCTCATCAAATGGTCTCCTTCTAACATGTTTACATTCATTCTAACGTAGAAATCTTAAGGGAAAGTCATTAAAATCTTAAGGTAGTCTTAAGAAATCTTCGGTCATCTAAGTTTTCAAGGGTGTATCATTTAAATAATTTCGCAAAACCAAATTGGTTATGCATGAGCCTATTTAAAGGCAATTGGAAAAATCCAACTCAAGTTTTTTCTGCCCGATTTTTTGAAACACCAGCACCGAGAAGTATCGTCTAGGCGAGTAACTAGTGACAGGAATTAAGGTGGAATATGCTAGGAAAAAGGGGAGGGGGCTTGGCAATTGGTGAATCGTTATCCATATGGTGGCTTCGGTGGTTTTTTACCATTCGGCGCACCATTTTTAGGGGGCTTTTTAGGTAGTTTTTTAGGGGGATCATTTAACCGTTATCCACAACCATACTATTATTATCCACCGTATCCTTATCCGTATCCATATCAACCATATCCATCTTATCCACCATACCGCAGACATCGCAATTGGTAGGGCATAGATGACCTTTAACATAAGAACAGTCTTGCTCACATTGCCATTGTTAGCTATGATAAATAGAGAAATATTATGAGCTTTGAGGGATTTAGTTTATGAAAAACCCATATTTATATGGTTACTTACCATTATTTACAATTATTTTATTTAGCTTTACATTCGGTATATTTGCGGTATCTGAATCACTTCAATTATTTCAATCTATTGGTGTGTACAATGGAATGCGTGAGTTTTTATCGGACTTAGAATTGCGCTTTGTATTACTAATTGTTTTTGCGCTCTTGTTTTTTATGTTTTTTTCAGCATTAAAGCTAATTGGTGAAACCATTCATGAACTGGGCATGCTCTTTTTTTCAAAGGATAAAGAGGGGCAAACGATTCATGCGGCGCGTGGTGGCTATGTGATTTTCTTCTTTGGTGCATTTGCATCATTAATCGGTATTCAATCGCTTCTTATTTTAGTCGTCATTTTCTTAGCAACGGTTTTTTGCTATTTCATCTTTAATGTTTATAAAATGAGTCAATACATGTCCATAACGGGGGTTATTGGTTTAATCTTTTTTGAAGTCATGACATGGTTTGTCATTATGGCATTAGTGGTCTATGCGGTGATTAAGCTGTATAACGGCATTTTAGCGAGTTTACCCTTTGCATAAGAAAAAGCTTGTTTGTTTCAAGAATGACTCTTGGACAAACAAGCTTTTTTAATTTGTAATGGCGTTAAAGATAGAGAAATGAATTTTCCGTTTTTCAATCGCCTGCATCGAGCGTGGTGTATCATAACCAATCCAAACGGCTGCTGTGTAATCATTCGTTAGGCCGGCAACCCAATAGTCCTTAAACTGATTGGTCGTCCCTGTTTTTGCGCCAATATAGCCTGAATTGCTAGATAATCCTTTACCGGTACCTCTTGTAACAACTTTATTTAATAAATCTCGAATCGTGTTGACCGTACTTGCCGACCAAATTTCCTCGCGTTCGTGTTGCCAGCTATAAAGCGTTTCCCCTTGTAAATTGGTTACTTTGCGAATGCTCCGAGCTGGTGCATAAAAACCATCGATAAAGCTTGAGTAAGCATCTGCTAATTCCAGTGAGGTAACGCCGTATGTTAACCCTCCTAAAGCCGCTGCATACGTACGGTCCTTATCGATAATTGATTGAAATTGGAATCGATCTAAATAAGAAAAGGCGGTGTCCACGCCAACCGTATCAAAAAGTCTTAAGGCACTGGTGTTAATACTATCTTGAAAGGCCTTGGCAATCGTTACTTTGCCGTACCAAATTCCGCCATAGTTTTCAGGGCAGAAAGTACCTACACAATAGCGAGAGCCACTAACAATCGAATTTTTTGTAGCTGTTGTTGTTTCGAAATACGGAGCAAATACGCTAAGTGGCTTAAAGGCAGAACCTGGTTGACGAGGGGATTGAAAGGCACGATGTAAATCATGCTTTTGATAATCCTTGCCACCGAAAATACTGACAATTTCGCGCGTTTCATTGTCGATAACGGTTGCACTCGCCTGAATTTCAGAGCGAGATAAAATATCGTTAATAGCGGCTTCATCTTGTAACTGCTTAGTTGGTTGAAGCGCTGTATAGACGTGAATCCCTTGCTTTAGCAGTGTATTAACTTCCTTTTCTAGCTCCAGCTGTAAAAATTCTTTTTCCATTTTATCTGTTGTGGCAGCAATTTTTTCATGATAGCCTGTTTGCTCACCGATAAGCCATTTCAACTCTTGTAAAACGTAGGTGCTATAGCTTGGGTACTGCTGAATTTTGGTTTTGACATGGAGTTCAATTGGCTGTTGCTTGTGCAGAGCCGCTTCTTGTACTGTTAATACTTGATGTTCGGCTAATTTATCAAGTAAGCGTTCTTGACGGGCTTTCGTGTTGTCGAAGTTTTTTAATGGATCATACAAGGACGGGTTATTCGGAATTGCTGCAATGAACGCCATTTCTGGTATCGTTAGCTTTTCGAGCGGGCGGTCAAAATAATAGGTTGCGGCTGCACCAATACCGTATACTTGATTGCTGAAGTACATTTCGTTTAAGTACATTTCTAAAATTTGTTCCTTTGAGTAGACCTTTTCAAGCTCATAGGCATAAAATAGTTCCATTAATTTTCGTTCATACGTTTTGTCGACGGATAAATAACGCATACGGACAAGCTGCTGCGTAATTGTCGACCCACCTTGTTGAATGGATTGCTCATTACTATTGGCAATAAATGCACGCGCAATGGCACTAACATCAAAGCCGATGTGATGATAAAAGTCTTCATCTTCACTCAAAATAAAAATTTCCTTTACGACTTTAGGAATTTCATCCAGTGTTAATGGCTGTGACCATTCTGTATATTCTTCACTAAAAATGTCGTTGTTGGCATCGTATAAGGTGATCGGCAAAGTCGAGACTGTATTTTCAGGAAGGGTTATCGATTTTTCAATCAGTTGCTCATGTTGTTGTGCTTTTGCAAATTCTTTTAATACTTCGCTTCCAAGTAAAAGTAGTAAAGGGATGCTACATAGGATAATCATGTAGCCAAAAACTTGTTTCATAAATTAGCCCCCAATAAATGTATCTCTCAAAGAGTACCATAAATGAGCGCTGCTTTTAAGCATGTTCTTTTAAAACATCTTCCATATATTGTTTTGGGAGCTTGCGTAGTAAATACATGACAGTAAAAGCAATTAAAAATAACAAGCCTGTTGTGTAAAAGACCGAATGAATTCCCCCAAAGCTTGCGACAATTCCACCAAGCACAGGTCCTAAAATATTGCCAAGGAAACGGAAACTTTGGTTGTAGCCCATGACCTCACCCTGTACTTCGATTGGTGCTTCTCGACGAATAAGCGCGGTCGTAATAGGAATAAGCCCACCTGACACAATCCCAAACATAAAGCGTAATAAAATAAGCTGCCAAAGCTCTGTAACGAACGCCTGTGGAATGATGAAAGCAACAGCAAGAATCAGTAAAAATGATAATACTTTTTCGTAGCCATGATGGTCACTCAATTTCCCCCAGAAGCGTGCAAATAAGATATTACCGAGCCCGGCAGCACTAAATGTCACCCCTGCAAGCATGGCTACTTCCTGTGTGCGCGTGAGCTCTGCAACGTAAAGTGATAACAGTGGTTGAATACTAAAGTTCCCGATTTGAATTAATGTCGTGACGAGCATGACATTTAAAATGAGACGGTGATGAAAAATCGCCCAAATAACATTTTTGCGTGAATAAATGGTATTTTTCACTTTACGGATAATTGTAGGCTCGTGAATCCCAAAGATAATAATAATTGCCGCAATTGTAATGGAGACAGCCGTAATAATAAACGTATATTTAAAACCAAATGTATCGGCCATCATCCCACCAATGACAGGACCAAATAATGTCCCACCAACACTGCCCATCTGTAATGTACCAAGTGTTTTACCGGCGACTTCCTTTCGGGTGTGTTTACTAATAAACGCCATAGAAGTAGGAATGAAGCCTGTTACAATCCCCATGGCGAGCCTCAGGACGAAAAACTGCGCAACATTTTCAACATATCCCATTAAGAAAATACTCGTGGCAATCCCGAAGCAGTTAATAATCATAATCGGCTTGTAGCCATATTTATCGGCGATTCGTCCCCAGATTGGAGACATTAACAGTGCACTAATAAAGGTTGCCGCAAAAATTAAACCGGCCCAAGTTTGAACATAACTATCTGAAAAATTACCGAACGTATCAATATATAAGGATAAAAAGGGCATAATCATAGTCGATGAAGCAGCTACGATAAAGTTGGCAACTAAAATGATGATGAAATTATGTTTCATATTTTGCAAATAAATCACATTCTTCCGTAAATTTAGTTAGTAAATTTTAGTATAACTTATTTCGGATTCCGAAGAAAGTGCTTTGCGAGTTAATAGCAGATATTGCATAACTTGTGGTAAACTGAAACTTGGTAACAATGGGAGAATATAAATGCATACACGGAAATTGATTTTTCATGTAAACATTCGTATTTATCTATACCCAAACATTCATAATTTATTTAAAGGAGAGACAAATATGTTTCCACAATTATCAAAAGAACTAAATCCTGGTGAAGTAATGGTAGAAATGAACACAACTATGGGTTCAATCAAAATTAAATTATTCCCAGAGCACGCACCAAAAACAGTAGAAAACTTTTTAGGCCATGCAAAATCGGGTTACTATAACGGTATTATTTTCCACCGCGTTATTCCAAACTTCATGATCCAGGGTGGCGATCCAACTGGTACAGGTATGGGCGGCGAATCAATTTGGGGCGGTACATTCGAAGACGAGTGTGTTCCTGAATTATTAAACATCCGTGGTGCATTATCTATGGCAAATGCTGGTCCTGGCACAAACGGTTCTCAATTCTTTATCGTACAAGCTCCTCAAGTTGAAACTTCTATGTTAAAGCAAATGGAAGTGCGCGGCTGGTCGAAGGAAGAAGTAGAATTCTACAAGAAAAACGGTGGTACACCATGGTTAGATGGTAAGCACACTGTATTCGGTCAAGTTGTTGAAGGTATGGAAGTTGTTGACAAAATTACGAACGTTGACCGAAATATGCACGATAAACCAAAAGAAGATGTTAAAATTGAGTCAATTACTGTAATTGACTAATTTTTAAAGGATGTGTTTCGTGGGTGAATTCTTTTCTAATCAATTTTTCTGGGGGATTCCTATATTTCCCGGAAGATAAATCACTTTATTTACCAGCGGCAATCGAATTTTTGATTTTAATTATTATTGTTTTTTCAACTTTCTTTTTATTCCGTCGAATTTCTGCTCGTCAAGCTGAAAAGGTAAAGCACTTAGAAGATCGTGCTTTAAAAGAACGTAATGAGCGCTTAGCCAAAGAAAGCACATTGAAAAAATAGCAAAAGCACTAAATAAAAAGCGTCCCAAGCTAATTTGGGGCGCTTTTTTTACTACTAAAATAGTGCTTTTTTAATTCCTTCCACGCCTTGCTTCACTAAATCAAAAGGACATGCGACATTCATACGTAAAAAGCCCTGTCCTGCATTGCCATATTTCGTTCCTGGGTCAAGCGCCACAAAGCCTTTATGTAAAAGGCGCTGCATCATTTCGCTTTCATCAAGCCCGGTTGCGCGGTAATCAATCCACATTAAGTAGGTTGCATCAGGGATCGTAACATGAATTCCTGGTAGCGCATTTAATTCAGCGACAACATAGTCCATATTTTTTCTTAAATAAGAAAGCAACTCGTCCAACCAAGGGGCGCCTTTTGTATAAACAGCCTTAACCGTCGTACAAGCGAAAACATTTAAGCCCATTTGCCCGTGTGCCTGTGTATGAGCGGCTAATGCTTCGAAAATTTCTTTGTTCGGTGCAACCATCATCGCTGCATGAATCCCTGCGATGTTAAACGTTTTGGTCGGTGCGATACATGTAATAATTTTTGCTTTATCTGCATCTTTAACCGTTAATGTCGGTGTATAACATTTCGTAATTAAAATATCGGCGTGAATTTCGTCTGCCAATAAATACACATCATACTTAATGCATAGGGCTACGAGCTGCTCTAATTGTTCACGACTCCAGACAATGCCGATTGGGTTGTGTGGATTACATAAAATATACATCGAAATGCCAGATTGGAAAACCTGCTCAAGCTTTTCAAAGTCTAAAGAATAGTGTCCATCTCGTTCCGTTAGCTCGCATGTCACGACTTCTCGTTGCTGTGCAGCTGGAATATTGAAAAATGGTGGATAGGCGGGTGTCGCCATTCCGATTTTATCGTCTTTTTTCGTGAAGGTTTCAACAATTGTAGCAATTGCAGGAACAACGCCAGATTGGAAAAGAATTGTATCAGAATCAATTGTCCAGTTGTGACGCGTTTGATACCAGTGAACAATCGCATCCTTAACCTCACAGTTCTCATACGTATAACCAAAAATTGGATGTTTTAAGCGTTCTGAAATGGCATCGCTTACAATAGAAGGAGCTGGAAAGTCCATATCAGCAATCCACATTGGTAAAAGCTTGGTTGTATCTTCTAAGTTGTAAATTTCGCCCATTTTATCCCATTTAATAGAACTTGAATGGCTACGCTCATGAATTTCATTAAAAAATGACATTAATAACCCTCTTTTCTTTATGATCTGTTCGAACCTATGTTATCATACTAACTATCAGAAAAAGAGTAGCTAGGTGAATATTATGGAAAATATAGAAATGAATCAGAAGTGTGTCCAGCTTTTGCTTGATTGGGACCCATTTAATCTAGGCTCAGCAAGCTATGAGACAGAAACGGCTGATGTCGTAGCGGCCCTACAAGGAATTGATGACCCATCCGAACTGGCAAAAGTGATTCAAACTGTTTATGAATATTCATACGAACAATGGATTCCTTTTGAAGACTGTGTCGCGATTTCATATAAACTGATCGCAGAAAAATTTAAAGCAAAATGCATTATCTAATAAAAACGAGCAGCCCAAAATAAAGGGGTGCTCATTTTTTAGTTTAAGCCATCGACTAAATTCGAAACAGGTACTTCGAGTATAGTTGATAATATAAATAGTGATTGCTTGGAAGGGATTTGTTCCCCTGCTTCATAGGCAGTTAATTTTTCAATACCTAGCTGTGTTTTCACAGAAAGCTCTAAGATAGATAATTTCCTTTCTAAACGTAAAAGCTTTAATTGCTCATGAAGTGAAAGCCGCATATCGTATCCATCCTTTCATAGTTTTTTTAGTATTCTACATATATTATGCGAGACGGTTTGTGAAAACGTGTTTGCTGTTAAAAAAATAAAGGATTATCCGAAGTGTGTTCGGACAATCCTTTTGAGTAATTAACTAAAGAATACTTTATTGACGAAAATGGCAATGATACATATCGGCGCTAAATAACGAACGATAAAGTACCAAATATTGTAGACTATTGGTGAAGTTTGCATTTCTTCACGCGAGATTTTTTTCGAATAGTGATAGCCTGCGAAAATGGATGTTAAAAGTGCCCCAATTGGCATTAAAATCGCACTTGTTACATAATCGACGAAATCAAAAATGGAACGATTTTGAATTGTAATGTCCGAAAGTAGTCCGAATGATAAAGCACTAGGAACACCTAAGATGAAAATAACGGCTGCAAAAATCCAAGATACCTTTTTTCGCGACTGTGTTTTTTCGCGAATTCCAATGGATACAACGACTTCAAGCATCGCAATCGCTGAAGTAACCGTTGCAAATAATAGTAAAAGGAAGAACACAAATAATAATACGCCGCCAAGAGGTATTTGCTCAAAAACGGCTGGGATCATAATGAATACTAAACCAGGACCCTCTGTAGGTGAGAAGCCTAGTGCAAATACAGCTGGGAAAATTACTAAGCCTGCTAGTAAGGAGATGGCGATATTCATTGTCGCAACATTTACTGCAGAGTTTACAATATTTTCTTTACGCGATAAATAGGAAGAATAGGTAATCATCGCCGCAACGCCAATGCTTAATGAGAAGAAAGCTTGACCTAATGCTAATATTAATGTTTCCCCATTTAAATACGACCAATCCGGAATGAACATGAATTTAACGCCTTCAATTGCACCGTCTAATGTAATGGAACGAACGAATAATAAAATAAAGAAGATAAATAACAGTGGCATCATCCACTTACTCGCTGTTTCAATCCCTTTTTTAATCCCTGCTTGTACGATCAATAGCGTAAGAAGCATGAACGCCGCCTGTGCGAGTAGTACTTCCCAAGGATTTGCGATTATATCTGAAAACAGTGCCCCAAAGTCAACATTATTTCCAGTTAATGAAAACGTCATAGCTCGTCCGATATAGCTTAAAATCCAACCTCCTACAACACTGTAGAACGATAAAATGAGCCCACATGCGACAAGACCAATCCAACCAATCAAATACCAGGGCTTACCTGGTGCTTGTTCTTTAAATGAAGTAATCGGATCCTTTTGACCACGGCGACCAATCATAAACTCGGCAATTAATATAGGTAAACCGATTATAATTGTACATAAAACAAATAATAAAATAAAAACACTGCCACCATTTGTGCCGGCCATGTATGGAAATTTCCAAATCGCGCCTAAACCGATTGCACTACCTGCAGCAGCTAAAATAAAACCAATCTTAGATGTAAATTGATCTCTAGATGACAAAAGAAACCCTCCTTATTAATGTACAAGTTTTCATTTTACAATATTATCTCCTATTAAGGCAAAATATTTTGTGAAATGTAATGAATTTAAAGGGAATTACGCACAATCTTTTCGGCTTGAGTCGTTAATTCCTTACTTTGAACACGGAATATTCTTGATTAAGTCGATTCTTTGTTACGAATGGTATCATATGTTATAATTTAACATGACATATACGTATTGATGAAAAAAGAAGGTAGGAACAAAGTATGGTAAAAAAAATTGAAGTAGGTGACGTACTAACCGGTAAAGTAACAGGGATTCAACCATACGGAGCTTTTGTTGCTTTAGATGAACAGACACAGGGTCTTGTCCATATATCAGAAATTACTTACGGATTTGTAAAAGATGTGAATGACTTTCTATCGGTAGGGGAAGACATTGAAGTAAAGGTACTTGAAGTTGACGAAGAGCAAAAGAAGATTAGTCTCTCGATTCGTGAGCTACAAGAAGTACCATATTATCGAAAAAAAGAGTCGCATCCGAGACGTTCCTTGCAAGATCGCGTGGATGAAGTCGATGCAGACGGTTTTAAAATTTTAAAAAACAAATTAAAAGATTGGATCGAGCAATCAGGCCAATAATGACAGCACAAGGATGTCCAGGAAGTTATTCTGGGACATCCTTTTGTTATGTTTTTGAAACAAAAACTAGTACTATTGTAGATTTATTTATCGAAAAAGCGCTATCTTTAGTAATTTTCGACCGAAATAAGTAAAGTGTTCAAAATGTGACAAATTATTTAACAAAGTCATATTGAAGTATGTTACAATGTTGGCGGAAAGACACAAAAACATTAAATTTTAAAGAGGCGAATAACAATGGCTGAAAATTTAAACTTGTTCACATCAACTCAAGATGTCATTCATGAAGCACTAAATAAACTAGGCTATGATGAAGCGATGTACGAATTATTAAAAGAACCACTTCGTATGTTAACTGTACGCATTCCAGTAAAAATGGATGACGGTACAACAAAGGTATTCACTGGTTACCGCGCACAGCATAATGATGCAGTAGGACCAACAAAAGGCGGGGTACGCTTCCATCCGATGGTTAGTGAAGAGGAAGTGAAAGCGCTTTCTATGTGGATGACATTAAAGTGCGGCATTGTTGATCTTCCGTATGGTGGTGGTAAAGGCGGCGTAATTTGTGACCCACGTGAAATGTCAATGGATGAAATAGAACGTTTGAGCCGTGGTTATGTACGTGCCATTAGCCAAGTAGTAGGGCCAACAAAAGATATTCCAGCGCCAGACGTATTTACAAATGCGCAAATTATGGCGTGGATGATGGACGAATATAGTCGTATGGACGAGTTTAACTCACCAGGTTTTATCACTGGTAAGCCAATTGTACTTGGTGGTTCGCAAGGGCGCGATCGTGCAACTGCAGAGGGTGTTACGATTGTAATTGAAGAAGCTGCCAAAAAGCGTGGTATCGATATTAAAGGTGCGCGTGTGGTGATTCAAGGCTTTGGTAATGCAGGTAGTTTCTTAGCGAAATTTATGAGTGATTTAGGGGCAAAAGTAATCGGTATTTCAGATGCACACGGTGCTCTACATGATCCGAACGGTTTAGATATTGATTATCTATTAGACCGTCGTGATTCATTTGGAACGGTGACAACATTATTCGAAAATACGATTTCTAATAAAGAATTATTAGAATTAGATTGTGATATTTTAGTTCCTGCTGCAATTGAAAATCAAATTACAGCAGATAATGCACATCATATTAAAGCAAACATCGTTGTGGAAGCGGCAAATGGTCCAACAACAGCAGAAGCGACAAAAATTTTAACAGAGCGTGGCATTCTTTTGGTGCCAGATGTTTTAGCATCAGCAGGTGGTGTGACGGTATCTTACTTTGAGTGGGTACAAAACAACATGGGCTACTACTGGACAGAAGAAGAAGTACGTGAAAAATTATATGCAAAAATGGTAACGGCTTTTGACAATGTTTATACGACAGCTCAAAACCGTAATATCAATATGCGTTTAGCAGCATATATGGTAGGGGTACGCCGCACAGCAGAAGCATCACGCTTCCGTGGCTGGGTATAAGTAATCGTTAGTCTCACTTCTATTGTAGAGGTGAGACTTTTTCTAAAGTAGAATCATGATTAAATCGTATTGAAGGAGGGGTTTTCATGAACAAATTTTCATTTTATAATCCAGTAAAAATTCACTTCGGTAAGGGTAGTATTGATTATTTGCGCAAAGAGCTACCGCAGTATGGGAAAAATATTTTAATGGTCTATGGTGGAGGAAGCATTAAGGCAAACGGTGTGTATGATGACATCATGGCGATTTTAAATGACTTAAATTGTCATGTATTTGAATTAGCGGGTGTTGAGCCGAATCCGCGTGTTGAAACGGCACGAAAAGGAATCGCGATTTGTAAAGAGCATCAGATTGATCTTGTACTTGCTGTTGGTGGTGGTTCTGTCATTGACTGTGCGAAGCTTATTGTAGCTGGGGCAAAGGTAGAGGAGGACGCATGGGATATCGTTTTGAAAAAGGTATTGCCTAAGGAGGGGCTCCCATTGGCAACGGTATTAACATTAGCCGCAACTGCATCTGAAATGAACTCGGGCTCGGTTATTACCAATTTAGAAACGAAAGAAAAGTTCAGTTGGGGTAGCCCCGTCTGTTTCCCTAAATTCTCAATTTTAGACCCTGCTTATACATTTACTGTACCTACAAATCAAACGGTAAATGGGATTGTGGATACGATGTCACATATTTTTGAACAATATTTTAACAACGCATCTAACACGCCCATTACAGATGAAATGAGTGAAGGCATTTTACGTACTTTAATCGATGTTGCGCCAAAAGCTTTAAAGGATCCTACTAATTATGACTACCGCGAAACGTTAATGCTTGCCGGTACACTTGGATTAAACGGATTTTTATCACTTGGTTCGCGCGGAGACTGGGCAACGCATAATATTGAGCATGCGGTGTCAGCATACTATGACATTGCACATGCAGGTGGTTTGGCAATCCTATTCCCCAACTGGATGAAGCATAATGTGCATGTCAATCCGGCACGCTTTGCAAAGATTGCGACCAATGTTTTTGGCATCGACCCATCTGGCAAAACAGATGAGCAACTAGCGCTGGAAGGCATTGAGGCATTATCGGCATTTTGGACGTCAATTGGTGCACCAAATCGCCTAGCAGACTACAATATTGATGCAGCCTATTTTGATGAAATTGTTGGGCACTGTATGGTCAATGGTCCATTCGGTAACTTTAATAAGCTCCAAGCATCGGATGTACGAGCAATTTTAGACATGTCACTATAAGCTAAAGGGCTATCCAGTCAAATACTGGATAGCCCTTCTGTATTATTATATGGAATCTTTTAAATCATTCCTTTTTGTTCTTCAGCCTTCATCGCCGTGTGTAGCCATCTACGTTCCCCATCATCCTCGTCAAAGGCCATTGTCACTTTCGTAACGCCTTTTTGATTTAAAAGTAAATCCGTGAGATGATCTCGTACGTCATCTAAATAGGCGAGCGATAAACTCGGATCTGTTTCCGCTACAAGCTCAACATGTAAAAACTCACCTTCTTTAATGACTTCTAAACGAGCGATATCTTTAATATTTGGATCTTCCATTACTAGGTTGCCGATGTGGACGAGCATTTCCTCATCTGTTTCTCCAATTGCGCCACGGGCATTATCTAAAAACACACGACCGACTACGTAAAACATCATTAGGCCGATAATCATCGACACAAGCCCCTCTAAACGATAAAAACCAGTAAAGTGAGCAATGACAATCGCTATAAATGCGAGCACATTACCGGATGTTGCAACTAAATCCTCCATCCAAACAAGCTTTGTCGCAGGTTTTGCACGGTTTAAATAAGCTGCTGACTGAATAATGGCAACCCCTTTTGATTCAACGCCAACTTCATGTAACACTTCTTTTGCTGCCTTATGCAAAACAGTGAATTCTAATAGAATCCCGACTGTAAGTACCCCTAAAGCAATCCATATGCCAGATGATTCAGTTGCTGGATGTAGGAAATGATGCCACCCTTCTTTAATGGTCTCGTAGGAAAGTATGGCAACAATTAATACAGCCCCTAAGCAAACGAGGTTAACAATTCGTCCGTAACCGTTTGGAAATCGCTGTGTCGGTGCTTTTTTCGATAAAGCTGAGCCAATAAATACGAAAAATTGGTTCGCTGCATCACCGAATGAGTGCATCATTTCTGCAAACATTGCAACATTTCCAGTGAAGAAAAACGCCACGCCCTTAAGGACACCTAAAAAAGTATTTACAAGTGCAGCTAAAAAGGAAGGGCGATTCCCACCTTTTAATAAGCTAAATAGTTCTCCCATAGACAATTCGCCTCCGTTAATCTAAGTATTCGATTTTAATATTTGTTACAAATGGCAATTCGCGAAGTCGGTTATAAAGTACGAGTGTATGATTTGCCTCTACTGTTGAAAATCGCATATCAATTTCATGTAAAAGCTTTTCATTTGTGGGTATGTCGCGAATGCAAATATTTTCAATATACATCCCATGCAATTTCATATAATCGATTAGCTCTTGGATATTCTCTGCTAGTTCCGTAATCACAACGAGTTTTACTTCGCGCATACGTAATCGTTTAGGGCCAAATCGCATCAGAAGTGGCGCAATGACTTCGATTCCGATAACAACGATAACAACGGTAATAAAGGCTTGAATATAAAAACCAGCCCCTACAGCAATACCAATGGCAGCCGCTCCCCAAATCATCGCAGCGGTAGTAAGCCCTGTAATGCTATCATTACCCTTCCGCAAAATAACACCCGCACCTAAAAATCCGATACCACTAACAATTTGTGCAGCTAAACGTAAAGGGTCCATTGTAATATTAATATCTGGACGCGCCGGTGTTGAATAAGCCGTTTCAATTGAAATAATTGTTAATAAGCAACTAAATGTTGCGATGACCATGCTCGTTTTTAATCCAACCGGCTTCTTTTTTAATTCCCTCTCAATTCCAATAATTAAACTTAGTGTTGCTGCAATCAATAATTTCAACAAAATTTCGAGTGTAAATTGATCTGCGGTTAACCATTCCATGAAGTCCATCTCCTTTTATGTATATATCGAGATTCGAACTCACGGGTGAAAAATCCTTTATTTTTTATAGTTTTCTATTATTGGAACGGGTAAAATAAGTATTCGTGGAAAAAACAAATCACTAGAAAGTAGGGGCGTTATTTGACTAAACCACCCATTCATCCATATATTCCAATCTTTATTGGCGTTATTTCTGTTTCCCTTTCTGCGATTTTTGTAAAACTGGCCAATGCCGACGCAGGAGTTATTGCATTTTATCGCATGTTCTTTTCGGTATTAATCATGCTACCCTGGTTTTTAATGAATTATCGCCATGAAGTAAAAACGCTATCAAAGAGAGATTGGCTATTTTCAGCAATTGCCGGCGTATTTTTGGCATTCCACTTTATATTGTGGTTTGAATCATTGAACTATACATCTGTTGCCAGTTCAACGGTTCTTGTAACGATGCAACCGTTATTTGCATTTATCGGTACGTATTTAATTTTTAAAGAAAAGATTACATTGAAAACCATTGTTGCGGGTATGATTGCCATTCTAGGGAGTGTCCTCATCAGCTGGGGCGATTTTCAAATCAGTGGTTCGGCTTTATACGGAGACGTATTAGCATTGGTTGCATGTGCACTTGTGACGGGCTATCTATTATTTGGACAAGATGTTCGTAAGCGATTGTCTCTAGTGACATATACAATGGTTGTTTATTCTATTAGTACGATTACATTATTCTTTTATATTATTGCTAAGGGTGAATCATTTGGTCCTTATCCAGCAATGGAATGGTTTTGGTTTATTTTACTAGCCATTATCCCCAATTTATTGGGACATAATTTATTCAATTGGTCATTGAAGTGGGTTAGTACTAATGTTATTTCAATCGCGATATTATTTGAACCAGTTGGCGCGGCAATTTTAGCTATTTTTATTTTTGAAGAATATTTATCAGCAACACAAATTATTGGTGGTCTAATTGTTTTAGCTGGAATTTTGCTGTTTGCATTAGATTTGAAAAAGTTTTTTATTAAAAAAGCTTGATTTTAGTTATCCTTTTGAGGTATATTAGTACTTGTCTTCAAAAGGATGGCTGTTGTGAAAAATATTTTGAAATAGTTATTGACTTTGAGAACATGGTAATGTATACTAGTAAAGTCGCTTATGAAGCGGTGAAACTTAAAGGGGAAATGTTATTGACATAATAATTAATTGGATGATAACATAGAGAAGTTCCTTTTTATAACATGAACCTTGAAAACTGAACAAGCAACGTTAATGAATACAGCTTCTTAAATGGAGCAAAAATGATTTCTAACATAACGGTTAGAATCGCTAGCAAAGCAAATGAGCTTTCAAACTACTTTTATGGAGAGTTTGATCCTGGCTCAGGACGAACGCTGGCGGCGTGCCTAATACATGCAAGTCGAGCGAATGAATAGAGAAGCTTGCTTCTCTATGATTTAGCGGCGGACGGGTGAGTAACACGTGGGTAACCTGCCCTATAGACTGGGATAACTTCGGGAAACCGGAGCTAATACCGGATAATACTTTGAACCACATGGTTTAAAGTTGAAAGATGGTTTTGCTATCACTATAGGATGGACCCGCGGCGCATTAGCTAGTTGGTGAGGTAACGGCTCACCAAGGCAACGATGCGTAGCCGACCTGAGAGGGTGATCGGCCACACTGGGACTGAGACACGGCCCAGACTCCTACGGGAGGCAGCAGTAGGGAATCTTCCACAATGGACGAAAGTCTGATGGAGCAACGCCGCGTGAGTGAAGAAGGATTTCGGTTCGTAAAACTCTGTTGCAAGGGAAGAACAAGTAGCGTAGTAACTGGCGCTACCTTGACGGTACCTTGTTAGAAAGCCACGGCTAACTACGTGCCAGCAGCCGCGGTAATACGTAGGTGGCAAGCGTTGTCCGGAATTATTGGGCGTAAAGCGCGCGCAGGTGGTTCCTTAAGTCTGATGTGAAAGCCCCCGGCTCAACCGGGGAGGGTCATTGGAAACTGGGGAACTTGAGTGCAGAAGAGGATAGTGGAATTCCAAGTGTAGCGGTGAAATGCGTAGAGATTTGGAGGAACACCAGTGGCGAAGGCGACTGTCTGGTCTGTAACTGACACTGAGGCGCGAAAGCGTGGGGAGCAAACAGGATTAGATACCCTGGTAGTCCACGCCGTAAACGATGAGTGCTAAGTGTTGGGGGGTTTCCGCCCCTCAGTGCTGCAGCTAACGCATTAAGCACTCCGCCTGGGGAGTACGGTCGCAAGACTGAAACTCAAAGGAATTGACGGGGGCCCGCACAAGCGGTGGAGCATGTGGTTTAATTCGAAGCAACGCGAAGAACCTTACCAGGTCTTGACATCCCATTGACCACTGTAGAGATACAGTTTTCCCTTCGGGGACAACGGTGACAGGTGGTGCATGGTTGTCGTCAGCTCGTGTCGTGAGATGTTGGGTTAAGTCCCGCAACGAGCGCAACCCTTGTTCTTAGTTGCCATCATTTAGTTGGGCACTCTAAGGAGACTGCCGGTGATAAACCGGAGGAAGGTGGGGATGACGTCAAATCATCATGCCCCTTATGACCTGGGCTACACACGTGCTACAATGGACGGTACAAACGGTTGCCAACCCGCGAGGGGGAGCTAATCCGATAAAACCGTTCTCAGTTCGGATTGTAGGCTGCAACTCGCCTACATGAAGCCGGAATCGCTAGTAATCGCGGATCAGCATGCCGCGGTGAATACGTTCCCGGGCCTTGTACACACCGCCCGTCACACCACGAGAGTTTGTAACACCCGAAGTCGGTGAGGTAACCTTTTGGAGCCAGCCGCCGAAGGTGGGATAGATGATTGGGGTGAAGTCGTAACAAGGTAGCCGTATCGGAAGGTGCGGCTGGATCACCTCCTTTCTAAGGATATATTCGGAAACCTTCTCTTGGAGAAGGGGCTCATTAACGTTTGCTGTTCAGTTTTGAAGGTTCATTCTTAGTTGAATGAAATACTTCAAAACTTTGTTCTTTGAAAACTGGATAAAACGACATTGATAAGTAATAAACAAACATAGATCAAGAAATTGATCGTGCAATATCCTTAAAATCTTACTTTTTAAGTAAGTTTAACTTTTGGTTAAGTTAATAAGGGCGCACGGTGGATGCCTTGGCACTAGGAGTCGATGAAGGACGGCACTAACACCGATATGCCTCGGGGAGCTGTAAGTAAGCTTTGATCCGGGGATTTCCGAATGGGGGAACCCACTATCTTTAATCGGATAGTATCTACACGTGAATACATAGCGTGATGAGGACAGACGCAGGGAACTGAAACATCTAAGTACCTGCAGGAACAGAAAGAAAATTCGATTCCCTGAGTAGCGGCGAGCGAAACGGGAAGAGCCCAAACCAAAGAGCTTGCTCTTTGGGGTTGTAGGACACTCTATACGGAGTTACAAAAGAATGATTTAGGCGAAGCGACTTGGAAAGGTCCGCAAGAGAAGGTAACAGCCCTGTAGCCAAAAAGTCATTCCCTCCAGAGTGGATCCTGAGTACGGCGGAACACGTGAAATTCCGTCGGAATCCGGGAGGACCATCTCCCAAGGCTAAATACTACCTAGTGACCGATAGTGAACCAGTACCGTGAGGGAAAGGTGAAAAGCACCCCGGAAGGGGAGTGAAATAGAACCTGAAACCGTGTGCCTACAAGTAGTTAGAGCCCGTTAATGGGTGATAGCGTGCCTTTTGTAGAATGAACCGGCGAGTTACGATTACGTGCGAGGTTAAGTTGAGAAGACGGAGCCGCAGCGAAAGCGAGTCTGAATAGGGCGAATTAGTATGTAGTCGTAGACCCGAAACCAGGTGATCTACCCATGTCCAGGATGAAGGTGAGGTAACACTTACTGGAGGTCCGAACCCACGTACGTTGAAAAGTGCGGGGATGAGGTGTGGGTAGCGGAGAAATTCCAATCGAACTTGGAGATAGCTGGTTCTCTCCGAAATAGCTTTAGGGCTAGCCTCGTGATGAAGAATACCGGAGGTAGAGCACTGTTTGGACTAGGGGGGCATCTCGCTTTACCGAATTCAGACAAACTCCGAATGCCGGATATTTATACACGGGAGTCAGACTGCGAGTGATAAGATCCGTAGTCAAGAGGGAAACAGCCCAGACCACCAGCTAAGGTCCCAAAGTAATCGTTAAGTGGAAAAGGATGTGGCGTTGCTTAGACAACCAGGATGTTGGCTTAGAAGCAGCCATCATTTAAAGAGTGCGTAATAGCTCACTGGTCGAGTGACGCTGCGCCGAAAATGTATCGGGGCTAAACGATTCACCGAAGCTGTGGATGCATACCGTTGGTATGCGTGGTAGGAGAGCGTTCTAAGGGCGTTGAAGTCAGACCGGAAGGACTGGTGGAGCGCTTAGAAGTGAGAATGCCGGTATGAGTAGCGAAACATGGGTGAGAATCCCATGCACCGTATGACTAAGGTTTCCTGAGGAAGGCTCGTCCGCTCAGGGTTAGTCGGGACCTAAGCCGAGGCCGATAGGCGTAGGCGATGGACAACAGGTTGATATTCCTGTACTACCTCCCCACCGTTTGAGAAATGGGGGGACGCAGTAGGGTAGGGTAAGCAGAGCGTTGGTTGTCTCTGTTCAAGCAGTAAGGTGTGTGCGTAGGCAAATCCGCGTACTGTAACATTGAGCTGTGATGACGACTCCGTATGGAGGAAGTTCCTGATCTCACACTGCCAAGAAAAGCCTCTATCGAGGTGGGAGGTACCCGTACCGCAAACCGACACAGGTAGTCGAGGAGAGAATCCTAAGGTGTGCGAGAGAACTCTCGTTAAGGAACTCGGCAAAATGACCCCGTAACTTCGGGAGAAGGGGTGCTCTTGAGCGTGCAAGCGCACGAGAGCCGCAGTGAATAGGCCCAGGCGACTGTTTAGCAAAAACACAGGTCTCTGCAAAACCGTAAGGTGACGTATAGGGGCTGACGCCTGCCCGGTGCTGGAAGGTTAAGAGGAGTGGTTAGCGCAAGCGAAGCTGCGAATTGAAGCCCCAGTAAACGGCGGCCGTAACTATAACGGTCCTAAGGTAGCGAAATTCCTTGTCGGGTAAGTTCCGACCCGCACGAAAGGCGTAACGATCTGGGCACTGTCTCAACGAGAGACTCGGTGAAATTATAGTACCTGTGAAGATGCAGGTTACCCGCGACAGGACGGAAAGACCCCGTGGAGCTTTACTGTAGCTTGATATTGAATTTTGGTACAACTTGTACAGGATAGGTAGGAGCCAGAGATCTCGGAGCGCCAGCTTCGAAGGAGGCGTCGGTGGGATACTACCCTGGTTGTATTGAACTTCTAACCCATGCCCCTTAGCGGGGTAGGAGACAGTGTCAGGCGGACAGTTTGACTGGGGCGGTCGCCTCCTAAAAGGTAACGGAGGCGCCCAAAGGTTCCCTCAGAATGGTTGGAAATCATTCGCAGAGTGTAAAGGCATAAGGGAGCTTGACTGCGAGACCTACAAGTCGAGCAGGGTCGAAAGACGGGCTTAGTGATCCGGTGGTTCCGCATGGAAGGGCCATCGCTCAACGGATAAAAGCTACCCCGGGGATAACAGGCTTATCTCCCCCAAGAGTCCACATCGACGGGGAGGTTTGGCACCTCGATGTCGGCTCATCGCATCCTGGGGCTGTAGTCGGTCCCAAGGGTTGGGCTGTTCGCCCATTAAAGCGGTACGCGAGCTGGGTTCAGAACGTCGTGAGACAGTTCGGTCCCTATCCGTCGTGGGCGTAGGAAATTTGAGAGGAGCTGTCCTTAGTACGAGAGGACCGGGATGGACACACCGCTGGTGTACCAGTTGTCTTGCCAAAGGCATCGCTGGGTAGCTATGTGTGGACGGGATAAGTGCTGAAAGCATCTAAGCATGAAGCCCCCCTCAAGATGAGATTTCCCATTACGCAAGTAAGTAAGACCCCTGAAAGACGATCAGGTAGATAGGTTCGAGGTGGAAGTGTGGCGACACATGTAGCTGACGAATACTAATCGGTCGAGGACTTAACCACATGTTTACGAACATCAATGAAACGTTTATCCAGTTTTGAAAGAATGAATCTTTCAACTTAATCTAGTGATGATGGCAAAGAGGTCACACCCGTTCCCATACCGAACACGGAAGTTAAGCTCTTTAGCGCCGATGGTAGTTGGGGGTTTCCCCCTGTGAGAGTAGGACATCGCTAGGTTATTACCCAGGAGGATTAGCTCAGCTGGGAGAGCACCTGCCTTACAAGCAGGGGGTCGGCGGTTCGAGCCCGTCATCCTCCACCATATCTAAAATGCCGGTGTAGCTCAGTTGGTAGAGCAACTGACTTGTAATCAGTAGGTCGAGGGTTCGACTCCTTTCGCCGGCACCATTTTAGAGAGCCATTAGCTCAGTCGGTAGAGCATCTGACTTTTAATCAGAGGGTCGAAGGTTCGAGTCCTTCATGGCTCACCAGTAATTTGCTTTAGCGGGTGTGGCGGAATTGGCAGACGCACTAGACTTAGGATCTAGCGCCTAACGGCGTGGGGGTTCGACTCCCTTCACCCGCACCATTAAATTTTATAACTGTCAGAGTAAAAATATCTTATGCATTTTGCGGAAGTAGTTCAGTGGTAGAACACCACCTTGCCAAGGTGGGGGTCGCGAGTTCGAACCTCGTCTTCCGCTCCAAAATGCCGGGGTGGCGGAACTGGCAGACGCACAGGACTTAAAATCCTGCGGTGAGTGATCACCGTGCCGGTTCGATTCCGGCCCTCGGCACCATTTAAATTAACTAAGTATAGCGCGCCCGTAGCTCAATTGGATAGAGCGTCTGACTACGGATCAGAAGGTTATGGGTTCGACTCCTGTCGGGCGCGCCAGATTATCGGAATGTAGCTCAGCTTGGTAGAGCACTTGGTTTGGGACCAAGGGGTCGTAGGTTCGAATCCTGTCATTCCGACCATTATAATGGGGCCTTAGCTCAGCTGGGAGAGCGCCTGCCTTGCACGCAGGAGGTCAGCGGTTCGATCCCGCTAGGCTCCACCATAATAAATAACCAAAATAAAGATCCTGGCTACCTAGCTCAGCTGGCTAGAGCATTCGGTTCATACCCGAAAGGTCGTGGGTTCGACTCCCTCGGTAGCCATCTTAAGGACCTTTAGCTCAGTTGGTTAGAGCAGACGGCTCATAACCGTCCGGTCACAGGTTCGAGTCCTGTAAGGTCCACCAGTAAACATATAAACATCTCGGAGGTATACCCAAGTTCGGCTGAAGGGATCGGTCTTGAAAACCGACAGGCGGGTAACACCGCGCGGGGGTTCGAATCCCTCTACCTCCTCCATTTTAATAAAATGGATAAGTTTATATAGCCTCGAAGTGGAACAAATAGCTAAAAGTAATAGTATTATCGCGGGGTGGAGCAGTGGTAGCTCGTCGGGCTCATAACCCGAAGGTCACAGGTTCAAGTCCTGTCCCCGCAACCAAAAGGTCCCGTGGTGTAGCGGTTAACATGCCTGCCTGTCACGCAGGAGATCGCCGGTTCGATCCCGGTCGGGACCGCCATTTTTTTGTGGGTTTGTAGCTCAGTTGGTAGAGCATTAGATTGAAGCTCTAAGTGTCGGCGGTTCGATTCCGTCCAAACCCACCATATGCGGGTGTAGTTTAGTGGTAAAACCTCAGCCTTCCAAGCTGATGTTGTCGGTTCGATTCCGATCACCCGCTCCAGTTTTATAAAAAAGAGGGCCTATAGCTCAGCTGGTTAGAGCGCACGCCTGATAAGCGTGAGGTCGATGGTTCGAGTCCATTTAGGCCCACCATATAAATTATTCCGAAGTAGCTCAGTTGGTAGAGCATCCGGCTGTTAACCGGCAGGTCGCAGGTTCGAGTCCTGCCTTCGGAGCCATATGTATTTATGGGGACATACTCAAGAGGCTGAAGAGGCGCCCCTGCTAAGGGTGTAGGTCGGGTAACCGGCGCGAGGGTTCAAATCCCTCTGTCTCCGCCATAGGCCCGTTGGTCAAGCGGTTAAGACACCGCCCTTTCACGGCGGTAACACGGGTTCGAATCCCGTACGGGTCATACATAAATGAAAAGTAAAACGCTAAGCAGATTTTTCTTGCTTAGCGTTTTTTATATTGAAAAAATGATAACAAGTCGTATTGCGGCTAATTTCTACAAATTACCGAGAAAATCATCTTAAATTGTTAGGTAGAAAATATTATTATCTATTTTTAAATCAATGAAAGGAAGCTGGAGAGAGGCTATTATCACCTGATTTTGAACGATTATCGGCTTCTCTGTCGTGTAAAGTTCTAGTCGAGTGATTTGCTTAAAATTGTCTGCAAAAGTTGTTTTTATAGGCTGTGAAATTGTATAGGGCGTGATTCCATTTAATATTTTGATGAAATTAAAATGGATGGCTTCGCTATTGTGTATTGTAATATTCATTGGGTCAAAGGCTACAGCTGTTAAAGTACCAGTAATAACAAGTTTATATCCAATCGATTGGTCAAATTGTTCAAAGTCAGATTGCTTTAAATCACTAACTTTTTGAATAATCATTTTTGATAATTGGTTGTAACTTGGTAGCGATATATTGGATTGTACATTTGGAAAAAAGGATTCGAAAAAATCGAATAAGCTATATTCTGATTGGATAAATTGCTGATGCCAATCTGTTGCATAGCGATCAAGAAGTAAGCACATAGCAAGACCAGTACTGTAACAACTTTTACGGATATGTAAATGGCTTTCGAAAGCGTCAGTTAGAATGTATAAACTTTTTTCAATATACTGTTCGTATTTGTCTGCTGCAATGTCCTGGAATGCCTTATTTTCGATATAATATGCAGGACCTTCAATTGTTTCAATGGCAGCTTCATAGATTGTTTCTTGAGGAAATAGTGTGATTCGGACCTTTCTAAGGGCGATGAAGTCATATAGAGCAGCAAGCTGGTCAAATTGCAATGCTTTGTATAATGCCTTTTGTTCTTCAATACGTAATGAAATATTATTTTCACATAATAAATAATCTAAGCCTATTAATTCGTCAGGAAAGCGTGTTTCACCATAAGAATATTGATAGCCATGAAATAATTCGTGGATAAGCACAGCATACATATCTTCAAATGTAGAAAATAGCTGTTCATCGACGATTGCGGTTGGATATTGATCGAATAAAATAAGCGTACAGGCGTTAAATTGGTCTGTTTTAGTTATTGTAATATAGTTATCTCCGTTACAGCGTGGATGATTAAATAATGTAACCTCCAGTTCGTTATAAATGGCATAGGCTACAGGTTTAAAATTTGGCCAGAAATTATGTAGGCGTGCTGTGGAGACATATTGCTGAATTGTAGATGGAATGGCAGTCATTAAATTACTCCTTTTCAAATAGGTTTTATAACGATATACTTTTGTTCAATAATAACTGACTTTTTGAAAATTATAACAAATATAGCTTTTGAAAAATAGAGGAGGTATAGCGATGTGCGCAGTTTTTGAATGTAAGGCTAAAAAAGTATATCCTATTATTTATCCAATACGGTACGGACAAATGAATAATATTAATTGTTATCTATATGAACATCAGAATAAGCTGACATTGATAGATGCGGGGATTGATTCAGCTGAATATCAGATTTTTTTTGAAGAACAGCTTGCTACATATGGTTTAAACATAATGGATATCGAACAAATCATTTTGACCCATCATCATGTTGATCATATTGGTATGGTTAATAAAATTATTGAGAAAAAACAAATTCCGGTATTTGCGCATCCTCTTGCATTAGAGCGATTAGCATTGACACCAGCGTATCAAAAGACCAAAATCCAATTTTATCAGGAGCTGTATGAACGTTACGGTTGTGCTGAAGTGATGGCGTCACGTATAGAGAAAATGCAGCAAACATTACATAATGATGGCGGCCTACGCATCCAGTCTGTGATTGAGCCAATACAAGCAAATGATTATGTTGGAGAGTTAAAGGCTTTGGAAACGCCAGGGCACTCATTGGATTCGATATCTCTCTATGATGAAGAATGTGGTTGGTTATTTACGGGAGATTTCATGATTGAAAAGGGAACGACAAATGCATTAATTGATTTTGATTCCGAAAAATCATTACTTCCAACTGTCTTACAGCAACGTCAATCTATTGAGCAATGCCAAAAATATTCGGTATCAACAGTATTTGCAGGACATGAAGCCGTATTTGATCAATTTGCTGAAGTGGCACAATTGAATATTGAGAAAATTGATTATAAAGTGCAGCGGATTGTGAAACAGATTGATAAAGGTAATGAGACAGTCTTGAAACTGGCGAGTGCTCTTTATGGAGATTTACTACATAAGATACCAACGCTTATCTTATCAGAAGTCATTGGCTATGTTTATTTTGCTGAAATTTTAGGGTTTGTGGAAAGCGTACAGCGTGACGGACAAATAACATTTCGAAGCGTTTGAATTTGTGTTAATGTGATAATTATAAATTAATTAGAGAAAACTATATGTTTAAACAAAGGTTATTATCTACTGTTAAATGGAGGTCAGCAAGTCGTAAGCAGCTGTTTATTTTAGCTGATTACTAGTAGTTTTTGTTGTTTTCTTACTAGGAAAATGTTGAAATAAAAGGGCTTTAAAGGATAAGTGTACAATAGCAATTATTTTTTTAGGCGTCTAGGAAAATACGCCAATTTTGCACATCAGTAGGTTATACGGTCAAAAAGTAGGAAGAATACATAATTGTAAATTGAAACTAAAAAGGGGGTTTTAGTCTTCTTACAGACAGTTAAATAGTTAATGATAGAAATTTCTTTTATAAAAATGCAAAACAACTGTTGAAAAAAATGGGTATTCATATTAAAATTTCGTTATGCCAAGAAATCGTTTTCATTGGCTTATAAGGTTGTTTAATGGGAAACTTTGAAATAAATATAATTTATAAAAAAGATTTCAAAAAAACATTGCATTTTTTTATGAATACTGATATTATAAATCTTGTCCTTAAGTGAAAGGGCAGTTACGAAATGTAACAATATTACCCAGGAGGATTAGCTCAGCTGGGAGAGCACCTGCCTTACAAGCAGGGGGTCGGCGGTTCGAGCCCGTCATCCTCCACCATATCTAAAATGCCGGTGTAGCTCAGTTGGTAGAGCAACTGACTTGTAATCAGTAGGTCGAGGGTTCGACTCCTTTCGCCGGCACCATTTTTAGAGAGCCATTAGCTCAGTCGGTAGAGCATCTGACTTTTAATCAGAGGGTCGAAGGTTCGAGTCCTTCATGGCTCACCAGTAATTTGCTTTAGCGGGTGTGGCGGAATTGGCAGACGCACTAGACTTAGGATCTAGCGCCGCAAGGCGTGGGGGTTCGACTCCCTTCACCCGCACCATATAATTTCATAACTGTCAGATAAAAAATATCTTAAGCATTTTGCGGAAGTAGTTCAGTGGTAGAACACCACCTTGCCAAGGTGGGGGTCGCGAGTTCGAACCTCGTCTTCCGCTCCAAAATGCCGGGGTGGCGGAACTGGCAGACGCACAGGACTTAAAATCCTGCGGTGAGTGATCACCGTGCCGGTTCGATTCCGGCCCTCGGCACCATTTTTCAAAAAAAACGTTATAGCGCCCGTAGCTCAATTGGATAGAGCGTCTGACTACGGATCAGAAGGTTGTGGGTTCGACTCCTGCCGGGCGCGCCAGATTATCGGAATGTAGCTCAGCTTGGTAGAGCACTTGGTTTGGGACCAAGGGGTCGTAGGTTCGAATCCTGTCATTCCGACCATTATAATGGGGCCTTAGCTCAGCTGGGAGAGCGCCTGCCTTGCACGCAGGAGGTCAGCGGTTCGATCCCGCTAGGCTCCACCATAATAAATAACCAAAATAAAGATCCTGGCTACCTAGCTCAGCTGGCTAGAGCATTCGGTTCATACCCGAAAGGTCGTGGGTTCGACTCCCTCGGTAGCCATCTTAAGGACCTTTAGCTCAGTTGGTTAGAGCAGACGGCTCATAACCGTCCGGTCACAGGTTCGAGTCCTGTAAGGTCCACCAGTAAACATATAAACATCTCGGAGGTATACCCAAGTTCGGCTGAAGGGATCGGTCTTGAAAACCGACAGGCGGGTAACACCGCGCGGGGGTTCGAATCCCTCTACCTCCTCCATTTTAATTAAATAGTATTATCGCGGGGTGGAGCAAATCGCTAAACGAAGATAGCGATTAGCAGCAGCTTCAAAGAAGTGGCTGCCAACCAATTAAAACGTGAGGATACAATAAGACAAAGTGATATTATTATCGCGGGGTGGAGCAGTGGTAGCTCGTCGGGCTCATAACCCGAAGGTCACAGGTTCAAGTCCTGTCCCCGCAACCAAAAGGTCCCGTGGTGTAGCGGTTAACATGCCTGCCTGTCACGCAGGAGATCGCCGGTTCGATCCCGGTCGGGACCGCCATTTTTTTGTGGGTTTGTAGCTCAGTTGGTAGAGCATTAGATTGAAGCTCTAAGTGTCGGCGGTTCGATTCCGTCCAAACCCACCATATGCGGGTGTAGTTTAGTGGTAAAACCTCAGCCTTCCAAGCTGATGTTGTCGGTTCGATTCCGATCACCCGCTCCAGTTTTATAAAAAAGAGGGCCTATAGCTCAGCTGGTTAGAGCGCACGCCTGATAAGCGTGAGGTCGATGGTTCGAGTCCATTTAGGCCCACCATATAAATTATTCCGAAGTAGCTCAGTTGGTAGAGCATCCGGCTGTTAACCGGCAGGTCGCAGGTTCGAGTCCTGCCTTCGGAGCCATATGTATTTATGGGGACATACTCAAGAGGCTGAAGAGGCGCCCCTGCTAAGGGTGTAGGTCGGGTAACCGGCGCGAGGGTTCAAATCCCTCTGTCTCCGCCATAGGCCCGTTGGTCAAGCGGTTAAGACACCGCCCTTTCACGGCGGTAACACGGGTTCGAATCCCGTACGGGTCATACATAATTGAAAAATAAAACGCTAAGCAGATTTTTTTTGCTTAGCGTTTTTTAATACTCATAATAATAGAGGCGGTGATAGGCATGATAGAACGCTTGGCAATTTTTGATGAGCATTATCATAAAATTGGTGAGGCAATTCGAGATGAAGTACATGCTAAGGGCTATTGGCATGAAGTGTTTCATTGCTAGATAATAGAAAAAATAGCAGATGAGTGGAAGATCTATTTACAATTGCGTAGTAAGTTGAAAAAGGATTATCCCAATCAATTTGATATAACAGCAGCAGGGTATTTATTGGCGACAGAAACGGTTTTAGATGGTGTAAGAGAGCTGTATGAGGAATTGGGAATAAATATAGCTTTTGAAGAGCTAAAAGCGTTAGGGTGTCATTCCTTATACGATACATAATGAAAAAATTAAAGATTATGAGTTTGCGCATGTGTTTATTTATGAAATAACAAATGGATTGGATACATTTCAAATTCAAAGAGAAGAATTAGATGGCATATATTATATGAAATTGATGGATCTTTTTAATATAGCAAAAGATACCAATAAAAGTGCATTGGTGACAGGCTATTATTATCAGGGGGATGAAAAAGTGAGTGATAGTCAGGAAATTAGCTTAGCTGATATGCAGGCACTTCCTCAAGATTATTTGAAACCATTTATTGAAAAGCTTCAAACATTGTTAAAATAAAGAGCACAGACATGAAATAGCCAACTTCATGTCTGTGCTTTTATTAGTTAATCGGGATGGCGATTGTATCGTTTGGGTATGGCAAATAAGAAATGTATGTAACGGCCATGAAGTACCTGCATAATATTCTGCATAGCTACGCTTGATATGGAGGTTTCGGTATGATAGGCTATCAAGCCAGCTAAGCTTCCTGCTTGGATTCATTAGCTGAATTCATACCGATAGAGGCTCCATGTCAAGCGACGTGAGTAATGAAATAAAATACAGGAATTTGTATATCCTAAATGGCCCTAACCTACATAAGTTGATGGCCAAATCCATCGTTTTGTTGTTCGAGGAAGTACATATTTTAATAATTAATGTACTTGCTACATCTAGTGGTATCAAATAGCAATGGGCGCGTATGATTTTCATCACTATGATGGAAAACTTTCGTTGTTCGGAGCTGATTGTAACTTGCGTCGAATCAACATTATTTAAAACGTTTATAATCTTTAATTCTTTTGGTCCAACCATCGCTTCTGGAATTGAAGCAAAAGGAACGGTTAAATTCAATCTTCTATATGTGAGAGAATGAACCGACTAAAAAAGTTCAAAAAAGTTTTTATTTCGTATTGACCTTCACGTTACGTTACACTTTATAGTACTACGTAGAGGTGATGACATGCTTATTAATGAGTTAGTGAAACTATCGGGTGTGAGTGCACGCACGCTTCGATACTATGATGAAATTGGTTTGTTAAAGCCTTCAGTGGTGGAGCAAAATGGCTATCGTCAGTACAATCAATCGGATATTGATCGCTTACAGCAAATTTTGTTTTATCGCGAGCTTGATTTTAAGTTAGAGCAAATCAAGGGGCTGCTTGAGGATGAGAGCTTTGATGTGAAAGCAGCGCTTATCAATCAGCAGGCGCTACTGGAGCAAAAGAGAAATTATTTAGATGGTCTACTTGAAACAATTGAAAAAACAATCCAATCGATGGAAGGGGAAGTATCAATGTCAAACGAACAAAAATTTGAAGCATTTAAAAATAAACTAATTGAAGACAATGAGCAAGCGTACGGGCAAGAAATTCGTGAAAAATATGGGGAGGAAATGGCGAATGCAAGCAATCAGAAATTGAAGCAAATGACTGAAGCTCAATATGAAGCCAATCAACAGCTGGAACAGCAATTATTTGCTCGTTTAAAGGAAGCGTTGGCAAGCGGGGATGCCTCAACGGAAATTGCAATGGAGGTTGCGGAACTGCATAAGCGCTGGTTAAGCTTTCACTGGGCAAAATATACGAAAGAAGCACATGCTGGTTTAGCGCAAATGTATATTTACGATGAGCGATTTATCGATTATTATGACAGCCGAGTTGGGCAAGGGGCAACGCAATTTTTAGCTGATGCCATTGCAGTTTATGCAAAACTATAAGATTATAAAAAAAGCTGTTCAAGGCGTAATAAACGACGCCCCGAACAGCTTTTATTAATAAAATAAATACGAAGCTAATAGTCCAATTGCTAATAGGAAACCAAATATCGTATTTGTTTGCGCCGTGTATTTCATGGCAGGCATAACTTCTAATG
Source organism: Solibacillus sp. FSL R7-0668 (assembly GCF_038006205.1). Lineage (NCBI taxonomy): Bacteria > Bacillati > Bacillota > Bacilli > Caryophanales > Caryophanaceae > Solibacillus > Solibacillus sp. FSL R7-0668. The sequence goes on along the minus strand of NZ_JBBOUU010000001.1, from coordinate 2,964,901 downwards.
GTTTTTCCTTCGCGCGGAATAGTTTGACCGCTTCAATAGGCTTCTTCGCACTTAGAAATACGAGTAATGCCCATGGTGTTAAGTCGCCAATGACAACTAAGCCGATAATCCATACATAAGAAACAATAAAGAACGCCGCTAAAATCGTGACGGCATTACGACGTCCAACTAAAATAGCCATTGTTTTGCGCCCGCCTTCTGTATCGCCTAAGATGTCACGAATATTATTCGATAGCATAATCGCCCCGACTAAAATCATACTAGGTACTGAAATAAGGACCGCCTCTAGTGTGACATCTCTTGTTTGAATGAAAAAGGCAATTAGCACAATCCCCATGCCCATCACTGCCCCGGAAACAAGCTCGCCAAACGGAGAATATGCAATTGGGTAAGGACCACCTGTATATAAAAAGCCAATGAGCATACATACAAGCCCAACTACAACTAACCACCAAGAAGTCATGGCACAAATATAAAAACCAAGTAGCATGGCAAGGAAGTAAAAGGTTAAGGCAATGCCCATAATCGTTTTTGGTGCGACGCCGTGACGAACAATTGTCCCGCCAATACCAACGGAGTGTTCGTTGTCTAGGCCAAGCTTATAGTCATAGTATTCATTAAACATATTCGTTGCTGCCTGAATGAGCATACTTGCAAGGAGCATGGCGAAAAATAGCCCGAAATTAATCGTTTCATAATTGACTGCAAGAGCAATCGCTGTACCTAAAAGTACAGGAACAAAAGAGGCAGTTAATGTATGGGGACGCGTTAAATGCCACCAAACTTTAAAGCCTTTGTCCGCTTCAATGACCTTTGTCATAGTAAAAACTCTCCTAACTTCAAATCAATCTTTCATCATTGTATCGAAAAAGAAACAAAAAGAACAGAGTGAAGCGTGAATACATGTAACGTTTGTACGAAAAATGGTATGATAGGAAAGGTATTATTTATAGAACGAACGCAAATAAAGTGAGCAAATAGTTAAAAAATTTAATGTGTTTTTGAAATAAAAAACGCAACTTGCATCATACTAGTGAATTTGCAACATGACGGAGGGAATTTTCATGCAACACAAGTGGTACAATGCCACTGAAATCGAAGTAGGCTCGAATTCAAAGCAGATTTTTTATATGGAAACAATCGAAGTTAGTCGCTTATCGGCACTGGCATTTTTTGCTGCAGGCGAGGCGAAGTATAAAGGGCAACGAAACTTTTGGCAAAACCGTGAGAAAACTTTCACATTAGTCGGTTTAGGACATGCCTATATAATTGAAAATAATGAAGGTACCAAGCGTTTTGAGCAGGTGGAAAACGAGTGGAAACAGTTAACAAGTCAAATTGTGCAAGAAGACCAGCATCTGCAACCAATATTGTTTGGTGGTTTTACATTTGACCCACAAAACGAAGTAGCGGGGGAATGGGCGAATTTTCCTCAAAGCTATTTTACAGTGGCAACGCATCAATTAGTGATTCGCAATGACCAAGTATTTGTGACAATCAATCTTATTACAAATGAAGCCAATAGTGCACAAACATTTGAAACATTACGTAAAGAGCGTGATGAATTAATTCATGCTGCGCAAGTGAAGGAAGTCAAAACTTATGCGAAGCCAACAATGATCAATTACGCAGAACCCTTTAAAGAAGAATATTTACAATCAATCGATCAGGTGACGACATTAATTAAAGCTAATGAGGCGCAAAAGGTAGTGATTGCGCGTTCTTTAGCATTACAATTTGAGGAAGCGATTACATCTCCACAAATTTTATCGCATGTGGCACATGAGCAGCCAGAAAGTTACTTATTTGGCTTAGAGCATGAGGAGATGCTATTTTACGGAGCATCGCCAGAACGTCTAGTAAAGGTAAATAACGGACGTGCGTTCTCATCCTGTGTGGCGGGCTCCATTAAGCGCGGACAAACAGCCGAGCAAGATGAAGCATTAGGGAATAGCCTACTAAACGATGCGAAAAACCGTGGGGAGCATCATTATGTAGTAGAAATGATTACCGATACATTTGAAGAAAATTGTCGTGACGTCAAAATTCCGAATGGGCCGAAGCTCTTAAAAATCCGAGATATTCAGCATTTATATACACCGGTAGAAGGACAACTCAATGCCGGCGCAACGATTTTACAGCTTGTGAAGCATTTACATCCAACACCAGCACTTGGGGGCGTACCACGGGAAGCAGCTATGCAAATGATTCGCCAATACGAGCCGATGAACCGTGGACTCTATGCAGCACCGATTGGTTGGTTAGACGCAGATGGCAACGGGGAGTTCGCAGTGGCGATTCGCTCTGCAGCACTTGTACAAGACAAAGCTTATTTATATGCGGGTGGTGGCATTGTTGCTGACTCCAAGCCACAGTCAGAATACGAAGAAACGCTCGTGAAATTTAGACCGATGCTACGAGCGCTAGGGGGACAATTGCATGAATGAACGTGAAGTGCTATCCAATTATGTGTACCAAATTGTCGCGTCACTTGTTGCATCAGGTGTTGAGCAAGTAGTTGTGAGCCCAGGTTCGCGCTCAACGCCGCTTGCCTATGCTTTTGCTTCAACGAAAGAGCTGACTTTGCACCGTCAAATCGATGAACGTGCAGCTGGCTTTTATGCGTTAGGTTTAGCAAAGGCGACAGCAAAACCAGTAGTGCTGTTATGTACATCTGGAACAGCCGCAGCCAACTACTATCCAGCCATTGTCGAAGCGAAGTATGCGCGTGTACCGCTCATTGTATTAACAGCAGATCGTCCACATGAGTTACGTGAAGTGGGCGCACCGCAAACGATTAATCAAGTGCGTCTATATGGTCAACACGTTAAATGGTCGGCGGAGTTCCCAATTCCAGACGAGGCACCACAAACAATTCCATATATTGAGCGCCATACAGCACGCGCGGTTACGATTGCTATGACAGCGCCATTTGGGCCGGTGCATCTCAATATTCCGTTCCGTGAGCCATTAGTCATTGATTTTAAAACTAAATTACCGCGCGCAAGCTTCGTTAAAAGCTTCACAAATGACTTAGTGCCTTCTAAGCAAACGATTGCGGAATTGACAGCCATTATTGAGCAAACAAAAAACGGGATGATTGTAGTTGGTGAGCTCCCTTTAGGAACAGATACAACTACATTATGGAATTTTGTGCGCGAGCTGAAATGGCCAGTGATGATTGAAAGCTTGTCGAATTTACGTACTGAAGTACCGGAAGATTGCCAAGTGTTTGCCATCACTACCTATGACGCCTTAATGAAAAACGAGCGCTTTAAACGCAATGTACGTCCACAAACCGTTATTCGATTTGGTGCACAGCCAGTATCGAAGTTTTTAATGCAGTTTATTGCACAAGCCAATCCGCTGCATTACATCATTATCGATGAAGACCCGATGTTCCGTGATTCAACGCATAGCTCGACGCATTTCATCCATGCATTACCAGGTGCGTGGTTAAGTGAAATCGAATTAGACCACGTTGCAACAGAGCTTGCCTATATTGAATTTTGGAAAACGGCGGATTTACTCGCGGCAGATGTTATTGCTAAATATGGGCAAACAGCAGGTGATGAAGGAGCTTATGTTCAATTGATGCTAGAAAGCTTAGTTGAAGGCTCGGATATTTTTGTGAGCAGCAGTATGCCGATTCGTGATATTGATACGTTTTTACCTGTGATGAATCAGGATATCCAAGTGTTTGCCAATCGTGGTGCAAATGGAATTGACGGGGTGACGTCAACCGCTCTTGGCTTTAGTAATGGGCGAGGGAATCGTCAAACGTATTTATTAATTGGTGATTTAGCATTTTTACATGATGCCAATGCGTTTATCGCAAGTCGTTACCAGCAATGTGATGTAACAGTCGTTGTATTAAATAATGATGGTGGCGGTATTTTTTCATATTTACCTCAGGCAAAGGTCGAGGCGCATTATGAAGAGTTATTCGGTACTCCGACAGCGTTAACATTTGAGCAAGTCGCTTCCATGTATGAGATGGAATATGTGAAAGTGACATCAAAGGAGCAATTTGCTGCAGCGATCACTTCAGAAAAACAGCAAGCGTTAAAGCTAATTGAAGTATTTACAAATCGCGAGGAAAATGTGAAAGAGCATCGTGCATTATGGACGCGTATTAACGAGGTGATTGAGCAATGGCTCGATATGCTGTAAACGGACTTGATGTATTTGTCGAGGAGGTAAATCCACAGGGGACAAAAACACTTGTCCTATTGCACGGCTTTACCGGCAGTACAAAAACGTGGCAGCATGTTGTCCAGGCTTTACCGACCACTGTGCGCTGTATTATGGTCGATTTAATCGGGCATGGGGAAACGTCTGCGCCTGAAGATATCGAAGCGTATGCAATGGATTTTCAGGTGGATCTATTGCATGGTCTATTTCAACAGTTACATGCGCAAAAATTTACATTGCTCGGCTATTCCATGGGCGGACGTGTGGCGCTAAGCTATGCAGTGAAGCACCCGCAAAATCTAGAGCATTTACTATTAGAAAGTGCCTCACCGGGATTACAGCACGTACAAGAGCGCGCGGCACGCAAACAAGCGGATGATCAATTAGCTGAGAAAATCCTACATAATGGCATTGAATCATTTGTTGAGAAGTGGGAGAACATTCCGTTATTTGCCTCGCAAAAGCGACTGAATGAGGCTGTGCAGCAAGAAATTCGCAACGAGCGCTTGAGTCAGCGAGAAATCGGCTTAGCAAATAGCCTGCGCGGCATGGGCACAGGTGTCATGCCGAATCTTTGGGATGATTTAGCTAAATTGCCAATAGCTGTAACCTTGCTTACAGGAGAGCTGGATCAAAAGTTTGTTGCGCTGAATGAAAAGATGCAAAACTTACTGATTCATGCACAACATCTCATAATTCCGGCAGTTGGACACGCAATTCATGTGGAAAATCCGCTAAAGTTTGCTACAATAGTAGAGGAAATGATTTAACTTTTGTTCATAAAAACTTAAGTTAATACTAAATAATTGCTTATACTAAGCATATTGACAAATAGGAGGAACTATCGATGACAAAGCAACGTCTATGGACAACTTTACATACTTACGAAGATATTAAGTATGAGTTCTATAACGGGATCGCAAAAATTACGATTAACCGTCCAGAAGTTCGCAACGCATTCCGTCCAAAAACAACAGCGGAAATGATCGACGCATTCACACGTGCACGTGACGATGAGCGCGTTGGTACAATTATTTTAACAGGTGAAGGCGAGCATGCATTCTGCTCAGGCGGCGACCAAAAAGTTCGCGGTAACGGTGGTTATGTAGGCGACGACAATATTCCTCGTTTAAACGTATTAGATTTACAAACATTAATCCGTAAAATTCCTAAGCCAGTCGTAGCAATGGTTGCAGGTTATGCAATCGGTGGCGGCCACGTATTACATGTAGTATGTGACTTAACAATTGCTGCTGACAATGCACGCTTCGGACAAACTGGACCAAAAGTTGGTTCATTCGACGCTGGTTACGGTTCTGGCTACTTAGCTCGTATCGTAGGTCACAAAAAAGCGCGTGAAATCTGGTACTTATGCCGTCAATACGATGCGCAGCAAGCACTTGAAATGGGCTTAGTTAACACAGTTGTTCCTTACGCAGAGTTAGAAGATGAAACAGTAAAATGGTGTGAAGAGATGCTACAAATGTCTCCAACTGCTTTACGTTTCTTAAAAGCTGCTATGAACGCAGATACAGACGGCTTAGCGGGTATCCAACAGCTAGCTGGTGACGCGACGCTTCTTTACTACACAACAGATGAAGCAAAAGAAGGTCGTGACGCATTCAAGGAAAAACGTCAACCTGACTTCGGTCAATTCCCACGTTTCCCTTGATTCGTTTGTGATTTTCGGAAAAAGAGCATACTTAGGTGTGCTCTTTTTTTAGTGATTGAAGGAGGAATTATCATGCAGCCAAACTGGATTAAACAGCGAGCATATTTAACACCAAATCGCATTGCGGTTAGTTTTCATGAGGAGCAGTGGACGTTTCAGGAGCTCTACGAAAAATCGGTTATTCTCGCGTACAAACTACATGCATGTCATTTAACAAAAGGAAAACGTGTGGCTATTTTAGCGCCGTCCACACCGAAGCTGATTGAATTGCTCTATGCCTGTATGCAAGCACAGTGCGAGATGGTATTACTAAATGGGCGTTTATCAAAGCAGGAGCTGAGCTATCAAGTTGCGGATGCAGAGGTGGATGGCATTTTAGTAGCGGACTCGGAGCTTGAAAAATTCGAATCAAATGAGCAGCTAATTTCATTTTCAACACTCCATAAAATAGAGCCACAACCCTTTGAAATTGCATCAGAATGGCATGATGATTTTGCGTTGACGATTATGTATACATCCGGTACTACAGGTTTTCCGAAAGGGGTATGTCAGACGGTTGGGAATCATAGTGCGAGTGCGGTTAGCTCGGCATTAAATTTAGGCTTGACGGAACAGGATGCTTGGTTATGCACCGTACCGATTTTTCATATAAGTGGTTTTTCGATCATTGTTCGTTCTTTACTATATGGCATGAAAATACGTTTATATGAAAAATTCGATGCACAAGCTTGTGCACAAGAAATTGCCAATGGTTCTGTAACGAAAATGTCAGTAGTAGCCGTAACGCTCGAACATATTTTATCAGAAATGGAACGTACCAATGTAACAGCACATCCAAATTTTACAACGATGCTCGCGGGTGGCGGCCCTGTACCTGCAGCATATTTACAGCGTGCGCAATCGCTACGTCTATGTGTGGCTCAAACCTATGGAATGACTGAAACATCCTCGCAAACCTCAACATTAGCGAGTGAAGATGCGTTTTTGAAGATGGGTTCTGCAGGCAAGCCATTATTTTTTAATCAAATAATCATTGATGCCCCGAATAAAGAGGGAATTGGTGAAATTTTAGTGCGCGGCCCACATGTTACGCCGCGATATGTCGGAAAGTTCAAAGATCAACCGACTACTCAAGACGACTGGCTTCATACGGGGGATATGGGGTACTTGGATGAACAGGGATTTTTGTATGTGGTGGATCGTCGCAGTGATTTAATCATTTCTGGTGGGGAGAATATTTATCCAGCAGAGATCGAAAATATGTTATTAGCGCATGAGGCAGTGAAAGAAGCAGGCGTATGTGGAGTTGAGGATGCCAAGTGGGGACAAGTGCCTGTAGCGTTTGTCGTATTGAAAGCACCTATCACGGAAAAGCAATTGCTTGATTTTTGTAAAAGGAATTTAGCGAGCTATAAAACGCCAAAAACGATTCATGTTGTTAGTGAACTTCCTAGAAATGGCTCCAACAAACTACTGAGAAGACAGTTAAACGGCTTGGAAACGCAGTAAATAATGAGAAAAGGGTCTGCCCGAGAAATAAATTCTAGGGGTGGACCCTTTTTGCTGTGGATAGAGGCTAGCACGATTTTAGTTTAATGCTTGCTTTAATGCTTCTATGTTTTGGCGCATCAATGTGAAGTAATCTTCTTCATTTTTGATGTCTTCCTTTGTTAAAACACTTAAGTTATGCAACGTCAGTGTTTCAGCACCTAATTCGTTTAGGATAATTGTTGTTAAATTGGATGATACATTTTGTTCAAAGAAAATATATTCGATCTTTTCTTTTTTAGCTAAATCGACAATCGCAGTCAACTCTTTTTGAGAAGGCTCACTCTGTGAATTCAAGCCAGCGATCGGAACCTGCGTTAATCCGTAGTGACCAGCGATATAACCGAATGCTGCATGTGAGACAAAGAAGGTTTTCTTTGTCGCATCAGAGGCCATCTTTTCGAAATCTGCATGCAATGTAGTTAATTCGGCTACTAATGCCTCATAGTTTTGGGTAAAGATTGCTTCTTGCTCTGGTAAAGCAGCGACAAGCTCCTCTTTAATTGCGAATGCTAATTGCTGTGAAATAACAGGTGATAACCAAACATGTGCATCATACTCTGTATCTGTATGCCCTTCATGCTCTTCATCCCCATGTTCGTGCTCATGGTCATGGTCGCTTTCTTCAGCCTCTGCATGTGTATGTCCTGTTGAAATATGAAGCTGTTCTTCCGTTACGCCTTCAGCAGTAGGTACTAATTTCACGTCCTCATTGGCCAATGTTTTCTTAGCATTTTCAACAAAGCCTTCTAAGCCTAAACCAATATAAAAGAAAAGCTCTGAGTCCGCTAAAGCCATCATATCTTTTTGGGTTGGCTCGAACGTATGCTCATTTGCACCTGCTGGGTAAATGGACGTAACCTCCACAAAGTCACCGCCAATACGTTGTGTGAAATATTGTAACGGATAGACGGTTGTATAAATGGAAAGCTTGTCATCTGATTGTGTAGAAACGGCCTTGTCATTAGTAGCATTACAAGCCGCTAATAATAACGTTACTATTGGAATTAATAAAATCCATTTTTTCATCTGTTCTATACCCCTTAAATAGTAATAATTACGATTTGTATTTTTGAAACATTATATAGCATACAAGATAATAGGTGAAAGCACAATTAAAAAAGCATAACTAAAGAAAATTTGGTGTGAGCTGTAGAGATTTCTTAGCTAAATGGCACAAAAAAGGTGGTTTTTCAGGCGATGAAAAAAGCCTTCGAAAATTAGTGCTTTTTCGAAGGCCATTTGTCTGGCACTGGATCAAAGCCACCGGGATGAAGTGGCTGGCATTTTAAAATACGAATAATGGTCATCACGGTTCCTTTAATAGCCCCATGCTTTTGTATAGCTTCAATACCATAGCTTGAGCAAGTAGGGTGGAAACGACATGATGGAGGCTTCATTGGCGACAAGTATTTTTGATACAGGCGAATGAAGCCGATAAAAATTTTTTTCATTGCGATTTCTGCTCTCCATTTTTATAGGCTCGAACCGGTTTTGCATCAACGGTCTGCTTTAATGATACGTTGTTTTTGCGCGCAAGTAAAATGATTGAGAATGCAAATATGCCCATAATGGTTACAATAATAATTAGTACAACGGGTAAGCTCATTTTTTCACCTCATTTATTTGTTCACAATCATCATGTGTAATGGTATCAACAGTTTGCTTTACTTTATAACCCCAATTGACAGCCGTTAAAAAAAAGCCAGTAATAATAAAAATGACGATTACTGCAATAAAAATGATTGTCATGGTCATCATATTACCTCCAATTTATATGTACTCTATTCTATTTTACAATAAAAGGACGACTAAAATTTTGAACATATTATGTTTTAAAATGCTTTTATTAGGCAATAATGTTAAAGGGAAGTTAAATTCAGGGATTTGTCATAGCATTTCTCAAAATGATGTATTATGATATTAGTGATAATGTTTTTCAATTAGGGATAGAATCTCTACTAAATTAGAGATTTTAAATATAATTTATGAGGTGACGAGCATGGCAGAGAAAAAATTAAATGGACAATTAAATGAATTAGTAGCAACGTGGTCAGTTTTGTATACAAAATTACATAACTATCACTGGTATGTAAACGGTCCATCATTCTTCACATTACACACGAAATTTGAAGAGCTTTATAATGAAGTAACGATTAATTTAGATGATATTGCGGAGCGCATTTTATCTAAAGGTGGTAAACCAGTTGCGACGTTAAAAGAGCATTTAGAATTATCATTAATCGATGAAGCGACAGGGAAAGAGTCAACAGAAGAAATGGTTGAAACAACAATTGCCGACTTCCAAACGATTATGAAGGCTTTAAAGAAAGCGATGGAAGCAGCAAGTGAAGCTGGTGATGATCGTACAGAAGATTTATTGAACGCAACATTCCAAAGCTTAGAAAAGCATGCTTGGATGTTAAATGCCTATTTAGGAAACTAAAAAGAGAACGACTCCGATTTTGGGGTCGTTTTTTTGCATAGTTTTTTAGATATTAAGCAAGCTAATAGTTGAGGTGAACTACTATGCAAAAACAAAATATCTATGTATCGGTCGTGCATTTAACATGTAATATGCAGCCAGGATCATCGTATGAATTTGTGCTGCAAATGGATCCAGTTAAGGCGCGAGTATTTTCGAAACTATTTACACAAATGCAAAGCTTAGAAGCATCAAATGCATTTCGAGCACATATGCCGTTTATCCCCTATCATATGGATCGTTTAAATCATGAGCTTGATTATCGTCTGCAAAAGATATACGCACTCGTTCATGAGTTTGGCGATGATGAGGCCAAAAAATTTGTCGAGCAGCTTCCCTATTTTCGTTAGAAAGATGATATCTCATATTGAATGATTCGCCCTCGTTCGCTACACTTAGTTTGTAGGAGTTGAGCGAGAATGTTTACATTTATTGATGAAAATGGGTTACAAGTAGATTTGCGCTTTGATGAAGGGCCTTTTAAAGTAGAGCCGAAGCATGTGCTGGCGCTTGTGCAACACGATGGAAAATGGCTTTGTACGATTCATCATCGTCGTGGTGTTGAGTTTCCTGGAGGTAAGCAAGAGCCAGGAGAAACCTTGCAACAGGCAGCGATTCGAGAGGTTTATGAAGAGGCCAATGTTGTAATAGAAGATGAGAAATGGTTTGCGTATTATATTGTGCATGATGACATCCCGTTTTGCAAAGCGGTATTTACCGCAAAGGTTAAAACAATCGAACCATTTGTCGGTGATTATGAAACGGAAGGAATTTTATGGTTAACGGAAGATGAGCTTTGGCAGCAGCCGAATTTAAGCTTTTATATGCGTGATGCAGGGATGAAAAAAATGTTACAGGAAGTGAAAAATCATGAACGACAATGGTAAGATTTTTTCAATCCGACAATATCCCTCACCAAATCCGCAAGTTCGTTTACATGAAATTACGTATTGGTCGCAAGGACTACGTGTAAAAGGCTTATTAGCACAGCCAGTAAATGCGGGAAACTATGAGGCGATGCTTTATTTACGAGGTGGCTTACAATCGATCGGGATGGTAAGGCCTGCTCGTATCGCTCAATTTGCACAGCAAGGATTCGTTGTATTTGCTCCGTATTACCGCGGAAATCGTGGTGGTGAGGGGAAGGATGAATTTGCCGGGGATGATCGCTACGATGCGCTGAATGCGATTGCCATCTTAAAGCAATTTGCAAATGTCGAAAAAGTGAATATTTATGGCTTTTCACGCGGGGGTTTAATGGCATTATGGACTGCGATATTAAGCGATGAAGTGAAATCACTTGTCACATGGGCAGGAGTTTCGGATGCGACTGCTACGTATTGGGAGCGGGTTGATATGCGTCGAGGCTTAAAACGTATCGTAGGGGGGACACCCAATAAAGTACCCGAAAACTATGAAGACCGGACACCGCTCTATGAGGTTGCTCAAATCGATGCCCCTGTATTAATCATTCATGGGACAGAAGATCAGCATGTGGATATTGAGCATGCCTATCAACTGGAGCTCTATTTAAAGGATGAAGGGAAGTCAGTTGAAACATGGTTTTCATTTGGCTTAAAACATCATTATCCACCGAAGCTCAATCGGATGACGGTAGAAAAATTATGTAATTGGATGAAAACGAAAAAGGATGTTACGCATTAGAATTAATGCGTAACATCCTTTTTTCAATTATGATATGCGATTATATGATGTTTACCCTCAATAGGGGGACGCACAAGTACATGTACGCCCAAGTTAAACGTTATGTCGGATAGATTTTAGCTAACTACAGCGTATCGCTTTTTCAAGCAAATTATGCTAAAGGACCGCCTTTTTTCACAATTACTTCATCAACATTTGCGAATTTTGTGAAGTTGTTTTTGAATAAATCAGCAAGCTCAGCTGCTTTTTTATCGTAAGCTACTTTGTCAGCCCATGCATCACGAGGATTTAACACGTCAGTTGGTACCCCTTCAACTGCTACTGGGATGTTTAATCCAAAGACAGTATCTTGAGTTGTTTCCACATTGTTTAATTTACCTTCGATTGCTGCGCGTACCATTGTACGAGTGTAAGAAAGCTTCATACGGCTACCAACACCGTATTCGCCACCAGTCCAACCAGTGTTTACTAAGAATACTTGAGAACCGTGCTCGTCGATTTTCTTACCTAATTGCTCAGCATACACTGTTGCAGGTAATGGTAAGAATGGTGAACCGAAGCATGTAGAGAATACTGGCTCTGGCTCTGTAACGCCGCGCTCTGTACCAGCTAACTTCGAAGTGAAGCCGCTTAAGAAGTGATACATTGCTTGCTCTTTTGTTAATTTTGAGATTGGAGGTAATACACCAAATGCATCTGCTGTTAAGAAGATGATTGTATTTGGGTGACCTGCCACTGATGGTACAGCGATATTTTCGATGTAGTCGATTGGGTACGCTACACGTGTATTTTCAGTTAATGAAAGGTCATTGTAATCACTTACACGCGTTTGTGCATCTACTACTACGTTTTCTAATACAGAACCGAATTTGATAGCTGCATAAATTTCTGGTTCGTTTTCAGGAGAAAGGTTTGCTGTTTTTGCATAGCAACCACCCTCGATATTAAATACGCCATTGTCTGACCAGCCATGCTCGTCATCACCGATTAATTTACGGTCAGCGTCTGCTGATAAAGTTGTTTTACCAGTACCTGATAAACCGAAGAATAATGATACATCTCCAGCTTCACCAACGTTTGCAGAGCAGTGCATTGGGAAGATATCTTGTTCTGGTAATAAGTAGTTCATGATACCGAAGATTGATTTTTTCATTTCTCCAGCATATTCTGTACCACCGATAAGAATGATTTTCTTTTCAAGTGATGTAATGATAAATGTTTCAGATTCCGTGCCATCTACTTCTGGATCTGCTTTAAAGTTTGGAGCAGAAACGATTGTGAAATCAGCAAGATGCGTAGCTAATTCTTCTGCAGTAGGACGGATGAATAATTGATGGCAGAATAGGTTATGCCAAGCGTATTCATTAATTACTTTAATAGATAATTGAGAAGCTTTATCTGCACCTGCATAGCCGTTGAATACGAATAATTCATCGCGCTCTTTTAAGTACTCGACTACCTTCACATAAAGTTTATCGAAAACTTCTGCAGAGATCGGACGGTTCACTTTGCCCCAGTCGATTTTATTTTTTGAAGATTCTTCTTCAACCATATATTTATCTTTAGGAGAACGACCAGTATATTTACCTGTTTCAGCACGTAATGCGCCTTCTACAGTTAACATTGCTTCTCCACGTGATGTAGCTTTTTCAACTAATTGTGGAACTGATAATTGAGTTTGAATGTTATCCCCGTTTAAAAGTTCTTTCAGCTCGTTAGCAATTTCTACCGAATTCATCTATTAAATACCATCCTTTGTTATAGTATTCCCATGTGTAGGGGAGTTGTTTGTTAATTCAAAAATAGTATAACACATTGAATGTAATAATCTATACTAATTATGAATTATTTTTTTGCGTTTTTTTATCTGTTTGAAAACTGTATGAATAAAGTCGATATTAATTGACAGCTAAGTTTTTTTTACGTAAGATGTGTAATTGAACGGATACTCTTATCCCGAGCTGGTGGAGGGTCAGGCCCTATGAAACCCGGCAACCTGCATGTACATTCACGACATGCGTTGGTGCCAATCTGACGCAAGGATTATTCCTTGAACGATAAGAGTGAAAGGTAATGAACGAACGTAACCCTTTCCTCGCTGTGCAACGCATGCACAGATCAGAGCGAAAGGTTTTTTTATTTTATAAAGGGAAATTTCCTTAAATGCCTTTCGAATAACTCGTGTTGATAAAGCAAGAAGCTGAACATGGGCGTAATGAGTACCGTCAAAAATACTTATAAGGTTTTTAGGAGGAAATAGACATGGCAAATCGTCGACTGTTTACATCAGAAAGTGTAACGGAAGGACATCCAGACAAAATTTGTGACCAAATTTCAGATGCAATTTTAGATGCAATTTTAGCAGCAGATCCAAATGCACGTGTAGCATGTGAAACGACCGTTACTACGGGATTAGTATTAGTAGCAGGAGAAATTACAACTTCTACATATGTAGATATGAAAGGGATCATCCGTGACACGGTAGCAGAAATCGGCTACACACGTGGGAAATACGGCTTTGATGCTGAAAACCTAGCAGTACTTGTAGCGGTAGGGGAGCAATCTCCTGACATTGCACAAGGTGTAGATCAAGCGTTAGAAGCGCGTGAAGGTTCAATGACAGAGGATGAGTTAGAAGCAATTGGTGCAGGTGACCAAGGTTTAATGTTCGGTTATGCATGTAACGAAACACCAGAATTGATGCCAATGCCAATTTCATTAGCGCATAAATTAGCGCGTCGTTTATCGGAAGTACGTAAATCAGGTCAGCTTGCTTACTTACGTCCAGACGGTAAAACACAAGTAACAATTGAGTATGATGAAAACAACGTCCCAGTACGTGTTGATACAATCGTTATTTCGACGCAACATGATGAAGAGGCAACATTAGAGCAAATTCAAGCAGACATGAAGGCGCATGTTATTGCACCAGTTGTTCCGGCTGAATTATTAGATGAGGCAACAAAATACTTCATTAACCCAACTGGTCGATTTGTAATCGGTGGTCCTAAAGGGGATGCTGGTTTAACTGGTCGTAAAATTATCGTAGACACTTACGGTGGCTATGCACGTCATGGTGGTGGTGCATTCTCTGGTAAGGATGCAACAAAAGTAGACCGCTCTGCAGCCTATGCAGCACGCTATGTAGCGAAAAATATCGTAGCAGCAGGCTTAGCAGATCGTGCGGAAGTACAATTAGCGTATGCAATCGGCGTTGCACAACCTGTTTCAATTGCAGTAGATACATTTGGTACTGGTAAAGTTGCGGAAGCTCAAATCGTAGAATGGGTACGCGAGTTATTCGATTTACGCCCAGCAGGTATCATCAAAATGTTAGACCTACGTCGTCCGATTTATAAGCAAACAGCAGCTTATGGTCACTTTGGTCGTACAGATTTAAATGTGCCTTGGGAAAACACAGACAAAGCACAAGTGTTAAAAGAAAAAGCAGGCCTATAAAATTAAAACGGGGTCATTATTAGTAATGTGCTAATAATGACCCCGTTTACATTTGTAACTCGTATTAATTAATAATAAACAATTAGATGCGTGTATTATTTTGTAAGGATTTATAATACTGCCCTTTTTCAACATACTCGCGGATAATTCGATCCATGTCGGTACGGTCTGCTTCGGTAAGCTCACGGACCACTTTAGCAGGACGCCCCATCGCTAAACAATTTGGGGGAATAACTTTTCCGGGGGGAACGAGGCTACCAGCACCTATGAACGCTCCTTCACCAATTTCAGCCCCGTCTAAAATAATGGAACCCATCCCGATAAGTGCGCGTTTTCTTATTGTACAGCTATGTAATGTGACTTGATGACCTACAGTTACTTCGTCTTCCACAATTAAAGGATAAGCAGGGCTTTGGTGAAGACAGGATAAATCTTGAATACTCACGCGTTCGCCGATAATCGTTTTGTTGACATCTCCGCGAATGACCGTATTAAACCATATTGTTGTTTCGGCACCAATTGTGACATCACCTGTTATCGTTGCGTAATCCGCAATAAACGCGCTAGGATGAATAGTAGGTGACTTGTCTTTGTAAGGATAAATCATGTGCAACTTCTCCATTCTTATCTAAAATAGTATGTGCTGTTATTATCGTAACAAATGGAGGGGAATTTTCAATTAGCATTTATGTGTTACACAATGTATGATAGAAAATAGAAATTTGAAAGAAAGAGTGGTTTGACCATGTGGAAATGGGAAGCAGAACAGCAGCCAAAAGCAGTAATCGTCATTCTCCATAGTGTATATGAGCAGCATCGCTGGTACGCATGGTTAATTGAAAAATATAGGAGTGCAGGCTTTCATGTCGTAATGGGTGATTTACCAGGGCATGGGGAGCAAGCAAAATTTGCTAGAAATCATGATGAAGATTTCGATGGATACTATAAATATACAAAATTATTATTTAAAATAGCATTAGAATATGATTTACCACTATTTGTCATAGGTCATGGATTAGGTGCTACAATTGCAACTTATGTATTAAGGAAGCAAAAACTCGATTATGCTGGGGTTGTATTAACTTCACCGTGGATTAACTTAAAATTGACACCGGGCAAATTATCCAATGCACTATCAAGCTTTAGTGCGATTACATCAAATGTTAAGTTGAAGCATGAGCTGACATTGCAACATCTGACACGAAACACAGATGTATTAATGGAACTGAAGGAATTTCTACCATTAACGAATACAGTGACGGTGAAATGGTATCGGGATTGGCAGCAGCTGACACGAATTATTCGTGATCCCGAATTTAAATTGCCAAATGTCCCGCTATTAGTGATGACTGGGGAAAATGATAAAATTACAGATGTTCAAGCAACGAAAAAATGGGCCTACGAGCAAATGAACCTTTCTGAATTTCACTATAAACAATGGAAAGGCTGTTTGCATAGCCTATACTTTGAGTTGGAGCGTGAGGAAGTATTTCGCTATAGTGTCGACTTTATAGACAATGTTTTGCGTGATTTGGGATATATTATCGAATAAAGAAAAGCCTAGTAAAAATGATATTTTACTAGGCTTTTCTAATATACTGTAAAAAAATATCGAAATTTTAGAATATTTGTAATATACTAAAATATAAAATAATACACTAAGTCAACAAGGGGGAATTTTATGAACTTTATTAATGAGTTTGTAGGATGGGCCAATAATATTTTATGGGGCCCAGTAATGATTTATGGGATTTTAATTGTCGGATTGTTATTTTCGATTTTAACAAAGTTCGCTCAAGTTCGACTGATTGGTGATATGTTCAAGCTAATGTTTACAGGGCAAAAATCAGACGCAGGGGTTTCGTCATTCCAAGCGTTGTCGATTGCCTTATCGGGTCGTGTAGGTACAGGTAATATTATCGGTACAGCTTCAGCAATTGCATTTGGTGGTCCTGGTGCGGTGTTCTGGATGTGGGTAACTGCGTTTATCGGTGCATCGACAGCGTATATGGAGTCAACACTCGCACAAATTTATAAAGAGAAAAAGGATGGCCAATATCGTGGTGGTCCGGCATTTTATATCGAAAAATCAACAGGAATCAAAGCATTAGGTATTGTTTTTGCGATTGCAATGATTATGTCAGTTGCAGTATTAATGCCAGGGGTACAAGCTAATGCCATTTCAGGTGCAGTACAAAATGCATTTGGTATTGACCCTTGGATTACGGGATTAGTGACAATTCTTTTACTTGGTATTATCATTTTTGGTGGAATCAAGCGTATTGCCAACGTAGCGCAAATTTTAGTGCCGTTTATGGCATTAGCCTATTTGATAGTTGCATTTATTATTATCATTATGAATATTTCTGAAGTACCTGCTGTTTTAGGTTTAATTTTCCGTAGTGCATTTGCATCGGATGCCGTATTTGGTGGGATGATTGGTAGCGCTATTTTCTGGGGTGTAAAACGTGCGATCTACTCAAACGAAGCAGGTCAAGGTACGGGACCACATCCAGCAGCGGCTGCAGAAGTTTCTCACCCTGCAAAGCAAGGCTTAGTACAGGCAGCATCTGTTTATATTGATACGTTATTAGTATGTTCTGCAACAGCATTAATGATTTTATTTATGGGCACATACAACGTACATGATGGTAGTCAAGATGGTGCCTTAATCGAGGCAAAGATGGATGAAACAATCACATATTCAGGCTTTACACAGGCAGCTGTCAATGAGGCTTTCCCTGCGTTAAATAACTTCGGTTCTGGATTTGTGGCAATTTCATTATTCTTATTCGCATTCACAACATTAATGGCTTACTACTATATAGCAGAGACAAATGTTTCATATATGTTTAAGGGCAGTGCCGAAAAAATTGGCATTTTTGCAATGAAAATTATTTTATTAGCTTCTGCATTCTACGGTACGGTAAAAACATCTGATTTAGCTTGGGCGTTTGGTGACGTAGGATTAGGCTTGACGGTTTGGATTAACGTCATTATGATGCTATTTATTATGAAGCCGGCATTATTGGCGTTGAAAGACTATGAGCAGCAGAAAAAAGAAGGAAAAGACCCAGAGTTCGATCCGAAAAAGCTTGGCATTAAAAATGCGGATTTTTGGGAAGCACGTAATAAATAAACACAAAAAAGGGCAGACCGAATTATTTCGGTTGCCCTTTTTCGTTATAATAAGCATCTAGTGCGGCAAATTGCTCGGGGGAGAAATCCTTTTGTCCACGAATAAATTTTTCGTATAAATTATAGTAGCAGATGGTTAAGTAGGCTTTATTATGATGCTTTGCGAAGGGTGTGATCGTTTCAAGCATTTCAAGATCATCAAAATAGCGTGCCATTTTATCGAGTGTTCGAATATTGATTCCGCGCAATTTCATCTCTTGCAGCACAAGCTCTGTGTATACATATAATTCATGCTTTGGGTATTCGTAAATATAATTAATGAGTATATGCTTATCTTCTTTCGCAAAAATGCTGTTGAGCTCGCGCCACTGTGCAAGGAGCTGGCTTTTTGGTAAATACGGAATCAATTCATAATGCCATAAACGCATAAGTTCCCCTCATTTCTAAAAAACAGAGAGCGAAATGGCTTAGCTCTCTGTCTTAAATTCTTTTACTTTTTCGATTGCTAGGATAAAAGGTGGGTCGTTTTTTTGATTGATAAATTCATAGCGTAGTACGTGAATGTATTTTTGCGGGAGGTCACTAACAAAGCGAATGACTTCATCGCGCTCTTCTTTTCCGCCTTCATGTCCATGATAGACAACTAATACAATCATGCCGCCTACCTTTAATAATGGAAGTAGGCTTTCGAGTGACTGGATGGTTGTATTGGACTTTGTAATAATTTCATGGTCACTACCGGGCAAATAGCCAAGATTAAAAATGGCAGCAGAAACAGGCTTATTGATATATTTCGCTACATTTTCATGCCCGTCGCGTAACACGATGGCGCGGTGTTCTAATGCATTATCCAGTAAGCGGTGCAATGTCGCATCTACGGCCTCTTTTTGCACATCAAATGCATACACAAAGCCATCATCGCCAACAAGGTTTGCTAAAAATAATGTATCATGCCCGTTTCCAGCTGTTGCATCGACTGCAATATCTCCCTCCGCAACGCTCATTTGTAGGAGTGTTTGTGCGTATTGAATAACACGTTCTAGCTTCATTCGTTCGTCACTTCCGCTTTGTAATGCTTACCTTGCCAGGAACCGCGTCGTTCCAGCTCTGCATCAATACCGTTTAGCACTTCCCATTTGTTGACCGACCACATAGGGCCAATCATTAAATCGATAGGGCCATCACCTGTAATGCGATGTACAATCATTTCTGGAGGGATGATTTCTAGCTGATCTGCGACAAGTTTAATGTAGGCATCCTTCTCCATGAATTCAAGCATGCCTTTTTCGTATTGTTTTACGAGTGGTGTGCCTTTTAATAAGTGTAATAAATGAATTTTGATGCCCTGGACATCAAGCTTTGCCACTTCACGCGCCGTTTCCATCATCATATCGTAGTCTTCAAGCGGTAAGCCGTTAATAATATGTGTCACAATGCGGATATTATGTTTGCGGAGCTTGTTAACGCCTTCCACATAGGTTTCGTAATCATGGGCACGGTTAATTAAGTTAGCTGTTTTTTCATGTACGGTTTGTAAGCCGAGTTCTACCCAAAGATAGGTGCGTTCGTTTAATTCCGCCAAATATTCGACAACAT
Source organism: Solibacillus sp. FSL R7-0668 (assembly GCF_038006205.1). NCBI lineage: Bacteria > Bacillati > Bacillota > Bacilli > Caryophanales > Caryophanaceae > Solibacillus > Solibacillus sp. FSL R7-0668. The sequence continues at coordinate 2,945,144 of NZ_JBBOUU010000001.1, read as the reverse complement.
CGTCTGGTAAGCAGTCAGGGCGTGTTGCAATTGAAATGCCCATCACACCTTCACAAGCGAGTGCAGCCTCGAATTTTTCCTTTAATACTTCAAGGGGCGCATGTGTATTCGTATAGGCTTGGAAGTAAGCCATCGTTAAGCCGTCCTTCCATTTGTTCTCCATTTTTGCTTTGATTTGCTCGAATTGTACTGGAATTGGGTCAACTTTATTGCCAGCAAAATCACCTGAGCCGGCTGCCGAGCAAAATGTACAGCCTCCAAAGGCAACCGTACCATCACGGTTAGGGCAGTCAAAGCCAGCATCGAGTGCTACTTTGTATACCTTTTTTCCAAATTCATTTCGCAAATAGCGATTCCATGTATAATAGCGCTTTCCGTCTGAAGGGAAAGGGAAATTTGTTTCAGTCATAAGTCTGTTTCACTCCTCTAACCATCCATTTTATCATGGCTTGAATATGAAGTCATGCTTTAGTAATAAGTAGTTGAATAAATAGTGAAAAAGTGTTGCTTGATAAATAAATATGGCTCATCACCATAAGTTAGAGATGACATAGTGAATGTTTACATCGATAGGATAATAAAAAATGGGTTAATAGAGCGTATATTTAGAAAAAAGTATTATCCATGAAAATTCCCCTGCATTTATGTAGTGAAATGTAAATATATGAATTTTGGGATTTGAATAATAAAAAATTCAGTATATCGAAATAAAATTCGAAAAATACGTTTTAAGTAGAAATATATAGAATATAGTAGATTTTTTAGTGTTATCGTAAAAGTGTGATGGATATTATTACATTAGCAAAATTTTTATTCAGAAATTTTAGAAAATTGAAATAAATAGTTTGAAATTTTACTACTGTAGTAGTAAAATTTCGTTGAGGTGTTGTATATGCGAAATCAAGTGACAGAAAGGTTAAAAAGAATTGGTTTTACTGAATATGAATCTAAAATTTATATGACATTGTTAGGGAGTTCGGCATTGAATGGTAATGAAATTGCTAACATTTCAGGAGTACCGGGTCCTAAAGTGTATAGCAATATGCAGAATATGATTGAAAAAGGATTTGTTTCTGCGGTTTATGATGAATCAAATAAGAAATTAAAAGTGAAGTATATTGCGACACCTTACGAACAAATATTAGAAAATTTTCATTCTAGTGTGAGTAATGATGTTCTTTTTTTAAAAAAAGAACTAAAAAAAATTGAGGAAGAAAAGCCTCAGCAAAATTTAAAACAAGAACTATATCAAATTGTTGATTATGACTTAACAGTAAAAGCAATACAAGACATGATTGATAGTAGTTCAAAAAGTATTTATGTTTGTTGTTGGAAAGTGCATCAATTGTTATTAAATGAACAACTAATTGCAGCTCATAAACGTGGCGTTAAAATCGTAGTGTTATTATTTGATCAACATCAAGTGGAAGTTCCATGGAAGCAGTTTACTCATCTAAGTGCAAGTATTGTAACTTTGCGTCATCTTCATGAAGTAAATGTTGTTATTGATGAGAAAAATGTATTGATCTCGCATTTGAAGAAACATCATGTATTTACGGTTGTGTCTGATAGTGTAGCTTTAGTTCAAACAACATTGAATTATATCCGACATGACATATATGTAAATAGAGTACTTCAAGATTTCTATGTGGAAGCTATTGAAAAGTACGGGGAAGATTTAAAAGGTCTATTAGACATTTAATTTTTAAGGGGGATGAAATTATGCGTATTATTGATTTATCAGTGCCGATTAAAAATCCAAAAGAAAGTGAAATTCCATTTGAATATCATCGTCAATTGACAGCGAAAATTGAGTATATGGATCATAGGGTGACAGTACCACAAATTACTCAAGTTTTAGGGTGTACAGAAGAAGATTTACCCGAACAGTATGGGTGGGCTACAGAAAAAATAACATTAACTACTCATTCTGGTACACATCTAGACGCCCCATATCACTATTATCCAACCACAGACGGAAAGCCAGCACGTACAATAGATCAATTGCCACTGGACTGGTTTATGGGAGATGGAGTAGTGTTTAATTTTTCTCATATGAAACCAGGTGAAACAGTAAAAATTGCAGATATAGAAGCTGCTCTAGTGGAAATGAATTACACAATTAAAGTAGGTGACATAGTGTACTTACGTTTTGATGCAGATAAAAAACTGGGTACACCAGAGTATTTCACTGAGTTCCCAGGAATGAGTGCAGAAGCTACTCACTATCTAATTGATTTAGGTGTAAAAATAATTGGTACAGATGCCATGGGCTTAGATGTCCCTTTCGAGAAAATTGCAGCGAATTTTAAAGAATCAAAGGATCCAAAAGTAATTTGGGAAGCTCATAGAGTAGGAATGTACAAAGAATATTGTCAAATTGAAAAAATGGCAAATCTAGAAAAGCTTCCATCACATGGTTTTAAAACAATTTGTATGCCAATCAACATTTATAAAGCAAGTGCAGGATGGGTACGTCCAATTGCGATTATTGAAGACTAGGGAGGACTAAGGATGAAACTTTGTTTATTTTCGGTTAATAACTCATTTCCATATACTGAACAAATCGGCGCAATTTTTGAAGACAAAGTAGTAGATTTAGCAGCAGCTTATCGTTCTGTCTTAAGGGCTGAAAAAATTGTAGATATTAATCGTGTGGAAGCGCTTTCGGAGTCGTTGATACCAAGATGTATGACGGCATTTATCGAAGGTGGAGAAATTACAATGGATGCTGCAAAAAGAGCTTATACTTTTGCTCAGCAAATTTCACAAACTGAATTTGAAAAGCATGTTTATGAACTAGTAGACGTAAAACTACATGCACCTCTAAAAAAACCTCCAACGGTGCGTGATTTTTTATCATTCGAGCTTCATTATCAAAATTCCTTAGGGGGAAATGTACCAGAAGTTTGGTATGAGCGTCCAATTTATTACAAAACAGTTACATCTACAATAATTGGTCCAGAAGAAATTTGTCAGTGGCCATCATATTCGAATGTGATGGATTATGAATTAGAAATAGCTTGTGTAGTTGGAAAACGGGGTATTGATTTGACTACTGAAGAAGCAGAAAAGCATATTTTCGGCTATATGATTTATAACGATTTTAGTGCACGTGATACACAATTACGTGAAATGGAAGGGCGTTTAGGACCAGCAAAAGGAAAAGATTTTTGCACAGCAATGGGACCTTACTTAGTTACAGCAGATGAAATTGAAAATGTATACAATTTACGGATGACTGCAAAGATAAATGGAGAAATCTGGAGTGATGGTAATACATCAACAATGTATCGTAGTTTTGCAGATATTATCAGCTATGTATCACAAAGTGAGACGCTTGTACCCGGTGATATATTAGGATCAGGCACAGTTGGAAATGGTTGTGGATTGGAATTAGGGAAGTTTTTAAACGATGGCGATGTAATAGAATTGGAAATTGAACGTTTAGGCATTTTACGTAATCAAGTTAAAGTAAAGGAAGGGGTGTTAGCATAATGAAACGTTATCTTCTAATTTTTTTGTTGGTAATGGTAGCAGTTGTGTTAGTAGCTTGTGGTGGAGAAGATACTTCAAGTAAGGATTCTACTAATGATGCTGGGGATAGTGGTTCGAAATCAGCTGAAAAGTATATATTCAAATCTACTGTTCAAGCACCTCAACAGGCTGCTTTATCCCAAGGTTTTGATGCACTACTAGATTCAATTGAAGAAAAATCAGATGGGCGTATTACATTTGAACGTTACTACAGTGACGCACTTGTCAAGCCTGCAGATGCAGCAGATGCCGTAGGTTCTGGAATTGCTGATCTTGCATTATTAGCACCTAGCTATACTCCAGCAAATAATCCACTAAGTACAATCGAATCTTTACCGGCGTTATGGAAAGATCAATGGACTGGAACAAGAGCTTTACTAGATTTATATAAAGAGTTTCCAGAGTTAAGTTTGGAGTTTGAAAATCGAAATATTCAAGTTCTAGGTGCCTGGGCACTACCTTCTTATCATATTATTTCTAAAAAGGATGTCGCTTCTTTTGAAGACTTAAAAGGTATGAAGGTTATCGCGGCAGGTGGTCAAGCTTTGATTGCAGACGCTTTAGGAGCTACAGCGGTTGGTGTAACAATGCCTGAAAGCTTTGAAGCAATGGAGCGTGGTGCAGTAGATGGAGGGTTCTTAGGGTATACGTCAGCATCTACTTATGGTATTCATGAAATAGCAAAGAGCGTTTGGACGATACCTATTGGTAGTCAAGGTGGCATATTTGGAATGAATAGTGACAAATATAAAGCATTGCCAGATGATTTAAAAGAGATTTTTGATGAAGCATCTATTGAAAATGCCGTTGCCTTCCATGAAATTTATCAAATACAAAGTGATGAGACAGTTGCTCTTAAAAAGTTCCAAGATGCAGGTGTGAAATTTAATAAAGAAACAACAGAAGATATCCAAAAGTTACAGGAAATTGCCAAAACAACAGTGTGGAAGAAGTGGATAGAAGAGCGTAGTGGATCGCCGGCAGAAGAAATATTAAATCGTTTTATTGAGTTAATTGCACAGTATGATGAAGAGTATCAAAAAAACGGACTACCAAAATAGGATGTGAAAACCTTGGATAAACTTTTAAATATACAAAAGAAAATAGAGGTTTTACTAGTGTATTTAGCAGGTACCCTGTTAATAATGCTGATGCTAGTTGTGAGTGTAGAGTCGATTTTGCGGAAATTTGCTAACTATAGTATTCCAGGTATTTTTGAAATATCTTCACAGCTAATGGTAGGTGTTACAATTTTGGGTATTTCTTATGTGCAAGGTGAAAAAGAACATATTGCTGTAGATATCATGAATAAGGTGTTTCCATCTTTTATTTTAAAATTGACTGACTTACTTTCTTATTCGATTGGCTTTGTAATTGCGAGCGTATTTAGTTATCAAGGTTTATTGAAGTTTTTAGAATCCTTTCAAAATGGAGAAACAGCTATGGGAATTGTTTCGATTCCATTTTGGCCAGGTAGATTAGCAATTTTCCTTGCAATGTTTTTATTAGCTATACGATTTGCAATTGATATTATTGTTCTTGTAACGCAAAAGCAAAAAGAACCGCAAAATATAATTGAAAAAGAGCTAGAAAAAGTTCCGGAGTTACAACATATAACAGAGCAAATGTAGGAGGTGATACGATGAGTACAGTCATGATTGGTGTCATTGGCATTATTATTGTAGTTGCATTATTAATGCTTCGTGTACCAGTTGCATTGGCAATGAGTGTAGTAGGTTTTGTAGGCTATTGGATTATTAGCGGATCCAATCCTGCATTGAAATTAATGGGAATGGTACCTTTCTCTACAACAGCAAACTATACATTTACAGTAATTCCACTGTTCATATTAATGGGATATTTCGTGTTTTACGGACAACTTGCAACTAATATGTTCTCTGCTATTAATGTTTGGTTTGATAGAGTACGTGGTGGTATTTGTTATGCAACAATTGTAGGGGGAGCAGCCTTTGGAGCTGCGAATGGTTCTGGGCCAGCTTCTACAGCTACACTAGCCCGCATTACAATTCCTGAGATGGAGCGCTTAGGTGTAAGTAGAAGATTAGCATATGGTATTGTTGCTTCTGCTGGTCCATTAGCACAAATGATACCACCTTCTATGTTAATGATTATTTATGCAATATTAGCAGAGCAATCTGTTAGTAAGCTTTTAATTGCTGGAATTGTACCGGGATTAATTATTGCTTTTGGCTATATTGTTACGGTTTATGTCATATTGAAAAGAAATCCAGATTTGGCACCCAAAATGGAACGTCAGCCTTTAAGTACAAAAATCAAAGAACTTAAAGGAATCTGGGGTATAACATTATTAATTGGTGCAATAATGGCAGGGCTATATTTAGGTTTCTTTACCCCAACAGAAGCTGGTGCAATTGGAGCATTGTTAGCGTTGTTAATTACAGTGTTCTCAGGAAAATTATCATTTGAAGGGTTCAAACTTTCTATTATTGAGTCCATTAAAACATCTGCTACCGTGTTCTTTATTGTTGTATCATCATTTTTATTTGGGTATTTTTTGGGGATATCACAAATTCCTAGAACAGTATCGAATTTTTTAACAGGATTAGATGTACATCCTATAATTATTATGTTTGGTATTTGCGCGATGTATATTTTCTTAGGGATGTTTATTGACATGTTATCAGCGATGTTCTTAACTATTCCAATAATATTACCTGCAGTGATTGAATTAGGTTACGATCCAATTTGGTTTGGTGTTATTGTAGTTTTCCTTGCAGAGATCTCACTTGTAACCCCACCATTTGGTTTGAGCATATTTATGATACAAGGAGCTGTTAAGGGTAGCGATTACGCGGAAATTTTAAAGGGGTCTATTCCGTTTATATTAACAGATTTTATCATCTTGTTAATTTTCTTATTCTTTCCTCAGATCATTTTATTTTTACCAAGTTTAATGTAGGTTTAGAAAAGTCGTTTGCGATTACGTAAGCGACTTTTTCACTGGTGTAAAAATAAGGGATTAATAAAAAAGTTATAAATATTATTCTTGTAAATTTAGTTTAACAAGAATACACTGATATTTTGTAATGCAAAATATTGGAGGCTGAAAGTATGCCGAAACAAGTTTGGTTATTAATTATTGGCACGTTAATTAATACGATAGGCAATTCATTTTTATGGCCTTTGAATAGTATTTATATACATGATCATTTGGGGAAGTCATTAACAGTTGCTGGCGTCGTACTTATGCTAAATTCGTTAGCAGGGGTGTTTGGTAATTTAGTTGGTGGTTTTTTATTTGATAAATTAGGTGGCTATAAGGCGATATTAATTGGGGTTGTGCTCAATTTAGGGTCGATTTCGTTATTAACGTTTTGGCATGATTGGCCACAGTATGTCATCTTTTTAGCGATGCTTGGCTTTAGTGGCGGGATTGTTTATCCTGCACTTTATGCAATTGCTGGAAGTGCTTGGCCAGAAGGTGGAAGAAAAGCATTTAATTCCATTTTCTTAGCGAATAATGTTGGGGTAGCAATCGGACCGGCATTAGCGGGAATTATCGCAGATTTTCAATTTGAGTATGTGTTTTATGCAAATTTAACGTTTTATGCTCTGTTTTTAATTCTTGTCGTCACAGCCTTTAAACGTTTTGATACGAATCAAGTGACAACCAAGTCAATTGCCAATGAAGCACGTGATCGAGAGAAGGGGCCAATTTTAGCCATTGCGATTTTAAGTATTTCCCTTATTATTTGTTGGTTAAGCTATTCGCAATGGAGCGCAACGATTTCATCTTATACACAAGGGCTAGGGATGAGTTTGTCACAATATAGCCTATTATGGACAATTAATGGTTTCTTAATCGTGGCGGTTCAACCAATTATTAAGCCACTTATTACACGCTGGGAAAAGAAAATTAAGCATCAGCTTGTACTTGGCTTGGTATTAATGTCGGCATCATTTGGTGTTGTCTATTTTGCACAGGATTTTAAAATGTTTGTCGCAGCGATGGTTATTTTAACATTTGGTGAGGTGTTCTTTACGCCAGTGATTCCGCTTATTGCTAATAAACTTGCTCCACAGGGACAGCAGGGCTTTTATCAGGGCTTAGTAAACAGCGCTTCAACAGTTGGACGCATGATTGGTCCGGTATTAGGTGGGTTTATGGTAGACATGTATGGCATGCAAGTGCTCATGCTGTTTTTAGCCATCTTTATATTAGTGGCGATTATCCCATGCTTAGTTTATGACCGAGCCTTGAAGGATGCGTAAAACTCCCTCTTGTACTTTTTGGCGCAATCCATTAGAATGAATGAAATAATATAAATTGAACTGTGATGAGGAATAGTAGATGGCTTCACTTTTTAGAGAGCTAGCGGTCGGTGTAAGCTAGTAAGTGATAAATTGAACTCGCCTCGGAGTATGCTTTGCTGAACACTTAGTAAGTGAAGCCGTGTATTCGCGTTAAGAATTTACAAGCTGAGTGCTGTGTCACTAATTTGGGTGGTACCGCGGGAGTTTAACAATTATCTCTCGTCCCTGTCTTTTATAAGATAGGGGCGGGATTTTTTTATTGTTCAAATATTCAGTTAATTTTTGTGCGAATTAGAAATACTTCCTAACAGAGCAATCAATCGTATTTAAAGGAGGAAATTATTGTGAGCTTTAATCATCAGCAAATCGAAAAAAAATGGCAAGAGTTTTGGGCTGAAAACAAAACATTCAAAACAGAAAATGAAGTCGACAAACCGAAGTTCTATGCTTTAGACATGTTCCCATATCCATCAGGTGCAGGTCTTCACGTAGGTCATCCAGAAGGTTACACAGCGACAGATATCCTTTCACGCTTCAAACGTATGCAGGGCTACAACGTACTGCATCCAATGGGCTGGGATGCGTTTGGTCTACCAGCAGAGCAATACGCACTAGATACAGGGAATGACCCAGCAGAATTCACGGCTAAAAACATCGAGACGTTTAAGCGTCAAATTAACGAATTAGGCTTTTCTTATGACTGGGACCGTGAAATTAACACGACAGATCCTTCCTATTACAAATGGACGCAATGGATTTTCACGAAATTAGTGGAAATGGATTTAGCCTATGTCGATGAAATCGCTGTAAACTGGTGTGAAGCATTAGGGACAGTGCTTGCGAATGAAGAAGTAATCGATGGTCTTTCAGAGCGTGGTGGTCATCCAGTCGTGCGTAAACCGATGCGCCAATGGGTACTACGTATTACAAAGTACGCAGATCGTTTAGTAGACGATTTAGAAGATGTAGATTGGCCAGAGTCAATTAAAGAAATGCAACGCAACTGGATTGGTCGTTCTGAAGGGGCTCAAGTGAAATTCACAATTGCCGATACAGACAAAACATTCGAAGTCTTTACAACACGTCCGGATACATTATTTGGTGCTACTTACTGTGTATTAGCGCCAGAGCATAAATTTGTATCTGACATTACAACACCAGAACAAAAAGAGGCAGTAGAAGCTTATTTAGAAAAAGTTTCTCTAAAATCAGACCTAGAACGTACTGATTTAGCGAAAGAAAAAACAGGGGTATTCACAGGTGCGTATGCAGTGAACCCAATTAACGGAAAACAAGTGCCGATTTGGATTGCGGACTATGTATTAGCTTCATACGGTACAGGTGCAATCATGGCGGTTCCTGCACATGATGAGCGCGACTATGAATTTGCAAAAGAGTTTGGTCTAGAAATTACACCGGTATTAGAAGGTGGAGACATCGAAAACGAAGCATTCACTGGTGACGGTGTACACATTAACTCGGATTTCCTAGATGGTTTAAACAAAGAAGAGGGCATCGCAAAAGCCATTGCTTGGTTAGAAGAAAACGGTGTAGGGGAAAAGAAAATTTCTTATCGTCTGCGCGATTGGTTATTCAGCCGTCAACGCTATTGGGGTGAGCCAATTCCGGTTATTCACTGGGAAGATGGCACAATGACAACAATTCCTGAAAATGAGCTGCCATTAGAATTACCAAAAACAACAAACATCCGACCTTCAGGAACAGGCGAATCACCGCTTGCCAATATTGAAGATTGGGTAAATGTAGTAGACCCGGTAACAGGTAAAAAAGGTCGTCGTGAAACGAACACAATGCCACAATGGGCGGGTTCTTCATGGTACTTCCTACGCTATATCGATCCGACAAATGACAAAGCAATCGCAGATCCGGAGCTACTAAAACGCTGGTTACCTGTTGATATTTACATCGGTGGCGCGGAGCACGCGGTACTTCACTTACTATACGCACGCTTCTGGCATAAAGTACTTTATGATCTAGGTGTTGTTCATACGAAGGAGCCATTCCAAAAGCTATTCAACCAGGGAATGATCTTAGGTGAAGGCAATGAAAAAATGTCGAAATCTAAAGGTAATGTTGTCAACCCCGATGATATTATCGAGTCTCATGGTGCCGATACATTACGCTTATACGAAATGTTCATGGGGCCATTAGAAGCTTCTGTAGCGTGGTCTACAAATGGTCTAGACGGAGCGCGTCGTTTCTTAGATCGTATTTGGCGTCTATTTGTAACAGACGAAGGCAAATTAGCCGATAAAGTACAGGCTTCTGACGATAAAACGTTAGAAAAAGTATATAACCAAACGGTGAAAAAAGTGACAGATGACTACGAAGGCATCCGTTTCAACACAGCAATTTCGCAAATGATGGTATTCATTAATGATGGCTACAAAGCAGAAGTGATTCCAACTGAATACGTAGAAGGCTTTGTTAAATTATTATCACCAATCGCACCACATATAGCAGAAGAGCTTTGGGCGATTTTAGGTCATGAAGGTACAATTACGTATGAACAGTGGCCAACATACGACGAATCTAAGCTTGTAGATGATGAAATTGAAGTTGTCGTGCAAGTATTAGGTAAAGTTCGTGCCAAAGTCAAAGTAGCGAAAGACGTTTCGAAAGAGCAATTAGAAAAAGTAGCACTTGAAGATAGCAAAGTACAAGAATTCATCGCTGGTAAAGACGTTGTAAAAGTCATCGTCATTCCAGGGAAATTAGTAAACATTGTTGTAAAATAAGGAATATTTTTCATAAGGGCTGTTCAGATCATTGTATCTGAGCAGTCTTTCTTATTTTTCGAGAAAACAAATGTTTCTAATGTGAAACATTTGTAAAATATGATACTATTTTCTAGTATAGATACAAAATTATTCAAGTGGAGGAATCATATGGAGGATGCGACAATTTTAATTATTGAAGATGATGAAGATATATTAGAAGTGCTCTCACTCTATGTACAAAATGCAGGCTACAATATTGTCAAAGCAAGAACTATTTCTGAGGGGAAACAGCAATTTGAAGCACATTCGATTGATTTAATGCTGATTGATATTAATTTACCAGATGGCTCAGGAATGGAATTAGCAAAATATATCCGTCAGCAATCAGAAGTACTAATGTTTTTTGTGTCAGCGAATGATACGGTAGATGATCGATTGACAGGCTTTGATGTAGGGGCAGATGACTATATCACGAAACCATTTATCGCAAAAGAAGTGATTGCAAGAATTAAAGCACATATCAATCGAAAAAAGAGTGTAAGTGCGAAAAAGCAACAGCTAAAATTGGATAATCTGCTCATTGATTTTGAAGAAAAGAATATTTACATCAACGGGGAACAGGTGCATCTATTTACGAAGGAAAGGCAAATTTTATTTTATCTTGTCGAAAATAGCAATCAAGTATTAAGCGTCGAGCAAATTATTGATGAGGTATGGGGCTATGAAGAGATTGTGGATTTGAAGGCTGTTACTGTACATATTAGTATGCTGCGTAAAAAAATCGAAACCAATCCTACGAAGCCGAAATATATTCAAACAGTAAGAGGCTTTGGCTACAAATTTGAAGTGAAATAAAAGGTGCTTTTTAGCATAGGTAAAGGTCACGCCTCTAGTAGCATGACCTTTTTTGGAGTTAGAAAAATACATTAGGTTGTTCCACAGCTAAATCTTCGAGTAAATAGTGGAAGTTGAATACATTCTTATTATCACCAATCAGACCGATTAAATAGTTTTCAATTTTATTTTTCGGTACTTCATACATATTGGGTAAATAGGACAGTAATAAGATATCGGTATTCGTGCTGCTAATGACACAGGTTGTTGTAAAATCCGCCGTGTCTAACTTATTTAAAATCATGTCAAGGCTAGCATTCAGTGGCATTATATGTGGCATTACGCGGTCATTATGAATAAGACCTAAAAATACCGTGAAGAAGTAATCCTTTTTAAATTGATCATCCACTAAAATTAGAACATCTTCCTTATATAAGTTATTTTCAAGCTGTTCCTTTATTTTTTGCTGCATGAGCTCCTTCATATAATCAATCACCTCCGCATGCTTTTTGTCGGAAATGGCCTTTTGCATATGCAGCAAATTTAGAATTTGATAGACGGGGATGAATATTTTCGTGAAATATTCAATGACCTTAAAATTATCGACAATTTTTAAATAGGTTTTTTTGGCGCTTTCTACATTGGCACTAGCAAGCTCGTTGTAAAATGTGTTTAAAAGCGCAGTCTTGTCTTCCGATTGATGCGAAATCATTTTCATAATGGATATATCGTTGTTAATCGAAATATGGAAAGAAATATTTGTTTCCATACATTTTACGCGCGGTGATGTAGGAAATTGTGCGTTTGATTTCTCAACAATTCCATGGAAACCATCTGATAAGAGCACGATTGAATTTTCAGGATAAATACCAATAAAATCAACAAATAAGGTTAATAGGCTATCGTTAAATTTTTCCTCGTCGCGGTAAAGTAAGCTAAAGGCATCGGCTGCACGCATTGCATCACGATATGTTCGTTTCATCGTTGTAGCAGAATAAACATCAATTATTTGCAGTAATTCAAGCTCGGTAGTATAAACGGTCGGCACACTTTCCGGATAGCCTTCTCCATTACGGCGCTCGTGATGGGATTTTGCAATGTAGGCTAAATCACTTAAGCCGATTTGGTTGAAAATGGCCTCACCATGGAGCGTATGCAGCTTCATTTCTTCAAATTCTTGTGCTGTTAAGCGCCCAGGCTTTGCTAGAATGGCGCGTGGAGTTTTTAGTTTTCCAATATCATGTAGTAAATAGCCAATCGCTAAACGTTCAATATTATTTAAATTTAAATGGCGCGCAAATAGCGTACCGATAATATAGGCATCGATCGAATGAAGATAAGAATGATAATCCCATTTTTTTAGTTGCATTAAATAATTTTTATAGGCATTGTTTGATAAAATGGACGTTAATAATTTATGCAAGTAATCAATGTTTTTCTCATCTTTTAAAATATCACCATAACGAATTTCAATATCAAGTTCCGCTAATATCTCATAATAATCAAAGGATTCATCCAGTTCTTCTGAGCTCGTTGCAAAGTTAAAGGTTAAGCTTTCCGTTGGCTGAGGGGAATTTGGTTCGATTTCAGGGAGACTTAAATCGGTTGGCGCCATTACTTGTTCGGTATAGTAAATCGAAACGAAATGTACGCGCTTTCTTTTTAGTAAATCAATCGCTTTTTCTGTGATGGGACTACCCTTTGTCATGATTAGCTGACTGTTAACATAGACATCGTCAGCAAGAACATCTCCTGGTACGATATCTTGAAGTAATAGTTGTTCGATTTTTGGCATAGTTCACACTCCTACTGTTAGATACAATCGATTTATTTTCTATTATAAGTTAATTTTATTTAAAAATGGATATATTTTATTAATAGATGTTTATAAAATTAATAAAAAAGTACTGATTGTTCGTTTTAGAATGGTTACTTTAAGTATAAAATTTATCATTCGTTATAATAATAAAATCAAAATACTTGAATATTGTATAGGCTAAACTATCTAATAACGATGGGAAATATTACAATTTTGTGAAAAAGATAAATAATTAAAGGGATATTTACTAGATTAATACTGTCTGTAACGTAGAAACCTGTAATTTATAATCATGGAATGTGCATGCTTTATTTAGGAGACAATTCGTTGAAATGACTTCACATTTGCATGAAAATTGATACTTTTGTCATTCACGATTTTATGTATACTAGAGTAGTAAATGATTTTCATTTAACGATTTCATTAGAAAGAAGTGTAGTAAAATGGCACAAGCATCACATTCAGTACAAATTCCAGTAGCTCAAGATAAAGTCTGGGCGTTCGTAAGTAAAATCGAAAAATGGGCAACATTAGTTCCAGCGTATAAGGCGCATAAACAGATCGATGAGCAAACATCACATTGGACATTTGAGGGGAACTTCAAGGGCCTATCAAAAAAAGTGGAATTAGAAATTAAAGTCGTTGAAATGAACGAGCCATCAAGCATTAAATTTGAAATTAAAGGATTATCAGATAACTTCACGGGTGGTGGCGAATTTAAGGCCGAATCACGTGATGGTGGTACATATATGACAGCTACGGTAGATGTGAATGCAGGCGGATTAGCGGGTGCTGTATTAACACCAGCAATTAAAGTGTTGTTGCCTAAAGTAACAACACGTTTAACAGAAAAAATTGCACGACATATTCAAGCATAATATCGAAAGGGAGTGTCCGAGAAGAGTTTCTAGGATACTCCCTTTTTTTGTGATAAATATCATATGGAAGCGATGACATTTTCCTATGTGTGAGCGGACAGGTTTCTCTTATACTAAAGGTAAGAAAGAGGTGGTTTTGATGACACAAATCATAGTGGAACAAAGTGGCTACAGTGCCAAGGAAGAATTTTGGAATGGCTTGACGCATGGCATTGCTGCGCTGTTAACAATCCCAGCTACCATTGCGCTCGTCGCAAAAGCGCAGGCAAATGGATCAACAGTAGAGCTTGTCAGTTATATAATTTTTGGAATCTCAATGTTTTGCTTGTATTTAGCTTCAACAATGTATCACGTATGGCCAACGCACAAAACTTTCCTCAAAAAACTGGATCATAGCTCGATTTTTTTACTAATTGCAGGGACCTATACACCGGTAGTACTCATTGCAATTGGTGGCACATTAGGCTGGATAATTTTTGCGATTCAATGGATATTAGCCGTAATTGGTATCGCACTAAAACAATTTTTCGTACATCGTTTTATGAAGGCATCCTTACTTGTTTATATTGGTATGGGCTGGATTATCATTTTTGTGTTCAAACCGTTGTTCGCACATATAGGTGTTGCAGGTATCCTTACCTTACTTGCTGGAGGTCTAAGCTATACAATCGGCACGTATTTTTATAAAAATAAAAACATCCCTTACAATCATGCGATTTGGCATTTATTTGTAATGGGTGGCAGTGTAGCAATGTTTTTAGCAATTTATTTATTTGTATAAACAAAAGTCGACTCTCGTGTTTGGAGAGCCGATTTTTTTTAAATACTCGAGGTAAATTTTTCGATTAAATCATGCAAATAGTCATCGTATTGTTCTTCGTTACGTTTTTTCATTTGCGTTAAAATTTGCTGTAAAAAGGCTTTATTGTCCATAAACTGATCCGGTAATTTTTCGTACATTAGCTGGTGATGGAAATTTTCTTGATCTAAATAAAGCTCAAAATAGTACCCTAGCTTCTCGCCCTCATTAAACATATGCATCATGCAATCTACTTCATAGCATTGCATAAGATAAGGGTGCTTGAACCCAATTTGAACAGTAAATTGAATATGCCCGCCTTTTTCGTCGAGTAAAAAGGGACTAATATTTGAAATCTGCTGGTTTTGATTCGTAAGCCAAGCCATCTCGGTTGCCTGCCTATTGGTCGTAAAGCTTGTAATACCCTTTGTAAGATTATCTAATAAAAAGGCCTTTGCGTGCTGTGCCTGAATTCTTTTTTCTTCTTCATCAGATGCCTGTAAATAGGAAAGTTGATTATACAGACTTTCCAATAGGGCAGGACTTTTTTGAATATGTTCGATAATATTTTTTAATTGCAAAGGAAAAACAGTAGGGATATTGACTAAATCTACAGCGATTGTCATGCCTTGCCCTTGTTTGTTTATGCCGATAATCAGTTTGAAAAGTACATTTTGGGCAAATTCCTCATCTTGTTCGGCATAGCAAAATGTGCGAACCGCGAATGAAAACTCATCGTTATTTAAGTCTCGTATTTTTTTGACAGATAAATGAATTTGCATCATATCATCTACCGCTAAATAAAGCGTTGATTGTTTTGCGTCAGAATTAAGCATCGTGCTGTAGCCTCCTGATTTTACATACCATTTATGATACTAGGGATTGCTGGTAATCGCTAGGTGCAATTCCCTAAAAATTGAAAGAACCTGCACTCATGCCTGCAATACGTCCAGTAACAAGTGCGGATGTAATATTATAGCCGCCTGTATAGCCATGGATGTCTAAAATTTCTCCACAGAAGTAAAGACCAAGCTTTTTCTTGGAAGCCATTGTTTTCGGTTCGATTTCTTTAACAGATACGCCGCCACCAGTAACAAATGCCTTCTCAATAGATTGCGTACCATGCACATCCATTGTAAAGCTAATTAATGCACGGGCAAAATTGCGAATTTTTTCTTGGGATAATTCGATACCGGTAAGTGCTGCGTCAATGCCAGCACGATCCAGTAAAAATAAGAGCCAGCGTTCTGGAACAAGTGACTTCCATAAATTTTTCACTGCTTTTTTGGGCTCTTCTTTTATTGTTTTATTTAATAGTTGGAAGCATGTTTCTTCATTGTAATTCGGTAAGGATTGAATTCGCACTTGTACAGGCGCACTTCCTGATTTCAGCTGCTCTTTCACAATAAACTGACTGCAGCGTAAAATAGCAGGACCGCTCAAACCAAAATGCGTAAATAGCATATCCATTTGATGTGTAACGAGCACTTTGCCCTTTTTATTTAACACAGAGACTGCGACATCACGTAATGCCAAGCCTTGTAGCTCGCGTGATTGAATAAAGGGCTCCTTGGATGTAACGGGTACTTCTGTTGGGAAAAGAGTTGTCACAGTATGACCTGCACGTTCAGCCCATGGATAGCCATCTCCGGTTGACCCCGTTTGTGGAACTGCTTTGCCACCAACTGCGACGACAACTGCATTTGCTCGGATTTCTTCACCATTTTCTAAACGTACACCGAAAATTTTTTCCTCGTCCGTCATTAATTTGTTGACAGCGGTGTGCAAACGAACCTCTACTTTTAAACGCTTCAATTCATTGACTAAAGCATCGACCACATCTTGTGCGCGATTCGAGACGGGGAACATACGACCGTGATCCTCCTCTTTTAAAGGCACCCCAAGTCCCTCAAAAAAGCGAATGATGTCCTCGTTGTTATAGACAGTAAATGGGCTATACATAAAGCGTCCGTTGCCTGGAATATGCTTAATAATTTCTTCGACAGATAGACGATTCGTTACATTACAGCGTCCACCTCCAGAAATGGCAAGTTTTTTCCCAAGCTTGGAACCCTTTTCTAATAATAATACTTTTTTATTTTGCTCAGCTGCGGCAATAGCGGCCATTAAACCCGAAGGCCCGCCTCCGATAACGATACAATCAAACATAGTTATTTCTCACTTTCTTTACAAAAAATTTTCTGCTCTGGCTAAAGTTTTCTATGACCTATTATACATGAAATGCAGAAACTATTTGAGTAAATGGTCTTTCACATGTAAACTGTTATAGGGAAATACAATGAAACTTCTAGTAAAGGGAAGTCGTCATTATTAAAACTGTCAAATGTAAGAGTGATGCCATTCGCTTCACTTTGAATTTCTATAAGGATCGGTAGGTTTTTTCATGTCTTCTTTAATGAAGGGAACAGCGATTTTAACAATCGGGTTGTTTTTATCGAAGCTTTTAGGGTTAGTTTATATATTCCCGTTTTATGCGATTGTCGGTGAAGAAAATATTGGCTTATATAACTATGCTTATATTCCATACAATATTATGCTAAGTATCGCGATTGCTGGGCTACCCATTGCAGTATCGAAATTCGTATCGAAATACAATGCACTCGGTGATTATGATGCAGGACGTCGCTTAGTAAAAACGGGTGCACTTTTCATGACGCTTACAGGGCTTGTGGCGTTTATTATTATGAATTTATTAGCAACACCGATAGCCAACATTGTCATTGTGGATAGCGAGCAGACGTTTAGCGTGGAGCAAATTGCAAATGTTATTCAATGGGTAAGCTATGCCTTGATTGTTGTGCCTTTTATGAGCTTAGTACGTGGTTATTTACAAGGTTATGGTCATTATTTGCCGACATCGGTGTCGCAGCTTGTGGAGCAAATTGTGCGTATTGTCTTTTTACTTGTCGGTGCGTTCTTAGTAGTAAAGGTCTTTAATGGAGACAAGATTACCGCAATCAATGTCGCCGTATTTGCTGCATTTATTGGCGCTCTTGGTGGACTGCTGACACTGTTTTATTTTTGGAAAAAGCTTCGTCCAGAAATTAAAGCTATTCAAGTCGTTGCACCAAAACAACATCAGTTGCCTTACTCGGAAATGTATAAGGAAATATTCAAATACTCCATTCCAGTAGTCTTCGTCGGGCTTGGGAGCTCCTTATTCCAATTAGTGGATCTGCTCACATTCAACCGTGCAATGATTGCAGGAGGTGTGTCAGCGGATATAACGGATACATACTTTACGATGCTGAATTTATTAACACAAAAAATTGTGATGATTCCTGTTGTATTAGCGACAGGCTTCTCGATGGCGATTATTCCAACGGTGACGAAATTTTTCACGGAAGGAAATTTACGCCTAGTCCACGGAGCAATTGACAAAACCTATCAAGTGCTATTATTTATTACAGTGCCAGCAGCTATTGGTATCGCGATTTTAGCCGAGGATTTATACCACTTCTTCTTTGAATATAGCGAAATGGGCACACAGGTATTAAGTCACTATGCACCACTTGCCATTTTATTTGGTCTATTTTCAGTCACAGCAGCGATTCTACAAGGTGTCGATTATCAAAAATGGGTAATCTTTAGCTTATTAATGGGCTTGTTCGTGAAAACGATTTTAAATACCCCGCTTATTAAATTAATGTCGGTGGATGGTGCGATTTTAGCAACGGCTATTGGGTATCTTACAACAATCGGTATTAATGTGTTTGTTATTAATCGGGTAACCAATTACCAAATGAAGGTAGCGCGTCGCCGAATTATGTTGATTCTTTTATTGACCGCTTTAATGACGTTGGTAGTAGCAATCACACATATGATATTAACAGCAATTGCCCCAGTCGATTCTAAATTAATGGCATTATTGTATGCCGTCATTTGTGCGGGAATCGGTATGGCTGTTTACGGGACAATTTCATATAAGCTTGGCTTAGCACAATTATTATTAGGTGAAAGATTAACAAAAGTACTGCGAAAATTACGTATCGTTAAATAAACAAGCTGGGCGTCTAATAGGCGTCCTTTTTCAAATGTCTAGGCTAAACGGGCGCTTTAGCCTTTTCTAAAATATGGAGGAATTATATGCGTTTAGATAAGCTATTAGCGAACATGGGCTACGGCTCACGTAAGGAAGTAAAAGTATTATTAAAACAAAAAGCAGTAACAGTAGACGGTGAAGTGGTAAAGGATTCAGCGATGCATGTCGATCCAGAAC